>NZ_JBQEPJ010000003.1:0-104821 GCF_052045715.1 Microbacterium sp. 22179 | reverse complement strand
AAACGCCGATGCTTCGACCGCTGCCCAGGCCGCCGCAACCGCGGACTCGTCTGTGGACGCATCTGTCGAGTTCAACGCGACCACCGATGCTGACGCATCGGCGGACCCGTCCGCGAACGTGAACGCTGCCGCGTCGGCTTCCGCATCGGCTTCCGCATCGGCTTCCGCTTCGGCGAAGGCTGACCCGGCTGTGAACACCGAAGCGTCCGCGAGCTCGGACTCGAACGCGTCGGCTTCGGCCGGTAGCGACGAGAACCCGTCCTCGCAGTCGTCGAGCAACGGTGGTTCGAGCAAGTCCGACGGCTCGCTCGCGATCACCGGTGGCGACGCAGCGACGGCCATGGGGATCGGTATCGGTGCAACCGCACTGACCGTGCTCGGCCTGCTGGCTGCGGTGCTCGGGCGTCGCAAGAACCGGGAGGTCGAGGCGGAGTAATCCCCTCGCACCATCCCACGGTAGGGCGGGAACTCTCGGGTTCCCGCCCTACCTCTCTTTCACTCTCAGAAGGGCGCAGTCGAATGGCTACGGCAACGGAAGGTGTCGCCATCGTGGTCGGCAGTGGACCGAACGGGCTCGCAGCGGCGCACGTGCTCAATGCCGCCGGCTATGACGTGACCGTTTACGAGGCGAACGACGTTCTGGGTGGCGGAGCACAGGCATCCGAGCCACTGATCGCCGGAACAGTGCAGGATCACTGTGCGGCAGTGCATCCGCTGGCTCTGGTATCGCCGTCGCTCGCGGAGATCGCTCCGGAGGTGAGGTGGGCGCGCGCGCCCATCGAGTGCGCCCATCCGCTCGAGGGCGGAGGGGCGGCGTTTCTCTATCAGTCGGTGGAGATGACCGCACACGACCTCGGCCGCGGCGGTGGCGCATGGCGCCGCATGTTCGGCCACCCGTCACGCAGATTCGACGACCTCGTACAGGATCTGTTCGCGCCGCCCATGCATGTGCCGAAGCATCCGTTTCTGTTCGCCCGGTTCGGCCTGGTGGCGGCAACTCCGCCCAGCGTGATCGCGCGCCTCCTGCGCACGGAAGCCGCCGGAGCTCTGTACGCGGGGGTCGCGGCGCATGCATTCCAGCCTTTCTCCCGCCCGTTCTCCGGTGCGGTCGCTGCAGCGTTGCTGACGGCGGCGCATGGCGTCGGATGGCCCGTCGTCGTGGGAGGTACGTCGAGGCTCACCGATGGGATCGTCGCCTCGCTTCGATCGAGGGGCGTGAGATTCATCAGCGGATGCAGGGTGCGCGATCGCGCGGACCTGCCCCCTCACGATCTGCTCCTGCTCGATGTCCACCCCGAGCAGGTGGAGGGCATCGTCGGGAGCGCCCTCCCTCTCCGCAGGAGAAAGCGCCTCCGCCGCTTCCGCAGCGGGCCGTCTGCTTTCAAAGTCGATTTCGTCGTCGATGGCGGGGTGCCCTGGGAGCATGCGGCGGTCTCGCGCGCTGGAACGGTGCACGTCGGCGGTTCAGCATCCGAGATCGCACGCGCGGAACGCCAGATCGCCCGTGGCCGGATGCCGGATCGTCCATTCGTGCTCGTGGGCCAGCAGGATGTGGCCGACCCGGGCCGCCGCAGCGGAGAACTGGCGCCCGTCTATGCGTATGCGCACGTCCCTCACGACTACACGGGTGATGCGACGGAGCTGATCATCCAGCAGATCGAGCGATTCGCCCCGGGGTTCCGGCAGCGGATCGTGGCGCAACGCAGCCATGCTCCACAGGCCCTCGCGGGTGCGAACGCCAACTTCGTCGGCGGCGACATCCTCACCGGAGCGAAGAACGTCTGGCAGCTCTTGTTCGGAGCCGCAGTACCCCTCTCGCCCTACGACGTCGGCATCCCCGGTGTGTACCTCTGCTCTGCAGCGACGCCGCCGGGTCCGGGGGTACACGGCATGTGCGGGTACAACGCCGCGCAGCACGCGTTGACGGTGGTTGCCCGTGCTCGACGGCGCTCGTCGCCGTCGTTCTGACCGCCAGCTGCCGTACGGGGCAGTGGCCGCAGGGAAGAACGGGGAGGAGCGCGAGGGGTGCGCTCCTCCCCGCGTGCCCGGTGACGGGGAGGACACCGGGCGCGATCTGGGGAGACCGCGACGGCAGAACCGTCACTATAGGAACCCGCGTTGTCGCAGTTCGTGACGCGGATCGGTCGAATGCATCACAGAAAGACGAAAGGGGGAGCGGCGCCGCCGCTCCCCCTTTCGATGGGAGGGATTTCCCTGCCGGGATGGGGCCCGCAGAGGCCCGGCGGGGAGCGCCGGACGGGTCTTTGACGACTTACCTTTTATACCGCCGCGGCGGTCGATCGTGACGCCGATCAGGAAGATCAGTCGATCAACTCCACCCCGAAGTCCGAGACCACGGCCCGCAGCTCTTCGAGATACCGCTGCGCCTGTTCGGTGAGCGGGATGGCCGAGTGGCCGATCCATCCGATCTCGATGCGCTCGTCGACGTCGAGCGGGATCGCGGCGATGGAGGGGTCGAGGTCGTCGCTGATGATTCCGGTCGAGATCGTGTAGCCGTCGAGGCCGATCATGAGGTTGAAGATGGTGGCGCGATCCGAGACGCGGATCTCCTGCGGGGTCGACAGGGTGGAGAGGATCTCCTCCGCGAAGTAGAACGAGTTGTTCGCGCCCTGGTCGAAGGTGAGCCGCGGGAACCCGGCGAGGTCGTCGAGCGTGACGCGCTCGCGGGCGGCCAGCGGGTTCTTGCGCGAGATGAAGATGTGCGGGTCGGCGAGGAAGAGCGGGCGGAACGCGAGCCCCGAGTCGCGCAGCAGCTTGTCGATGACGCTGCGGTTGAAGTCGTTGCGATACAGGATGCCGATCTCGCTGCGCAGCGTGCGGACGTCTTCGATGATGTCCCACGTGCGCGTCTCGCGCAGTGAGAACTCGTACTCCGCGGCGCCGCTGGTCTTGACCATCCGCACGAACGCGTCGATCACGAACGAGTAGTGCTGCGCCGAGACGCCGAGCAGGCGCCTGGACGGCGGCCGGCCGAGGTAGCGCTGCTCGAGCAGTTCCACCTGCTCGGTGACCTGCCGTGCGTAACCGAGGAACTCCGCGCCGTCGGTGGTGAGCGTCACGCCGCGCGCCGATCGCAGCAGGAGCGTGCGCCCCGCCCGCGACTCGAGGTCTTTCATCGCGGCCGACATGGTGGGCTGCGAGACGTAGAGCAGGTCGGCGGCCGCACTGATCGAGCCCTCCGCCGCGACCTCGACGAAGTACTGGAGCTGCTGGAGGGTGATTCCGCTGGACGAGCGAGCCATAGGGAGAGCCTATATGGATGCATAGGCCAGGCAAGTTACCTGATAACCGGTGTCTGGTTGCACGATGGAGCTACAGACTTCCCCGGCCTCTCGGCCGATCATCCAGCAGATGGGCCTCCCATGGCGAACGACTTCACGTTCCACATCACCACCACGCGCTTCGACGAGGACTACTCGCCGTCGGAAGACTCGCGCATCACGACGAACTTCGCGAACCTCGCGCGCGGCGAGCACCGTCAGCAGAACCTGCGCAACGCGCTCACGATGATCGACCGACGGTTCAACGACCTCGCCCACTGGGACAACCCGGCCCGCGACCGCTACACGCTCGAGCTCGAGATCATCTCGGCTGGGCTGGAGTTCGAGGCCGAGGGAGAGGACCAGCGGTTCCCGCTGCTCGAGGTGCTCGACATCCAGATCGTCGATCGCCTCACCGGCCGCCGCCACCACGGGATCGTGGGCAACAACTTCTCGTCCTACGTGCGCGACTACGACTTCAGCGTGCTGCTGCCGGCCGTGACCGAGGCGGCGGGCACGTTCACGCTGCCCGACGACTTCGGCGGTCTGCACGGCAAGCTCTTCCGCCGCTTCCTCGCCTCGGATGCCTACCGGGAGCGCTTCACGACCTCCCCGGTCATCTGCATCAGCGTCTCGACGAGCAAGGAGTACCGCCGCTCCGAGAACCACCACCCGGTGCTCGGCGTCGAGTACCTGCAGGACGACCACTCCCTGACCGACGAGTACTTCGGGCGGATGGGTCTGCAGGTGCGGTACTTCATGCCTCCCGGAAGCGTGGCGCCGCTGGCGTTCTACTTCGAGGGCGACCTGCTGAACGACTACACGAACCTTCAGTTGAGCGGCACCATCGCGACCATGGAGACGTTCCAGAAGATCTACCGTCCCGAGATCTACAACGCGAACTCGGCGGCGGCCAGCATCTACCGGCCGAGCCTCGGTCAGAACGACTACTCGTCGACGCAGATCGCCTACGACCGCGAGGAACGCAGCCAGCTCGCGCTCGCGCAGGGCAAGCACACCGAGGAGCACTTCATGAAGCCGCATGGCGAGGTGCTCGCCCAGTGGGCCGCCGGCTACCCGGTTGCGGCCGCGTGAGCCGCGGAGCATCACCCGATATGAACACGCTTCTCCCCACCTCGATCGTCGGCAGCCTTCCGAAGCCCTCCTGGCTCGCGCAGCCCGAAACCCTCTGGTCGCCCTGGAAGCTCGAGGGCGATGCCCTGGCCGAGGGCAAGCAGGACGCCCTGCGCAGCGCCGTGCAGGAACAGGCCCGACGCGGCATCGACGTGATCAGCGACGGCGAGCAGACCCGCCAGCACTTCGTCACGACGTTCATCGAGCACCTCAGCGGCGTCGACTTCGATCAGCGCGAGACGGTCCGCATCCGCGATCGCTACGACGCGAGCGTGCCGACCGTCGTCGGCGCCGTGAGCCGCGAGAAGCCGGTGTTCGTCGACGACGCGCGCTTCCTCCGCCAGCAGACCGATCAGCCGATCAAGTGGGCCCTGCCCGGCCCGATGACGATGATCGACACGCTCTCGGACCGCCACTACCGGAGCCGCGAGAAGCTGGCCTGGGAGTTCGCGACGATCCTCAACCAGGAGGCGCGGGAGCTCGAGGCCGCCGGCGTCGACGTCATCCAGTTCGACGAGCCCGCCTTCAACGTGTTCTTCGACGAGCTTAAGGACTGGGGCGTCGCGACGCTCGAGCGGGCCGCCGAGGGACTGCGCGCCGAGACCGTCGTGCACATCTGCTACGGCTACGGCATCAAGGCCAACAACGACTGGAAGGCCACGCTCGGATCGGAGTGGCGCCAGTACGAGGAGTCGTTCCCGCTGCTGCAGCAGTCGATCATCGACACGGTGTCGCTCGAGCGGGCGAACTCGCACGTGCCGCTCGACCTCATCGAGCTCATCCGCGGCAAGAAGGTCATGCTCGGCGCGATCGACGTGTCGAGCACGACGGTCGAGACGCCCGAGCAGGTCGCCGACACGCTGCGCGACGCGCTCGCGTTCGTCGACGCCGACAAGCTCGTGCCGAGCACGAACTGCGGCATGGCGCCCCTGCCGCGCGACGTCGCCCTCGGCAAGCTCAGCGCGCTCAGCGCGGGGGCGGCGCTGCTCCGCGACGAGCTGTCCGCGTCGGAGGCGTGACCCGGCCCGCCTCCGACGTCAGATCCGCGGCGGATCGCTCGGCGGGAAGAGAAGGCGGGTCTGGTGGTTCGTCATGGCGAGCACCACGACTCCGAGGAGCGCGAAGATCACGCTTCCGACCGCGGTGACCCATCCGATGACGGACGACGTGTAGTCGGCCGGGTTGTTCACTCCGACGATGATGAAGAAGACGCCGATGGCGAGGGCGATTGCGGCGAGGGCGAACACCCCGATGCCGAGCCAGCGCAGGGCCGCCCGTGCCTGCGGGGCGTGGAAGGTGGGGCGGATGCCGAACCGTGTATGCGTGTAGTAGCTCCAGCGGGCGCCCGTCCACCAGCGCGAAGTGGTGCCGGAGATCGGGTACCAGCCGGCCCCCGCTCCCTCCTGTTCGCCCGGGAGCGGACGGAAGACGTCGAGCACGAGCGGTGCGCTCGTCGGCGCGGGGATGCGCAGCACCGCGCTCGTCTGGATCGCGATCGCGAACCACAACATGGCGAGGAGCAGCGTCGGGAACCCTCCGAAGGAGGCGCTCGGCGCCGAGAGCCCGAGCGAGAGCTGTACGGCGCCGAGTCCGGCGAAGATCGCGCCGATCGCCCAGGCGAAGGCGGGCTGCTCGGTGTTCGCCCAGTCGGCGCCGTGCGAGCCGTCCTTCTTCGTACGCAGGGCCGTCCACTTCGTCCCGTCCCACCAGCGGGCGGGGCCCGCGGGAGTGACGTACCAGCCGGGCAGGGGGCCGGCAGAGGTCGCCGACGTCGGCCCGACGGACGGTGCGGATGCCGCGACGGCAGCCGGAGCATCCGCCTCGTGCGCCGTCCACTGCGTGCCGTCCCACCAGCGCACACGCCCCGGCGTGCCCGCGTCGTACCATCCCGGTGCTGCGTTCATGAAGCGACCCTCCCCGTCGGCTGTAGCGGTTGGAGCGTAACGTCTCGGCTCCCGCGGCCGCCTCTGACGCGGGGTTGAGAGCGGGCAATCCTTGGCAAATCTCGTGGCAAGTTCGTGACGATCACATGACGCACCCATCGAAAAAGCGCGGTATCACAAGGAACGCGTGGCACATCTGTGGCACATCGCTTGTCTTGTCGGATCGGCGATCCATACAGTTCCCTCAAGCGAGCGAAAGCGCCGCCCATGAATCAGCTAGCGGACCCGCGCACCCCCGACATCGGCGCCTGACGCTCGATCGTGGTACCTGTTGAGAGTCCGCCAATGGAGGCGAAATGACGAATACTGCAATTCCCAAGAAGACGCCCGCGAAGGCGGCCATCGCTTCCTGGGTCGGTACGACCCTGGAGTACTACGACTTCGCCGTCTACGGCACGGCCGCAGCGCTCGTGCTCAATCAGCTGTTCTTCCCCCCTGAGCTCCCCGAGGGTGTGCGCGTGCTGCTCAGCATGATGACGCTCGCGGTCGGCTACGTGGTCCGCCCGCTCGGCGCCTTCATCCTCGGCCCGCTCGGCGACCGCTTCGGCCGTAAGTTCGTCATGATGCTGACGCTGTTCGGCATCGGCATCTGCACGTTCATCATCGGCTGCCTGCCGACCTTCGAGCAGATCGGCGTCCTCGCCCCGATCCTGCTGGTGGTCATCCGCATCATCCAGGGCCTGTCGGTCTCGGGCGAGCAGGCCAGCGCGATCTCGATGAGCCTCGAGCACGCGTCCGACAACCGCCGCGGCTTCACGACGAGCTTCGTCACGAGCGGTTCCGCCTCGGGTGGCCTGCTCGCGACCGCCGTCTTCATCCCCTTCGCGGCGCTGCCGACCGAAGACCTGCTCGGCTGGGCCTGGCGCATCCCGTTCTGGCTCTCGGCCGTCGTCGTCGTGGTCGCGTACCTCATCCGCCGCAACCTCGAAGAGCCGCCGTCGTTCGTCGAGACCCAGGCGATCAAGGCGCAGCTGCCGCCGATCAAGCAGGTGCTGCGCTTCCACTGGCGCACGATCATCCGCGTCGCCGCCTGCGCCATGATCGCCGGCGTCAGCTACCTGTTCGCCACGTTCTCGGTCGCCTTCGCGACCACCGGATACGGCCTCGACAAGTCGACCATGCTGTGGGTGCCCGTGCTCGCCAGCCTGCTCGCCCTGCTCTACACGCCGTTCGCCGGGTACATCTCCGACCTCATCGGCCGTAAGACGGTCTTCATCATCGGAGCCGTGGGCGCCGGCGTCACGACCATGCCGTACCTGTGGGCGATCAGCGAGGGCAACTGGCCGCTGATCTTCACCCTCGGCATCCTCTGCAACGGGTTCTTCTACTCCACGGCCAACGCCGCGTGGCCCGCGTTCTTCGCCGAGATGTTCCCGAACCGCGTTCGCGTCTCGGGTCTCGCGGTCGGCACGCAGATCGGCTTCGCGATCGCCGGTGCCATCGGCCCGGTGGCCTCCACGGCGCTCGCCGGAGAAGACCTGCAGAACTGGTTCGGACCGGCCCTCCTCGGACTGGGACTCATGGCGATCGCCGTGATCGCGGCGCTCACCGCGAAGGAGACCCGTCGCTACTCGCTCGACGAGGTCGACGACGTGCAGCAGACCCAGAAGGAGAAGGACGCGGTCACCGCGTCGATCCTCGTCCCCTGACGACGGATGCCTCGAGGGCCCGGGATGCTTCGGCATCCCGGGCCCTTCGTGCTCACCGGGAAGCCGTGAGGGGTCAGGACACGCCGCAACGCGGCATCCGTTCAGGGCGTGTCTTGACCCCTCGCGGAGAGAAGGCGGAGGGGGAGGGAGCGGGCGTCAGGCCTTGCGGGGGCCGGTGGATGCCCGCACCGTGAGGTGCGCCGAGATGTGGTCGATGCGGTCGGAGCGATCGCGGGTCGCGAAGCGGCCGATCAGCATGTCGACCGCGGCGCGACCGGCGCTCTCACCCGGCGACGTGACGGTGGTCAGCGGCGGGTGCGAGAACGACGAGCCGAAGATGTCGTCGCAGCCGACCACGCTGAGGTCGTCGGGGATCGAGACGCCGAGCTGGCGGAACCGGTCGAGCGCCCCGATCGCGAGCACATCGTTGAAGAAGATGCAGGCGGTCGCGCGGGTGAGCACGACGGCATCCGCTGCGGCCGCCCCGTTCGCGAGGGTCACGTGGTAGCGGCCGACGGCGACGAGGTCGACGCCGTCCTCCTCGGCGGCAGCCGTGATCGCGTCGAAGCGCGTGCCGTCGGTCCAGGAGCCGTGCGGGCCGCGCACGTAGGCGATGCGGGTGTGTCCGAGCGAGTGCAGGTAGTGCACCGCCTGCGCGAGGCCGGCGGGGGTGTCGATCACGACGCCGGAGAGCCCGGGGGACTGGCGGTTGATCACCACGGTCGGCGCGATCTGCGCGACCGCGCGCAGGGCCTCGTCATCGATGCGCGGCGATGACACGACGATGCCGTCGACGGTGCGGGCGAGCTCGCGCAGCCACTGCTCCTCCATCGGCAACGACTCCTCGGTGCTGACGAGCAGGTGCAGGTAGCTCGCCGCCCGGATCTGCGCCTGAGCGCCCCGGGTCACGTCGAGGTTGAACGGGTTGGTGAGGTTCGGGAGCACGAGCGCGATCGTGCCGCGCGCGAGGCGGTTCTCGGCGGCGGGCAGGAGCGCCGAGGTGTAGCCCATCTCCTGCGCCTTGCTGGTGATGCGCTCGTACATCGCCGGGCTCACGCGGTTGGGGTTTGAGAGGGCGCGCGAGACCGTCGAGGGGGCGACGCCGAGCGCCTCGGCGATCTCGGTGAGGGTGACGCGGCGCTGCACGCGGCGGGCGGGAACGGCCATGGCTCGATGGTAGCTAAGCGGCGTCGTGATCGGTACCCATTGCTGGCACGGATTTTGCCAATCGACCGAACCGGATGCCCGATAATCACGGGATTCGAGCGAGGTATCCGGCACGGAAGCGGCACGATCCTGCACCCTCCGGTGCCGACCGTCCTAGCCTTTTCCCGACGGCGGAATCGACGACGAGAGGAGCTGGCGATGACCCGCAGGATCGACCTGGTCGCTGACCTGGGTGAGGGCTTCGGCCCGTGGCGGATGGGCGACGACGCCGCCCTCCTCGACGTGCTCACCTCGGCCAACATCGCGTGCGGCTTCCACGCCGGCGACTCGCAGATCATGGACGAGACCGTCCGCGCCTGCGTGCAGCGCGGCGTCGGCATCGGCGCCCACCCCTCCTTCCCGGATCTGCAGGGCTTCGGGCGTCGCGACATGGGCCTCACGGCCGACGAGGTGCGCACCGACGTGCTCTACCAGTTCGGTGCGCTGCAGGCGATCGCCGCCTTCCACGGCACACAGGTCACCCATCTCGCCCCGCACGGCCGGCTCGGCAACCTCGTCGCGGTGCGCGAGGACTACGCGGATGCCGTCGCCACCGCCGCCGCGCGCCTCGACCCCGAGCTCATCGTGCTCGCCCAGGACGGCAAGCTCGCCGACGCCGCCCGGGCCGCGGGTCTGCGCGTGGGCATCGTCGGCATCGCCGACCGCGCCTACGAGGACGACGGCACCCTGGTGCGCCGCACCGAGCCGGGCGCCGTGATCCACGACGCCGAGGAGATCCGTCGGCGCACCGTGCGGATGGTCGTCGACGGCGTGATCGAGAGCCGTAACGGCGTGCTCATCCCCGTCGCCTGCGACACGGTGCTCGTGCACGGAGACACCGACGGCGCGGTGGAGCTCGCCCGTCAGATCCGCGCGGGCCTCGAATCGGCGGGCGTCGAGATCGCCCCGCTCGCGGACTGGCTGGAGTGAGCGCCCCCATGTCATCGGCATCCGTCGTCATCTCGCCCAGCGGCAACTCCGCGCTGCGCGTCGCCAGCACCCTCGCCGACCGCGAAGCGGGCTGGCGCCTCGTGCACCACCTGGCCCGTTTCGTCGACGCGGCCCACGTGCCCGGCGTCGAGTGCGTCATCCCCACCTACGACGCGGCGCTGATCGAGATCGATCCCGCCGAGGTGTCGCTCGAGCGCCTCGGCGAGTACCTCGCGCACGTGGTCGACAGCCTCGATCACGACCGCCCGCTCACCGACAGCCCGCGCACCTTCGACGTGCCGGTGCTCTACGACACCGACGGCGAGCTCGACCTCCGCACCGTCGCCGATGCCCAGGGCCTCAGCGTCGCCGACGTCATCCGCCTGCACTCCGAACCGACGTACGTGGTGCGCTGCCTCGGTGCTCCCGGCGGCTCGCCCATGCTCGACGGCCCGCCGTTCCCCCTGCCCGTTCCGCGTCTCGCGAGCCCGCGGGCGCACGTGCCGCAGGGCGTGGTGTCGGTCGCCGGACGCCAGGCGACGATCACCCCGGCCGCGGCCCCCGGCGGCTGGCCGCTCATCGGGCGCACGCCGCTCGTCGTGCTCGACCTCGCGGCCGAACCGTTCGTGCCCTACGAGCCCGGCGACCTGATCCGCTTCCGCGCGATCGATCAGGCGGAGTACGACGCCCTGCTCGGCACCCGGATGGTGGCGCTGTGAACGCCGGGGCGGGGAACGCGCATGCGGTGAAGGCCGGGGCGCTGACGGTCATCGAGGCCGGATCCACCCAGGTGACCGACCTCGGCCGTCGCCGGGGTCCCCGCTTCGGGGTGCCGGTCAACGGCGCCCTCGATCAGCGCTCGGCCCGGATCGCGAACATCCTCGTCGGCAACCCCGAGGCCGCCCCGGTGCTCGAGATCACCGCCCTCGACGCCGAGTTCGTCGCCGACATCGACATCCTCATCGCGGTCTCGGGCGCCGACGGGCACCTCACCGTCGACGGCGTCGGCCGGCCCGCGAACCAGCCGGTCTCGGTGCGCGCGGGCGAGGCGATCGCCCTGCGGCAGATCCAGGGCGGGTTGCGCTCCTACCTCGCGGTGCGCGGGTCGTTCGACGTGCCGCAGCTGCTCGGCAGCTGCGCTCCCGACTCGGTGCTCGGCTTCGGCGGGCGCCTCGTGGTCGGCGAGCGGATCGCGCTGCGCACCGCCACGGCACCGGTCTTCAACGCGCACTTCACGGCCGAGCTCTACGACCTCGACGTGCCGCGACTGCCCACGGGCTTCATCGTCGACGTCACCGACGGCCCCGACCTCGACGACTTCGCGGGTACCGCCGACCGACTGTTCGCCCAGCCCTATCTGGTCACCCCGAAGAGCAACCACATCGGACTGCGCATGACCGGGCCGCTGCCCGAGCGGCGGACGCACGGCGAGGTGCTCTCGCGCGGCGTTCCCGTGGGGGCGGTCGAGGTTCCGCCGGGCGACGAACTGCTCGTGCTGCACCGCGGGCGGGGCGTCACCGCCGGGTACCCGGTGCTCGCGGTCGTCACCTCCGGCTCGCTCGATGTGCTCGCCCAGGTGCGCCCGGGGCAGCACCTCCGCTTCCGGCGGCTCTCGGCATCCGATGCCGCGGCCCGTGCCCGCGCCGAGCTCGTCGAGCTCGAAGCGCTCCGCCTTCGCGTCCGCTCCGTCTTCGACGCGCTGGACGCCCTCTCCACAGCCACCACCGGAAGGACCCTCCTATGACTTTCTCCGACTACCGCACCGCCGTCGTCACCGGCGCGACGAGCGGCGTGGGCCGCGGCGCGATCGACCTCTTCCTCGCGAAGGGTCTCACCGTGCACGCGATCGCCCGCGACGAGCAGAGGCTGGCGGCCCTCGCCGAGAAGGGCGTGATCACCCACGCGCTCGACGTGCGCGACACCGCCGCCCTCACGCGTGCGCTCGACGGGGTCGAAGCCGACATCGTGCTCAACAGCGCCGGCGTCAGCCGCGCGGGCAACATCCTCGACGCCTCGGCCGACGACCTCGACGACCTCGTCGAGGTCAACCTCACGGCGGTCATGCAGATCCTGCGCCTGCTCTACCCGGGCATGGTCGAGCGCGACCGCGGCCACGTGCTCAACATCTCGTCGATCGCCGGGCACTACAACTTCTTCGGCCACACGGCCTATCACGCGACCAAGGCCGCCGTGCACCAGCTGTCGCGCCAGCTGCGCAACGACGCCCTCGGCAAGCGGGTGCGCGTCACCGAGCTGAGCCCGGGCCGCATCGAGACCGAGATCTTCTCGCGCAACCTGGGCGGCACGCCCGAGACAGATGCCGCCGCCTGGGCGACCTACTACGAGGGCTTCGAGTCGCTCACGGTCGACGACATCGTCGCGGCCATCGACTACGCGGTCGACGCCCCCTCGCACGTGAACATCGGGCTCATCGAGCTCATGCCCACCTTCCAGGTGCCCGGAGGACTCACCTTCGACCGCCGCGACGCCGAGCTCGTGCAGTCCGCAGCGACCGCCGCGAGCGCCGAGTAAACGAGAACGCAGAGTAAAGAGGAACGACACCATGGTTCACGTCACCACCAAGATCGAGCGCGCCGAGGCATCCGACATCGCCCGTCTGGGCGAATTCACCGCCGCGACCATCCACGAGGCCCAGGGCCGCCGCGGCGCACTGAACTCGAACATCACGCCCATCGACCGAGACATGTCGTTCGTCGGCTCGGCGTTCACGGTCGTCTGCGCCCCGCGCGACAACCTCATGCTGCAGGTCGCCATCCACTACGCGCAGCCCGGCGACGTGCTCATCGTCTCGGCGGGCGAGTTCGCCGAGGCCGGCATGTTCGGCGATGTGCTCGGCAACGCCTGCAAGGCCAAGGGCATCGCGGCGCTGGTGACCGACGCCGGTGTACGCGACACGCAGGAGCTGCGCGAGCTGGGCCTGCCCGTCTTCTCGGGCAGCGTCTCGATCAAGGGCACGGTCAAGGAGACCCTCGGGGCGCTCAACCAGCCCGTCGTCTTCGCGGGCGAGCTGATCCGCCCCGGCGACATCGTCAAGGGCGACGCCGACGGCATCGTCGTCGTGCGCCGCGAAGAGGTGCGCGAGGCGGCCGAGCTGTCGGCGGCGCGCGACGCGCACGAGGCCGAGCTCATCACGAAGTACTGGGCCGGCGGCACGACCATCGAGCTGTGCAACCTCACCGCGGTGCTCAAGGCCAAGGGCCTCACCTCGGACATCGAGGACGCATCGTGACCGCCAGCACCGAGACCCCCGCGTCGTCGTTCCGCGCCGCCGAGCGCCTCGGACGCATCAAGCCCTCGCCCAGCACGGCGGCCGCGGCACGCGTGCGCGAGCTGAAGGGTCAGGGGCGCAGCATCCTCGACCTCACCGTCGGCGAGCCCGACTTCGACACCCCCGCGCACATCAAGCAGGCCGCGATCGCGGCCATCGAGGCCGGCGAGACCAAGTACACGCCCGTGAACGGGACGCCCCGGCTACGCCGGGCGATCCGCGGTGCGCTGCAGCGCACGCACGGCATCGAGTACTCGGATGCCGAGATCACGGTCGGCGGCGGAGGCAAGCAGGTCATCTTCCTCGCGCTCATGGCGACGGTGGATGCCGGCGACGAGGTGCTCATCCCCGCGCCGTACTGGGTGTCGTACCCCGACATGGTGCGCGCGAACGAGGGAACCCCCGTGATCGTGCCGACGTCGGCCGAGAACGGCTACAAGGTCACGGCCGCGCAGCTCGAGGCAGCGATCACCGACCGCACGACCTGGCTGATCCTGAACAGCCCGGGCAACCCGAGCGGCGCGATCCACACCGAGGAGGAGCTGTCGGCCCTCGCCGAGGTGCTGCGCCGCCATCCCGCGGTGTCGGTGCTCTCCGACGAGATCTACAGCGAGATCTCGTTCACGGGCACCCCCGCCCCGAGCCTCGCCGCGGTCGCCCCCGACCTGCGCCACCGCGTGCTCGTGGTGTCGGGCGTCTCGAAGTCGTATGCGATGACGGGCTGGCGCCTCGGCTATGCGGCGGGCGACCCCGCCCTCGTCGGTGCCATCAACACGCTGCAGTCGCAGACCTCCTCGTGCCCGTCGTCGATCAGCCAGGCCGCCGCGGCCGCCGCGCTCGAGGGTCCGCAGGACTTCATCGCCGAGTCGGTGCCGGTGTACCGCGAGCGTCGCGACGTCGCCGTGGCGGGTCTCCGCGCGATCGACGGACTCACCCCGCTCGTGCCCGACGGCGCGTTCTACCTCTACGTCGACTGCGCGGGACTCATCGGCCGCACCACCTCCGAGGGAAAGGTGCTCGCCGACGACCAGGACGTGACGTTCTACCTGCTCGATCAGGCCGGCGTCGCCGTGATCCAGGGTTCCGCCTACGGCAGCTCGCCCTTCTTCCGCATCTCGTTCGCGACCGACCTCGGCACCATCACCGCCGCGGTCGAGAAGATCGCCGAAGCCGTGGCGGCGCTGCGATGAGCGACGCCACGGCCAGCGACCGCCTGCGCGTCGTCGTCGCCGCGCCCCTCGCCCCCGAACTGTGCGACCTGCTGGTCGCCCGCGAGCCTCGCATCGACCTCGTCGTCGATCAGACGCTGCTGCCGCCAATGCGGCATCCCGCCGACTTCTCCGGCGACCCGTCGTTCCGTCGCACGCCCGAGCAGCAGGCCGCCTACGAGGCGCTGATCGACTCGGCCGAGGCGCTGTACGGCATCCCCGACGTCGACCCCGCCGCCCTCGCCCGCACGGTGCGCGCCAACCCGGCACTGCGCTGGGTGCACACGATGGCCGCCGGTGGTGGCGGTCAGGTGCGCGCCGCGCAGCTCACCGACGACGAGCTGCGGCGGGTGACCTTCACGACCTCGGCCGGTGTGCACGGCGATGCGCTCGCCGAGTTCGCGGTGTTCGGCGTCTTCGCCGGGGCCAAGCACCTGCCCCGGCTGCAGCGCCAGCAGCGCGAGCGCGAGTGGAGCGGCCGCTGGGTCATGTCGCAGGTCGCCGACCAGACGGTGCTCGTGCTCGGTCTCGGCGGCATCGGGCAGGCCGTCGCACGCCAGCTCGCCGCCCTCGGCACCACGGTCATCGGCACCTCGCGCAGCGGGGCATCCGTTCCGGGTGTCTCGCGCGTCATCCACCCGGACGACGTCGCCGAGGTGCTGCCCGAGGTCGACGCGGTCGTGGCGACCCTGCCCGGCACCGATGCCACGCACCACCTCGTCGGCCGCGACTTCTTCGCCGCGCTCCGCCCGGGCGCGACGCTCGTCAACGTCGGACGCGGCACGGTGATCGACGAGGCCGCCCTGCTCGAGGCGCTCGACGCCGGAACCGTGGGTTTCGCCGCGCTCGACGTGTTCGAGGTCGAGCCGTTGCCGTCGGACAGCCCCCTGTGGTCGCACCCCGACGTGCTGGTGAGCCCGCACACCGCGGCGCTCGACGCCCGAGAAGACGGGCGCATCGCCGAGCTGTTCGCCGACAACGCCACCCGCCTCCTCGACGGCACGCCACAGCGCAACGTCGTCGACACCATCGAGTTCTACTGATCGGGACGGAGCATCCATGAGCACCCCCTTCGACCTCACCGGGCGTCGTGCCCTGGTCACCGGTTCCAGCCGCGGAATCGGGCTCGCGATCGCGCGCTCGCTGCTCGAGGCCGGCGCCCACGTCGTCGTGCACGGGCGCGACACCTCCACGGTGGGCGAGACGGCGGACGCCCTCGCCCGGGACTTCGGAGCGGATGCCGTCTCCACGGCGGTCTTCGACGTCACCGCCGAGGAGGCCGTGATCGACGGCATCCGCGGGATCGAGGCCGCCGGCCCCCTCGACATCCTCGTCAACAACGCGGGCCTGCAGCACCGGGAGCCGCTGCTGGAGGTGAGCCTCGAGAACTGGGAGCGCGTCATCCGCACCGACCTCACCAGCGCCTTCCTCGTCGGGCGCACGGCCGCCCGTGCGATGGTGGCGCGGGGGAGCGGTGCGATCGTCAACATCTGCTCGGTGCAGACCGACCTCGCCCGCCCGACGATCGGGGCGTACACCGCCGCGAAGGGCGGGCTGCGCAACCTCACCAAGGCGATGACGGCGGAGTGGGCGGGCAGCGGCGTGCGCGTCAACGGCGTGGCCCCCGGGTACATCCGCACCGAGCTCACGCAGGCGCTCGTCGACGACCCCGCGTTCAACTCCTGGGTGCTCGGACGCACCCCGGTCGGGCGCTGGGGCGAGCCGGAGGACATCGGCGGTGCCGTGGTGTGGCTCTCGTCGGACGCCTCGCGCTTCGTGTCGGGCCAGGTCGTCTTCGTCGACGGCGGAATGACGGCGGTCGTCTGATGGCCGCCGCGCTCCACGCCGTCGTGATCCACGAGGCCGGCGACCTGCGCATCGACCCGATCGCCGAGCCCGTGCCCGCCCCCGACGAGGCCGTGATCGACATCGTCTATGGCGGCATCTGCGGGTCCGACCTGCACTACTGGAAGCACGGAGCCGCGGGGGAGTCGATCCTGCGCGCGCCGATGGTGCTCGGGCACGAGGTGGTCGGCGTGGTCCGGCGGGCCGCCGCCGACGGCAGCGGCCCGTGGGAGGGTGCGCGCGTCGCCGTGCATCCCGCGACTCCGGCGCAGGAGCACGTCCGGCATCCGATCGACCGCCCCAACATCGCGGGCGGCGGGTACCTCGGCTCGGCCGCGCGCTTCCCGCACCGCGACGGCGCGTTCGCGCACCGGGTCGCGATGCCCACGCGGATGCTGCGCACCCTCCCCGAGGGGATCGACCTGCAGGAGGCGGCGCTCATCGAGCCCGCCAGCGTCGCCTGGCACGCCGTCAACCGGATCGGCGACGTCTCCGACCTCTCGGCGCTCGTCGTCGGATGCGGGCCGATCGGACTGCTCGCGGTCGCGGTGCTCCGGGCCCGAGGCGCGCGGCACATCACCGCCGTCGATCTGCACGAGCGCCCGTTGCGCATCGCTCGGGAGCTCGGGGCCGATGTCGTGCTGCAGCAGCCCGATGCCGCCGATGTCGCGGCGATCGACGCCGACGTGGTGATCGAGTCGTCCGGCAGTCCGCAGGGACTCGACACCGCGATCCGCGGGGCCGCCCGTGGCGGCGTGGTCGCGATGGTGGGGCTGTTGCCCAGCGGTCCGCAGCCCGTGCAGGTCGCGCTCGCGATCGCCCACGAGCTCGACCTCCTCGGCTCCTTCCGCTTCAACGACGAGATCGACGAGGTGATCGCGGCGCTCGCCGACGGCACGCTGCGCATCGCGCCCGTGATCAGCCACGTCAAGCGCTGGCGCTCCGCCGCCGACGCCTTCGCGACCGCCGCCGATCCGACGGTGTCGAGCAAGGTGCTGCTGCAGTTCGGGAAGGCGTGATGACCGTGTTGACCGCCTCCCGTCCGCTCATCGTGGTGATGGGCGTCGCCGGCTCCGGCAAGTCGACCGTCGGTGCCGCCCTGGCCGACCGGCTGCGGCTGCCGTTCGGAGACGCCGACGACCTGCATCCGTCTGCCAACGTCGAGAAGATGTCCCAGGGCATCCCGCTCACAGATGAGGATCGCGCCCCCTGGCTCGACGCCGTCGGCGAGGAGATCGCCCGGCATCGCGTGCCGGGGCTCGTGATCGCCTGCTCCGCGCTCAAGGTCGCCTACCGCGACGTGCTGCGAGCGCACGCGCCCGAGGTGTTCTTCCTGCACCTCGAGACCACCAAGCGCGTGCTCGCCCAGCGGATGCTGGTGCGCTCCGAGCACTTCATGCCGCTCGCGCTCCTCGACTCGCAGCTCGACACCCTCGAGCCGCTCGCGGGCGATGAGAACGGTTTCGCGATCGACGCGCGGCGCAGCGTCGACGAGATCATCGGTGCGGCAGAACGGGTGCTCCGAGCCGAACCGGCCGCCCGACGGTCATGAGCGGGCGCGCGGTCTGGGTGTCGGCGCCGCACGGCAGCGTCGCCGGTTACGAAGCGGGATGCCGCACCCGGGCGATGTGCCCGAGGGGGCCCGACTCCGACATCCTCACGTGCGCCGAAGCGGCGCTGCGGCGGCGCGGCGACTACCGGCTGGCGCGGATGCCGCTCGATCAGCCCGTGCCGCGCTCGGGCGACGTCGACGAGGTCGTCGTCTCGCCGGGCGGTGTGCGCGAGGTGCACGGCACGCCCTGGGGCTATGCCCGCGGATGCCGCGACCCGCAGTCGTGCCCGAACCGGCGTCTGGGCGCGGTGACCTGCGCAGAGTCGCGTCGTCGCTACGTGCACGACTACGTCTCGCGCCGGGCGGCGGGGGAGGGGGCGCCGATCGATCACGGCACCCCGAACGGTTACTTCATGGGGTGCCGTGACAGGCGCCTGTGCCCGCGCGGCGATGACGGCGTCTCGTGCGCCGAGGCGCGGGCCGAGCATCGACGCAGCCTCGCCCGAGCGGCCGGAGTCGCGCCGCGGGCCGAGACCCTCGACTCCGGGGCGGCGGCCGCGCGTATCCGCGACCTGCGCTCGCGCGGCTGGTCGCTGCGGCGGATCGCGGCCGCGACGGGGTGCGGACGCACGACGATCGCGGAGCTCGCCGTGGAGGACGGCCCGGTACGGCGTCGGGTCACCGCCGACACCCTGCAGCGGATCCTGGGGGTGGCCGCGGGGTAGATCGCAGGGCGGGTGGTTGCATCCCGTCAACAGTTGCACTTTTGCAACTAACGGCGTATGGTTGACACTTATCAACTTTCTACGCTGGAGCGTTCCCCTGTGACAACCATCTCTTCACCCGCGCACGACACCGTGCGCTCACCGCGCGAGGTCTTCACCGCGATCTCCGGGCTCGTCGTCGGCATGTTCGTCGCCGTGCTCTCGGGCACCGTCGTGTCGACCTCGATGCCGGTCATCATCGCCGACCTCGGCGGCACGCAGTCCCAGTACACCTGGGTCATCACCGCGAGCCTGCTCGCCACCGCCGTCTCCACCCCGATCTGGGGCAAGCTGGCCGACCTCGTCGACCGCAAGATCCTCGTGCAGATCTCGCTCATCCTCTTCACGGCCGGCACCGTGATCGCCGGATTCTCGACCGACACGAACATGCTCATCGCGGTGCGCGTCATCCAGGGCATCGGCGTCGGTGGCCTCATGTCGCTCGTCATGATCGCGGTCGCCCTCATCATCTCGCCGCGTGAGCGCGGCAAGTACATGGGCGTCGTCGGCGGCATCATGGCCCTCGGCACCATCGGCGGCCCGCTGCTCGGCGGGCTCCTCACCGACGTGTGGGGCTGGCGCTCGAACTTCTTCGTCGGCGTGCCGTTCGCCCTCCTCGCCCTCGTGCTCCTGCAGTTCACGCTGCACCTGCCCAAGCCGCAGCGCGACAGCAAGGTCTCGATCGACTACTTCGGCATCGTGCTGCTCGCGGTCGGCGTCTCGACCCTCCTCATCTGGGTCTCGATGGGCGGCAGCCAGTTCGAGTGGGACTCGTCGACGAGCATCATGCTCGCCGTCATCGCCGGCGTCGCGATCGCCGCGTTCATCACCGTCGAGTTCTTCGTCAAGGAACCGATCGTGCCGATGTCGCTCTTCCGCAACCGCACCTTCACGCTCTCGGTCATCGCGTCGATCGCGATCGGCGTGTCCATGTTCGCCACCTCGGTGTTCCTCGCGCAGTACTTCCAGCTGGCCCGTGGCGCCACGCCGACCGAATCGGGTCTCATGACGATCCCGATGATCATCGGCCAGATGGGTGCGTCGATCATCATCGGCCAGCTCGTCAGCCGCTTCGGCAAGTGGAAGGGATGGATGCTCACGGGCTCCGTGCTCACCACGATCGGCGTGAGCCTGATGTCGACGCTGCGCTACGACACCCCGTTCCCGCTGGTGGCCGTGTACATGTTCGTGCTCGGCGCGGGTCTCGGCATGGTCATGCAGAACCTCACGCTCATCGTGCAGAACGACACCGCCCCGCAGCAGCTGGGTGCGGCCTCGTCGAACGTGAACTTCTTCCGCACGATCGCCGGCACCATCGGCGTCACCGTCATGGGCTCGCTGCTCTCGACGAGCGTCGCCGGGTACATGACCGACTCGCTGAAGGACTTCGTGCCGTCGACGCAGGACGAGATCGACGCGTTGCAGCACCTCGCCTCGGGTGACGTGCCGAAGGTCGGTCAGCTGCCCGACACGATCCGCGCGATCGTCGAGGGGGCCTACGGCCACGGCATCGCGGATGCCTTCATCATCGCCATCCCGCTCGCGGTCATCGCCGTCATCGCGATCGCGTTCCTCAAGAACAAGCCGCTGTCGACCAAGAATGCCGCGGAGCAGCTGCGCGAGCAGGCCGAGGAGTCGGTGCTCGAGGTCTCCGAGGCCGAGGTCGGTGCGACGATGTCGACCGGTGCGATCCGCATCGCGGGCACGGCATCCGCTTCTCCCTCCTCTCCGTCTGCTCCGTCGACCGGTTCGGTGACGACCGTTCTCGAACGCGACGGCCGGGAGTCGAGGGGCTGAGATGATCGGCTCGGATGCCGTCGCATCGCCCGACGCGGAGACCGCGCTGGGTGACCTGCAGACGCACCTCAACCTCATCTTCGCCCGCACGCGGACGCTGTGGCGGGAGTCCGCCGCCCGCATCTCGCCCGAACTGCAGGTGGGCGGCTACAAGCTGCTGACCTTCATCGATCGAGCCGGCTCCGTCAGCGCGCACGAGTTGGCGGAGCGGTTCGAGATGGACAAGTCGGTGGTGAGCCGCCAGGTGCGGATGCTCGAAGATCTCGGTCTGATCGAGTCCCGCCCCGACGAGCGCGACGGGCGCCTGCGGGTGCTGACGGCGACGCCGTCGGCCTGTGCGGCGCTCGCCGAGCTGCGCCGCGACCACGGTGTGCGGCTGCGCGCGGTGGTCGCCGAGCTCACACCCGAGGAGATCCACGCGGCATCCAAGGTCTTCCGGCTGCTGTCGGAGGTCTGACGCACGAAGCCCCGCCGGGCGGTCGACGGCGGGGCTTCGTCGTGCGCCGCCGTTAGGCTGGCGATCATGAGCGCCTCGACCGACGAACCCGCCCGCGAGGGCGCGCCCGCCGCGCAGTCCGCCGCGCAGCCCGCGGCGCAGCCCGGCAGCGTCGACATCGATCAGGCGGTCTCGCGCGTCGAGCACGAGCTGGGTCGGCTTTTCGCGCGCATCCGGGTGAGCTGGCGCGAGGCGGCGACCACCGTGCATCCGGATCTGCAGCCCCTCGGCTACCAGGTGCTCACGTCGATCGCGACGGGCAAGGCGACCTCGGCCGGCGCGATCATCGAGCGCCTGCAGACCGACAAGTCGGCGGTCAGTCGGCACGTGCGCCAGCTCGAGCAGCTGGGACTGGTCGAGAGCGTTCCCGACCCCGACGATCGCCGGGCCCGTGTGCTGGTCGCCACCGATCTCGCGCAGGAGCGGGTCGCGCTCGCCCGCTCCCGCTACGAGGCGCGCCTCGCCGAGCGGCTGAGCCGCTGGTCGGCCGAAGACCTCGATCGGTTCTCGGAACTGCTGGCCGCCTTCGGCGACTGAGGCCCGGCTCGTCCGCCGGGGTGGGCGGAGCCGACTGTGGATAACTCGCGACGTCGCGACCGCCGTTCGATTACCCTCTGCCCATGACCCATTCTCGAATGCCGCTTCGTGCTGCCCTCGCCGCCGGCGCCGTCCTGACCGTTCTCGTCACGGGCGGGTGCGCCGCCGCCGACGCCTCGTCGGATGACGCGTCGGCTGCTCCGACCACGTCCGCTGCTCCGGTGGCCGAGACCGCCGCCGGCACCGACGAAGACTCGTGTGCGGGCTTCGGCGACGTCATGACGATCATGCACAACGTCGGTGCAGCGGTGCACGACGGGCGGATGACCGAGCAGGAGAAGTCGGGATGGTACGGGCTCGCGACGCGTGTGCTCGATCGCGTGCCGGCGTCGGGGGAGGGGCCGATCTCGGAGTCCCTGACCGCTCTCAAGGAGTCGGCGCCGGCTGTCGCGCCCGGAGGTGGCGGGTCGACGGGTATCGAGTCCGACGCGTGGAACACGGCCGGCACCGAACTGCGGGAAGCGTGCGAGGCCGAGGGCTTCGATGTCTCGGCCGAGGGCTTCATCGGCGGTTGAGTGCCCGCGGCGCATCCGTCCTCCGCGGAGGACGAGCCGCGATGAGCGCCCACCCGTCTCGTCCGCCGGGGTGGGCGCTCAGCACAGCCGGTGGGGGTGACGCTGTGGCGTCGCGACGGTGACGACCGGCATCCGCCTGGCTAGCCTGGAGGGATGGAGAGCTTCGACTTCCCCTCCGTCGATCTGGCCTACCTCAGGTCGACGCTCGGCGAACCCGAGGCGCCGACCACGCAGAAGATCACGAACTTCCTCGACGAGAACTGCCTGACCTTCCTCGCGCACTCGCCGTTCTGCAGCCTGGCGACCGCGGATGCCGCGGGCAACTGCGACAGCTCGCCGCGCGGTGACTATCCCGGTTTCGTGCGGGCGCTCGATCCGCGCACGCTGGTGATCCCCGACCGGCTCGGCAACAAGATCGCCGACTCGATGACCAACATCATCGACAACGGACACATCGGACTGCTGTGCTTCGTGCCGGGCATGACCGAGACGCTCCGCATCAACGGCACCGCGACCGTCACGAACGACCCCTCGCTGCTGGCGATGCTCGAGCAGGACCATGCGGTTCCCGATCTCGCGATCGTCGTGCGCACCGAGCAGGTGTACCTGCACTGCGGGCGGGCGCTCGTGCGGGCGGGTCTCTGGGACGCCGAGATGCAGGACCTCGCCGAGGAGGTGCCGACCTCGGGCACGATCTGGGCGAGCATGTCGGGCTTCGATCCCTCGGTCGGCGACGTGATCGACGACGCGATGGCCGGCGCCTACCGGAACCTGTACTGAATGCGGTCCCGTGCGGGGATGCTCCCCCTCGTCGTGAGCGAGATCGTCCGTGAGACGCCCTCGATCGTCAGCATCCGCCTGGCCGCGCCCGACGGCACCGCGCTGCCGCCGTGGCAGCCGGGGGCGCACGTCGACGTGCAGCTCATCACGCGACACGAGCGCCAGTACTCGCTGTGCGGCGACCCCGCCGATGCGCACGGCTATCGGATCGCCGTGCTGCGCGAGGAGTTCTCGCGCGGGGGCTCGCACTACATCCACTCGTTCCTGCGGGTGGGGAGCCGGGTGTGGGTGCGCCCGCCCCGCAATCTCTTCACGCTGTCGGATGCCCCGGCGTACCACCTGCTCGCGGCGGGCATCGGCATCACGCCGATCCTGGCGATGGCGCGGCACCTGGCCGCCGAGGATGCCGACTGGCGGATGACGTATCTGGTGCGTCGGCGCGAGGACGTCGCGTTCGCGGACGATCTCGCTGCCCTCGGCGATCGCGTCACGATCCATGTCGGCACCGAGGCCGGGCGGCTGGATCTGGCCGAGCTCTACGCCGGCCTCGCGCCCGGCACCGCGGTCTACGCCTGCGGGCCGCAGCGCTTCGTCGACGCGCTCGACGACCTCGCGAGTGCCCTGCCCGGCGGTGCGAGTCTGCACGTGGAGCGCTTCGAGCCGAAGCCGCGCGAGTTCCGGCCGAACGAGGCGTTCACCGTGGTCTGCGCGGGCAGCGACGTCACGGTCGAGGTGCCCGCCGAGCGTTCGATGCTCGGCGCGCTGCAGAGTGCGGGCGTGCCCGTCGAGGGCTCATGCCTGCGCGGCATCTGCGGCTCCTGCGCGGTGACCGTGCTCGACGGCATCCCCGAGCATCGCGACTCGCTCACCGGTGACGACGCGTCGATGACGATGTACCCGTGCGTCTCGCGGGCGCTGTCGCCGACGCTCGTGATCGACGCCTGAGGCGGAGCTGCTCGCCTCCGCGCCGCCTCCCCGCTGCCTCCGCGATGGGCGGAGAACTCCGTGTCGGGCGGACTTTTCTCGCGCACGCATCCGCCCGACGCCGAGAACGCCGCCCATCGCGGGGGTGAGGAACGAATTCGCGGCGGCGAGCCGTGCTGACCTCAGACGCCCCTGGTGGAGAATCGTGCGATGTGGACACCGTGGAAGAGGAACAAGAGGTCGGCTGCGGCGGCCAGTGCCGAAGAACGCGTGAAGTGGTTCCTCGCCGACTATCAGGCCCAGTGGCGAGCTGCGGGACCACTGCATGATCGCGCGGACCAAGCCGACAAGGTGTTCGACGTCTTCTTTCCCCAGTGGGCGGAGATGCTCGAACCGGTGAAGCGTCGGCATTTCATGGAATCCTCTCCGCGGGAACTCGGCGGGAGCTTCGGCGGGGAGCCCGAGTACGCCTCGACGGACGAGGACTACGTGCGCTCCGAGGTCGACGGCGACACGACCCGTGTGCTCTATGGGAATGCGGGCACAGTGCTCGAGAAGCTTCACGAGTACGTCGTGCACGCGCACGACGGCGACTTCACGATCTTCGACATCGTCGAGCACTACAGCGACCCTGCGCTGCCCTTCGTGGATGCCGCGACCATCGCTGAGCACGAGCGTCAGCGCGCAGCTGATGCGCCGTTCCGAGGGTTGCCGGAGGACGAAGTGCTTCTGGACCAGATCCGGAATTTCACGGACCGCGAGGTTCGCGATCCGGATGGAGGAGAGGCCTCGTGGACAGAGGTCACACACGTCGGACACCTCACCACCAGCAGTGGTGTTCTCTCGGTGTCGGACTTCGGGTGGGACAACGACGTTGCTCGCCCTCTCGCTCACTCGGTCAGCCCGGGAACGTACCCGATCGATCGGGTCACGGCGTTCGGTCGCAACGCCGCCGTGCGGGTCAGGTTCAGCGAGAGCGCGCCCGTCACCTGGAAGCTCGCCAATCGTGCGGGCCAGGAGAGCGATACCGTCGGCGTCGATCACGGGTGCATCTGCATCGCCGACTTCGCCGCATACTCCGCTATGACGCCACGTGAGAAGAACGCGGCGTACGGTGCACTGGACGACGCCATTCGTCCGAAGGTCCTTCAGTTCCCGCTCGCCGGTCAGAACGTCGGGTTCGCCTGTGACTCGGGGTGGGGAGACGGTTCCTACCCCGTGTACTGGGGCCTCGATTCCGCTGGACAGATCGCCCAGCTCGTCGTGGACTTCTCCGTGCTGGTGACGAAGGACGAGGGTCTATACCGTCACCTGTAACTCGCTCGGCGCTGGGCAGGGGACACGCCCGAGACTCTAGTTAGGATTACCTACCCTAACTAAATTCTTGTTACGGTCGAAGGGCTCCCCTTCCACCGACAGATTGGTCTTCGCCGTGCTCCGCCGGTCCTCTCTCGCTGCCCTCGTCGCCGCCTCCGCCCTGCTCCTCGCCTCCTGCGCCTCGACCGGAGACACCGCGGAACAACCGGAATCGGGGGAGGGCGTCACGCTCGAACACCCCTCGCTCGAGGGTCTGTCGATAGACTTCGCCGCGCAGCCCGAGAGCATCGTGATGGACTGCTACGCCTACAGCTCGCTGCACGAGTACGGCATCGAGCCCGTCGCCCTCTTCGGCTACGAGTGCGACAACCCCTTCGTGATGGGCGATGCCGACATCTCCGACATCCCCAAGATCGGCACCGACGGCGAGATCGACGTCGAGAAGCTCGCCGAGCTGCGCCCCGACGCGATCATCGGCCAGGGCACCGCCGACGGTTGGCAGTGGTTCGACGAGGACGTGAACGCGCAGATCACCCGCGTCGCCCCGTTCGTGCCGCTGCCGGGCAGCGAGACGATCGACGGTCGCATCGCCGACACCCGCACGATCGCCGCGTTCTTCGGTGCCGACGTCACCTCCGACGCCATCGTGCAGTCCGACGCCGACCTGGAAGACGCCAAGGAGGCCTTCAGCGCGGCGATCACCGGCAGCGGACTGAACATCATGCTCACCAGCCCCGCGAAGGAGATGCTGTACACCGGCGTCGGCTTCGCCCAGGCCGAGCTGCTCGAAGAGCTCGGCGCGACCATCGTCGGCGCCGACGCCCCCGAGACCGGCAACCCGTGGGGGCAGGTCGCCTGGGAGGATGCCTCGACCTACCCGGCCGACATCCTGCTCATCGAGGGCTACGGCGACGACTTCTCCTTCACCGCCGACCTGTGGGACGCGCTGCCCGCCGTGCAGGCCGACCAGCTCGGCGCCTGGAGCTCGAAGGGCGCCATGACGGCCACGACGTACGCGGCCTGGCTGAACGACGTCGCCGACCTCGTCTCGTCGTCGACGAAGGTCTCCTGACCGTCGGATGAACCCGCAGCCCGCGGCATCCGGGCCCGCCCCGAACACCCTCGTGTCCGGGGCGGACCCGCGCCCGCCCTCGCCCCGCTCCTCGCCCGTCTCCGCCACCCGCTCCTCCGCCGGGCGGCGCTGGGTCGGGCTCGTACCGCTCGCGATCCTCTGCGTCGCAGCCCTCGCCGCCAGCATGCTCGTCGGCTCTCGTGCCGTTCCGCCGGCCGAGGTGATCCAGGCCCTCCTGCATCCCGACCCCGCCGACGCGATCTCGCAGACCGTCTGGTTCTCGCGCGTTCCGCGCACCGTGCTCATCCTCGTCGCCGGTGCCGCGCTCGGCGTCGCCGGGGCGCTCATGCAGGCCGTCACCCGCAACCCCATGACCGACCCCGGCATCCTGGGTGTGAACGCGGGGGCGTCGCTCGCCGTCGTCGTGGGGCTCGCGTTCTTCGGCACGACCGACATCTCGCAGTACATGTGGTGGTCGTTCGCGGGGGCGATGATCACCTCGGTACTCGTCTTCGTGATCGGCAACACCGGCACCGCCCGCGGCAACCCCGTGCGCATGACCCTGTCGGGCGTCGCGCTCGGCGCGGTGCTCATGGGGTTCTCGTCGGCCGTGCTGCTGACGCACTCCGAGATCCTCGAGAAGATGCGCGGGTGGTCGGCGGGCACCACGGCCTCGCAGCCGCTCGAGGCGACGCTCGCGATCGTGCCGTTCATCGCCGTGGGCCTCGTCATCGCCCTGCTCAGCTCGCGCTCCCTCGACGTGCTGTCGCTGGGCGAGGCATCCGCCGTGGCGATGGGTGCGCATCCGAACCGCATCCGTCTCGTCGTGCTCGTCGCGATCGCCCTGCTCGCGGGCGGCGCGACGGCCGCGGCCGGGCCCATCGGCTTCCTCGGGCTGCTCGCCCCGCATCTCGCGCGCATGATCGTCGGCCCGCACCAGGGGTGGATCCTCGCGTACTCGGTGCTCATCGCGCCGACCGTCATGGGGTTCGCCGATGTGCTCGGCCGCGTCATCACCGCGGGTGAGGTGCCGGTGGGTGTCGTGACCGCGTTCATCGGAGCGCCCGTGCTCATCTACATGGTGCGGCGCTTCCGCGTCTCGGAGGTGTGAGGCGATGACCGATCTCGACTTCGGCCGACGCGTGCACCGCATCGGTCCGCGCTCCCGCCCGTTCCTGCTCGTCGACGCGCGCTCGGCCCGCATCTGCGCAGGACTCTGGATCGCGATCGTGCTGCTCGCCGTCTTCGCCGTGTTCTCGGGCTCCGCGCAGATCACCCCGATCGAGGCGCTCGCGGCGCTCGTCGGCCAGGGCGACGCCTACACCTCGATGGTCGTGCTCGAGTGGCGCGCGCCGCGCATCCTCATGGCGGTGCTGCTCGGCGCGTGCCTGGCGATGAGCGGCGCGATCTTCCAGAACCTCACCGGCAACCCGCTGGGCTCGCCGGACGTGATCGGATTCCAGACCGGGTCGTACACCGGCGCGATCGTCGTGATGCTGCTGCTCGGCGGCGGCTCGGTCGAGACCATGGCCGGGGCGCTCGCCGGGGGTGTGGCGACCGCGTTCCTCGTGTTCCTGCTCTCGTCGAAGCGCGGAGCGGTGCGCGGGGTGCGGCTCATCATCGTGGGGATCGCGGTCAGCGCGATGCTCGCCTCGGTGAACGTGTGGATCCTGCTGACGGCGACCGTCGAAGACGCGATCATGGCGAGCCTGTGGGGTGCCGGCAACCTGTCGGGCGTCTCGTGGGCGACGTTCCTGGGGGCGTTCGGCGGATCGGCGGTCTTCCTGATCGCCGCGATGGCGTTGAGCAGACCGATGCGATTGATGCAGATCGGGATGCCGTTCGCCACCGCCCTCGGCCAGAACGTGCGCGCGGTGCAGGTGGCGGCGATCGTGATCGGCGTCGGACTCACCGCCCTCGCCACGGCGACCGTCGGACCGATCTCGTTCATCGCGCTCGCGGCCCCGCAGATCGCGCGCCGGGTGGTGCGCTCCGACGGCCTCGCGCTCGGCCCGACCGCCGCCGTGGGGGCGCTGCTGCTGCTCCTCGCCGATGTCGTGGCGCAGCGCATCCATCCCGATTCCCCGCTGCCCGTCGGCATCGTCACGGTGTCGATCGGCGGACTGTACTTCCTGTGGCTTCTCCTGCGAGAGGGAAAGAAGAGATGACCCGACTGATGGTCGACGGGGCCGCGCTCGGCTACGCCGACAAGCTCGTGTGCGCCGATGTGTCCGTCGAGATCCCCGACGGCGCATTCACCGTGATCGTGGGGCCGAACGCCTGCGGCAAGTCGACGCTGCTCAAGAGCCTGACCCGGCTCCTGCCCCCGACTCGGGGGCGCGTGCTGCTCGACGGCAAGAGCCTGCACGATCTGCCCACCAAGCACGTGGCGCGCGAGGTCGGTCTCCTCCCGCAGGGGCCGGTGGCGCCGGACGGCATCCGCGTCGTCGATCTGGTCACGCGGGGGCGGTACCCGCATCAGCGCCTGTTCGCGCCGTGGTCGCCCGAGGACGAGGCCGCCGTCGCCGAGGCGATGGACGCCACCGGCATCCGTCAGCTGTCGGGTCGGATGGTCGACGAGCTCTCGGGTGGGCAGCGGCAGCGCGTGTGGATGGCGGTGGCGCTCGCGCAGCAGACGCCGATCCTGCTGCTCGACGAGCCGACGACCTATCTCGACGTCAGTCATCAGATCGAGCTGCTCGAACTGTGCCGCACCCTCAACCGCACGCAGGGGCACACGCTCGTCGCCGTGCTGCACGACCTCAACCAGGCCGCGCGCTACGCCGATCACGTGATCGCGATGAAGGACGGCGAAGTGGTCGCGACCGGCGCCCCCGGTGAGGTGATCACCGAGGCGCTGGTGGCCGACGTGTTCGGGCTCGACGCGCGGGTGATCGCCGATCCCGAGTCGGGGAGCCCGCTGGTCGTGCCGCGCTGGCCGCACGGCTGAGTTCCGCGGCCCTCGGCGAGGGGCGTCAGCCGCGCGGCGGCGCCGTCGACGCGCGCACGATCAGCTCGTGCGAGGTGCCGACGGTGCGGGCCTCGTCGCTCGCGGGGCGCAGGATCAGCGCGACGGCGTGCTGCCCCATCTCGAACATCGGGATGCGGGCGGTGGTGAGCGCGGGGGCGACGTCGGCGGCGACCGCGATGTCGTCGAAGCCGACGACCGACAGATCGTCGGGAACGCGGATGCCCTGTTGGCGCAGTTCGCTCAGGATGCCGATGGCCATGGCGTCGTTGAGGCCGACGATCGCGGTGAGGTCGCGGCCCCGGAACTCGCCGTCGACGAGCTCGCGGGCGCCGGCGATACCGCCCTCGCGCGTGAACTCCTTCGACACCACGGTGAGTTCGACCTCGGCATCCGCGATGCCCTCGCGGAGTCCGGCGATGCGATCGGCGACGGTGTTGAGCTCGAGCGGGCCGGCGACGACGCCGATGCGGCGGTGCCCGAGCGCGGCGAGGTGCGCGCCGACCGAGACGCCGGCTCGATGGTTGTCGGGCAGCACGGCGTCGATCGGCAGGTAGTGGCGGCCGATGACGGCGGCGCGGCCCCCGGCGAGCGCGAACTCGGCGAGCGCGGCGGTCATCTTCTGCTCGTGCTCGGGGTCGGCGTACCCGGAGCCCGCGATGATGATCGACCCCACTCTCTGCCGCAGCAGTGCCTGCACCTGGGCGAGCTCGCTCTCGGGGGTGCGGTCGGCCTGGGCGATCTGCACGGAGCGGTTCTCGAGGGTGGCGCTGCGGATGACGCCGCTGGCGATCTCGGAGAAGTAGGGGTCGCCGATCTCGTGCACCAGCAGACCGATGGTCGGCACGAGCCCGCCCGCCAGCCCGCGGGCGTGCAGGTTCGGTTCGTAGCCGAGCTCCTGCGCGACGCGTCGCACGTGGGCGGCGACCTCGGGTGAGATGCCCGACCCTCCGCTCATGGCGCGGGAGGCGCTCGCCAGGGAGACCCCGGCCGCCTCGGCGACGTCCACGAGTCGCGGCGTACCTGTACGCTTCACGAAAACCTCCCCCTGGAGCAAAATCGACGCTGATCGCGCTGTGGGTTGCTCTCGTTCTTCCACGCAAGTATAGTGGCGGAAGCGCTTACGAAAGCGCTTTCGCTTACGATGACGTAGGAGACACCCGCATGACTGCACGCCGCCAAGGTCGACGGATTGCCGCAGCGATCGGATCGTTGACGATCGCCGCCCTCACGGTTTCGGCCTGTTCCGGAACCGGTGACCAGGCGGAAGGGGGTGGATCGGACGACCCCATCGTCATCGGCATCTCGCTGCCGCTCACCGGCGACTTCTCGGAGCCGGGCAAGGGCGTCGAGCGGGGCTACGAGGCCTGGCGAGACATCATCAACGAGAACGGCGGACTGCTCGGTCGCCAGGTCGAGCTGAAGATCCTCGACGACCAGTCCAACGCCGACCGCGTCGTCTCGGACTACGAGTCGCTCATCGCCCAGGACGGCGTCGACCTGGTCTTCGGCCCGTTCTCGACCCGCCTGGTCGTGCCCTCGGCGCGTGTCGCGCAGGAGTACGGCATGCTCTTCGTCGAGCCGGCGGGAGCCGCGGCCGAGGTGTTCGAGCAGGGCTTCGACAACCTCTTCTACGCCGCCCCCGCGATCGCGAACGACCACTACAACAACCTCGCCGACTACCTGCTCGCCCTCCCTGAGGACCAGCGTCCCGAGACCGCGGCCGTCGCCGCGATGGACGACCCCTTCGCGCAGGGCACCGCCTACGGTCTTCGCGACAAGCTCGAAGAGGCCGGCGTCGAGATCCTCGTCGACGAGGTCTACCCGCCCAACACGACCGACTTCTCGACGATCGCGGCGAAGATCGCGCAGTCGGATGCCGACATCGTGATCGGCGGCACGCAGTACCAGGACGCGGTCAACCTGATCATCGCGCTGCAGCAGCTGAACTACCAGCCCGAGCTCGCCGCGTTCTCGACCGCCCCGACCAACCCCGAGTTCGCCGCGGCGATCGGCGGGGCGACCGAGGGCATCCTCGCTCCCACCGGCTACTCGCCCGACTCGCAGTTCCCCAGCAACATCGAGTTCGTCGAGAAGTACACCGAGATGCACGGCAACCCGCCGGCCGAGGACGAGGCGAATGCCTACACGACCGGCCAGGTCGTGGCCGCGGCCGTCGAGGCCGTCGGTTGCGCCGAACAGGGCGAGTGCCAGCAGCAGCTCATCGACTGGCTCCGTGACAACGAGGTGGAGACCGTGGTCGGACCCCTGAGCTGGGACGAGACGGGCAAGCCCACCGGCGCCCACCTCATCCAGCAGTGGGTCGGCGGCGAGATCCGCATCGTCCTCCCCGAGGACGTCAAGGAGACCGACTTCCTCTTCCCGAAGCCGACGTGGTGATCCGCACATCGTGAGTGGAGCACTGCTACTTCAAAGCCTGATCCTCGGCGTGCTGCTGGGAGGGCTCTACGCCCTCCTGGCCGCAGGCCTCACCCTCTACTTCGGCATCATGCGCGTCGTGATGATCGCGCACTCCGCGTTCCTCATCCTCGCCGCGTACCTCGCCTGGTGGTTCAACCGCGAGACCGGGCTCGACCCGCTCATCTCGCTGGTCGTCACCGTGCCGCTGTTCTTCGTGACCGGCGTCGTGATGCAGCGTCTGCTGGTGTCCCGACTCAAGCCGCTGACGCTCACCATGATGTCGGTGCTGCTCACCTTCGCGGTGGCGCTGATCATCGAGGGGGCGCTCGGGTTCTTCTTCTCGGGCACCCAGCGGCGCATCCCGCTGCCGTACGCCAGCGCGAGCCTCGACTTCTTCGGCGCCCAGGTGCCGGTCGTCAAGCTCATCGCGTTCGGTCTCGCGGCCGTGGCGCTCGCCGGCCTCTTCGTGCTGCTGAAGTACACGCGGTTCGGGCAGGCGCTGCGCGCCACGATCCAGCACCCGGAGGCGGCGCGGCTGGTCGGCATCAACACCGACCGCGTCGCGGGCTACGGCTTCGGCCTCGGCCTCGCGACCGCCGCGATCGGCGGCACCGCGCTCTCGCTCGACGCCACGATCTACCCGTCGCTGCACTGGCACTGGATCGGACCGCTCATGGCGATCATCGTCGTCGGCGGTCTCGGCAGCATCCCGGGCGCGGCCATCGCGGCGCTCGTCCTCGGAGTCGCGCAGAGCCTGCTGCAGCTCCCCCTCGGACCCACGTGGGCGCAGACGATCTTCTACGTCGCCCTGTTCGCCACGCTGATGTTCCGCCCGCAAGGATTCTTCGGAGGTCGTCTTGCCCAGCGTTTCTAGCCGCGAACCGATCGCGACCGAGACGGTCGTCATCGCTCCGCCCGCTCCCACCCGTCGTCGTTCGACGACGTGGATCAAGCTCGCCGCTCTCGTCATCGGCGCGGCGCTCATCCTCTCGTTCCCGACCATCGCCCCGAACCCGTACATCCTGTCGGCGGGCGTCGTCATCCTCAACTACGCCGTGCTGTCGACGGGGTGGAACTTCATGGGCGGGTTCACGGGGTACATCTCCCTGGGGCACGCCGCGTACTTCGGGCTCGGGGCCTACGGCACCGCGCTCCTGATCAAGTACCTGGCGCTGCCGGGCTTCGTCGCCTGGATCCTCGCCGCTCTGCTCGTCGCGGTCATCGCGATCCCGATCGGCATCGCCGCCCTCCGGGTGCGCGGAGCGTCGTTCGTGATCGTCTCGATCGCCTTCGTGCTCATCATGCTGCTGGTCTTCCAGAGCTGGCGCGAGGTGACCGGCGGCTCCGAGGGACTCAACGTCCCCCGTCCGTTCCCCGGCATGCTGCGCCCCGAGCACCACCGCGTGTTCTTCTACCTGTTCGTCGCCCTGCTCGCGTTCGCGCTGCTGGTGTGGTGGATCATCGACCGGTCGAAGTTCGGCACCGCGCTCAAGTCCATCCGCGAGGACGAGGACAAGGCGCAGTCGCTGGGCGTGCCGACCACCCGCTACAAGCTCATCGCCTACATCCTCTCGGCGCTGTTCGTGTCGCTGGGCGGCGGGCTCTACGCCCTGTGGTTCGGCGACCTCGACCCGATCTTCCAGTTCTCGATCCTCATCGGTTCGTACATGGTGCTCATGGCGCTGCTCGGCGGGGTGCGCAACCTCTTCGGCCCGCTCCTCGGAGCCGTCGTCGTGGGTGTCGCCCTCGAGTACTTCAAGCTCGAGTTCGGTGACACGCAGTTCCACCTCATCGCCACCGGCATCCTGCTCGGCATCGTCGTGCTCTTCATGCCCGACGGCGTCATCCCCGCGGTGCGCAACCTCGTCACCCGCAAATCCGACCAGGCCTCGATCCGCGAGGTGACCGCCGGCGAGCTCCTCGAGCAGAACGAGAAGCGAACAGCGGATGCCGCGGCGAAGGAGACGTCAGCATGAACGCCGCCACCACCACGCTCGACAGCCTCAGCACGGCCTCGATGACCAAGAGGTTCGGCGGCGTGACCGCGGTCGACGCCGCCACGGTCACCTTCCAGGAGGGCAAGGTCAACGGCCTGATCGGGCCGAACGGCTCGGGCAAGACGACCTTCTTCAACTGCGTGACCGGCATGATCAAGCCGGACTCCGGCGAGGTGCGGTACCGGGGGCAGGCGATCACCCGCAAGTCGCCCGACCGCATCGCCCGTGCGGGCATCGGCCGCAGTTTCCAGCTGTGCCGGGTGTTCCCGCGCATGACGGTGATGGAGAACCTGCTGGTCGCGGTGCGCAGCACGAGCATCCGCCAGCAGCTGCGCTCGGCGCACGATCCGGAGGAGCTGGAGCGGGCCCGCGGCTGGCTGCGTCGCGTCGGCATCGATCACCTCGAGCACGCCGAGGCCCGCAACCTCAGCTACGGCCAGCAGAAGCTTCTGGAGCTGGCGGGAGTGCTCATGGGCGAGCCCGACACGATCATGCTCGACGAGCCCGCCGGTGGCGTGAACCCCGCCCTCATCGGGCGTATCGCGACCCTCGTGCGCGAGCTCAACGAGGAGGGCAAGACCTTCATCATCGTCGAGCACAACATGGAGATGGTCATGAGCCTGTGCGACCACGTGATCGTGTTCGACCGCGGGCGTCCGATCGCCGCGGGCACCCCCGAGATCATCCAGCAAGACCCGCGAGTCCTGGAGGCCTACCTTGGAGTCTGAAGCGAAGAACCTGCTCGAGCTGCGCGACATCGAGGCCGGGTACGGCCGGGCGGCGCTCGTGCTCCGCGGTCTCACCGTCGAGGTGCCGCCGGGATCGGTGGTCTGCCTCGTGGGGCCGAACGGCGCCGGCAAGTCGACCGTGCTGAAGGTCGCGAGCGGCATGCTCAAGCCGCGCTCAGGCAAGATCGAGGTCGACGGCCGCGACATCACCGGCGAGGGCCCGCAGTCGATGCTGCGCCACGGCCTCGCCCACGTGCTGCAGGGCCACAGCGTCTTCCGCGAGATGACGGTCGGCGAGAACGTGATGCTCGGCGCCTTCACCCTCAAGGACCAGAAGGTGATCCAGGAGCGCGTGGAGTTCGTGCAGAACCTCTTCCCCATCGTGGGGGAGCGGTGGAAGCAGCTCGCCGGGCTCCTCTCGGGCGGCCAGCAGAAGCAGGTCGAGTTCGCGCGGTCGCTCATGGTGAGCCCCAAGGTCGTGCTCCTCGACGAGCCGTCGATGGGCCTCGACCCCAAGACCACCGAGAAGGTGTTCGAGCAGATCGTGCGCATGCGCGATGCCGGAACCGCGGTGCTGCTCGTCGAGCAGAACGCGCGACGAGCGCTCGAGACCGCCGACATCGGCTGCGTGCTCGACCTCGGTCGCGTGCACATCTCGGGCCCGGCATCCGAACTGCTCGCCGACCCCACCCTCGCCGCGCTCTACCTCGGCGGCAAGCCCGCCGCGGCCGGCAACTGACTCGCATGAACAGCACCCTGACGGAAGAACGGAACGAGATGTCACTCACCACCACCGCCTCTCCCGAGGCTCCCGCATCCGCTCCCGCGAAGACGCGCGAGATCGGCATCATCATGAACGGCGTCTCGGGACGCATGGGCTACCGCCAGCACCTCGTGCGCTCGATCCTCGCGATCCGCGACGAGGGCGGCATCGAACTCTCCGACGGCACGAGGGTGACGGTGCGGCCGCTCCTCGTCGGCCGCAGCGAGACGAAGCTCGCCGAGCTCGCGGAGCGCCACGGCATCGCCGACTACACGACGGATCTCGATGCGGCGCTCGCCGATCCGCAGTGGGAGATCTACGCCGACTTCCTCGTGACGAAGGCGCGGGCCACGGCGCTGCGCAAGGCGATCGCGGCCGGCAAGACGATCTACACCGAGAAGCCGACCGCCGAGTCGCTCGAGGAGTCGCTCGAACTCGCCCGCCTCGCCCGCGAGGCCGGCGTCAAGACCGGTGTCGTGCACGACAAGCTCTACCTCCCCGGTCTGCAGAAGCTCAAGCGACTGATCGACTCGGGCTTCTTCGGGCGCATCCTCTCGGTGCGCGGCGAGTTCGGCTACTGGGTCTTCGAGGGCGACTGGCAGCCCGCGCAGCGCCCGAGCTGGAACTACCGCACCGAGGACGGCGGCGGCATCATCGTCGACATGTTCCCGCACTGGAACTACGTGCTCGAGAACCTGTTCGGCACGGTCGAGAGCGTCTACGCGCAGGCGGCCGTGCACATCCCCGACCGCTGGGACGAGCACGGCGAGCGCTACATCGCCACCGCGGAGGACGCGGCGTACGGCATCTTCGAGCTCGAGGGCGGGGCGATCGCGCAGATCAACTCCTCGTGGACCGTGCGCGTCAACCGCGACGAGCTCGTCGAGTTCCACGTCGACGGCACGCTCGGCTCGGCGGTCGTCGGGCTCTTCGGCGCCAAGATCCAGCACCGCAACGCCACCCCGAAGCCGGTGTGGAACCCCGACCTCGCCGACGACCACGACTACGCGGCCGACTGGGCCGGCGTGCCGACGAACGAGGTCTTCCAGAACGGCTTCCGGCAGCAGTGGGAGGAGTTCCTGGAGTCGTACGTTCTCGGTACCGACTACGCGTTCGACCTGCTCGCGGGTGCCCGCGGCGTGCAGCTGGCCGAGGCCGGACTCGCGTCGTCGCGCGAGGGGCGCAAGATCGAGCTGACCCCGCTCACCGAGGGGTGACGACCATGGGCGCGCTCACCCTGCTCGCCCCGGACGGCTCGACCTCGCAGGTCGAGCTGTCCGAGGCGCCCGCCTACACCCGCCCCGACGGCCCGTTGCGGAGCCGCGTGGCCTACGCCGCGGCGCACGTCGTGCCGAAGGTCGCGGGAGACAACACCCCGGGGCGTCCCGCCGAGATCGACTGGGATGCGACGCTCGCCTTCCGCCGCCACGCCTACGCGTGGGGGTTGGGCGTGGCCGACGCGATGGACACCGCCCAGCGCAACATGGGACTGGATGCCGCGGCCACCCGCGAGCTGATCTCGCGCTCGGCCGCGGTCGCCCGCGAGGAGGGCGGCGCGGTCGTCGTCGGGGTCAACACCGACCACGTCGACGACGAGCAGATCACGGTGGATGCCGTGATCGACGCCTACAAGACGCAGCTGCACTTCGCCGAGGAGCAGGGTGCCGGCCCCGTGATCATGGCGTCGCGCCACCTGGCCCGCGCCGCCCGGTCGGCCGACGACTACCGTCGGGTGTACCGCGAGGTGCTGGGGGCGGCGACGACCCCGGTCGTGCTGCACTGGCTCGGCACCGCCTTCGACCCCGTGCTGCAGGGGTATTTCGGGTCGGACGACTGGCGCGCGGCATCCGATGTGCTGATCGAGATCATCGGCGAGAATCCCGACAAGGTGTCGGGTGTCAAGATGAGCCTGCTCGACGCGGCATCCGAGGTCGCCGTGCGCGACCGCCTGCCGGACGGCGTGCGCATGTTCACCGGCGACGACTTCAACTACGTCGGCCTCATCGGCGGAGCGGACGTGCCGGATGCCGCGCAGCCCGTGAGCGAGGCGGCCGAGCCGCGTCGGCACTCCGACGCGCTGCTCGGAGCCTTCGCGGCGCTGACGACGTCGGCCTCGGCGGCGATCCAGGCGCTGGACGCCGGCGACCCCGGCCGCTACCTCGAGATCCTCGGCCCGACCGAGGCGCTGAGCCGGCAGATCTTCGCGGCGCCGACGTTCTACTACAAGACGGGCGTCGCGTTCGTGTCGTGGTTGAACGGGCACCAGCCCGCGTTCCAGATGGTCGGCGGCCTGCACTCCGCGCGCAGCCTGCCGCACCTGTCGCGCATCGTCGAGCTCGCGAACGAGGCGCGCGCGTTGGAGAACCCCGACCTCGCGGCCGGCCGCTGGCACGCGCTGCTGAAGCTGAACGGTGTTCTCGCATGACCGCGCCCGATCCCCGTCTGTCGATCAACCAGGCCACCATCAAGCACGCCGACCTCCGCACCGCTCTCGACGTCACGCGCGACGCCGGCATCGAGGCGATCGGTCTGTGGCGCGAGCCCGTGCAGGCCGTGGGGCTCGAGACCGCGGCGGCGATGCTCGCCGACTCGGGACTGCGCTTCACGACGCACTGCCGCGGCGGGTTCTTCACGGTGCCCGACGGAGACGCCCGTCGCGCATCGCTCGACGACAACCGCGTCGCGATCGACGAGACCGCGGCGCTCGCCGCCGCCGGTGCTGCCGGATCGACCGCCGTGCTGGTGCTCGTCGCCGGCGGTCTGCCCGAGGGGTCGCGCGACATCGCGGGGGCGCGCGAACGGGTGCGTGACGCGATCGGCGATCTCGCGCCCTACGCGGCAGAAGCGGGGGTGACGCTCGCGATCGAGCCGCTGCATCCGATGTACGCGACCGACCGATGCGTGGTCTCGACGCTCGGGCTGGCGCTCGACATCGCCGCCGACTTCGACGCGCAGGTGGTGGGCGCCGCCGTCGACACGTTCCACATCTTCTGGGACCCCGACGTGCTCGCTCAGATCGCTCGCGCGGGCCGCGAGGGGCGCATCGCGACCTATCAGGTGTGCGACTGGAAGACCCCGCTGCCCGCCGACGTGCTGCTCAGCCGGCACTATCCGGGCGAGGGCGTGATCGACCTGCGCACCCTCACCGAGGCCGTGGTCGCCACCGGGTACGACCGCGACATCGAGGTCGAGATCTTCCACGCCGACATCTGGGCCGACGATCCGGCCGCCGTCGTGCGGCGCACGGCCGAGACGTTCGGGCGCAGCGTCTCGCCGTTCCTCGCGCCGGCTCTTTCTCGCTCGGCCCCCGCATCGCCCGCGTAGGGTCGTGAGCGTGCACACCGTCGTCTTCGCCCCCGACAGCTTCAAGGGCACGATCGGGGCCGCCGACGTCGCCGCCGCGCTCGCCGCGGGGTGGGGCTCGGTGCGCCCCGGCGATCGTGTGGTGCTGCGGCCGATGGCCGACGGGGGAGAGGGCACGGTCGATGCCTTCGCCGCCGCGGTCGACGGCGCGGTGCGCGTGCCGGTGCGGGTGACGGGTCCGGACGGTGCGCCCACGGATGCCGCGTGGCTGAGGTTGCCGGCGACGCCCGACGCCCCGGGAGGCACGGGCGTCGTCGAACTCGCCTCGACGAGCGGCATCGAACTGCTCGGCGAGCGGCGCATCGGGGAGGAGGCGCACACGCTCGGATTCGGACAGGCGATCGCCGCCGCCCTCGACGCCGGGGTCTCGCGCCTCGTGCTCGGGATCGGGTCGAGTGCGTCGACAGACGGCGGGACCGGGATGCTGACGGCGCTGGGCGCGCGATTCCTGGACGCGTCCGGGGCGCCGATCGCGGTCGGTGCCCGCGGGCTCGCCGAGCTCGCGTCCGTCGATCTGACCGGGCTGCGCGCTCTGCCTCCGGGTGGCGTTGTCGTGCTCAGCGACGTGACGAATCCACTGGTGGGTTCGCTCGGGGCGGCGGTGGTGTTCGGCCCGCAGAAGGGGCTCACGGGCGACGCGATCGCGCGCGCCGATGCGGCGCTCGCGCGGCTCGCCGCTCTGCTGCCGGCTGGTCCCGCGACACCGGGAGCCGGCGCGGCCGGAGGCACCGGTTTCGGCCTGCTGGCCTGGGGTGCGCGACTCGTGGCCGGTTCGGCCGAGGTCGGCGAACTCGTGGGGCTCCCGGGTGCGCTGGCCGAGGCATCCGCTGTCGGTCCTACCGTCGTGATCACCGGCGAGGGCGCGTTCGACGGGCAGTCGGGAGCCGGCAAAGTGCCCTCGTACGTCGCGTCGGCTGCGAGCGCCGCTGGGGTCGATGCGCTTCTCGTGGCCGGGCGGGTCGATGCGGATGCCGACACCTCGGCGTTCGCCGCGCACGCCTCGCTGACCGAGCTCGCGGGGTCGGGGGAGGCCGCGATGCAGGACCCGGCGCGCTGGCTGCGGGATGCCGGGACAGTGCTCGCCCGCTCACTGGGCTGACCTCGGGGCGGGCCCTTCGACAGGCTCAGGAACCCAGTAGGTGCGTCGGGGCGGGGCCCTTCGACAGGCTCAGGGACCCAGTGGCGTGAAGCCGGGTCGCTGAGCCTGTCGAAGCGTCCCCACCCTCGGCACAGATGACCCTTGCCTCCCCCACTCCTGCGCGCTAGCCTCGACGAAAGCGGTTGCGAAAGCGCTTACGCATGCGCTTCCGTACCGCTGATCGCCCTCCCCTCTGCAGTGCCGCCCCGGGGAGGAGCGCGACACCACACCGGCACGACACCACACGACGATGACGTTGAGAGGTCTCTGATGCAGAAGCGAAACACACGGTCGACGAGCGCGCACCGGCGAACGGACGCCGTGCCACCGGGCGGGAGGCGCCACCGGAGAGCCGGGGCGGCCGCCATCGCCGCGGCCATGATCGGCACCCTGCTCGCCGCCACCCCCGCGACGGCCGATGCCACGTTCCCCGAGGTGATCGACTTCGAGGGCTACGAGCGCACGGCGCTGAACGGGCAGGACGGGTGGACGGCATCCGCTGCTCCCCGCGTCGTCGCCGATCCGCTCAACGGCAACAACCAGGTCGTCGAGTCGGTCGGCGGCGGGCAGCAGGCGTTCCGCGAGATCCCGGCGATCGCCGACGGAACGACCGGCACGCTGTTCTTCCGCTTCCTGCGCACGGGCAGCGTCGACACCTCGTTCGGCCTGACCGACGTCGACGCCCCGAACGACTACACGCACAGCCGCGCATACGTGAACAACCAGAACGACGACGTGCTGCGCGTCCGCGACGGCGGAGCCTTCAAGTCGGCGGGCGTCTGGTCGCGCGACGCCTGGCAGTGCGTCTGGATCGTCGCCGACAACGCCACCGACAAGGTCGCCGTCTACAGCCAGGGCGGCGCCTACGACGAGATCACCCGCCTGCCCGAGGGCACCGAGCAGCAGTTCGGCTTCCGTCAGGCCGTGAACGGCGACCTCGACCGGTTCTTCTGGAAGAACGGCGCCACCAGCACCGGGCGACTGCTGCTCGACGACGTCGCGGTCGACACGACGGGCGAGAACCTCGCGATCGCCACCGGCAACGAGGGCGACTGTGCTCCCGGGGAGACGCCCGCCGAGCCGCTGCTGAACCCGCTGCCCGACCCCGAGCTCTCGAGCCTGGGCATCGAGGTCACCGAGCTCGCCCAGCTGCCCGAGTCGACGACGACCCCGGCCACGCAGGACCCGCGTCTGGTGCGGCACAACCGCATCACGCACCTCGACGAGGTACCCGACGACTCGGGCCGCCTGATGGTGCCCGACAACAACGCGATCCTGTACCTCGTCGACAAGGCGTCGGGCGAGTACGTGCCGTACCTCAACGTGCGTGACGAGTTCGTCGACAACTTCCACAACAGCGCAGGGCTGGGCACCGGACTCGGCGCGGCCGAGTTCCACCCGGACTTCGCCGAGAACGGGCTCTTCTACACCGTGCACACCGAGGGCGGCACGGCGCTCACCGAGGACACCCCGGACTTCCCGGCCTACGGCAACACGCAGTTCCACAGCGTGATCACCGAGTGGACGGCATCCGACCCCTCGGCGGAGACGTTCTCCGGCACGCACCGCGAGGTCATGCGCATCCCCTTCGGCGGGCGCGTGCACACGGTGCAGCAGATCGCGTTCAACCCGACGGCCGCCGAGGGCACCGCCGAGCACGGCATCCTGTACATCCTCGTCGGCGACGGCGGTAACGGCGTCGGCAACGGCAACCCGCAGGATCTCGCCACCCCGCAGGGCAAGGTGCTGCGCATCGACCCGACCGGTGACGACAGCGAGAACGGCGCGTACGGCATCCCCGCCGACAACCCGTTCCTCGACGACGCGGACGCGCTGCCCGAGATCTACGCGGTGGGTCTGCGCGACCCGCACCGCATCAGCTGGGATCCCGAGGGCGACCACACCATGTACCTCGCCCACATCGGCGAGTGGCAGGTCGAGTCGATCTACGCGGTCGAGCCGGGCGACAACTTCGGCTGGTCGGTGCGCGAGGGCTCGTTCCTCGCCGAGAACCGGCAGATCTTCCCGCTGCCCGAGAACGACGCCGAGTTCGGCTTCACCTACCCGGTCGCCGCCTACGACCACAACCGCGACCCCGGCCAGACCGGTGACGCGGGCGTGGCCGTGAACGGCGGCTTCGTCTACCGCGGTGACATCGAGGCGCTGCAGGGCCGGTACCTCTTCACCGATCTGGTGCGCGGATGGGTGCTCTCGACGCAGGCCGACGAGATGGTCCGCAACGCGGGCGACATCGACGATCTCGCCACGATCGAGCAGCTGCGAGTGTTCGAGGACGGCGAGGAGACCACCTTCCAGGAGCTGGTGGGCGACACGCGCGTCGACCTGCGCTTCGGATCGGATGCCGACGGCGAGCTGTACCTCGTCTCGAAGGCGAACGGCAAGATCTGGAAGGTCACCGGTGCCCGCGAGGCGGGCCCGTCGTCGCCGTTCGTGCTGCCGGAGCTGGCGCCGAACGTCGTCACCCACCACGATTTCGACCACCCGGGCGCCGACCCGACGGTCGAGGTCGACCAGGGGCGCTCGGGCACCGACATCGCGCTGATCAACGGCGGCGTCGAGCAGCGGGTCGCCGACCGGGCGTACCCGGGGGCGGGCAAGGCGCTGCAGACGCAGCAGATGAGCCCGACCACGGCCTCGAACGACGACTGGAAGGCCGGGGTCTACGACGCCGCGGGCGTCGACACGCTCGGTGACTTCGCCGGTGCCGAGGAGATCTCGGTGATGGGCTGGTTCAAGCCCACCGGCGATCACCCGGCGCTGAACTCCGGCACCGCCAACCCCGACGACGTCTACAACGCGATCGGTCTCGCGGGCGTGCTCACCGGCACTTCCGACGGCCATGCGGTGCGCGCGCTGCTCGAGGTCATCACGGTCGACGGCGAGCTCAAGCTCGTCGCCCTCGGTCGTCGGGTCGACGGGGCGGGGTCGTGGACGTTCGCGGCCGACTTGCCGTGGGACGAGATCCTGAAGAAGGGGCAGTGGGTGCATCTCGCCGCCACCTTCGACTTCGCCGGCGGCGAGATGAAGCTGTACATGAACGGCGAGGAACTCGCCGGGCGGTACACCGCGGCGAACCCGTGGGGTGGGGGCGCGACGAGCGACACCACGCCCGCGGGCATCAAGATCGGCGGCAGCTTCCCGCAGAACACGCGCGAGGCCAACCCGTTCCACGGCCGCATGGACGACGTGATGCTGCTCGACACGGTGCCGACCGCCGAGCAGATCGCGGCGCAGTACGCGCTCTACGCGGTTCCGCCCGTCGAGCCGCCGGCACCCGCCGCCTGCACGCCCGACGGGCAGGTGATCACCGACGTGATGGGTGAGGAGAACTGGGCACCGCGCACGCCGGCGAAGTGGGACTTCCCCGGCGATCAGATCGTGCTCACCGAGGCGGGCACGAACCCGAACGACGGCATCCGTCGTCCCTTCGAGTACGCCGTGCTGAACGAGGGGCCCGAGCTCGGGTCGTTCGACCTCTCGGCCCAGGTGCGCATCGACGAGAAGGCGTCGGTCAACAACCGCGACGTCATCATCGTGTTCGGGTGGAAGTCCGACACCGAGTACTCGTACGTGCACCTGTCGAAGGACAACACGATCTACCCGCACAACGGCATCTTCACCGTGAACAACGCCGACCGCGTGCGGGTCGACGATCAGTGGGACGGCACGGTCGGCGCCCCGCCGGCGATCACCGACGAGGAGTGGCACGACGTCCGCGTGGTGCGCTGCGACACGGGTGAGGTGGCCGTCTATCTCGACGGACTCGACACCCCGCTGCTCACCGCGACCGACACCACGTTCCCCGAGGGGCGGGTGGGCTTCGGCTCGTTCGACAACTTCGGGCGCCTGCGCGACCTGACGGTCACGGCGGCTGCGACCGACACCACGGCTCCGGCCGTGACGGTCAAGACGGATGCCGGGGCGACGGTGGGCCGTGACGGCGTCTACTCGAAGGTCTCGTTCAAGCTGCACGACGAGGGGCTGGTCGCAGGCCTCGCGCTCAACGGCGTCGAGAAGGACGTGACGGATGCCGTCTGGTCCGACCTCAACGGTGTGAAGCCCGGGGTGTTCGGCGCGGTGGAGGGCGCGAACACCCTGGTCGTGCGGGACGCCGCGGGCAACGAGACGACCGTGCGGTTCACGCTCGACGTCACACCGCCCACCGTCACGGCCAAGCCCGAGTCGAAGGGCGCGGGCCAGGAGCGGGCGTACAAAGTGGTGTCGTTCAAGGTGTACGACGCGCTGAAGGTCGACCGCGTGGTGCTGAACGGTGTGACGACCGACCTGACCGACAACGCGTGGTCGGATCTGAACGCGGTGAAGGCCGGGCGCTTCGGTGCCGTCGCCGGGGAGAACACCCTCGTCGTGCTCGACGTGGCCGGCAACGCGACGGAGGTGAGGTTCACGCTCGTGCCGTGATCCTGCGGCGAGACCCATCACCACCGCCGAGACCCATCACCCCACACGTCGGGGGTGGTGGGTCTCGGCGCGCATCAGGCGACGTCGAGGATCCCGCGCTCCAGCGCCTCACGGGCGACGACGCGGTAGCCCTGCTCCGCGAAGAACACCGTCATCCGATCGTCCTCGACGCTGACGACCGTGCCGACGCCCCACTCGCGGTGCTGCACGGCGTCGTCGGGGCGGATGTCGTCGGCATCCCGGTCGTTCCCCGCATCCCCCGATGTCGATCGGGGAGAGGAGCTCGTCTCTCCCGCGTCGCAGCGGTCGCACGCCCCGCACGCCTCCGGGGCCTCGACACCGAAGTACTCCAGCAGGGCGATGCGGCGGCAGCGCACCGCCTCGGCGTAGCCGCGCATGATCGCGATGCGCGATTCGCGGATCCGTCTCTGCGCCTCCTCGTGCTCGCGCACGGCCGTCACGATCGCGGCGGGCGTGCGGCGATCCGCCGCGGTGAATCCCTGCGCAGCGGATGCCGCGGCACCGATCTCGACGAGCGATCCGAGCACGCGTCCGGCTGCCCGCGCCGTCAGGCCCGCCTCATCGCCGATCGCCGTGGTGCGCGCGGGTCCGTCGGCACGCCGAAGGGCGGCCCAGACCGCTCTCACCTCGGCGGGTCGGGTGCGTCCCCCGGCGAAGAACGACCGCACGGAGAAGTCCTCGGGACGGTAGTGCAGCACGGCGTGCGCCGGCTCTCCATCGCGCGCGGCCCGGCCGATCTCCTGGGCGTAGGAGTCCAGCGACTCGGTGACGTCGGCGTGCACGACGCGGCGCACGTCGGACTTGTCGATCCCCATGCCGAAGGCCGACGTGGCGACCACGACGTCGAGCCGCCCGGCGCTCCACGCGGCGTGCACCGCCTCCCGATCCCGCGCGGACATGCCGCCGTGGTACGCCGCGGCCCGTCGTCCGCGCTCGGTCAACGCCTCGGTGTACTCGCGCGTCTCCTTACGGGTCGCGACGTAGACGAGCGTGGCACCGGCCTCGTCCGCGGCATCGTCGACGACGGCTCGGCGCTTCTGCGCGTCGTCCTCGTAGCGGCGCACCGCGAGATGGATCTCGGGGCGGTCCATTCCGCGGATCTCGAGGTGCGGATCGCGCATGCCCAGACGCTCGACGATGTCGTCGCGCACGGGCGAGGAAGCGGTGGCGGTGAGGGCGAGCACCGGCGGATGCCCGAGGGCGTCGACCATGTCGCCGATGCGCGCGTAGTCGGGTCGGAAGTCGTGCCCCCACGCCGACACGCAGTGGGCCTCGTCGACGACGACCAGCCCCACGCCGGCGGCGAGGAGACGGTCGCGCACCTCGGATCGGGCGAGCTGCTCGGGCGCGAGGAACAGGTACACCGGCTCACCGCTCTCCACCGCCGCCCAGGCCTCGCGCACGGCCCGGGCCGAGGTGCGCGAGTTGATCGCGACGGCGGCCGGGGCATCCGGGGCGTGGTCGATCGATGCGACCTGGTCGCGCTGCAAGGCGAGAAGAGGAGAGATCACCAGTGTGACGCTCCCGAGCTCGAGTCCGGCGATCTGGTAGACCGCCGACTTCCCGGCGCCGGTCGGGAAAACGACGAGCGTGTCGCGTCCGCCGACGACGGCCTGGATGGCCTCGGCCTGACCCGGCAGGAGGGTGGACCATCCGAACGCCTCGCGTGCGGTCTGCCGTGTCTCGGCGAGGGTGAGGGTGCAGCTCACGGGTGGGATCCTCCGTTCGTGGCGGGCAGGGCGCCCGCGGTTTCGGGCGAGGGACGGCGCGCCAGTCGCACGCGGGCCAGCAAGACCCCGGCGAGGATGCCGCCGAGCCCGCCGAACACCATGTCGCCGATCGTGTCCTGGTAGGTGACGAAGATGTCGTCGCTGAGGAAGGCCCATCCCACCCACTCGATCATCTCCCACACCGCGCTGATGGCGAGGGCGAGCAGGGGCAGCATCACGAGCGGCGTGCGCGGTCGGGCACCGGTGTCGAGGGTGAGGGCCACGACGCCGCAGCGCTCGAGCACGACGGCGGCGATGACCGCGAGCACCCCCGTGCACACGCCGTGCAGCAGCAGGTCCCACCCGGTGATCGTCCGGTAGAGGTCGAAGACGTTGCTCCAGGCCGCGACGAGCACGGTGGCGCACGTGACGACGTCGAACCAGGGCCGCAGCCCGAGCATCCGCGGCAGCATGAGGGCGGGCAGCGCGAGGGCGGCGATCCCCGCATCGGTGGGCTTCAGCCACACCGCCGCGGCGATCACCGCCAGCACCCCCACGACGCGCAGGCCGTCGGCCGCCCATTCCGCCGCGGTGCGCGGCGGGCGCAGGAAGTCTTCTTTCATCGTGTCGTTCTCCTGGCACTGCTCGCGTCGACGGCGCCGACGCGGATCACCGCCTGCACCGCGAGGTGGTCGGACGGATGCACCCCGTCGAAGGTGCGCGCATTCGCCCCCACCGCGCGCACCTGCACGCCGGGAGTGACCGCGATCGCGTCGATGCGGCGGCCCCCGGCCCGGGGGCGTCGGTAATGCGTGTAGGTCCCCCAGTGCGGGGAGAGGTGCACGTCGGCGACGGCCCGGGCGTCGGTCAGCCGTTCTCCGTCGAACAGCGCGCGCACCGAGGCCGAGCGGACATCGGCGTTGAGATCGCCCGTCACGACGGCGGGGATGCCCCGCTCCCGGACGAATGCGGCGATGTCCGCGGCCGATCGGCGCCGCGATCGCCGCGAGAAAGGGTCGAGGTGCGTGTTCACGGCGAGCAGGCGCGCTCCGGTCGAGCGGTCGACGAACTCGGCCCACACGGCGATGCGCGGGATGGCGTTGCCCCACCCGGTCGACCCCGGCACGTCGGGGCGGTCGGACAGCGCCCGCTGGCCGCCGTCGACGAGCTGCAGGCGCGTGCCGTCGTAGAGCAGCGGCGTGCCCTCTCCCGTTCCCCCGCGCCCGCGTCCGCGTCCCAGCGACCGGTAGCCGTCGCCGAGCGCTCTCCGGATCGACGGCATCACGCGGGGCAGCGCCTCCTGCAGCCCCAGCAGCGTCGGGCGCTCCGAGGAGAGGAGCGCATGCAAGGCGGGAGCACGCGTGCTCCAGCGATCGGCGCGCGCGATCAGCGGTCCCTCCATCGCGCGGCGCACGTTCAGTGTCATCACGTGCAGCTCCGGCGGGGCGGTCGGGCCGATGAGCGTCGCGGCGGCGTTCACCGGCGGCTCCCGCGGGGCGACGACGTGCGTCGGCGGGTGCGATGAGCGAGCATTCGTCCCCACCGCAGCGGCGGGAAGTCGTGCGGCCAGTGCACGAGCACGCTGCGCATCCCGCGGTGCACGCGCCGGCCGAAGTGGCCGCCGGTGAACGGGCGCATCGACATGCCCATCGACAGTCCGGGGAGCGCGCGGATGCGGTGTCTCTCGCCGAGGTGGAAGGCGAGGTCGAGGTCATCGTGCACCTCGGGGTCCTGGCGGTGCACCTCGTCGCGCACCGCGAGCCAGGCGTCGCGGCGGAATGCGAGGTTCGAACCGAACAGAGGACGGTGTCCGAGCGCCAGCCCGGTCACGGCCGCGTAGGCGCCGAGGTAGAGCGCGGCCAGGGGAGCGCGGAGAGCGCTCGGGCCGTCGGTGAAGTGCGCCCGACCGGTGAACGCGGCGACGTCGTGCGCGGCGGCGAACGCGCGCGAGACCTCGTCCACCCATCCGGCGCCGGGGAGGCAGTCGGCATCCAGGCGAAGGATCAGATCGCCGTGCGCCGCATCGTACCCGGCGGCCGCGGCGGCGCCGATGCCGGGGTCCGCGCAGGTGATCACGCGGGCACCGGCCGCGCGGGCGACGACGGCGGATGCGTCGGTGGATGCGTTGTCGACCACGACGATCTCGTCCGCCGGCGTCGTCTGACCGGCGAGCGCGGCGAGGCAGAGGGCGAGGAGGTCCGCGTCGTCCTTCACCGGGATCACGATCGAGGTGGTCAGCGTGCGCGGCGGATGCATCGGTTCCCGTCTCCCGTGGTGCCGATCGTCGTCGAGATCCTCGGCGGTGATCATCTCGTCCCACGGTAGGCGGGCGGCGCGGAGTGGCGCATCGGGTTGACGCCCGCCGATCCCGCCGCTATCGGGAACCGCCATCGGGCACCGCCATCGGGCACCGCCATCGGGAATACGGAAGGGCCGACGCCTCTTGACTCCCGGTGTGAGTCTTTTCGATCCCGCCGTCTTCGGCGCCCTGAACCTGTCCAACCGCGTCGTCATGGCGCCGCTGACGCGCACGCGCGCAGACGACGCCGGCGTGCCCACCGACACGATGGTGGAGTACTACCGCCAGCGCGCGGGCCAGGGACTGATTATCAGCGAGGGCGTGTGGCCGGCGGCCGAGGGCAAGTCGTACCCCGGGCAGCCGGGAATCGTCACGCCCGCGCAGATCGAGGGCTGGCGTCGGGTCGCCGACGCCGTGCACGCGGCCGGGGGAACGATCGTCATGCAGCTCATGCACGGCGGACGCGTCTCGCACCCGCTCATCTCGGGTGAGGACCGTATCGTCGGCCCCAGCGCGCTCGCCGCTCCGGGCCAGACCCGCACGCCCGAGGGCAAGGCCGATCTGCCCGTCGCGCACGCGCTCACCCTCGACGAGATCCCCGTGGTGATCGAGCAGTTCGTGCAGGCGGCGCGCAACGCGATCGCGGCCGGCTTCGACGGGGTCGAGGTGCACGGCGCCAACGGCTACCTCGTGCACGAGTTCCTCTCGCCGGTGTCGAACGTCCGCGACGACTCCTACGGCGGATCGCCCGAGAACCGTGCGCGCTTCGCCGTCGAGGTGACACGCGCCGTCGCCGCGGCGGTGGGCGCGGAGCGCACCGGCATCCGTCTGTCTCCCCAGCACAACATCCAGGGCGTGCTCGAAGAGGACGACGCCGACGCGCGTGCCACCTACACCGCCGTCGCGAACGGCCTCGCCGCCCTCGGACTCGCGTTCGTCGACGTGCTCAACGCCGACCCGCGCGCCGATCTGGTGCAGGCGATCCGGGCGGCGTCGAAGGCCCCGCTCATCGTCAACTCGGGCTTCGCGACCCCCACCACCCGCGAGGAGGCCGTGGAACTCGTCGACGAGGGATGGGCGGATGCCGTCGCCGCCGGGCGCCCCGTGATCGCCAACCCCGACCTCGTCGAGCGCTGGCGCACGCGGGCCGAGCTCAACGAGCCCCGTCCCGAGCTGTTCTACGGTTCGACGGCGGAGGGCTACACCGACTACCCGTCGCTCGAGGACTCGCGCTCGGAGGCCTGACGCGCGCACGTCGAGGCCCGGCGGCATCCGCTCGCTGTTTCGAGGCCCGACGGCATCCGCTCGCTGTTTCGAGGCCCGGCGGCATCCGGCGCTGTTTCTTGGCCCGACGGCATCCGGAAATGCATCGATCGGTGCGAAACGTCGATTCTGGGGACTGGAAGTCGACATTTCGCACCGATCGATGCGCTCGCAAGAGGGGGCGCGAGGGGCGGGTACCCCGTCAGACGATCGCCGCGCGCAGCGCTGCCGCCGCGTCGCCGACGTTGTCGGCGCTGTAGATCGCGCTGCCGGCGACGGCGACCTGCGCACCGGATGCCTGCACCGCGGCGATGCTCGACGCATTCACGCCACCCGCGACCGAGAACGCGACGCCGGATGCCGCGCCGTCGGTGAGGAGGCTGTCGAGGGAGTAGCCCTCCTGCGCCTGCTCGTCGAGGCCGGCGTGCATCTCGACGAACTCCGCGCCGAGGCCGATGACCTGCTGGGCGCGAGCGGCCTTGTCGGCGACGCCGATCAGGTCGACGACGATGCCCTTGCCGTGCTTCTTCGCGGCCTTCACGGCACCGGCGATGGTGCTGTCGTCGGCGGCGCCGAGCACGGTCACGAGGTCGGCGCCCGCGCCGAAGGCGATGTCGGCCTCGAGCTCACCGGCATCCATCGTCTTGAGGTCGGCGAAGATGACCTTGTCGGGGTGCGCCTCCTTGAGCGCGGTGATCGCCGATAGGCCCTCGCTCTTGATGAGGGGCGTGCCGAGCTCGAGGATGTCGACGTGCGCCGCGGCGGCCGCGGCCAGCTCCAGGGCCTTCTCGGTGCTGAGGGTGTCGATGGCGAACTGCAGTTTCATGGGTGTTCCGTTCTTCTGGGGATGGTGCGAGGGGTGAGGGGCGGGCGGGAGTCACTCGAGGTTCGCGTGCCGCGGCCACAGCTCGTCGGCGCTCGATCCCTGGCGCTGCCAGAGCGCGTGGAAGAGCCCGTCGCCGATCACGACGACGATCTGCTCGAACAGGCCTCCGGCGTACTGAGCGGATGCCTCGGCGCTGCGGTCGAGCTTCTGCGCCGCGGGCACCCGCACGCGCACGTCGGCGAGGTCGGAGAGGGGTGACGACTCGGCGGTGGTGATCACGCCGACGCGTGCGCCGATCTCGGAGGCGCGGGTGGCCGCGCGCACGATGGACTCGGTGGTGCCCGAACCGCTCGCGGTGAGCAGCACGTCGCCCGCCGCGATGGCCGGCGTGGTGGTGTCGCCCACCACGTGCACGTCGAGTCCCAGGTGCATCAGGCGCATCGCCGTCATGCGAAGGGCGAGCCCTGAGCGGCCCGCGCCCATCACGAAGACGCGGTCGGCGTCGGTGAGGAGGGCGGCGAGGTCGTCGAGCTGACGTGCGTTCGCGACGCTCGTGCGCTCGGCGGCGTGCAGGAGCTCGTTGGCGACGAGGGAGATCGACGCTCCCGGGGAGATGGTGGCGGTGAGGGGCATCTCCCCAGCCTCGCCAGCATCCGATCGTCGGGCGCTCCTGCCTCGGGACCGTTCCCCCTACCCGAAAGGAGGGGGCGGGATAGAGTGGGTGCCCATGAGCGCCACCGACCACACCGACCGCACCGCGCAGACCGCGTCGCGCCGCCTGACCGCCGATCACTCCCGCGCGCTCGCCGAGCAGCGCGACCGGTACGCGCTCACGCTCGAGTCCCTGCTCGCGACGCTGCGCTCGACCCGCCTCGACGACCGGGCGGCGCGCACGATCGCTGTCGACGTCGCCGCCGGTGCCCTCGTGGGGCTGCGCACCCTGAACGACGAGCAGGGGGCGGGCCTCGAGCCGGTCACCGGGGCGTTCGAACGGCTGCGCGGAGACCTGCGCCCGCTCGTGCGGTACAGCGAGCTCGACGTGCAGTTCGTCGAACCGCCCGCCAACGGGCGTGCTCTCCCCGGCGACGTCGCGCACTCCGCACGAGCCATCGTGCGCAGCACCGTGCTGGCGATCGTCGACCGCGGCGACACCCGGCGCGTGCGCATCCAGTGGGACTGCGACGGCCTCAACCTGCTCATCGGCATCCGCGACGACGGCCGCGGCGACCTCACCGCCCACGACGACACGCTGCGCTCGATCGGTGAGCAGGTGTCGACCCTCGCCGGGGACTTCTCGGTGTCGGCCACCCCGGGCTGGGGCTCGGAGGTCGGCATCCGCCTTCCCCTCGACCCACCCGCGGATGCCGGCGACCTCCCCGCCGCGATCGACGCCAGTCCCCGCGAACGCGACGTTCTGCGGCTGATCGCCGCCGGTCGACGCAACCGCGAGATCGCGCACACGCTCAGCGTCAGCGAGAACACCGTGAAGTTCCACGTCTCGAACCTGCTGCGCAAGTCCGGGGCCACCTCGCGGGTCGAGCTCGCGGCGATCGCGCGCGGCTGACCACCCGTTCGGAGGGGCGGACCCGTGCAAACGGGTGGACGCGTCGGATCCGCGGGGTGTCGCGGCCACGCCGCCACCCCTTGACTCCGGCGCTCAGCGATCTAGCCTGGCTGGCATGTGCCGCAACATCATCCCCCTGAACAACCTCGAGCCCCCGGCATCCGACGACGAATGCCACGACGCCGCCCTGCAGTTCGTGCGCAAGATCTCGGGGACGAACGCCCCGTCGCGAGCCAACCAGGAGGTGTTCGACCGGGCGATCGCCGAGATCGAGCGGTCGGTGCGGAGCCTGCTCGACGGACTCGTCACCTCGGCGCCGCCGAAGAACCGTCAGGAGCAGGCCGCCAAGCGCCAGGCGCGCTCGGCCGAGCGCTACGAGGCGATCCGGGTGTTCCAGGACGCGAAGCGCGCCGCGCGCGCCGCCGAGGCCTGACCCATCGTGCATCGATCGGTGCGAAACGTCGGCGAAGAGGCGCCATGACCGACATTTCGCACCGATCGATGCACTCGTGGAGGGCGCACTCGGGGAGGGCTCACTCGGCGTCGGGCTGCGGCATCCGTCGCGTCGAGCCCTCGCGCAGCCGCCGCAGGATGCGCATGGCGATGAAGATCAGCACCAGCAGCGCGATCGCCCCGACCGCGATGTTCGAGATGAGGCCGCTCCACTCCTCGAGCACCGGCCTGATGGCCGGGCCGAACGCGAAGCCGAGACCGATCCAGATGGCGTTCCAGATGCCCGAGCCGATCAGCGTGTAGAGCGTGAACTTCCACAGCGGCATGCGCTCGATGCCCGCGGGGATCGAGATGAACGACCGCACGAGCGGCACGCAGCGTCCGAAGAGCACCGCCCCGCCGCCCCAGCGGGCGAAGAACGCCTCGGCCTTGTCGAAGTCCTCGTAGTCGAGCAGGGGGATGCGCCCGACGATCCGACGCGTGCGGTCGCGCCCGACCGCGGCGCCGATCGCGTACCAGATCAGTGCGCCGACGAGCACGCCGAGAGTGGCCGCCGCCCACGCGCCCCACGCGCTCATCCGGCCCTCGTAGGCGAGGAACCCGGCGACCGGCAGGATCGCCTCCGAGGGGATCGGCGGCACGAACGTCTCGATGAGGATCGCGATGCCGACGCCCACCTCCCCGAGCGATTCGATGAGGCTCAGCACCCACCCGACGAAACCGTCGTAGGCGGGGGCGGATGCTTCCAGGGCGGGGGCGATGCGGCTCATCGTGTCCTCAGGTGTCGGGGATCGCGGTGGTCGTACCCGTCGACGCTATCCCGTGCACCTGAGTCCCGGCTCAGCGTCCGTCCCGGCTCAGCGTCCGTCCCGGCTCAGCGTCTGCCCCGGCTCAGCGTCCGAGCTGGAACAGCTCGATCAGCTCCTGACGGCTCGAGACCTCGAGCTTGCGGAACGCGCCGCGCAGCTGCGACTTGACCGTGTTGACGCTCACGTGCTGCTTCGCGGCGATCTCGGTGTTCGAGAGCCCGGCCAGCGCCGACGCCACGACCGCGGCTTCACGGCGGGTGAGGGCCTCGGTCCCGGCGACGGCCGTCGTCTCCGACAGCCCGCGCAGGAGGTCGGCGATCCCGGGCTCGCCGCGCTCCTCGATCAGGTCGGCGAGCGTCCGGCGTGCGGCGGTCGACGCCGAAGGGAAGGCGGAGTAGAGGCCGTTCCAGGTGGCGAGCGCCGCGGCGCGCTGCAACAGGTCGTCGCGCTGCGAGGGCGAGCCCGTCTCGGCGGCGATGACGAGGGCCGGGATGATCACGCGAGGCCGAGCGCTCGACGCCTGCAGGAGCGGAGCGATCAGGCGGCGTGCGGCGGCGGGCTGTTCGCGCTGCAGCAGACGGCGCGCGAGCAGAGCGGTACCGGTCTGCGCCACGACGCTCGCATCGGCATCGGGCGCGGTGCTCCCGAGTTCTCGGGCCGCGCGGTCGGGCTGGTGCAGCAGCAGAAGCAGCAGATAGCGCACCATGGCCGTGTACTCGGCGTTCACGGGAACCTGGGCGTACTCCGGGGCGAGGCCGGAGACGAAGGAGTCGAACTCCGACAGCAGCACCTGGGCCTCGTCGCGCCGATCCGGCGGGGTGCTGTAGGCGCGCAGTGCGAAGTACGGGCCCCAGAAATCGAGCGACAGCGTGATGTCGATCCCGTCGAGGATGCCGCGGGCGGCGTCCATCTCGAGGCGGTCCATGTGCAGCACGGCATCGGCCATGCGGCCGGCGGCCGGGGCATCCGCGGCCCACCAGGCATCGGCCGGAACCTCCGGAAGCCGGCCGAGCCAGCGAGCCGCGTCGCGCCCGCGACCGTGCAGCGCGTGGATGAGGGCGCTGGCGCCCCCGGACGTGGTGCGCACGAGACGGTTGTCGACCGACTCGGCCCAGTCGTAGCTGCGCGCGAACTGCTCGAGCGCATCGTCGAACCGACTGGCGAGGAAGTATGTCACGGCCCAGTGGTAGTGGAGCTCGGGAAGGGCGTTCGCGAAGGTGGGCACCATCTCGACGGGGACGGCGCGCAGGGTCTCCACGGCCTGGTCGGCGGACGCGGCGGCGTCGGCCAGGCGTCCGTCGCCGCGCGCAGTCGCGATGCGGCCGGTCAGGGCGGCGAGCCGGTCGAGCGGCGGCGCATCCGGGTCGTCCGAGAGGATGTCGGGGTAGGCGCGCCGCTCGGGAAGTCGGTTCGATCGTCGGCGCAGGTGCTCCTCGGCGAAGCGCAGGCGCGGATGCGCCTCGAGAACGGCCGGGGGCAGGGACTCGATCGTGCGGATCAGCAGCTGCGGATGGTCCTGATAGAGGTCGCTCCAGCGCGAGCCCAGGATGCCGATCACCCCGGTCCAATCGTCGTCGTCCCGTGCGGAGGCGAGCGACTGTTCGAGCTCTTCGGCGGCTCCTGCGGTCATTGGATCGATCTCTCCCTCGTCGTTCCCCTCGACCGTCCCAGTCTGGCAGAAGCGACGCGCGGTGATTGCGCAACCATCGCGCGTCGCGGTAAGCCCTCCCGGTGGGAATCGCAACCCCCTCGGCGCCGGCATCCGGTCGTCGCAGGATGACGGTGACGTCGCGCGAATCGTGGCGCAGAAGGGACACTCTCATGACCGACACCACACCCGTCCAGCGGGTCGCCGAGCTCCTCAAGGACTTCCGCTTCGCGATGTTCACCACGCGCAACGCCGAGGGGCGACTCGTCTCGCATCCGCTCACCGTGCAGGAGGCCGAGTTCGACGGCGACCTGTGGTTCCTCGTGTCGAAGAGCGCCACGCTCGTGCTCGACGCGCAGGCCGACGAGCGGGTGGGCGTCTCGCTCAGCTCGAACGACTCGTGGGTGTCGCTCTCGGGCACCGCGGAGCTGGTCGACGACCCGGCGAAGGTGCGCGAGCTCTGGAGCCCCACGGTCGAAGCCTGGTTCACGAACGGGCCGGACGACCCCGAGGTGGGCCTGCTGAAGTTCACCGCCGAATCCGCCGAGTACTGGGACAGCCCGGGCGGGAAGATCGCCTCGCTGTTCAGCTTCGTGAAGTCCAAGATCACCGGCGAGCCCTACGAGGGCGAGAACGAGACGGTCGAGCTGCCGCAGCGATGAGTGCGGGGCATCCGTCGTCCTGGTGAGGGCGGATGCCTCCGCATAGGCGCAAGCTCGCGGCGCTGCAGGGCGACGAGCGCGCCGAGATCATCAACTGATCTCAGAGATCCCAGTCGGCGATCGGGTGCACGGGAGCCTCCTCCACGAGCGCGACCGAGCTCACGTGCTCGACCGAGATGACGACGCGAGCGCCCGGCGAGACCAGTACGCTCACCAGCCCGTTGCGGTCGGAGATGTCGACGAACGTGGGTTCCGATCGGGCCGCGGCTTCGATACGCCCCATGAGTTCCAACAGGTCGCGGTCGCCGTCCAGGAGGAACTCGCGGCCATCGATGTCGATGCGTGCTCTCGTGTTCGTCCTCGGCTCGTCCATGCGCTCGACGGTAGACCCGATCCCGGCCGATCCTGAGGGGGTTGCGCGACTCGGATGCCGTTGGTAGCCGTCGCTCCGGCCGACGTCGTGCGACCGCGACTATCGTTTCGATCATGGGTTCATTGCACTACGGCGGCTCCGATTCCCCGATCCGCATCGAGGACCGCGCGCTCGCGCACCTCAAGGTGGCGATCGCCACGAAGCTGCGCCGAAACGAGAGCTTCACGCTGTCGTGGCGGCACAGCGACGGCGACGAGAACGGGCGGTCGACGATCTGGCTGCACCCCTCGATCCCGCTGCGCTTCACGTTCGACGACCCCGAGGCGCCGCAGCTGAACCTGAAGTGGATCGAGCAGCTGATGATGTCGGCGAACTCCTCGGGCGGCATCAGCCTCGTCGACGAGATGCTCGAGACGCCCGAGACGCCCGAGACTCCGCAGAACTGAGAGACGCTCGCGGGCGGGGGCCGCTCAGCGACGTACCGGGTCGCCCCCGCCGTCGAGGAATCGCGCGAGGTCGCGCATCGTGGGAGCCGCCTCCCAGTCGCCCGGCACGAGGCAGGCGATCGCACCGCAGGCGTTGGCGCGCCGGAGGCTGTCGGTGATGCCCTGCCCCTCGAGTCGCGCGCTGAGGTAGCCCGCCACGAACGCGTCACCCGCGCCGACCGTGTCGACCACGTCGATCGCGAAGCCCGGAGCTGGGGTGACGCCGTCGGGCGTGAAGACGGTCGCCCCGTCCGGGCCCTGCTTCACCACGACCTGACCGACGCCCGCGGCGTGCAGCAGCGCCGCCGCGTCGGTCGCGGATGCCCCGGGGTACAGCACCGCGAACTCCTCGGCACCGCCGAACACGATGTCGGCGCGTTCCGCGAGTTCTCGCAGGATCGGCCCGGCGACGGCGACCGGGGCCAGCGCCGAGCGGTAGTTGATGTCGACGCTCACCGTCACCTCGGCGGCCGTCGCGCGGTCGACCGCGACCAGCAGCGCCTCGCGCGCCGAGGTCGACAGCAGCGGCGTGATACCGGTGACGTGCAGGATCGCCGCGCGCTCGATCCACTCCGCGGGGAGGTCGTCGGGCCGCAGCCGCGATCCGGCCGAGCCCGCGCGGTAGTAGTGCACCGCGGTGGATGCCGCGGACGGCCGTTCCTTCACCATGAGCCCGGTCGGGGCATCCGCATCGACGATGCCGTGCACGTCGACGCCCTCGGCGCGGATCTCGCGCAGCACCCGCTCGCCGAGCGAGTCGTCGCCGACCCGGCCGAGCCACGAGACGGATGCCCCGAGTCGGCGCATCCCGATGGCCACGTTGCTCTCGGCCCCTCCGACACCGAGCGACATCGCGCTCGCGTGCCGGAGGGAGCCGATCTCGGTGGTGCGCATCAGCGCCATGCTCTCGCCGAGGGTGATCACGCCGCCGGGCGTGCTCATCCCGCGATCGTCGCCCGTCATGAACGCGTCACCAGTCGTGGACGGTGCCGTCGAGCAGACGGTTCACCGGCAGGTACGCCTTGGTGTACTCGTGGCCCGCCGCGGCATCCTCGTCGAGCTCGACGCCCAGGCCGGGGGTGTCGCCCGGGTGCAGGAAGCCCTTGTCGAAGGTGAACGAGGTCTGGAAGACCTCGAGCGTCTGGGCGTTGTGCGGCATGTACTCCTGGATCCCGAAGTTGTGGATCGCCAGGTCGAGGTGCAGCGCTGCGGCCATGCCGACGGGCGAGATGTCGGTCGGGCCGTGGATGCCGGACTTGATGCCGTAGACCGCGGCGAAGTCGAGGAGCTTCTTCATGGCGGTGATGCCGCCGGTGTGGGTGACGGCCGAGCGCACGTAGTCGATCAGACGCTCGGTGATGAGCGTCTGGTAGTCGTAGACCGAGTTGAAGACCTCGCCGATCGCGAGCGGCGTCGTGGAGTGCTGGCGCACCAGGCGCAGCGCCGTCTGGTCCTCGCCGGGGGTGCAGTCCTCGAGCCAGAACAGGTCGTAGGGCTCGATGTCCTTCGCGAAGCGCGCCGCCTCGATCGGGGTCATGCGGTGGTGCCCGTCGTGCAGGATGCGCAGGTCGGAGCCGAAGTCCTCGCGGATGCTGGCGAAGACGCCGGGCATGTGGTTCAGGTAGTTGCGGGTGTCCCACCGCTCCTCGCTGGGACGGTCGCCCGAGCGCTTGGCGGGCTCGTAGTCGTAGCGCACGCCCGGGCCCGACGACGAGACGCCGTAGATCTGGCCGAGACCGGGCACACCGGTCTGCACCCGCACGGCCGTGTAGCCGAGCTCCTCGTAGCCGGTGATCGCGTTCTTGAGGGCGGCGTAGTCGGTGCCGGAGGCGTGGGCGTAGACGCGCACGCCCTCGCGGCTGGCTCCGCCGAGCAGCTGGTACAGGGGCATGCCGGCCTTCTTGGCCTTGATGTCCCACAGGGCCATGTCGACCGCGGCGATCGCCGCCATCGTGACCGGGCCGCGGCGCCAGTACGGGCCGCGGTAGAGGTACTGCCAGGTGTCCTCGATGCGATCCTCGTCGCGGCCGACGAGCATCGAGGCGACGTGGTCGGCGAGGTACGAGGCGACCGCGAGCTCACGCCCGTTGAGGGTCGCGTCACCGAGGCCGGTGATGCCGTCGGAGGTCGTGATCTTGAGCGTGACGAAGTTGCGTCCGGGGCTGGTGATGTTGACGTCGACGAGCTCGATGGTCATGGCGTTCTCGGTTCTCCTGGTGAAGCGGGGTGTCGTGCGGGGGCGTGATGGGTGTGGTGCGGGGTGCGGCCGAAGATCTCGGCCGCACCCCGGGTCGTGGTGCGTGGTGCGATCAGATCGCGTCGCGCGGATCGGTCAGATCGCGACCGGCGACCTCGGGCATCCAGATCGACGCGACGAGCGCGCAGAGCGTGAAGAACACGAGCATGATGATGATCGGGATGAACGAACCGGTGACGGCTGAGACCCACGCGGCGGCGATGACGGGGCCGGCGCCGGTCGCGATGATCGCCGCGATCTCACGGGCCATCGCGGTGTAGGTGTAGCGGTTGCGGGCTCCGAACAGCTCGGGGAGCGTGAGGTTCTCGAGCGAGGCGAAGCTCATCACCGCGAGGTTGTGCAGCACCACATAGCCGATGAAGACCTGCGTGGTGTCCTTGCTGCTGATCATGAGCATCGTCGGAACGATGACGATCAGGGCGATGATCGCCCACACCATGTACATGCGCTTGCGGCCGAAGCGGTCACCGAGCCAGCCCGACAGCGGCACCGTGATGAAGGCGACGAGCGACGAGACGATCACGGCGTTGACGCCGATCGAGCGGTCGAGCAGCAGCACGACGGTGATGTAGCTGATGAGGTACGTCTGGATCATGCCGGAGTTGCCGGCCTGACCGAAGCGCAGCAGCAGGGCGATCGAGAAGGCCTTCCACGGCTTGCGCTGCATCGCCTCGAGCGTGCGGATGTCTCCGGTCTCGGTGGCGAGCTGGATCGTCTCCTCGCGGGACAGGGCCTTGCCGTCGACGACGTCGTCGCGCTCCTCGAAGACCGGGGTCTCCTTGAGGTTGAAGCGCACCCAGATGGCGAACAGCATGATGACGGCGCTGGCGATGAAGGGGATGCGCCAGGCCCAGTCGATGACCTCGTCCTCGCTGTAGGCGACGAGCAGGATCGCCCAGATGCCCGATGCGAGCAGCGTGCCGCAGTTCGTGCCGAGGGCGACGAGCGAGGCGATGATGCCGCGGCGCTTGGCCGGGGCGTACTCGGCGAGCATGACGCCGGCGCCGGAGATCTCGGCTCCCGCACCGAAGCCCTGGGCGATGCGCAGGAGCACGAGCAGGATCGGCGCGAGCACGCCCACCTGCGAGTACGTCGGCAGGAAACCGATGAGCGTCGTCGCGAGACCCATGAGCAGGATCGTGTAGAAGAGCACCTTGGTGCGGCCGGTCTTGTCGCCGAGGCGGGCGAAGAAGAACGCGCCGACGGGGCGGGCGACGTAGCCGACGCCGTAGGTGGCCATCGCGGCGACGACCGCGACGGCGGGGTTCTCGGACGAGAAGAACAGATCGGCGAAGACGAGCGCGGCTGCCAGCGAGTACAGCTGGTAGTCCATGAACTCGAGCGCGGTGCCGAGCCACCCCGAGATGGCGGCGCGGACGAGGTCGCGCACCGACCTCTTCGCGGTGGGATCGGCGGCCGGGGCCGTCGTGGTGGCGTCTGACATGGGAGGTACTCCTTCGGACCAGAAAGGGGGGTGTCGGATGCGGCGGGGCCGCGGGTAACGGGAGAGAGCGCTAGAGGGCGAGCAGCACCTTCGCGGAGGCGGAGGAGTCGCGCGCGATCGTGAACGCGTTCACGGCATCGGATGCCGGGAGCACGTGCGAGATCACGGGGTCGAGAGCATCCGACTCCGCGAGCATGCGCACGGCGTCGTCGATCTCGGTCGAGAAGCGGAACGCGCCGCGGATCGTGAGCTCCTTGGCGAGCAGCGGCGCGAGGTTCACGCCGATGTCGGAGTTCGGGAGCATGCCGACCTGCACGATCGTTCCGGTGCGACGGGTGGCGCGCACGGCCTGGGTGAGGGCGACGCCCACGCCCGAGCACTCGAAGACGATGTCGTACGACTCGTTCTCGATCGTGTCGCGCCCGACGAGGGCGACCTCGGTCGCGCCGAGCGCCTGCGCGCGGTCGAGGGGCTCGGTGCGCACGTCGCTCGCGCCGACGACGCCGGCACCGGCGTGCACGGCCGCGGCGACCACCAGCAGCCCGATGGGCCCGGCGCCGATCACGAGCACGCGCTTGCCGCTGACATCGCCCGCGAGACCCACGGCGTGCAGCGCGACGGCCAGGGGCTCGGCGAGTGCGGCGCGCTCGAGCGGCAGGCCGTCGGGCAGCACGCGGATCATGTGCTCCTCGACGATCAGGTACTCGGACGCCCCGCCCTGACGGTGCGGGTTCGCCGCGGCGCTGCCGAGGTAGTCGCCGCCGGGGCGCAGGTGCGGGCGATCCTCGAGGCCGGGGGCGGATGCTCCGTAGCGGGCGGGGTGCACCGTCACCGGAGTGCCCGGGGCGAGGCGACCGGAGGGGTCGAGGTCGACGACGCCGGAGAGCTCGTGTCCGGGCACCAGGGGCTCGCGGATCGTGTACTCGCCGTTGGCGCCGTGGAAGTAGTAGTGCAGGTCGGATCCGCAGATGCCCACGAAGCCGACGCGCAGTCGCACCTCGCCCGCACCGGGCTCCGGGATCTCCCGGTCGTCCCAGCGGATGTCTTCCTTGCCGTGGATGACGAGCGACTTCATCGGCGGGCCTCCTTCGTGGCGTTCGTGGCGTTCGGATCGGTCGGGTCGTTCTCGAGCATGCCCTCTTCCGTGGCGGAGAGGACGTCGGCGATCGCAGCGTCGACGCCGCTGCGACGGATCGTGTCGACCAGTTCGCCGACGCGTGCGGCGAAGGCGTCCTGGTGGGCGAGCTCGCTGCCGAACAGACGGTGGTCGATGATCACGCGGCGGGCGAGGTCGACGCCGTCGCGTGCCCCTGACGCCAGCACGGCGAGGCGCTCGCGGGCGGGGTCGGTCATCGCGGCCGCGTGCACGCCGGGGTCGAAACCGCCGAGCGGGGCGTGGCACGACAGGTAGCCGGCGACCGTGAGGGCGATGAGGTGCGGCATCCGCCCCTGTCCGAGCGCGAGGAGCGCGGGCTCCGGGATGCGCTGGCGCAGCTTCACCGAGCCGTCCGATCCCACCTGGCGGGTCTGGTGCCCGAGGGCGCTGTTGCCCCAGCGCTCGAACAGCTCGGCCTCGTAGGCGCGGATGTCGACACCGGTGGGCACGTCGACCGACGGCTCGTATTCGCTGCGCATGACGCCGCGCGCGGCATCCGCGATCCGGTCGATGCCGATCGCCTCGGGGATCGTGCCGACCCCGCGCAGCGCGCCGAGGTAGGCGATGAGCGAGTGCGTGCCGTTGAGGAGGCGCACCTTCATCTGCTCGTAGCGGGCGACCTCCGAGGTGAAGACGGCGCCGCCGGCCTCCCAGGCCGGGCGTCCGCCGGCGAATGCGTCTTCGATGGCCCACATCGTGAACGGCTCGCCCGGCACCGGGATGGCGTCGACCGCGCCGAGGAGGCCGGTGACCTCGTCGCGCAGTCGCGCGGTGGTCGACGGCACGATGCGGTCGACCATGCTCGAGGGGAAGGTGACGGCGCGGTCGAGGTAGTCGAGGGCGTCGGATGCTTCGCCGCCGGGCAGAGCCTGCAGGAACTCGCGCACGAGCTTCTCGGTGTGCTTGCCGTTCGCGGCGAGGTTGTCGCAGCTGAGGATCGAGATCGGTTCGCCGCCGGCGCGGGCGCGGGCCTGGAGTCCGCGGGTGAGCTGGCCGATCGTCGACCGCGGCGCGCCGCCCTGCAGGTCGGCGCGCACGGTCTCGTCGTCGAGGTCGAGGTGCTCGGTGGCGGGGGAGTAGCTGTAGCCGTTCTCGGTGACGGTGAGCGTGACGATGCGGATGCCGGCGTCGGCGATGTGGGCGACCACGCGCTCGGGCTCGTCGCCGGCGACGAAGGCGTCGGTGTGCACGCCGGGGATCGCGAGGCTGGTGCCGGCGGGGGAGATGGTGGCGACCGAGTAGAGGAGGTCCTGCGCGTGCATCGCGTCGACGACGGTGCGCGAGCGGGAGGCGGCACCGATGATGCCCCAGTCCCCGCCGTCCTGGGCGATGGCGGCGGCGGTGTACATCGCCTGGTGCGCCCGGTGGAAGCTGCCGAGACCCAGGTGCAGGATGCCGGTGCCGGTGGGGGTGACCAGCGGAGCGGTGGCCGCGGGGGTGGCGCGGCTCAGGATCCGGAGATCGGCGTTGATCGTCATGTAAAGCAGTGTGTATGAGTTGTACAAACTTGTCAAGCCCGTTTCATGGTGGGGATCGTGCCATAGGATTACGGCAACCGGAGGGGTGGACGTGGCAGCGACATTGACGGACGTGGCGAAGCGCGCAGGCGTATCGATCGCCACGGCATCGCGCGCCTTCGGAGAACCCGACCGCCTCGCCCCCACCACCCGCGAGCGCGTGCTCGAAGCCGCCGCCGACCTGGGCTACGCGAACCCCCAGGCGGGCACCGCCACCCGCACCTTCGGCGTGATCGTGCCCGACGTCGCCAACCCCGTCTACGGCAAGCTCCTGAAGGCGATCCAGGGCCAGGCGTGGCACGGGCGCCATCGCATCGTGCTGTTCGACGCCGACGAGGACCTGCGCCGCGAGCGCGAGCAGATCGAACAGGCCCGCAAGCTCGACGGCATCCTGCTCTGCTCTCCGCGCCTGCCCGATGCCGACGTCACAGCCCTCATCGGCGGCACCCCCTCGGTCGTCGTCAACCGGCAGATCGACGGCATCCCCAGCGTGCTCATGGATGCCGAGCACGGCCCCGCGCAGGCGATCGAGCACCTCTTCGCGCTCGGGCACGAGCACATCGCCTACGCCTCCGGTCCCCGCGGTTCGTGGGCGGACGCCCGTCGATACGACACCATCGAGCGCGCGTGCGGTCATCACGGCATCCGTCTCACCCGGCTCAGCCACCACGAGGCGTCGATCCAGGGAGGCCGCGCTGCCGCCGCCCTCGCCGCGGCCAGCGGGGCGACCGCCGTCGTCGCCTACAACGACCTCGTCGCGATCGGCCTCGAGGCGGGGCTCCTCGACCTCGGACTCACCTGCCCCGACGACGTGAGCCTGGTCGGCATCGACGACATCGATCTCGCCGGCGCCGTGACCCCGGGCCTCACCACCGTGCAGATGCCGATCGAGCGCAGCGGCGCTCTCGGTGTCGACCTGCTGCTGCAGGCGATCGCGGGCGCCGTGGTCGGAGAGGCCGCGACACTCAGCTCGCAGCTCATCGTGCGGGCCTCCACCGCCGCGCCCCGCCGGGCGTAGGCCTCAGGCGTCGGTGCGGTACCGGCCGCTGTTTACCGACGTTTTAGTACGACTGTGCTAACTTAACGCCATGAGTACATGCACCCCGGGTCCGCGCCGATGATCCTCGTCGCCATCATCGCCTGCGAGATCGCGTTCTGGGTCGCGATCGTCGCCGGCCTCGTCGCGCGGTATCCGCTCCGCCGGCCGAGGCTCGGCGTCGGATTCCTCGTCGCCGCACCGCTCATCGATCTCGTGCTCCTGACGCTCGTCGCGGTCGACCTCCTCGGCGGAGCGACGGCATCCTGGCACCACGGTCTCGCCGCCCTCTACATCGGCATCTCGATCGCCTACGGGCATCGGATGATCGCGTGGTTGGACGCGAAGTTCGCGACGCGGTTCCGCGGGGCGCCGCGCCGTGCTCCGCTCACGGGAGCGGCGTACACGGTGGCCTGCTGGAAGGACGTGGCGCGCACCGCGCTCGCGGTCGCCATCGCGGCCGCGATCCTCGGGGGACTCATCGCCATCGTGGCGGCTCCCGACCGCACGGCCGAGTTGCTCGGGTTCTTCCGGATCCTCGGCATAGTCCTGGCGGTCGACGTGATCTGGGCCGTCAGCTACACGCTCTGGCCGAAGAAGGCGCCCGCGGAGGCCGCCCCGGTACGGTGAGGACATGCCCAAGCTGATCGACCACGCGCAGCGCGACCGTGAGATCGGCGAGGCGGCGATGCGCGTCCTCGCGCGGGACGGCCTCGTCGCGCTCTCGGTGCGGAAGGTCGCCGAGGAGGCGGGGCTCGCGACGGCATCCCTTCGCCGCGCCTTCCCGACGCAGGCGGCCCTGCGGTCGTTCTGCCTGGACGGGATCCGCTCCGCTGTCGCCGATCGCCTGCGGCGCCTCGACGGTGACGGTGGGCGCCGCGTGATCGCGATGCTCGAGGAACTTCTCCCTCTCGACGAGGTGCGGCGCACCGAGCTGATGGTCCAGCTCCAGCTGGGCAGCCTGGCGCTGACCGACGGCTCGCTGGCTCCCTCGGTGCGCGAGCTCAGCGGCGGGGTGCGGCGGGTGTGCGACGCCGCCATCGCAGAACTCGTGCGTGCGGGCGAGGTGCCCGCGTCGGTCGACGCCGCCTTCGAGGGCGACCGTCTCCACGCGCTGCTCGACGGGCTCGCGCTGCGTCTGCTGTGGAGCACGGACTCCGATGCGGGTGCTCGCGCGCGGGCCGTGCTGGAACGGCACTTCCGGATGCTCGGGCGCGGAGACGGGTGAGCCGCGGTCTCCGTGAATGCGGAGCCGTCGTCGCGGGGCGCCCCGACGCCTGCGCCGAAGTCAAGCCCTTTCCGGAGCCCGGGGTATTCCGGGAGCATGAAGCGCGACGGCATCGTCGGATGCCGGAAGGAGCACTCTCATGAGCATCGGAACCGGAATCGTCCTCTTCGTGATCGGCGCGATCCTCGCGTTCGCACTGAACGTGCAGCTGGACTGGGTGAACCTCGACCTCGTCGGCTACATCCTCATGGCCGCCGGAGCGATCACGGCCATCATCGGAATCATCGTCATGGTCTCCCGTCGCGGTCGCACCCGTGGCACGACGACGGTCGTCGAGGACGACCGTATCTGACCCTCGGCACCCTCGCGGTGCCGCTCGGGTACGTCGAGACCCCCCCGTCGTCGAGACCCACCGCCCCGCGCGTTGCGAGCGGTGGGTCTCGTCGCGCTCGGTGGGTTTCGACGAGATGCGGGGCGTAGCGCGGCGCGGCGCTCAGCGCTCGAGGCTGTCGCTCTGATCGAGCGGATCCTGCTCCCCGTCGTGCGGGCTGTCGTGATCGGAGCCCTCGTCGGCCGTGAAGACCTTGCCGTCGTCGGCGGGTTCGGCGGCGGCATCCGCGGCGGCGTCGTAGGGACCGCTGTCGTCGGGATACGCTTTCGGGTCGCTCATGGGGTGTCCTCTCGTCGACGGGCCGCCGGTCGATCCGGGCGGATGCCCAGCCTCGCGCATCGTCTCGATCGGCACCCGCCCGTTGACACGCGGACGAAAGGGTGTCGCTCGCCTCAGTCGCGCGGGGCCGCGAACTCGATCACCCGTGTCGATCGCTCGTCCGGGGTCCAGACACCTGCGGCGATGCGGCCGGGGGCGAGAGGGGTGAGCGATTCGATCTCCGCGTCATCGCCGAGCAGCTGCGACAGGTCGACCCGCACGGCGGAGTCGAGCGCCGAACCGGTGAGCACGAGCGCGTCCTCCGGTGCGACGAGCGCCGCCCGGTCATCGTCGACCCAGCAGGCGGCGAGCCCGAAACCGTACTCCGCATCGATGTCGGCGGCCGACACCTGACCGACCTCGTCGAGTGACGGCCACGCGAACACCCGGGCGGTCTCGGGATCGCTCGGGTAGGGAGCCATCAGCAGCCGGTCCCCGGCGGCGCGGAACCCGGCGATCACCGGGTCGTGTCCTGAGAGGATCTCGGTCAGCCGCAGCTGCGCCCCCGTCGGGCCGGAGACGTCGACATCGACGCGGAGGGCGAGGCATCCGTCCTGCCCCATCGCGAGCTCGATCACGGCGACCGGATCGGTCGGATGCCGGTGCACGACGGCCATCGCATCGTCGGCGTCGACGGCCTGCTCATCGAGCAGCGCCCCCGTCGCGTGGTCGAGCAGCAGCACCCGATGCCCGCCGTCGTCACCCGGCGCGGTGGCGACGACGAGATCGCCGACGAACGCGGCGGCGTCGATCGAGAGGCCCGCGACCGTGACGGTGTCGTCGCCGACGAGGACGGTGTCGCCGCCGGCGGTGAGCACCAGGCGATCGAGGGCGGATGCCGCGCGCACACGCACCTCGTCGGTGAGCGCGAGAGCCCGGCCGTTCACCTCGCTCAGCTGATCGTCGAGCAGCCGAACCGCGCCCTCGTTCCAGCGGGCGAACCACCGGCGTCCGTCCTGTTCGCCGGCGTCCGCGAGGTCGGGCAGTTCTTCGAGGATCGCGATCACGCGTGCATCCGTGGTCATGTCCCCACCGTATCGGCGCGGCCCGCAGTCTCGCCGCTGCGTGGTTCCTGAGCGAGCGCAGCGCCCCGGACTTGAGCGAGCGCGGCGGTACGAAGGGCTCCTCGTTCAAGAACCGCGGGTGCCCGCTCCCCGCCGAATCCGGCCTCGGCTGCTCGGCGTCGAGACCCAGAGTGAAATGCCCATGAGGGCGGAGAAGGGTCGGTACCAGCGCGCGTCGAGCCGGCGGAATCGGGTGCCGGCGGGAGGAAGTCTGAGCGCTGTGAGCGCAGCCCCGCCTCCGAGGAGAGCGCGAGCGAGGAAGGCGGCAGCGATTCCGTGCAGCGCGAGACGCACCGGCCGTCCCGACCCGAGAGCGCCGGCGGTGAGGAGCGCCGCGCCGGCCGCACCGGCCGCGACGACGGCGGTCGGCGCGGCGGACGGCATCTCGACGGACTGGCCGACGACGGCTTCTGCAAGTTCCTCGGAGCTCGTCGCGGGCCAAGGGGACCCGCTTGCCCAGATCGCGTGCAGTGCGGCGATCGAAGCCAGGCCTGTCGCGCCGACGACGCGCGCGAGGAGACGAACTCCGGAGTGCATGGGAGACAGGCTAGGTCGAATCATCGCGTGCGATCGCTCGAACCGCGAGGAATGTGGGTGTCCACACCGCGCGGCGCGGCCCGCACCGAAGAGGTCAGCCGGCACAGGTCTCGAACACGTACGCCTCGTCGTCGGCGGTCACGAGGTTCCGGTCGCGCAGCACCATCGAGGCGGGCGACTCGTCGTCGGCGCACATCTCGGCGAAGGTGCGGGGCAGCTCGTCGCTGTACTCGATGTCGATCACGGCCTCGCCGTAGACGTCGGTGTACGCCGAGCACTCCTCGTAGGCGGCGCACTCCTCGGTCACGGCGAAGTCGAATCCTGCCTCGTCTCGCAGCACCGCGGCATCCTCGGCGGCGTTCTTCTGGCCGGCGGCGAGACCGGCACCGTGCGCGGCGTCGACGAGCAGTGTCGCGAGGGCGAGGTTCCCCTCGAGGGTGAGGGCGCCGTCGGACCGGGTGTACGAGTCGAGGTTGTCGAATTCGACCGCGTCGAACCCGGCATCCGCGCATCCCTCGATCCACGGGGTGACCAGGGTGGCGATGCGCTCGCGCTGCGCGGGCGTCGAGGTGTCGACGAGAGCCTCGTCGGGCCAGTCCGGGTCGAAGACCGGCGCGCCGTCGCGCTGCAGCAACAGGTCGTCGTCCCAGAGGTCGAGTTCGCCGGGCTGCGTCTGGAATCCGTTGACGTAGCAGATCGAGTACACGCCGTCGGCGGGCTCGGCCGCGCGATCGCGCCCGACGATCCCGACCCCGGATGCCGGTGCGTAGGCGCCGCCCAGCTGGTAGTCGGGCGCGGCGCCGGCGGGTGGCACGCTGAAGGATCCGGATGCCGGGGCGTCCGTCGTGGCGCACCCCGTGAGCGCGGCGACCGTCAGCACAGCGATCGTGAGAGCGGAGGCGGGGCGGGCGCGCATGTGAGCAAATCTACTGGGCGATCCTGCTCGGACGATTCGGGAATGCGGAGGCCGCGGACGTGGTTTCATGTTCATGCAATTGCATGTAATTGGGAAGGACCCCTCATGACCACCACGTACGACGTCGGCTTCCTCGTCGGCAGCATCTCCTCGACCTCGATCAACCGTCGCCTGTCGAAGGCGCTCGTGAAGCTCGCGCCGCAGGCGGGCCTGAACCTCACCGAGATCCCGCTCGTCGACCTGCCCTTCTACTCGGCCGACAACGACGGTGCGATCCCGGCCGAGGCCGCGTCGTTCAAGAAGGCGATCGAGGCCTCCGATGCGATCATCGTCATCACCCCCGAGTACAACCGCTCGGTGCCGGGCGTGCTGAAGAACGCGCTCGACACCGCGAGCCGTCCGTGGGGCCAGAACAGCTTCGCCGGCAAGCCGTCCGCCGTGATCGGCGCCTCGGTCGGCGCGATCGGTACCGCCGTCGCGCAGCAGCACCTGCGCTCGATCCTCTCCTTCCTGGCGTCGCCGGAGCTCGCGCAGCCGGAGGCCTACGTGCACATGCGCGAGGGGCTCATCACCGATGACGGCGAGGTCACCGACGAGTCGACGACCGAGTTCCTCCTCTCGTGGCTCACCGCCGTGCACACGCACATCGCGAAGACGCTCAGCCCCGTCAGCTGATCGCTCCTCTAGAAGGGGCTCGCGGCCATCGGCTGCGGGCCCCTTCTACGTGAGCGGGGGTGGTGATCGGGCGGATGCTGTGGCACGCTGTTAGTTAGTTCCGCTAACAATGCTGAGAGTGGAAATGGTTATCACCGTGAACGCCGAAGTGAACGAGGACTCGATGTTGAGAAGATCCACCGCCGCCGCGACCGCCGCCCTGCTGATGCTCGCCCTCCCGGCCGCGGCCGTCGCCGCCGCCCCCGACGAGGAACCTCTGTACAAGTTCGTGAAGGATGCCTCGGGCGCCTACGGCTACGGCACCGACCCGGTCGAGACCTTCCCGGGCTCGGGGGAACAGGTCGCCATCCCCACCGCGCTCGAGCCCGAGAATCGGCGCTTCTCGAGCGCCTGGGTGGGCACGATCGGCAACCTCAACTTCGGCAAGCCCGCGGATGCCGCCGACTTCGACGCGAAGTACGCCACCGTGCTCGACGAGTTCGCGTCGTGGAACATGAACGCCGTGATCTTCCAGGTGCGTCCGCTGCTCGACGCGTACTACCCCTCGGAGCTCAACCCGTGGTCGGAGTTCCTCGGCGGCCCGCAGGGCACCGACCCCGGCTACGACCCGTTGCAGAAGATGGTCGACGCGACCCACGCCCGCGGCATGGAGTTCCACGCGTGGCTCAACCCCTACCGGGTCACCAACACCAAGATGACCGCGCCCGCGATCCTCACGGCCCTCGGTCTCACCGCCGACGAGGTCAAGGCCCTCACGATCCCGGAGTACATCGCCGCGCTCAACGGCGCCGGCATCCTCGCCGACGACAACTTCGCGGTGCAGCATCCCGACTGGGTGCTGTCGTTCGAGGAGAAGCTCTTCCTCGACCCGGGGCAGCCCGAGGTGCCCGCGTACGTCGCGGCATCCGTCGCCGAGATCGTCGAGAACTACGACGTCGACGCGATCCACTTCGATGACTACTTCTACCCGTATCGGATCACCGTCGACGGCGTGAACGTGTTCTTCGGCGCCCAGGGCGAGGATCGCGCGACCTTCGAGGAATTCGGGCTCACGGCCGGCTACCCCGACACGCAGGACGGGATCGAGGCCTGGCGTCGCGATAACATCACCGGTCTCGTCACGCAGGTGGCGGGCGCGATCGACGCGCACAACGCGGAAGCCGGCACCGCCGTGCAGCTGGGCATCAGCCCCTTCGGCATCTGGGAGCACAAAGCCCTCGACCCCGCCGGGTCGAACACCCCGGTCGGGTCGTCGCAGACCTACAGCAACGCCGTCTTCGCCGACACCCGCGGCTGGGTGCAGGACGAGCTCATCGACTACCTCACCCCGCAGATCTACTGGAGCTTCGACCAGGCGGCAGCCCCTTACGGGGAGCTCGCGCAGTGGTGGAGCGATGCCGCGGCCGAGAGCCGCACCCAGATCTACGTGGGGCACGCGCTCTACAAGCACGTCAACAACGGCGGCTGGGAGGCCGCGTGGATGAACCCCGAAGAGGTTCCGAACCAGATCCGCTTCAACCAGAAGCTCGAGGGCATCGACGGCAGCGTGCTGTTCAGCTACAACGACATGAAGCCGAGTGACATCGCCGCGCTGCCCGCCGACCAGCAGCCCCGGAACCAGGCGAAGAACACCGCGATCGAGCTGTTGAAGGGCGAGGCGTTCGCGCACCCGACGATCGTGCCCGCGAAGCCGTGGCTGTCCGACGGTGCGGTCGCGTCGCCCGCGGATGTGGCAGTCGACGATGGCGCCCTCGTCTGGGCGGCCGGTGATGCGGCGGAGGCCCGGCAGTACGCGATCTACCGCGGCACGGGGACGGCCGAGGAGATCGTGGCCGCTCCGGGGACGCTGGTCGACACCGTGTGGGCCGGGGGTGCGGGGGAGTTCGCGTATCCGCTGCCCACGGGTGCCGGTGATGCGGATGCCGGTGGTGCGGGTGTCGGCGATGCGGACGCCGCGGATTCGGATGCCGCGGCGCGCGCGGCGGGGGAGAGCTGGGTCGTGACCGCACTGGACGCGGCGGCCGTCGAGAGCGCGCCGGTCGCGGTCGCGGATGCCGTGGACCCGGTCGATCCGGTGGATCCGGTGGATCCGGTGGACCCGGTGGATCCTGTCGACCCTGTGGATCCGGGCACCCCCGGAAACGGCTCGGGCTCGGGCTCCGGCTCCGGAACGGGGTCGGGCGGGGCATCCGATGCAGGCACCCAGGATGATCTGGCGACGACCGGCGGGGACGTGCCGGCCGCCGCCCTCTTCCTGGCCGGCGGGTTGCTCGCCGCCGGTGCCGCGACGGCGGGCGCAGCTGCACTGCGCCGCCGTCGCCGCGCCTGAGCGTCACCCCGCTTGCGGGATCGACGGGTCGCTGCCCCGGTTCTCCGGGCCGGCCTGTCGATCCCGACGTGCGGATGAGGCGGTGGCGTCGCTTCGGAGATCTGCGGAATCCCGCAGGGAATCGGTCGCGTTCGTGCGAAATGGGTGCAGATCTCCGGGATCCTGCGCGGGCGGGCAGGCCTGAGTCACGCGGCAGAGCGTGGTCCAGGCAGGCAGAGCCTGCCTCAGGCCGCGGGTGCTGCCGGGGACGGGGCGGATGTCGGGGTCGCGGCGTCTTCGACCTCGGCGGGATTGCGGCGGATGCCGATCCACGACACGATCGCGCCGAGCACGAGCAGCGCGGCGGTGACCCAGGCGGCGCTGTGGAACCCGTCGAGGTCGAGCATGCCGCCGACGATCGTCGACAGCATCGCGACGACGAGGAGGCCGGCGACGCGCGAGACGGCGTTGTTGACGGCCGAGGCGATGCCGGAGTGCTCCTGATCGATTGCGCCGAGGATCGCGGCGGTCAGCGGGGCGACCGTGAGTGCGAGGCCGAGACCCGTCACGATCATGGCCGGCAGCACCTGCCACCAGTAGTCGAAGTCCTCGGCGACGAGCAGCAGCATGAGGGCGCCGACGGCCATGATCGCGGGGCCGACCGTCATGAAGATGCGCGGACCGAATCGCCCGGCCCAGGCGCCCGCCCGCGAGCTGACGAGGATCATCAGGATCGTCATGGGCAGGCTCGCGAGACCGGCGGCGGTGGCGCTGAGCCCCGCGCCCTGCTGCAGGTAGACGCCCACGACGAATCCGTTGAGCGAGAGCGCGGCGTAGACGAAGAAGGTGGCGAGGTTGCCCCAGCCGAAGTCGCGCACGCGGAAGAGCCACAGCGGCATGAGCGGTGAGGCCGAGCCCCGCTGCCGCAGCAGGAACCACGCGAACAGGGCGGCCCCCACGATGCCCGGGATCCAGATGGCGGGGGAGCCCCAGCCGTAGTTGGGCTGCTCGATGAGCGCGAACACCACGGCGCCGAGGCCGATCGCGCACAGCGCTCCGCTGACCCAGTCGACGCGGCGACCGCTCGGCTTCTCGGCCAGCCTCAGCCGCGACAGCAGGATCAGGTTCAGGGCGATCGGCAGCACGTTGATGAGGAACACGAAGCGCCACGACAGGTAGTCGACGAAGAGTCCGCCCATGAGCGGGCCGACCAGCTGCGCGGCCGTCGTGAACGCCGTCCACACTCCGATCGCGCGCGCCTGCACATCGGAGCGCATGGTCGCGGTGATCAGGGCGAGCGAACTCGGAACCAGCAGCGCGCCCGCCGCGCCCTGCGCCGCGCGGGCGATGATGAGCACCAGCGGGTCAGGGGCCGCGGCGACCGCGATCGAGGCGATTCCGAAGGCGATGAGCCCCACGCGCATCACCAGCACGCGGCCGTAGGCGTCGGAGACCGACCCCGCCAGCAGGATCAGCGCGCTCAACGTGATGAGGTACGCATCGACCACCCACTGCTGGGTCGTGATGCCGCCGCCCAGCTCGCGGCTGATCGCGGGCAGCGCGACGTTCACGACGGTGCCGTCGAGGAACGTCACGAAAGACGCGAGGACCGCGATCGAGATGACCAGGCGCTGGAGGCCGGAGAAGGATGCCACAGGCGAAGGCTACTCCCGGCCACGGACGTGGAGGGCGGATGCCGGGAACTCACTCCTCTTCGGTGGATCTTGTGGTGGATCTTGTGGTGGATCTTGCGGGGGACTCCTTGGCGGGCTCCGCGGCGAAGTCTCCGGTGAAGTCTCCGGTGTCGCTCCCCGCGAGGTGCAGCCGTCGGAGGCCGCGCAGGCCGTCGTGCGCGTGGGCGCGGAGCTGGCGCTCGGCGCCCGTTCCCTCCCTCCGGAGGCGGTCGATGTGGGCGGTGACGAACTCCGCGTCGCCGAGCTGCTCGAGCGCGTGCCGCACGACGTCGAGCAGCCGGTGCGTCGCGGCCCAGGCATCCGTCGTCTCGCCCGTCATGGGATCGGTGATCGTCGCTGCCATGCCGTGCCGCGCGGCCACCCAGAGCCCGGCGTCGATCTGCTCGACCGGGGTGGCCGACGCCGGGCCGTCGTGGGCCACCACGATCGCGCGGGTGAGGGCCGCCGCGAAGAGCGTGTCGTCGATCGAGAGCTGCGCGTCGCACACGCGCGACTCGACCGTGGGGAAGCGGTCCGAGAGCCGCGCCGCCCACGACAGCGACGACCGTTCGGGGATCGCGGAGAGCGCGATCAGTCGATCCACCTGCCCCTCGTAGTCGGCGAGGTCGTGGAACCAGGGCGGCGTCCACGTCGCGGGCAGGCGACGGATCAGGATGCTGCGCCAGCTCGCGAAACCTGTCGCGGCCCCTTCGGCGAAGGGGCTGTTGCCGGTGAGGGCGAGCAGCACCGGCAACCAGCCGCGCAGACGGTTGAGTGCCCGCACGCGCTCCTCGGCATCCGCGACCTCGACGTGCACGTGCAGCCCGTTCACCTCGTGGCCTCGTGAGATCGCGCCGAGCTGCGCCGAGACGCGGTCGTAGTGCGGCGACGCGGAGATCGTCGCGCGTCCCGTGGTGTTGAACGGCGTGCCGGATGCGGCGATCACGGCGTCCAGCGGGGCGGCGTGCGCCGCGAGTGCAGCGCGCAGGTTCCGCAGTTGCGCCGCAGCATCCGTCATCGACGAGAGGGGATCGGTGACGCACTCGAACTGCGAGGTGAGGAACTCGGGCAGGATCCGCCCGCCGCCCTCGGGTGCGAGCCGTTCCCGGGTGCCATCGGCCATGGCCAGCGGCACGAGCGTGCTCCGGTCGACCAGCAGGAACTCCTCCTCGATGCCGAAGCGCGTCACCGAGACCGCCTAGTGGTTCCGCAGCATCGAGATGAGCTCGGCCTTGCGCTTGCCGCTGTAGCCGGTGATTCCGAGCTCCTTCGCTCGGGCGCGCAGCTCGGACACCGTCCAGTCCTCGTAGTCGCCGCTCTCCCCGCCGCGTCTGCCGACGGCTTTGCGGCCGTCACGGGCGGCCGCGTTCGATATGCGGGCGGCCTTCTCCTTCGAGGCACCGTCGTCGCGGAGCTCTTCGTAGAGTTCCGGATCCTTCAGTGAACTGTTGCGTCGTCCGGGCATGATGCCGTCCTCTCCTCTGTTTCCCTGGGCATTTCGGATTCCCTTGGCATTCCGGAGGTGTCCGCGTCAACCCCCTCTGCCCCGGCGGGCGTCGACCCCTAGCGTGAGGGTTACAGCAATTCGGGGCGCCCGCCTCGAACAGAAGGGAAGAACGATGAACATCCTCCTCATCATCGTCATCGTCATCGCCGTGATTCTCGCGATCACCGGAGGACTCGTGCAGTCTCTGCAGTTCCTCCTGTGGGTGGGCCTCGTGCTCCTCGCTATCGCCGTGATCGCATGGCTCATCCGATCGATCACCGGCAGTCGCCGCAGCTAGACCAGAAAGAGGAGGCCCGCCCGAGTGGCGGGCCTCCTCTGTGTCCGGACGTCGTGCCGGAGGGCAGGAACCCCGCTCCGAGGAGCGGGGTTCTTCGGTCTCAGCGGTCGAACGCGTCCTTGACGTTCTCGCCGGCCTTCTGCGCGGCGTCCTTGACGTTCTCGCCCGCCTGCTTGGCAGAGGCCTTCGTCTGGTCTACGCGACCTTCGGCTTCGAGGCGCTCGTTGTCGGTGAGCTTGCCCGCGCCCTCCTTGGCCTTTCCGGCCAGCTTCTCGGCGTTGTTCTTGATGTCGTCTCCCGCGCTCATGGCGTCTTCCTCTCCTTGTGGGGATCGTTGGAATGGCCACCCTCGCACCGCCCGCGCGAGGCGACCACGGGATTGACAACCAGTCGGACGCGTGACAGGTCGCGCGCTCGTTCATGCGCGCATCGGTGTTCGAGTTCGCTTTCTCGCTGCAGTGGCGGTGGCCGTGGCGGTGGCAGTCGCAGTCCGCGGTGCGGTCCGGGGTGCGGGTCGTGGTGTTCGCCATTTTTGGTGGGGGTCCCACCATGCGGGTCCGCGGACGTGGGGTGTGCCGTTGTGCATGCGGATGCTCCAGCCGGAGGTGTCGAGGGTGCGGTGGTGGTGCCAGCAGAGGGTGACGCCGTTGTCGGTGCTGGTGGGTCCGCCGCGGGAGTGTTCTGTGACGTGGTGGATCTCGCACCAGGCCGCGGGGACGTGGCATCCGGGGATGAGACATTCCTTGTCGCGGAGGGTGATCGCCCGGCGTTGGTGGACAGTGAACACCCGGTCGGTGGAATCGATTCCGATGATGCGCCCGTCGGGGTTGGAGACCACACGTTGAATCGTGCCGCCGCAGGCGGTGTGTCGGGCCGTCGCGAGGGAGACCGGGGTGTCGATGCCGTCGACGTGCGCCCATCCCCGCCCGGTCGCGTAGTCCTCCGCAGTCACCGACACAACGAGGGTCGGGGCTGCACCGCCGAGGGAGGGCATGTCACTGTGGCGGGCGGCGATTCCGAGGGCGGCGGCGAGGGCGTCGTGTTGCTTCTGCGCCCGGGACCGGCCATCGACCATCCCACCAGGGTCACCCGAGGGCAGGGCATCGTCGGACGGCAGAGCGTTGCCGTTGACCCGGGGAAGCGGTTCACCGAGCAGGGCGTCATCGACCGAGCCCATCGTCGCTCGCTCAGCGGAGGGGACGAACCGCACCCCACTGGCGCCTTCGCTTCCCGGGGCGCTCGTCACTGGCATGGGTGGTCCGTCGACTTTCGGGTTCAGGTACGCGTCCCAGATGCGTTGCAGCTGCCCCGCCGTCTCGGGCAGCAGCGACCCTCGGATCGGGATCATCCCGTCCTTGACCCGGCCGAGGACGATCCCGCGGGCGCGCATCGCGCGCTCTTCGGCGGGTTCCGCGCCGTCGGGGTCGAGGTAAGTGACGATCACCCGCGACAACAACCGGAGGTCCTCGGGAGTCGCCGGCGGCGCGGAGTCCCCACGGTGCTCCGTTCCCGGGCCGCCGCCGGAGTCTGCGCCCTCTCCGGCATCTACCTCACCGTCGCCCTCCACACTCCCGCCACCGTCGCCCTCGGCAGCGACGAGACCACGCGCGTACTCCGCCAACTCGGCGTCCGCCCGCAAACGGTCCGCCGCACCGATCCGCGCCCCGGCCTGCTCCACGGGGCCGGTCGCGGCGAGCAGCCCCGCGACCCCGACGGCCCCGTCCAGTAACGCTTCCCGCAGGGTCGGCCAGCGGGCGGGAAGCAGCGCACCGGAGGAGAAGTCCAGCTCCCGCCGGACGACCTTCCCCGCTTTCACGACCCGTGCCGCCCCGGCCGCGTCCGTGCGGAGGACTCGTTGGACGAGTTCGTTCATCGTCCGGCATCCGAACAGGCCACAGAACGCCAATTCCCCTGATCCGGCCGGGCGTTGATCGACGGATCCGACCGTTTCCACGATGACCGCATCCACCCGCCGAGCGACTTCTCCCGCGGCGCGGAGGACCTGCATCTTCTCGGCATCCGTCAGCCCCGCCACGACATCGGCGCGCAGCACCGCGGCCAGGTCGGCGGCGACCCGGCCCAGGAGTTCGGCGGTGCTGTTCATGCGTCTCAGTCCACCAGCAGCCACCGACATTCCGACACGAAAAACCCAGGCCACAGCCAGTATCGACGCGATCGGTGGAGAACTCCGAACAACACGACACCGGTGCAGAACGAGTGCACACGGGCGGGGCCCTTCGGCAAGCTCAGGGACCCAGTTCGTGCGGCCATGCTGCGGCCCTTCGTCTCGCTGCGCTCGCTCAGGGACCGCGGCCGCCCACGGGCCGGGGCCCTTCGACAAGCTCAGGGACCCAGCTCGTGCGGCAATGCGGCGGCCCTTCGTCTCGCTACGCTCGCCCGGGAACCATGGCCGCCCACGGGGCGGGGCCCTTCGGCAAGCTCAGGGACCCAGTTCGAGCGTGGCGCATCATCTCGCTGCTCGCTCGCGTCGTGGGAGCCAAGCCCGCCCGCCAGCCCAGTGCCCGCCAGCCCAGTGCCCGCCAGCCCAGTGCCCGGCAACGCACGCCCGCACGCCCACCCCGCCCCACCCGCCCAGCACCCGCCGTCAGCCCCGCCGTCAGCCCCGCCGTCAGCGCGGTTCGTGGGCGGCCAGCGCATCGGCCAGCGCGTCGCGCACCGCCGTGATCGCCGCATCGTCGCGCGACGACGCGCGGGTGGCGGCGAAGATCTCGCGCACGGGCGACCCGGGCAGCTCCCGCAGGCTCACCGTCGTCCGCCCTCCGGTCCACACGAGATCGGGCAGCATCGCGACGGCATGACCGGCGGCGACGAGCCGGGCGTGCGACACGAGATCCGTGGCCTCGAAGCGCACGTCGGGCTCGAACCCCGCGGCCCGGCACTGCTGCACGGCCCATCGCCGCACCGCGGCGCCCTGGGGCTCGAGCACCCACGCCCGATCGCGCAGGTCCTCCAGCCCGTGCGCGGCATCCCCGCGGGGTACGGCCAGTCGGATCGGATCGACGCCGAGCAAGGTGCGGTCGATCCCCTCGGCGATCTCCCGCGTGTGGCCGGGGTATTGCTCGGCGACGACCAGGTCGAACGCCCGGGCCTGCAGCTCGAAGAGAGCGATCTCGGGCGGCAGCTCCACCATCTCGAGGCGGAGCCCCGGCATCCGTTCGGCCAGCAGCGAGAGCGCCGGAGGCACGAGAGCCTCCGCGGCCGTGGGCATGACGGCGATGCGCACTTGCGCCGGCGCCTCCTCCGACAGTTCGGCGCGGGCGGCCTCGTCGAGTTCGAGCGCGCGCGCGGCGTGCGCGGCGAGCAGGCGGCCACGCGCGGTGAGGCGCACCCGCCGGCCGTCGGGTTCGAGCAGAGCGACCCCGGCCTCGCGCTCGAGCTGCGCGAGCTGCTGCGAGACCGTCGAGGGGCTGAACGACAGGGCGGCGGCGACATCGGCGATCGTGCCGCGCAGGTGCAACTCGTGCAGTAGGCGCAGGCGGCGCAGCTCGAACACGGAGACCTCCCGAAAGCATCGAAGACATCGAACAGTACCCATCGTAAACGTTCGCTTTTCATAACGGATGCCGCGCCCCACACTGAGAGTCGCACCCACCCGCGCGCGTGCTCGGCGTACGAGCTCAGACGAAGAGGACCCCCCGATGACGCAGACCACTCCCGAGACCGCCACTTCCGAGACGGCCCCGGCCGAGACCGCCCCGACCGGCAGCGCAGAGCTCGCCGCCCTCGCCGACGACGCGGTCGCGCTCGTCCAGCGCTGGCTCGTCGAGAGCCGCGAGGTGCCGGCCGACACCGCCGCCAAGCGCCTCGCCGGTGTGCTGAGCGACCCGAACGGCCTCGACTTCACGGTCGGCTTCGTCGACGGCGTCGTGCGCCCCGAAGACCTCAGGGTCGCGGCCGCCAACCTCCGCGACCTCGTGCCGCTCACCCCGGCGTTCCTGCCCGGCGCGCTGCGCGGGCTCATCAAGCTCGGCGGCGCACTCGCCCCCGCGTTCCCCGGCATCGTCGTGCCGATCAGCCGCCGGGTGCTCCGCGGCATGGTGCGCCACCTCATCGTCGACGCCACCGACGCGAAGCTCGGCAAGGCCATCACGCGCATCAAGTCGACCGACGGCGTGCACCTCAACGTCAACCTGCTCGGCGAGGCGATCCTCGGCGAGGAGGAGGCCGCGCGCCGCCTCGACGGCACCCGTCGCCTGCTCGAGCGCAGCGACGTCGACTACGTCTCGATCAAGGTCTCCTCCACCGTCGCCCCGCACAGCCCCTGGGCCTTCGACGACGCGGTCGCGCACGCCGTCGACGCCCTCGCCCCGCTGTACCGCATCGCCGTGAAGCGCGGCAAGTTCATCAACCTCGACATGGAGGAGTTCAAGGACCTCGACCTCACGATCGCGGTCTTCACGACGATCCTCGAGCGCGAGGAGTTCCGCTCGCTCGAGGCCGGCATCGTGCTGCAGGCCTACCTGCCCGACGCCCTCGGTGCGATGATCCGCCTGCAGGAGTGGTCGGCGGCCCGCACGGCCTCCGGCGGTGCGCCGATCAAGGTGCGCGTCGTCAAGGGCGCGAACCTGCCCATGGAGCGCGTCGACGCCGAGTCGCACGACTGGCCGCTCGCCACCTGGCACAGCAAGGAGGCATCGGATGCCTCGTACAAGGCCGTGCTCGACTACGCCCTGCACCCCGACCGCATCGGCAACGTGCGCATCGGCATCGCCGGTCACAACCTCTTCGACATCGCCCTCGCCTGGCTGCTCGCGAACCGGCGCGGCGCCACCGACGGGATCGAGTTCGAGATGCTTCTCGGCATGGCATCCGCGCAGGCCACCGTCGTGCGCCGCACCGTCGGCTCGCTGCTGCTCTACACGCCGGTCGTGCACCCGGCCGAGTTCGACGTCGCGATCGCGTACCTGATCCGCCGCCTCGAAGAGGGCGCGTCGACCGACAACTTCATGTCGGCCGTGTTCGACCTCGACGAGCAGCCCGCGCTCTTCGCCCGTGAGCGCGACCGCTTCCTCGCCTCGATCGCGTCGATGCCGACCGAGGTCCCCGGCTCGAACCGCGTGCAGGACCGCACGCAGGCAGCGCCCGCCGCCCCGCGCGACGGCTTCGAGAACACCCCCGACACCGACCCGAGCCTCGCCGCGAACCGCGCGTGGGGCGACGGCATCCGCTCGCGCATGGAGTCGTCGACGCTCGGCGACGAGACCGTGCGCACGCACACGCTGTCGGATGCCGCGGCCCTCGACACCGTGATCGCCGAGGCTGTCGCCGCAGGCCATGCCTGGCGTGCGCTCGGCGCCGCCGGTCGTGCCGAGATCCTGCACCGTGCGGGCGATGTGCTCGAAGCCCGTCGCGCCGATCTGCTCGAGGTCATGGGCTCGGAGGCCGGCAAGGTGCTCGAGCAGGGCGACCCCGAGGTGTCGGAGGCCATCGACTTCGCGCACTACTACGCCGAGAGCGCGAAGCGCGCCGAGACCATCGCGGGTGCGGAGCACCGTCCCGTCGGGCTGACCGTGGTCACCCCGCCGTGGAACTTCCCCGTCGCGATCCCCGCCGGTTCGACGCTCGCCGCCCTCGCGGCCGGCTCCCCGGTCGTGATCAAGCCCGCCGCCCAGGCCGCCCGATCCGGCGCGGTCATGGTCGAGGCGCTGTGGGAGGCCGGAGTGCCCCGCGAGGTGCTGCAGTACGTGCAGCTTGAGGAGCGCGAACTCGGCACGCAACTGATCAGCCACCCCGCCGTCGAGCGCGTCATCCTCACCGGCGGATACGAGACGGCCGAGCTGTTCCGCAGCTTCCGCCCCGACCTGCCCCTGCTCGCCGAGACCAGCGGCAAGAACGCGATCATCGTCACCCCCAGCGCCGACCTCGACCTCGCCGCGAAGGACGTCGCCTACTCGGCGTTCGGTCACGCGGGCCAGAAGTGCTCGGCCGCCTCGCTCGTGATCCTCGTGGGCACGGTCGCCGAGAGCGAGCGGTTCCGCCGCCAGCTCGTCGACGCCGTCGGCTCCTACAAGGTCGGCGCCCCCAGCGACGGCTCCAGTCGCATCGGACCGCTCATCGCACCCGCCGAGGGCAAGCTGCTCCACGCCCTCACCACGCTCGAGCCCGGGGAGAACTGGGTGATGAAGCCCCAGAAGCTCGACGACGAGGGGCAGTACTGGCGCCCCGGCATCCGTTCGGGTGTCGCGGCCGGCAGCCCGTTCCACCTCACGGAGTACTTCGGACCGGTGCTCGGCATCATGACGGCGAAGACGCTCGAGGAGGCCACGGCCCTCGTCAACGCGATCGACTACGGCCTCACCTCGGGTCTGCACTCGCTCGACGAGGACGAGGTCGCCCAGTGGCTCGCGACCGTGCAGGCCGGAAACCTCTACGTCAACCGCGGCACCACCGGCGCCATCGTGCAGCGTCAGCCCTTCGGCGGCTGGAAGAAGGCCGCGGTCGGCGCCGGCGCCAAGGCGGGTGGCCCGAGCTACCTCATCGGCCTGTCCGACTGGGTCGACGCCCCGATCGCCGCGGATGCCCCCACCGATGCCCTGTCGAAGGCCGCGCTCGTCGCCGCCGGCGACCTCTCGGGCGAGGATGCGGCCTGGCTCGCCGGCGCGCTGTCGACCGACGTGGCGGCATGGGCCGCGGAGTTCGGCGCCGTGGTCGACGCGACCGGCCTCGAGACCGAGCAGAACGCCCTGCGCTACGACGCCGTGCCCGTCACGGTGCGCATCGAAGACGCGACGACCGTGCACGCGATCCGCGCCCTCGCGGCCGGACTCCGCACGGGAGCCGCGCTCACGGTGAGCGCCGCGGCCGACCTCCCGGCATCCGTCTCGTCGTGGCTGCGCGCCGCCGGCGTCACGATCGCGGTCGAGAACGGCACGGCCTGGACCGCCCGCGCCGCTCGCCTCGCGCAGACCGGTGGACGCATCCGTCTCGTCGGCGGCAGCATGGCCGACACCGCGGCCCGCACCGGCGGCTCCCCGGCCGTCGCCGTGTACGGCCAGCCGGTCGTCACCGCCGGTCGCATCGAGATGCTCCCGTACCTGCGCGAGCAGGCCGTGTCGGTCTCGGCGCACCGCTTCGGCACCCCGCGCCGCTACGAGATCCCCACGCTCACGGCCTGACCCGCGCACGTTCGAAGGCCCGCCCCGTCGTGACGGGGCGGGCCTTCGTCGCGTTCCCCCCGCGTTCCCGGCCCACGCCGCCGGGGCGGGTGTAGGCTCGGCGGGTGATGTTCTCGAGGAGCGCCCGGGTGGCGCAGGCAGGAGCCGCAGGCGCGCACAGCGCCGCGGGCAGAGGCTGACGATCGGCCGGAGGCGGATGCCGTCTCCGGTGCTTCATCGTTCCCTCCACCTCTCGACTCGTCCTTCCGCGGCGAGCATCAGACGAAAGCATCCACTCCCATGCGTCCCATCGACGAGCGTGCAATCCGCGCCTCCTTCCGCAACGCCTCCCGCAAAGAGGTCTCCGACCTGAACCTGCCCGCCGGCTTCGCGGACATCGATTTCGACCGGATCGACTATCTCGGCTGGGTCGACCCCAAGGCGCCGCGTCGCGCCTACGTGATCACCGAGGTGGACGGCGAGTTCACCGGCGCCCTGCTACAGCAGGCCGAGCAGCGCGTGATCGCCCGCGCCCAGTGCTCGTGGTGCGAGGACGTCACGCTCCGCAACGACGTGCAGCTGTTCACCGCGCGCAAGGCCGGGCCGGCCGGTCGCAAGGGCGACACGATCGGCACCCTGGTGTGCGCGAACTTCGGATGCTCCGAGAACGTGCGCCGGCTGCCCCCGCTCGCCTACGAGGGCTTCGACCGCGAGCTCGCCCGCGACCTGCGCATCGTGAAGCTGGGCGAGCACGTGCGCGCCTTCCTCGCCGGCCTCGACGCCTGAGGGAGTCTCGTGCGGGGACGCTTCGACAGGCTCGGCGACCCGCTGTCCGAGCGGGGTCCCTGAGCCTGTCGAAGGGCACCCCCGCTCAGGGGGCCGTGACGATCTCGATGGTCGTCACGGCCTCCTCGTGGTCGCACGCCTCGCCGACCCAGAGACGGATCCGCCCGGGCTCGACCCGGCGCACGCCGTCGCGCCCGGTGAAGGCGAGGCGCTCGGTGGGCACGTCGAACGTGACGCGCCTGCTCTCACCGGCGACCAGCCCGATCCGCTCGAATCCGATCAGCTGAGCCACGGGGCGCACGACGCTCGCGACCTCGTCGTGCGCGTAGAGCTGCACGACGTCGACGCCGTCACGCCCTCCGACGTTGTTCACCTCGACCGCGACGAGGAACGAGGCTCCGGCGACGACCGTCGCATCGGCCTCGATCGCCGTGTGCGTGAACGACGTGTAGCCGAGTCCGAACCCGAAGGGGCGAACGGGTGTGGGGTCGACGCTCGTGATGTCGGTGCGTCCGCCGAGCACGGGGTGCAGGTACGAGTACGGCTGCGCTCCGGCGGAACGCGGCAGCGAGACGGGCAGACGCCCCGACGGGTCGACGCGTCCCGTGAGCAGGCGTGCGAGCGCGGGGGCGCCCTCTTCACCGGGGAAGAACGCCTGCAGCACCGCAGCCGGCCGGCGCGCGGCCGGAGCCTCCTCCGAGACGCGAGCCGCCGCGGGGGAGTTCACGGCGCCGAGACCCGCGGATGCTCCGCCCGGCGTCGCACGCGGCGGCAGCGCCCAGTCCAGGGCGTAGGGGCGACCCGTCATGGCGACGAGCACCACGGGCGTGCCGGTCTCGACGATCGCCTCGACGAGTTCCCGCTGCACGCCCGGCAGATCGAGGGTGTCGACGTCGTTGCCCTCGCCGACCGTTCCGCGGCCGAACAGCCCCGCGCGGTCGCCCACGACGACCACGGCGAGATCCGCGGCTCGCGCGGTGGCGACGGCATCCGCGATGCCGCTGCGGTCGTCGCCTTCGGCGGCGCAGCCGACCGCGTGCGTGACGGTCGCGTCCGGCAGCTCGGCGCGCAGGGCCTCGAGCACCGTCGGCAGGGCGATGCCGGCGGGAGTCGAGGGGTGGTGGGCGAGCACGTGGTTGACGAAGGAGTAGCAGCCCATCAGCGCCTCGGTGCTGTCGGCATTGGGGCCGATCACGGCGATGCGCCTGGTGGCGTCCGCGACCAGGGGCAGGATGCCGTCATTGCTCAGCAGCACGATCGACTCCTCCGCGAGCTCGCGGGCGAGAGCGCGGTGCGCGGGGGAGTCGAGATCGACGGCCGTCGGCGGAGCGGTGGTGAAGTCGGCGTCGAGCAGCCCGAGCTCCTCCTTCTGCGCGAGCACACGACCGACCGCTCGATCGAGCAGCTCTTCGGCGAGCGTGCCCTGGCGCACCTGCGCCGCGAGCGTGGTGTACGCGTCGGGCGAGGGGAGCTCGACGTCGATGCCGGCGGTGAGGGCCAGAGCCGCGGCCTCGGACGAGTCGGCGGCGATGCGGTGCATCGAGCGCAGGAAGTCGACGGCGAAGTAGTCCGACACCACCACGCCGTCGAAACCCCACCGCTCGCGCAGGATGTCGTCGAGGTAGTGCGCGTCGGCCGCCACCGGGATGCCGTCGATGTCGGTGTACGAGTTCATGACGCTGCGCACTCCGCCCTCGCGCACGGCCATCTCGAACGGCGGCAGCAGCACGTCCTCGATCTCGCGCCCACCGGCGTGCACCGGAGCGTGGTTGCGCCCGGCGCGCGACGCCGAGTACCCCACGAAGTGCTTGAGCGTCGCGTGCACGCCCTGCGACTGCATGCCGCGCACGTACGCGGTGCCGATCACGCCGACGACCAGGGGATCCTCGGCGATGCACTCGTCGACGCGTCCCCACCGTGGATCGCGCACGACGTCGAGCACGGGGGCCAGCCCCTGGTGGATGCCGAGCGTGCGCATCGACGAGCCGATCGCCGCGCCCACCCGCTCCACGAGCGCCGGGTCGAACGACGCTCCCCAGGCGAGCGGCGTCGGATACGTCGCCGCCTGCCATGCCGCGAGGCCGGTCAGGCACTCTTCGTGCACGAGCGCGGGAATGCCGAGGCGGGTCTCGCGCTGCAGGCGGGCCTGCTCCGACCACAGCCATGCGGCGCGCTCGCCGGGGTCGACGGGTCGGGTGCCGTAGACGCGCGTGAGGTGGCCGATACCGTGAGCGGTGGCCTCTTCGTAGCGCGTCGAGGTCTTCTTCTCGCCCGCCATCGGGGCGACGACCTCGTCTCCCTGGTCGACCCAGAACCCGACCAGCTGTGCCTGCTTCTCATCGAGGGTCATCTCGGCGAGGAGCGCGGCGACGCGCGGCGAGAGGGGCGGGCGCGGGGTCTGCGTCGACGCGGTGGGCGTCGAGCGCGCGGTGGTGTCGTGTGACACGATGATCTCTTTCCGTACGGAGTGCGATGGGGCGCCGAGGGCGCGTTCAGCCCTTGACGGCACCGGTCAGCCCGCCCACGATGCGCCGCTCGAACAGGCTGAAGAAGATGAGCGCGGGGATCATCGACAGCGACGTGAACGCGAGCACTTTGGCCGTGTCGACCGAATACTGCGACGAGAACGACTGCACGCCGAGCGGGAGGGTGAACGCCGAGGCGTCGTTGAGGATGAACAGCGGCAGCAGGTAGCCGTTCCAGCTGCCGATGAACGCCAGGATGCCGGTGGTGATGACCCCCGGCAGAGACAGCGGCAGCACCATGCGCCAGAAGAAGCCGATGCGGCTGCAGCCGTCGATGAAGGCGGCCTCCTGGATCTCGTCGGGGATCGCCCGGAGGAACGGCACGAGGATGATGATCGTGGTGGGCAGAGCGAAGGCGATCTGCGGGAGGATCACGCCCCCGAGGGAGTTCATCAGGCCGAGGTTGCGCACCACGATGTACAACGGCGTGATCGCGACCGTCAGCGGGAACATGAGCCCCGCCGCGAAGAAGGCGTAGAGCACGCCGCGACCGGCGAACCGGTAGCGGGCCAACACGTAGGCGGCCATGAGTCCCAGCGCGACCACCCCGGCGGTGGTGGCGACCGCGACGATCGTCGAGTTCAGCACCTGGCGCCAGAAGATCCCTCCGGTGATGACGTCGAGGTAGTTCGAGAACACCCACGGCTGCGGGAGACCGGAGGGGTCGGTCGTGATCTGCGCGTTCGTACGGAAGCCGCCGATGACGATGTACGCGATCGGGGCGAGCATGAGCCCGACGACGATCAGCGCCACGAAGTACACGGTCGGGTGCGCCCAGGGCAGGCGGGGACGGGCGGAGCGCCCGGTGCGCCCGGGACGCTGCGTCACGAGCAGCGAGGTGGCGGTCATCGGTTCTTCCTCTTCTTCTTCGCGGAGGCGGGCCCGGTGAGCGCGCCCTCGGTGTCGCGCTTGAGCACGGCGCGCTGATAGATGAGGGCGACCACGAGCGAGATCAGGAACAGCACGACGGCGACGGCGTTGCCGTAGCCGAAGTTGCCGGCGTTGCGGCCCTCGCCGACCATGTACGTGGCCATGGTCGAGGTGCCGGCGGTCGAGGCGATGTACTGCCCCCAGATGATGTAGACGAGATCGAACAGCTGCAGCGAGCCGATGATCGACAGGAAGGCCCAGATGCGCAGCGTCGGAGCGAGCAGCGGCAGCGTGATGCGCCACTGGATCTGCCAGTACGAGGCCCCGTCGATCGCGGCTGCCTCGTGCAGCTCCTCGGGAATCCCCTGGAGGCCCGCGAGGAACAGGATCACGGCGAACCCGACGTACTTCCAGGTGATGATGACCATCAGCGTCCAGATCGCGATGTCGGGATTCGACAGCCAGTTCGCCGCCAGCCACCCCAGGCCCGCGTTCTCGAGCAGGGCGTTGAAGGCGCCGCTGGTCTGGAGCATCAGGCTCCACCCGGTGCCGACGACGACCTCGGAGATCACGTAGGGGATGAAGATGAGCACCCGGATCAGCGACTGCCCGCGCATGCGCCGGTTGAGCAGCAGCGCGAGCAGGATCGCGGCCGGGCCCTGCAGCACGAGCGACATCACCAGGATGAAGCCGTTGTGCGCCAGGGCGTCGTGGAACAGCGGGTCCTGCAGGATCGTCAGATAGTTCTTCAGACCCACGAAGTCGGTGGGAGCCCCGTACCCCTGCCAGCTGAAGAAGCCGTAGTACGCGGCCATCAGCACGGGGAAGATGACGAAGGCGAGGAAGACGACCAGGGCGGGCCCGGCCAGAAGGATCACTTCCAGCCGGGCGGCCGCCTCACGCCTTCGCAGCGGCATCCTGGACAGCCTTGACGATGTCTTCCGGTGATCCCTGACCCGCGAGCATGTCGACGACGGCGACGTTGAGGGCGTTGCCGACGTTCTGGCCGTAGACGGTGTCGAGCCACTGCGACGCGTACGGCGCGGCGTTGTAGGCCTCGAGGATCGACTGCAGGTACGGCTCGGTCACGGCCTCCTGCGCCACCGTGTTCACCGGCGGGGCGTTGAACGCGGTGTAGTAGGCGGTCTGCACCTCGGCCGAGCCGAGGTAGTTCAGGAAATCGACGCAGGCGTCCGGAGCATCGACCGAGCACGAGTACCCGTCGACGCCGCCCATCATCGAACCGGGCTCGCCCTCGCCGCCCTCGATCTCGGGGAACGGGAACCAGGCGAGGTCGGCGAGCGGCTGCTGGTCGGGCGTGAGGGAGCCGATGACGCCGGGGTTCCAGGCGCCCATCAGCTCCATGCCGGCCTGGTGGTTCGCGATGAGTCCGGCCGAGCTGCCCGCGCCCTGCTGGGCCGTGGTCGTGAGGAATCCGGAGTTGAACGGCTCGGTCGCGGCGAAGGCCTCGAGATCCTCGCCCGCGCGCACCCAGCAGTCGTCGTCGAAGTTCATCTCGTCGGCGGCCTTCGCCAGCGTGTCGGCGCTGCACTCGCGCAGGGCCATCCAGTAGTACCAGTGCGCGGCGGGCCAGGCGTCCTTCGCGCCGAGCGCGATGGGTTCGATGCCGGCGGTGCGCAGCGCGGCCGTCGCGTCCTCGAGCTCGGACAGCGTCGTGGGGTTCTCGGTGATGCCGGCCTCGTCGAAGAGGTCCTGGCTGTAGAACAGCCCGCCGGGCAGCACGGCGACGGGCATCGCGTAGATCTTGTCGTCGAGGCTGCTGGCCGAGAACGCGGCGGCGGGGATCTCGTCGGTCACGGCATCCGACAGCGAACCGGTGAGGTCCTTGAGCTGACCGGCCTTGACCATCGCGGCCATCTTGCCGCCTCCGCGCTGCAGGAAGATGTCGGGCGCATCGCCGGAGTTGAGCGCGGTCTGGAGCTTGCCGTCGAGATCTTCGTTCTGGATCGACTGGACGGTGATCGAGACGCCGGGGTTGGCCTCCTCGAAGTCGGCGACCGTCTTCTCCCAGAACTCGACGCCGGGGCCGGTGGTCGAGTTGTGCCACAGGGTCATCGACGAGCCGTCGCCGTCGCCGCCGTCGGAGGTGCCGCCGGTGCATCCGCTCAGGACGAGCGCGCCGACGGCGGTCAGTGCCGCCGCGGCGGCGAGGGAGTGCCTTCTGCTGTTCATGTGATCGTTCTCCTCATCGAGAGTGTGTGCATCCGCACCGATGCGGACGCTCGCGGCAGCAGGGTGAGACCGCGTCGCAGAGCAGTCTCTTTCGGGAGCTGACAGGCGTCAAACGTTTTCGAAAACAGTTTCCGAAAGCCTGACGTGTGCGGATACGATGGGCGCTCATGAGCGGGCGGACCACGATCCACGACGTCGCGAAGGCGGCGGGAGTCTCGGTCTCGACCGTGTCGAAAGCCGTGAACGGCCGGTACGGCATCGCCGACGCCACGGTGCGTCGTGTGCTCGACGCGGTGCGCGAGCTCGGCTACGAATCGAGCCTCGTGGCCAGCAGCATGCGCGCGCGGCGCACCGGCGTGATCGGGGTGCTGCTCGCCGACTTCGAGCCCTTCAGCGCCGAGATCCTCAAGGGCGTCGGCGCCGCGGTGCACGACACGGCGTTCGACCTGCTCGCCTACAGCGGGTCGCATCAGGGCGCGGGGGAGGGGTGGGAGCGCCGATCGCTGAGCCGCCTCTCCGGCACCCTCATCGACGCCGCGATCATGGTGACGCCGACGATCGTGAACGCCGCCACGGAGATCCCGGTGGTCGCCGTCGACCCGCACACCGGCCGCGCCGATCTGCCGACGGTCGAGTCCGACAGCTTCGGCGGCGCACTGACCGCGACGCGTCATCTGCTCGAGCTCGGTCACCGTCGCATCAGCTTCCTCGGCGGGCGCCCCGACCTGCGCTCCGCGGGCCTGCGCGACGCCGGCTATCGACGCGCGCTTCGCGATGCCGGCCTGCCCGTCGACCCCGACCTCATCCGTCCCGGCCTCTACGAGTGGCAGACCACCCGGGACTCGGCGCGCGTGCTGCTCGCCGGCCCGGATCGCCCGACGGCCGTGTTCGCCGCGAACGACCTCTCGGCGATCGCCGTGATCGACGTCGCCCGCGAGATGGGCATCCGGGTGCCCGAGGATCTCTCCGTGATCGGCTTCGACGACGTGCCCGAGGCGTCGCGACGCGCACAGCCGCTGACGACGATCCAGCAGCCGATGCGCCGACTCGGCTCGGTCGCGGCCGAGATGGTGTTCTCGCTGCTCGCCGGCGAGCAGCTCGACGAGCTCCACGTGACCCTGCCGACCCGACTGGTCGTGCGCGGGACGACGGCCCCGCCGCCGGAGTCGCCGGGGCGCTGAGCCCGTCTCGTGCGAGACCCTCCGTCAGCCCCCGGTGACCGCGCGCACGTGCGCCATGGCCGGGCCCTCGAGCGTGTCCGACAGCCAGGCGAACTCGGCGAAGCTGCGGGTACCCGGCCAGTCGGCGGGCAGCATCGACGGGGGCAGGCCCGGGTCGAGGTAGGGGAGTGTGCGCCAGCGGTCGAGCAGATGGACGTACGCGGCGAACGGCTCGGCGGGCAGCGTCGTGAGCGACTCCTGGAACCGGTGGTGCTCGTCGGCGAGCGCGTCGAGATCCCACCAGGAGGCCGCCGATTCGGCCGGCGTGCGATCGGTCACCGGCATCCCGGCGGGGAAGAGTGTGACCCACGCCCGCGCCCCGACCTCGTCGACGATCTGCCGCACCTCGTCCTGCAGGTGCCCGGGGCAGATCCACAGGGCGGAGGACACGACCCCCGCGCCGATCCAGTGCAGGCGACGGCGCAGCTGATGCCGCACCGCCCGCTCGGTCTCGGGGATCGAGAACGACACGAGGCACCAGGGATCGGCATCCGTCATCTGCCGCATCGCGAAGATGCGCCGATCGCCGCGCTGCAGCATCGCCAGAGCGGCCGGGTTCAGGCGGTACCCGACGGCGTCGCGCCGCTCGGCCAGCAGCAGGCCCTTCTGCTTGAGGCGCGCGATGCCGGTGCGGGCCTGCGCGGCTTCGATCCCGAGATCACCGGCGAGCGAGACGAGATCGGCCGTCGAGATCCAGCCGAGCGGGCGCAGGAACAGGCCCACGACCGTGCGCAGCAGCGACGCCGTGCTGCCGGGGCGCGCGTCGATGTCGTCGACGACGGATGCCGCCGCCCCCGCGCCCTCCGCCGTCACCGTCATGCGCGCAGCGCGTCGCGCACCGCCAGCACGCCGGTCACGGTCTCGACGTGCGAGGTGCTCAGCGGGGACAGGCCCAGGCGGATGCCGTCGGGGAACCGGAAGTCGGGGATGACGCCCTCCGCCCAGAGCTTCTGCGTGACCTCCCGGAAGTCGGGGTGCCCGATCGTGACGTGCCCGCCGCGCAGGTCGGCGTCGCGCGGGCTGAGCAGCCGCACGCCGAGCGGGGCGAGCTGCTCGTCGAACGCGCGCACCGCGAGGTCGGTCAGCGAGCGGGACTTCGCGCGCACCGCATCGATGCCGGACTCCTCGATCAGGTCGAGCATCCCCTGCATCGCCAGCATCGAGGTGACCGGCGGCGTGCCGCTGAGCAGCTGGCGGATGTCGCCGGCGGGCACGTACTCCGGCCCCATGGCGAAGATGTCGGCGGCGCTCCACCAGCCCTGGATCGGCTGGCGCAGCGTGCCCTGGTGTGCACGGTTGAGATAGGCGAATGCCGGGGATCCCGGGCCGCCGTTCAGGTACTTGTAGGTGCAGCCGACCGCCATGTCGACGCCCCACGCGTCGAGGTGCATCGGAACGACGCCCGCCGAGTGGCAGAGGTCCCACATCATGAGCGCGCCCGAGGCGTGCACGGCATCCGTGATCGCGGGCATGTCGGCCAACGCGCCGGAGCGGTAGTCGACGTGGCTGAGCGAGACGAGCGCGGTGCGCTCCGACACGACGGCGACGACGTCGGCGACGCTCACGCCGAGCACGGGGTCGGGCTCGATCCAGCGCAGCGTCATGCCGGTCTCGGCGGCGACGCCCTCGGCGAGGAATCGGTCGGTGGGGAAGTTGCCCGCCTCGATCACGAGCTCGGTGCGGGTCGGGTCGGCGGCGGCCGCGGCGCGCATCAGCTTGTAGATGAGCACGCTGGTCGAGTCGGCGACGACGGTCTGACCGGATGCCGCGCCCAGCGCGACGCGGCCGATGCGGTCGCCGAGCTCCATCGGCAGTGCCATCCATTGCTCGTCCCACGACCGGATGAGGCGCGTGCCCCAGTCCTCGCGCACGAAGGCCGCGAGCCGCTCCGGGATGTCGCGCAGGGGGCGGCCGAGCGAGTTCCCGTCGAGGTAGGCGTCGACGCCCGGGGCATCGGCGAAGGCGTCGAGGTGCGCCGAGAGCGGATCGGCGGCGTCGAGGGCGCGGGCGTGCTCGAGAAGGGCGGAGTCGAGAACGGCGGAGTCGTGGAGGTCGGTCATGTCACACCTTCAGGTCTTCGGGGAGGAGGGGGCGGGCGCGGAGCGGGTCGGGGGAGGTGCCGGGCGCTCCGGGAATGACGAGCGGTCGGGCGCCGGGGCCGCGCGGGTCGAGCGGTGCCAGCGCCCGCAGCAGGGCGTCGTCGTCGAGACCGGCGTCGCGGAGCGCCGCGATCTCGCCCGGGTTCAGACCGACGGGTGTCGGGCCGTTGCCCATGTCGGTGCCGTAGAGCACCGCGCCCCCGGCGGCATGGAAGCGTCGCACGTTCCCGACCGCGACCGCGCGGGTCGCGTCGTCGTGCACGGCGAGCGTCGAGATCCACGCGACGGATGCCGCCTGCGCGGCGATCTCGTCGTCATCGAGCACCTCGGTGAAGGGAGCATGCGCGAGGCGCGCGACGCCGAGTCGCGCGAGGCGCTGCGCCTCGCCCGGTCCCTCCGCGTGAGCGGTGACGGTGAGGCCGTGGGCGGCGGCCAGGTCGACGATCGTGCGGATGAGCTCGTCGCCGAACACCGGCCCCGCGGTCGTGTTGTTGGCGATCTTGAGGCACCGGGCACCGGCATCCGCCATCTCGTCCACCGCCTCGGCGGCCTGCGTCGCGTCGTTGATCTCGCGCACCGAGCCGGCCGGGGCCCACGCGCGGTCGGAGGGGTAGCCGCCCGGGGCCGTGAGGAAGGCGCCGGCGTAGTCGAGACGCACGGGGGCGAGCGTCTCGCCGAGCCGTGCGATCTCGGTCACGTTCGCCCCGAGGTCGATGACGCGGCCGAGCGTCGAGGTGGCGAGGCCCGTCGTGTCAACGAGCTGCAGATGCACGTGGTGGTCGGTGAACCGGCCCGTCACGACGCCGTCGAGGCGGGGGAGGTGGTCGGCCGGGGTCGCATCGCGCACGAGCATCCGTCCGTCGAGCACGTCGATCACGCCCTCGCGCCATTCCTCGCCGTCGAAGAAGGTCGCCGCCCTCATCAGCTGCCGATCTCGGTGCGCACGGCGTAGAGCTCGGGGAAGAAGGTCAGATCGAGCGCGCGCTGCAGGAAACCGACGCCGCTGGATCCGCCGGTGCCGACCTTCATGCCGATCGTGCGGGCCACGGTCTTGAGGTGGCGGAAGCGCCAGAACTGGAAGTTGTCCTCGAGGTCGACGAGGTCTTCGCACGCCTCGTAGAGGTCCCAGTACCGGCTCGGGTCCTGGTAGATCTCACGGATCGCGGGCACGAGCTCGGGCGTCATCCGGTAGGGCTCCCGCACGTCGCGGTCGAGGATCTCGGCGGGGATCGGCAGCCCGCGACGGGCGGCGAAGCGCAGGAACTCGTCGTACAGGGTGGGCTTCTCCCACTCGGCGGTGAGCAGCGCGAGGTTGGCGGGGTGATCGCGGAAGACGCCGAGCATCTTCTCGTTCTTGTTGCCGAGGGCGAACTCGACCGCACGGTACTGCACCGACTGGAAGCCCGAGGAGTTGCCCAACGCGCCGCGGAACTGCGCGTACTCGGTGGGGGTGAGGGTCGCGAGCACCGCCCACTGCTGGGTCATGACGTCCTGGATGCGCTTGACCCGGGCGATGCGCTTGAGGGCTTCGCGCAGGTCGTCGCGGGCGAGGAGCTCGCGCGCCGAGGAGAGCTCGTGCAGCAGCTGCTTGAGCCACAGCTCGGTGGTCTGGTGCTGGATGATGAACAGCATCTCGTCGTGGTGCTCGGGGGCGCTCACCGGGCGCTGCGCCGTGAGCAGTTGGTCGAGCGCGAGGTACGAGCCGTAGGTCATCTTGCCTTCGAGGTCGGTCACGATCCCGCCCTCGAGCGCACGCGTGTTCTCGGCGGAGGCGTTCTCGGCGGGGGTGGCCTGCGTGGCGGGGCTGCTCTCGGGATTCGGGCTCTCGACGCTCATGGGGCAAACATATAACGGATGTGCCGTTCGTCACAATGATGAAATGTCAAGGGGTCGGGGTGATTCGCGTACGGCCGCTACCGTCGAGGGATGGGTGACCGCATCGACGCGCGCAGTTTCACGCGCCAGGACCGTACGAAGTTCCGCGCCAAGACCGAGCAGTGCCTCGACGCGCTCGCCGAGATGCTCGCCGATGGACGCTTCGACGGAGCGCTGCCTCAGCTCGGCCTCGAGATCGAGCTCAACCTCGTCGACCCCGCCGGGGATCCGGCCATGGCCAACGAGGCGGCGCTGGAAGCGATCGCCAGCCCCGCGTTCCAGACCGAACTCGGTCGGTTCAACATCGAGGTCAACGTCGCGCCGCGCCCGATCGGCGGAGGGCGCACGCGCGATCTCGAGACGTCGCTGCGCAACGCCATCGACGAGGCGGATGCCCGGGTGCAGGCGGCGACCGGCAATGCGATCGCGATGATCGGGATGCTGCCCACACTCGACGAGCACCACTTCACCGAGCGCTGGATCTCGGAGGATCCGCGCTACAGCCTGCTCGGCCAGCAGGTGCTCGCCGCGCGCGGGGAGGACATCGAACTGAAGCTGGACGGCGTACCGCTGCCGGGCAGCCCCCGCGAGAGCCTCGACATCGTGACCGACACGATCCTTCCCGAGGCCGCCTGCACCTCGGTGCAGTTGCACCTGCAGGTCGAGCCGGACTCCTTCGCGCCGTACTGGAACGCGGCGCAGGCCATGGCCGGGGTGCAGGTCGCGCTCGCCGCCAACTCCCCGTTCTTCGCGGGACGCGCGCTGTGGCACGAGACCCGCATCCCGATGTTCGAGCAGGCCACCGACACCCGCTCGCAGGAGCTGAAGAATCAGGGCGTGCGTCCGCGCGTGTGGTTCGGGGAGCGCTGGGTCACCTCGATCTTCGACCTCTTCGAGGAGAACTCACGGTACTTCCCGGCGCTGCTGCCGGCGGTCACCGACGAGGACCCCTTCGCGGAACTCGCCGCCGGCCGCGCGCCCTCCCTCGCCGAGCTGCGCATGCACAACGGCACGGTGTACCGCTGGAACCGACCCATCTACGACACGGTCGACGGCACCGCCCACCTGCGCGTCGAGAACCGCGTGCTGCCGGCGGGCCCGACGGTCGTGGACGTGCTCGCCGACACGGCCTTCTATTACGGTCTCGTGCGCACGCTCGCCGAAGCCGATCGTCCGCTGTGGACGCAGATGAGCTTCGATGCCGCGGCCGAGAACCTGCGGGCGGGCGCGCGCGACGGGATCGAGGCGCGACTCTACTGGCCCGAGGTGGGCTGGGTCGGCGCGCGCGAGCTCGTGCTGCGGCGACTGCTGCCGATGGCCGCCGAGGGGCTCGACGCGTACGGTGTCGACCCGGCGGCACGCGATCGGTACCTCGGCATCATCGAGCAGCGCTGCGTGACCGGGCGCAACGGGGCGACGTGGCAGCGGGGCAGCGTCGCGGCGCGGGAGCGCGCGGGGCAGACCCGGGCGGAGGCGCTGCACGGCATGCTCCGCGACTACCTCGAGCTCGCCCGGGCCGGGGAGCCGGTGCACACCTGGGAGTGAGGGGCCCCTAGCTCCTGCGGTGGTCCGCCGTTCAGAGCGCGGGTGTGCGCGGCGGGGGCGTGCGGCGCTCGCCGGGTGCTCCGGATGCCTCGAACGCCGCCGCGAGCCGCAGCAGGCGCGCGTCGTCGTAGGCGCGGCCGGCGAAGGTGAGTCCGATCGGCATGCCGATGTCGTCGAGGAGCCCCATCGGCAACGTGACCGTCGGGATGCCGAGGTGACGGATGGCGAGGTTGCCGTTCGCGATCCAGGTGCCGTTGCGCCAGCCGAGGTCGGCGGATGCCGGGTCGACGTCCATGTCGGCGGCGCCGAGGTCGGCGACGGCGGGGAAGACGACGGCGTCGAGGCCGAGGCCGTCCATCCACTGCTCGAGATCGCGGTGCCGGGTCTCCTCGAGCCCGCGGAGACCCTCGGGCAGCTCGGGCATGTCGTCGGGGCCGGTGTCGGGATGCGCCCGCACCCAGTCGGGGTACTCGGCGATGTCGTCGTCGAAGCCGGTGTAGCGGTCGGGCAGCGCGCCGTCCGGGTGCGGGAAGATCGTGGATCCGTCGATGCCGGTCAGTGAGTCGAGGGCGGGGTCGCCGTTGGCTCGCAAGAAGTCCTCCCACGCCCACGCCGAGAGATCGACGATCTCGCGGTGCAGGTAGGCGGGCGAGACGAGCCCGCGCGTCGCGATCGTCGGGGCGCCGGGGCGGTCGCCCTCGTAGTTCGACACCACGGGGAAGTCGACCTCGACCACGGTCGCCCCCGCCGCCTCGAGGTCGCGGCGCGCTGCCGCCCAGCGAGTGAGGACCGAGGGGCGGGTGTCGATGCGCCGACCGGTCGGCCCGCCGACCCCGGGGTGCGCGGCGGTGCCCGCGTCGGGATCGGCGTCGATGTACATGCGCGGGATGCCGAGCCGGATACCGGCGAGGGGGTTCGCGCGGTCGGAAGGGGGCGTGCCGGTCGCGGCGAGCGTGCCGGTCGTGGCGAGCGCCGGATAGGAGGCGGGACGCACCGCGGAGGCGGCCGGGATCGGCACCCACGGCTGCGTGCGCCAGAAGTCTCCGCGCGTCTCGGCGTCATCGGCGACGATGACGTCGAGCACCTCGAGCAGATCGGCCATCGTGCGAGCGTGCGGCACCACCACGTCCATCGTGGGCACGAGGGGCCAGTTGCCGCGCACCGAGATCACGCCGCGCGAGGGCGTGTACGCGCAGAGGGCGTTGTTCGTCGCCGGGCCTCGACCGCTCGACCAGGTCTCCTCGGCCAGGCCGAACGCGGCGAAGCTCGCGGCGGTCGCGGTGCCCGAGCCGTTCGACGATCCGGAGGCGAAGGGAGCGGTGAGCCACTGCGCGCTGTACGGACTCTCGGCGCGTCCGTAGACCCCGCGCTGCATGCCGCCGTTCGCCATCGGCGGCATGTTGGTGAGTCCGAGGCAGATGGCCCCGCCGGCCCGCAGCCGCTCGATGGTGAACGCGTCGCGCTGGGCGACGAGCCGCGCGAAGGCCGGACTGCCGGCGGCGGCGGTGAGCCCGCGCACGAGGTAGCTGTCCTTGGCCGTGTAGGGGATGCCGTCGAGCGGGCCGAGGGTCTCGCCGCGCGCCCGACGCTCGTCGGATGCCTCCGCCTCGGCACGGGCCTCCGGGTTGCGCACGACGACCGCGTTCAATGCGGTGGGCGTGCCCGGGCCGTCATAGGCGTCGATGCGGGCGAGATAGGCGTCGACGAGGTCGACCGCCGTCGCGGCTCCCTCGTCGAGGGCGCGCCGCAGGTCGGCGATCGACGCCTCGACGACATCGATCATGCGAGTGCGCCCGTGGGTGAGGACTGCCCGAGCGCGGGCTGCTGCTGCGTGATGCAGTGGATGCCGCCCCCGCGGTCGAACAGCGGTCGTGCATCGACGGTCACGACGCGTCGGCCGGGATACGCCTCGGCGAGGATCTCGCGCGCCACGGCATCTGCCCGCTCGTCTCCGAACCCGCAGGCGACCACGCCGTCGTTCGTCACCAGATGGTTGACATAGCTCCAGTCCACGAAGCCCTCGTCGTCGCGCAGCGTGGAGGGCGCGGGGAGATCGATCACCTCGAAGCTGCGGCCGGCGGCATCCGTCTGCTCGGCGAGGTGCGCCCGCAGCTCGCGCGTCACCGCGTGGTCGGGGTGCGCGGTGTCGTTCTGCGCGTGCAGCAGCAGGCGCCCGGGCGAGACGATCGTCGCCACGATATCGACGTGCCCGTTGGTGCCGAAGTCGTCGTAGTCGCGAGTGAGCCCGCGCGGCAGCCAGACCGCCTTGGTCGCCCCGATCGTGCGCAGCATCTCGGCCTCGACGCGCTGCCGGTCGGCGTAGGGATTGCGGCGCGGGTCGAGCTGCACGGTCTCGGTGAGCAGCACGGTGCCCTGGCCGTCGACGTGGATCCCGCCGCCCTCGTTCACGAGGGTCGAGCTCACGAGCTCGGCGTCGACGCCGCGTGCGATGATGCGGGCGTGCTGCGCGGCCGCCGCCCAGTCGGCCCACTCCGGGTCGCCCCAGCCGTTGAAGATCCAGTCGACCGCGCCGAGCGCCTCGGGCCGGTCGTCGTCGATCACGAAGGTCGGTCCGGAGTCGCGCATCCAGAACTCGTCGACCGGCGCCTCCACGATCTCGACACCCGCTCCCAGCATCCGTCTCGCCCGCGCGAGCTCGCGCGGATCGACCAGCATCGTGACCGGCTCGAACTCGGCGACCGCGTGCGCCACCGCCGTCCACGTCGCGTACCCCTCGGCGCGCTCGGCCGCGCTCTCGCCGAGCGTCTGGCCCTCGACGGGGAAGGCCATCCAGGTGCGATCGTGGCGTGCGGTCTCTGCGGGCATGCGCCAGGCCATCGGTGTCTCCTCGCGGTGGAGTGGTTATTGAACATGCGATCAACAGGTGCTACGGTAACCCGTGATGAACACGACGTCAAGAGTCTCCGGCCACCGGCGCCTCCCTCCCGAAGAGCGCGACCGCTCGATCCTCGAGGGGGCCGTCGGGCTCGCCCGCGAGAGCGGGCTGGAGGCTCTCACCCTCCGTGCCGTCGCCGCCCGCGTGGGTGTCACCCCGGCTCTCGTCGCGCACTACCGCCCGGGCATGGACGCCTTCCTCGCCGATGTCTTCGGCGAGATCGTGGCGGCCGAGCGCGACGAGGTGATGGCGTCGTTCGACCCCGGCGCGACCGTGCGCGACAACCTGCTGCACATGACCGAGACGCTGCTCGACGGCCGTCGCGACGACGTGACCCTCGTGTGGGTGCAGGCGTGGGCGCTGGGCGCGCGCAACGAGGCGCTCGCCGCGCGCGTGCGCTCCGAGATGGACCTCTGGCAGAGCGCCCTCGAGACGCATCTCGCCCATGCCGTCGCCTCGGGCGAGATCTCGGCGACCCGCACCGAGACGGCGGCCTGGTTGCTGCTCGCGATGATCGACGGCATGAACGCGCACTCGTTGGTGAAGTGGGCGCCGCACGATCGCGCCGCCCTCGCCCGGCGCACGCTCGCCGTCGTGCTCGATCCGCGCGACGATGCCCCGGATCCCCTCACCCCGAACACGCTCATCCCGAACCCGCTCACCCCGAACCCGCTCACCCCGAACCCGCTCGACGCCCCGGCGTCCGCTCCCTCCTCCGCGAAGTAAGGAACGCCCCATGGATGCTGTGCGCATGCACGCCGCCTCGGCCGAGTCGACGGCCATCGTCGACGCGGTGCTCGACTACTCCCGACGGCGGATGCTGGCGGCCGACGTGCCGCTCGACAAGCCGCAGAGCGAGGCCGAGCTCAACCGGCTCGTCGGGGCCACGATCACCGACGCGGGACTGGGGGCCAACCGGGCGCTCAGCGTGTTCGAGCACATCCTCGCGCCGGCGTGCCTGACCACGAGTCATCCGCTGTACCTGTCGTTCATCCCCACCGCGCCGACCATGGCGGCGATCGCGTTCGACCTGGTGGTGTCGGCATCCGGTCTCTACGGCGGCAGCTGGCTCGAGGGAGCGGGCGCCGTGCACGCCGAGAACGAGGTGCTCTCGTTCCTGGCGAAGGAGTTCGGGCTTCCCGACACCGCGGGCGGGGTCTTCGTGCAGGGCGGCACGATCGGCAACCTGTCGGCGCTGGTCGCCGCGCGCGAGGCCGCCAAGGCGCGGCTCCTCGACGCGGGCAAGCAGCTCCCGTCGCGGTGGAAGATCGTCTGCAGCGTCGAGGCGCACTCCTCGAACAAGTCGGCCGCGCGGGTGATGGATGCCGACGTGCTGCTCGTGCCGGCGGGCGACGACGGCGTTCTCCGCGCGGATGCCGTGCGCGACGCCCTCGCCGAACACGGTGACGAGATCTGCGCGGTCGTCGCGACCGGGGGATCGACGAACTTCGGCATCGTCGACGACATCGCCGGCATCGCTGCTCTGAAGGACGAGTTCGAGTTCTGGCTGCACATCGACGGCGCGTACGGACTCACCGCGATGCTGTCGCCCGAGGCGCGGCACATCTTCGCCGGGGTGGAGCGCGCGGACTCGGTGATCGTCGATCCGCACAAGTGGCTGTTCGCGCCGTTCGACTGCTGCGCCCTGATCTACCGCGATCCGGAGGCGGGACGCCGCGCGCACACCCAGCACGCCGAGTACCTCGATACGCTCACCGACGGCGACGACTTCAGCCCGTCCGACTACTCGATCCAGCTCACCCGGCGCCCCCGCGGCCTGCCGCTCTGGTTCTCGCTCGCGACGTACGGCGTCACGTCCTACCGCGACGCGGTCGGGGCGACGATGGCGCTCACCCGCCGCATCGCCGACGAGATCGCGGCACGCCCCGGGCTCCGGCTCGTGCGCGATCCGCAGCTGTCGGTCGTCGTGTTCGAGCGTGACGGCTGGGAACGCGTCGACTACGACCGCTGGTCGGCCGCCCTGCTCGACTCGCAGCGCGCCTTCGTCGTGCCGAGCTCGCACAAGGGCCGCCCGAACACGCGCTTCGCGATCCTCAACCCGCTCACGACCTTCGAAGACCTCGTCGGCATCCTCGACACCATGGCCTGACAGCGCGCCTCAGCGACTCGTGTGCGCGTCCAGGAAGTCGATGGTCTTCTGCAGGGCGGTCCGGGCATCCGGCAGGTCGAGGTGGAACTGGTACTCGTGGGGGAGCGCCGGCTCGTGCGGTGCCGGCCAGAAGAGCGTCGTCACCTCGACCCCCACCTCGTCGAGGCGCTTCGCCATCGGGATCGACTGCAGCCAGGTGAGGCCGTCACCGTTGCCGCCCGAGATGTAGGTCGCGGGGAAGTCCGCGGTCACCCAGTCCACGGTCGACATCGTCGCGCCCGTCGAGTCCTCCGCCCAGGTCTTGGTGCCGGAGTACGCCCACATCGCCGACTTGAAGCCCCAGCCGGCGATCCCGTCGAGCTGCGCGAGCGCCGACAGGTCGTAGACGCCGCAGTTGAGCACGGTCGCGACCAGTTGCGAGGCCTCGATCGACGGAGTGATGTCCATGATCTCGGCGTAGTCGGGGCTCGTGATGAGCGTGGCCATCTGGCTGGCGAGCTGGGCACCGGCGGAGTCCCCGGCGAGCACGATCCGCGTGGGATCGACGCCCAGCTCGGCGGCATGCTCGTCGATGTAGGCGAGCGCCTCGTTGAGCTGGTTCACCGCGAGCGGGTACACGCCCTCGGGGCCGATCGTGTAGTTCACGCCGATCGTCGTGTAGCCCTCGGCGGCGAGGATGCGCAGGTACGGATCGACGTTCTCCTTCGCGCCCGAGATCCAGGCGCCGCCGTGAATCCAGACGACCGTGGGCAGCGGGCCGGTGGCGGATGCCGGCGAGAAGACGTCCAGGGTCGTGTCGGCACCCCGGTCCCCGTAGGCGACGTCGAGCTGCTCGGTGAGCTCGACGTCGGGCACGTGCTTCTCCATCTCCGCCGCTGTCTCGTCACCGCCCTTGGTGAACACGGCGCGGATGATCATGGCCGACGGCCACGGCGTGAGCGAGCCGACGATCGCCACGACCGCGGCCACCCCGACGACGCAGGCGACGGCGATCCTCGTCCGCCGCCACGGACGACGCGCCTTCGCGGGGCGTGCCGGTTCTGGTTCGTGGTCGTGCGCGCTCATGGGACTCCCTCTCCGCGCACCAGTGTGGCAGTACTCCGCGCGGCGACGCACGCCCGGATCGACGCCGTGACCGAGGCGGGAATCCCCGGCCCCGCGAACCGGTCCGGTGGCCGACAGCACTTGTCCGCTGGGCGACACCCGCCCTCGCTAGCGTGAAGAGCGCCCCTAATTCCTGGAGTCCCGATGCCCCGCCCTGCGCCGAACCACGCGCCGAATCCTGCTCCGACGACCGTGGGACGGGCGTTCCGCGAGGGAGTGTGGGGGCGCGGGCGTCGGCTGCGCGCGGCGCTCTCGATCGCGGGTTTCTGCGGGCATCAACTCGCCGAGGTCATGGTGCCCGTCGCGGTGGGCGTCGTGATCGACCGGGCCATCGCGCCGCACGACCCGGTCGCGCTCGGGTGGGCGCTGGTGTTCCTCGTCGCCGTGTTCGCGGTACTGATCTGCGCGTGGCAGGTGGGTGATCGCTCCGCCACCGTCGTCTACGCGCGCGGCGAGCACGCGCTGCGGCAGGGGGTGCTCGGGCTCGCGCTGCGCCGTCGCGTGCGGCGCCCGGCGGGCGAGGTGCTGACGATCTCGTCGTCGGATGCCGGGCAGACGGCCGGGTTCTTCTGGGTGATCGCCGAGCAGGCGGCCGCGGCGACGGCGGTGCTCGTCGCCTGCATCACGCTGCTCGTCATCGCCTGGCCGCTCGCGATCGCCGTCGTGATCGGCACGCTCGTGCAGGCGTTCGTCGTGCACGCCGTGAGCGGGGGCCTGCGCCGTCGCGGATACGCGGCGCAGAAGCAGGCCGCGCGGCTCGACGCGGTGAGCACCGACTTCGCGACCGGCCTGCGGGTGCTCGGCGCCCTGGGCGGGTCTCCCCGAGCGGCCGAGCGCTACGTCGCCGAGAGCGCGGTCGCGGCCGAGGCCGCCTATCGCGCCGAGAAGGCGACGGCCGGGCTCACCGCACTGAACCTGCTGGTGAGCGGTCTCGCCTTCACCGGCATCGCGATGCTCGGCGGCTGGCTCGCGCTGGAGGGCGCGATCACGGTCGGCGGATTCGTCACGGCGATGGGGCTCGCGCAGACGATCCGCGGACCTCTGCAGGCGCTCGGCTATCTGCCGGCGCAGATCGCGAGCAAGCACGGGTCGGCGACGCGCATCGCCGAGTTCACCGCCGAAGCGGGAATGGATGCCGCCGAGGCGGGAATGGATGCCGCCGAGGTGGGAGCGGATGCCGCGGATGCCGTCGAGCGGATGCCGGTGACGGAGGCCGTCGCCGCGGCCGCAGGTGGGGTGGCCGCGGGCGGAGTGGTCGCGCGCCTCGATGTCGGCGGGCGCCCGATCGAGATCCGCGCGGGCGAGCTCACGGGGATTCGCGCAGACCCGGCGAGGATCGTCGATCTCGCGCGTCTGTTCGGCGGGCAGCGCGAGCCCGAGGTCGGCGAGCTGCTGCTGACCGGAACGGATGCCGCCCGCCTCGGTGCCGAGGGTCTCCGATCCCGGGTGTTCGCCCCGCCGCACGACGCCGCGGTGTTCAGCGGCACGGCGGCCGAGAACATCGCCGATCCGATCGACGTCGCGCACCTCGAGGCATCCGCGTTCGACGAGGTGCTGCGCCGGCTGCCCGACGGTCTCGACGAGCGCGTGGGCGAGCGCGGCCTGCGGCTCTCGGGCGGTCAGCGTCAGCGCCTTCTGCTCGCCCGGGCCCTGCACCAACCGCAGCCCCTGCTGGTGCTGCACGAGCCGACCACCGCGATCGATCCGATCACCGAGGCGCAGGTCGCCGAAGGTCTCGCCCGTGACGGGCGCACGATCCTGCTGCTCACCGACCGCGCCTCGCTGCTCGCGGCGTGCGCGCGCGTGCACGATCTGAGGGAAGACCCCGATCCGCGGGACGACCGCAATCCGCGGGACGATCTCGATCTGCGGGACGACCGCGACCGGAGGGACGACGCATGAGCGACGAGAAGCTGCCGGTCGCGAGCCGCCGCGACACCGCGCGCGGACTCCTCACGGCGCTCGGGCATCGACGGGGTCTCGTGCTCCTCGCGCTCGTGACCCTGTTCGCGGGCGTCGGGGCGGCGCTCGTCGCCCCGTGGGTGATCGGGCTCATGGTCGACGACATCGTGGCGGGCGGCACAGGGCTGCTGCCCTTCGGACTGGTGCTCGCGGCATCCGTGGTGTCGGCGGCCGTGCTCACGTGGGTGGGGCGCGTGCTGCTGGCCCGGCTGGGGCAGGGCACGATCCGGGAGGTGCGTGAGTCGGCGTTCCGCACCGCTCTCGCCCAACCGACGTCGCGGATCGAGGCGGCGGGGACCGGCGACCTGGTGGCGCGTCTCTCGGGCGACGTGCGCGCGGTGGGCGAGGTCGTCGAGGGGGCGTTGCCCGCCTTCCTGACCGCGGTCTTCGGGATCGTGCTGAGCCTGATCGGCTTGGGGGCGCTCGACGCGCGCTTCGCACTGGCGGCGCTGTGCGCCGCGCCGGTGCAGTTCTTCGCACTGCGCTGGTTCCTGCGCCGGTCCGCTCCGATCTATCGCGCGCACCGCACGGTGGTGGCCGAGCGGGGGCAGCGCACGATCGAGGCGGTGCGCGGCGTCGACACCGTCGTCGCGCTGCGCACCGAGGAGAGGCACCTGGCCGGGATCGCCGAGGCCAGCGAGCAGGCGATCGGGCTCGAGGTGCGCGCGACGCGGGTGCGCAACGACTTCAACGTCTTCCTCAACGGGGCCGAGTTCCTGGGGCTCGCGGCCGTGCTGGTGACGGGGTACTTCCTCGTCGCGGGCGGTCTGGTCGAGCTGGGCGCCGCGACCGCCGCCGCGCTCTACTTTCTCGGGCTCTTCGGACCGATGAGCAGCCTGCTCTACCGGATCGACGACCTGCAGGATGCCGGCGCCAGCCTCGCGCGCCTGTTCGGAGTGATCGGCCTCCCCTCTCCCGCGCCGCGTACGCAGGAGAGACCCGCCCGTCGCGGAGCGATCGACGTCGAGGGGCTGCGCTTCGGACATCGTCCCGATCGTGACGACCTCGCCGGTGTCTCCCTGCGCGCATCGGCGGGCGAGAGGATCGCGGTGGTCGGGGCGAGCGGTGCGGGCAAGACGACGCTCGCCCGTGTGCTCGCGGGTGCGCTCCCCGTGGGCGGGGGAGACGTCCGCCACGACGGCCGTGCGATCGGGGAGTGGCACCCGCACGACCTGCAGGATGCCGTGATCATGCTGAGCCAGGAGCCCCATGTGTTCGCGGGCACTGTGCGCGACGACCTGGGGCTGTTCGCGGATGCCGACGAGGAGCGGATGCTCACGGTCATCGACGCGCTGGACGCGCACTGGATCCACCGCCTGCCCGAGGGACTCGACACTCCGGTGGGGGAGTCGGGGCATCCGCTCCCCCCGGGGCAGGCGCAGCACCTGGCGCTGGTGCGGGTGGCATTGTCGGATGCCTCGGTCGTGATCCTCGATGAGGCGACGGCGGAGGCGGGGTCGGCGGACGCCGAGATCCTCGACGACGCGGCGGCCCGGGCGATCGGTGCGCGCACGGGGATCGTGATCGCGCACCGGCTCACCCAGGCGGTGACCGCAGACCGCATCCTGGTGATGGAGGACGGGCGGATCGTGCAGTCGGGAACGCACGCCGACCTCGTCGAGACGCCGGGACCCTATGCGCGGCTCTGGGCGGCGTGGACCGCCTGGTGACCGCCGTTCCGCGGAAAATCGGGACGACACGCCCGGCGGACGGGCCGGATTTGCCCGACCCCCGGAATCCACGTAAGTTATTACCTGTTCGCCCCACAGGGAAGCGGAAAGGCCGAGAGCCTCACCCCCCTCAAGCGGAGAACCACCCCCCGAATCCACATCAACTCTTCTGAGTGTTCTGGATGAAGGAACTGCCTCATTCCGATGAGCGAGTCGCCGAAACGCGATTTGACAACAGGAACGAGATCAGTAAGATAGAGAATTTGCCCTTCGGGCCTGGTTGTGATGACTGGGTCGTGGGAGCATCCGATCCTTGAG
>NZ_JBQEPJ010000002.1:0-546109 GCF_052045715.1 Microbacterium sp. 22179 | reverse complement strand
GGTACTGCAGGGGGGACCCTGTGGGAGAGTAGGACACCGCCGGACTTCTTTTAAGAAAAAGAGCCACCCAACGCTGGGTGGCTCTTTTTCGTTTTACGGGCACGTACACGCGATCACGCGCGCACGTGCACCGTGCACATGTTCAGTGTGCGCGCGCGATCAGTGCGCCAGACGCGCTTCGAGCACCGAGGCGGTGCTGCGTACCGCATCCGCCAATTGCGTCTCCGTGACGTCGTTCCCTGCCCAGGTGACGGCGACCGCGGCCACCGGCCACCCGTTGTGATCGCGCACCACGGCGCCGACGGAGCGCAGCCCGTCGGCGACCTCGCTGTCTTCGGTGGCGTATCCGCGCGTGTGCACGTCGCGGAGCACCTCACGGAGCTCGCGGGGGTTCCGCGGACCGACGCCGGTGCGGTCGGGGAATGCCGAGGCGCTCGGATAAAGCGCGCGCACCTGCTCGCGGGGGAGCGCGGCCAGCATGGCCCGCCCGCTCGCGGTGAGATGCGCGGGCAGCCGCACGCCGACGTCCGTGACGAGTGCCGGCCGCCGCGGCGCGCGCTCTTCGACGATGTACAGCACGTCGCCCCCACTCATCACGGCGAGGTGCGCGCTCTCGCCCAGGCGGTCCGAGAGGGCTGCCACGAGCGGACGCCCCAGCCGGGCGAGCGGCTGCTGTCTCGCGTAGCCGCCGGCGAGCTCGAACGCGGAGGTGCCGAGGCCCCAGCGACGGTCCTCGCGCAGGTGCACCACGAAGCCGTGCAGCGCCAGGGTGCGGAGCAGGTGGTAGACGGTCGACCGCGGGAGCGCGAGTTCGCGTGCGATCGCCGACGCGGCGACCGGCGCGGGCCGCCCCGCCAGATACCGGAGGATGCGCAGCGTGTGCTCGGCCGCCGGCACCTGCAGGGGAGTGTCGGCCACGGCATCCGATCTGTCTGGGATCACAGACACAGGATGTCATGATCCGCTGTCACGGGCGACCCCTCGGGTGTGGAATCGAGACATGAGTGAACTCGCCCCCGTGCTCGTCGGCACCGCCCCGCTGGCTCCCGCCGATGTCGTCGCCGTCGCCCGCCACGGCGCCCCCGTCGTGATCTCCCCCGACGCGCTCGCTCGCGTCGCCGAGACCCGCGCCGTGATCGACGGGCTGGCTGCCGATCCGCACCCGCACTACGGTGTCTCGACCGGGTTCGGCGCACTCGCCACCACGTTCATCGCTCCCGACCGTCGTCTGCAGCTGCAGGCCAGCCTCATCCGCTCGCACGCGGCGGGAACGGGTGCCGAGGTCGAAGCCGAGGTCGTGCGCTGCCTCCAGCTGTTGCGACTGCAGACGCTCGCCTCGGGCCGCACCGGCGTGCGCCCCGTCGTCGTCGAGACCTTTGCCGCGCTGCTCAACGCGGGGATCGTGCCGGTCGTGCGCGAGTACGGATCCCTCGGCTGCTCGGGCGATCTCGCCCCGCTCGCCCACATCGCACTGGCGGCGATGGGCGAGGGCGACGTGCGCACCCCCGACGGTGCGCTGGTCCCGGCATCCGAGGCGCTGGCGGCCGCCAGCATCGAGCCGGTGACCCTCGTCGAGAAGGAGGGCCTCGCCCTCATCAACGGCACCGACGGGATGCTCGGGATGCTGGTGCTCGCGCTCCACGACCTCGCGGGTCTGCTCCTCACCGCCGACATCGCCGCGGCCATGTCGATCGAGTCGCAGTTGGGCACGGATGCCGTCTTCGCCGCCGATCTCATGGCGCTGCGTCCGCAGACGGGACAGGGCGTCTCGGCGTCGCACCTGCGCGCGTTCCTCCGTGACTCGCCCATCGTGCACAGCCACAAGGGTCCGGAGGACGGCCGGGTGCAGGACGCGTACTCGCTGCGCTGCTCGCCGCAGGTGCACGGCGCCGCGCGCGACACCGCGGGCTATGCGGCGACGATCGCCGGCCGTGAGCTCGCCAGCGTCATCGACAACCCGGTCATCACGGTCGACGGGCGGATCGAGTCGAACGGCAACTTCCACGGGGCGCCGGTCGCCGCCGTGCTCGACTTCCTCGCGATCTCGGTCGCCGACGTCGCCTCGGTGTCGGAGCGGCGCACCGACCGGGCGCTGGATCCGGCGCGCAACCACGGTCTTCCGCCGTTCCTCGCCGACGAGGTCGGCGTCGACTCGGGCCTCATGATCGCGCAGTACGCCGCGGCCGGCATCGTGTCGGAGCTGAAGCGGCTCGCGGTTCCGGCATCCGTCGATTCGATCCCCTCGTCGGCGATGCAGGAGGACCACGTCTCGATGGGCTGGGCGGCCGCGCGCAAGCTGCGCCGCGCCATCGACGGCCTCGGTCGGGTGCTGGCGATCGAGATCCTCACCGGTGCCCGCGCCCTCGATCTGCGCGCCCCCCTCCACGCAGGACCGGCCACCGGTGCCGTGCGCGACCTCGTGCGCACGGTCGCCGCCGGCCCCGGCCCCGACCGATTCCTCTCTCCCGACATGGAGGCCGTGACCGCGCTCGTGCAGTCCGGCGCCGTCGCCCGCATCGCACAGGAGCACGCGAATGACTGACCAGAAGCCCACCCTCACCGACACGACGCGCACCGAGCGCGCGGCACGCGGCAATCAGCGCACCGCCAAGAGCTGGGGCGCCGAAGCCGCCAAGCGGATGCTGATGAACAACCTCGACCCCGAGGTGGCAGAGCACCCCGAGAGCCTGGTCGTCTACGGCGGCACGGGCCGCGCCGCCCGCAGCTGGGAGGCGTACGACGCGATCGTGCGCACCCTCGACGAGCTCGAGCCCGACGAGACGCTGCTCGTGCAGTCGGGCAAGCCGGTGGGGGTCTTCCGTACGCACGAGTGGGCACCGCGCGTGCTCATCGCCAACTCGAACCTCGTGGGCGACTGGGCGACGTGGCCCGAGTTCCGCCGGCTCGAGGAACTGGGTCTGCTCATGTACGGCCAGATGACGGCCGGCTCGTGGATCTACATCGGCACGCAGGGCATCCTGCAGGGGACCTACGAGACGTTCGCGGCCGTGGCCCGCTCGCTCGGCCGCGACTCGCTGCGCGGCACCCTCACCCTCACCGGCGGTGCCGGCGGCATGGGCGGCGCGCAGCCGCTCGCGGTGACGATGAACGACGGCGTGGTGCTGATCGTCGACGTCGACGAGTCACGCCTCGCCCGCCGCGTCGAGCACGGGTACCTCGACGAGTACACGACCGATCTCGACGCCGCCGTGGCCCGCGTCCTCGCGGCGAAGGATGCCGGGGAGGCGCTCTCGGTGGGCGTCGTGGGCAATGCAGCCGAGGTGTTCCCCGAGCTGCACCGCCGTGGTGTGCCGATCGACATCGTGACCGATCAGACCAGCGCGCACGACCCGCTCGCCTATCTGCCCATCGGCATCGACGTGGCCGAGTGGAAGTCGGAGGCCGAGCGCGATGCCGAGGAGTTCACGCGGCGCTCGCGGGAGTCGATGGCGGCGCACGTCGCCGCGATGGTCGCGTTCCAGGACGCCGGTGCCGCGGTCTTCGACTACGGCAACTCGATCCGTCGGGAGGCGGAACTCGGTGGCTTCGACCGCGCGTTCGCGTTCCCGGGATTCGTGCCGGCCTACATCCGGCCGCAGTTCGAGGAGGGGCGCGGACCCTTCCGCTGGGCGGCGCTCTCGGGCGACCCCGAGGACATCGCCAAGACCGATCGGGCGATCGCCGAGCTGTTCCCCGACGACACCGCGCTGCACCGTTGGCTCGAGAAGGCCGGCGAGAAGGTGCACTTCGAAGGGCTGCCGGCCCGCATCTGCTGGCTCGGATACAAGGAGCGCCACCTCGCCGGGCTGCGGTTCAACGAGATGGTCGCCTCGGGCGAGCTCTCGGCGCCCATCGTGATCGGGCGCGACCACCTCGACTCGGGCTCCGTCGCCTCTCCCTACCGCGAGACCGAGGCGATGAAGGACGGCTCCGATGCGATCGCCGACTGGCCGCTGCTCAACGCGCTGCTGAACACCTCCTCGGGTGCCTCGTGGGTGTCGCTCCACCACGGCGGAGGCGTCGGTATCGGTCGTTCGCTCCACGCCGGTCAGGTGACGGTCGCCGACGGCACCGACCTCGCCGCGCAGAAGCTCGAGCGCGTGCTCACCAACGACCCTGGCACCGGTGTGATGCGGCACGTGGACGCGGGCTACGAACACGCCCGCGAGGTGGCGTGCGAGCGCGGCCTGAACATCCCGATGCTCTGAGCTGCGCTTCTCGAATCTGAAAGGCTGACGCCATGACGACGCTCCTCACGAACATCGGCGAGTTGACGACGAACGCTCCGGGGGCGGGCCCGTCGGCGGGCGCAGGGACCCCGGGCAGCGGCGATCCGGTGGGCACGCTGCACGAGGCGGCCGTCCTCATCGACGGCGACCGGATCGCGTGGGTGGGGGCAGCGGCGGATGCCCCGCCCGCCGATGAGATCGTGGATGCCGCGGGGCGGGCGGTGATTCCCGGGTTCGTCGACAGCCACAGCCACCTGGTGTTCGGGGGTGACCGGGCCGTCGAGTTCGAGGAGCGGATGGCGGGACGCAAGTACGCGGCCGGCGGCATCCGATCGACCGTGGCGGCCACCCGCGCGGCGACCGACGACGAGCTGCGTGCGCGAGTGCGCGGGTTCCTCGACGAGATGCTCGCGCAGGGCACGACGACCGTCGAGATCAAGAGCGGGTACGGGCTGAGCGTCGCCGACGAGGAGCGTCTCGTGCGTCTCGCCGCCGAGGTCACGCCCGAGGTGACCTTCCTCGGCGCGCACGTCGTGCCGGCCGAGTACGCCGACCGCGGCGACGAGTACGTCGACCTCGTGATCGGCCCCATGCTCGACGCCTGCGCCCCGCACGCGCGGTGGATCGACGTGTTCTGCGAGACCGGGGCCTTCACCGTCGCGCAGTCGCGCCGCGTGCTCGAGGCCGGGATCGCCCGGGGCTTGGCGCCGCGGGTGCACGCCAGCCAGCTCGGACCGGGGGAGGGCGTCGCGCTCGCGGTCGAGCTGGGCGCGGCATCCGTCGACCACGGCACCTACCTGACCGACGAGGACGTGGCGCTGCTCGCGGCATCCGACACCGTGCTCACCCTGCTGCCGGGCGTCGAGTTCTCGACCCGCCAGCCGTACCCCGATGCGCGCCGCCTCATCGACGCCGGCGTCACGGTCGCGCTCGCGTGCGACACCAACCCCGGATCGAGCTTCACGTCGTCGATGCCGTTCTGCATCGCGGTCGCCGTGCGCGACATGGGCATGACCCCGGCGGAGGCCGTGTGGGCGGCGACGGCGGGCGGTGCCCGGGCGTTGCGCCGCGACGACATCGGGATCATCGCTCCGGGGGCGCGGGCCGACCTCGTGCTGCTCGACGCGCCGACCCGCATCCACCTCGCGTATCGCCCCGGCGTGCCGCTCGTGGCACGCGTGTGGAAGGACGGCGTCGCGGTCTGAGAGGTCGCTGCGGGCGGTCGGGCCTGCGGGCTTTCCGGGCGTCAGGCGGTCAGGCGGTCAGGCGGTCAGGCGGTCAGCCCTGCGAGGAGCCGGCGCAGCCCGTAGTCGAAGGCCCGGCCGACGTCGCCGCCGAGCCGGAACGCCCCCGACAGCTCCATCTGCAGGAATCCCGTCGCCCAGGCGGTGAACAGACGCGCGGCGTCGAGGGCATCCGCCTCGCCGACGAGCGCGGCGGCGGCGCGCAGCACGGGCTCCGACGCGCGGTGCAGCGCGTCGACGGGAGCGGATGCCGTGAACATCAGCCGGAAGCTCTCGGGGTGCTCGTGCGCGAAGGCGCGGTAGACCTCGGCGAGGCTCGTGAGGTCGGTACCTGAGTTGTCGGTGTCGGTGTCGGTGTCGGTGTCGGTGTCGGTGTCGGTGTCGGTGTCGGTGCCGGTGCCGGTGCCGGTGCCGGAGGCGGTGCCGGCGAGACGCGAGCCGAGCTCGTCGATCGCGGCCTCGGCCACCGCGGTGAGGAGGGCATCGCGATCGCGCACGCGCTTGTAGAGCGAGGGGGCGCGCACGCCGACGCGGGTGGCGACGGCCTGCATCGTGAGGCTCGCCGGCCCCGATTCCTCGAGGATCGCGCGACCGGCGGCGACGATGGCCTCGGTCGAGGTGCGTTCGGGTGCCGGCACGGGCGCCTCCTTCATGGCTATTGACAGTAGCCATGATAGCTACGTATCGTAGCTTTCGCAATCGTCCGCCGATCGCACCCGTCCAGAAAGGACCCCGCCATGCTGCTCGCCCCGCACCTCCACCGCCTCGGCAACGACATCGTCGCCTCGTACCTGATCGAAACGCCCGAGGGCATCACGCTCGTCGACGCCGGACTCCCTGGACACTGGCGCGATCTGCAGCGCACTCTCGCCGAGATCGGGCGCCCGCTCAGCGACATCCGCGGCGTCGTGCTCACCCACGGCGACAGCGACCACATCGGCTTCGCCGAACGACTGCGGCGTGAGGTCGGGGTGCCCGTGTTCATCCACGCCGCCGATGCGCACCGCGTGCGCACGGGCGAGAAGCCGAAGACCCCGATGGGGCCGGCGCGGATCGGGCCGATGCTCGGCTTCCTCGGCTACGGGCTGCGCAAGAACGCCTTCCGCACGCACCACGTCGCCGAGGTGCGCGAGGTTGGCGACGGCGACGTGCTCGACCTGCCCGGCTCGCCCGTCGTGATCGGGATGCCGGGGCACTCGCCCGGCAGCATCGCCGTGCACGTTCCCCTTATCGAGGCCGTCTTCGTCGGCGACGCGCTCACGACCCGACACGTGCTCACCGGGAAGGTCGGTGCGCAGCCCGCCCCGTTCACGGATGAGCCGGCCGAGGCGCTCGCCTCCCTCGACAGGCTCGCCGGGGTGTCGGCATCCTGGGTGCTTCCCGGGCACGGAGCCCCCTGGCGCGGATCACCGGCCGACATCGCGAAAGCCGTGCGGGCATCCGCCTGACGGCTCCTGATCTCAGGCTCAAAGCTCCGCCTTCGGCCTTCGGCCTTCGGCGTTCCGGTGTCGGCGTTCAGGTGTCGGCGTTCAGGTGTCGGCGTTCCGGGTTCAGCGCCCCCGGGTTTAGCGCCCCCGGTTCAGCGCCCCGGGTTCAGCGCGCCGCGAGCACCGTCGCCGTGTCGCTGATGGTGATCTGCGGCGGGTAGAGGCCCATCACCTGAACGGCGGCGGCGTGGTTCTCGGCGGTCGACCCCGCGCAGGCATCGGCCGCGACGGTGACGTGGGCCCCGGCATCCGCGGCGGCCAGCGCCGTCGAGATCACGCAGCAGTCCGTGGAGACGCCGGCCAGCACGATGTGCGCTCCGCGTCCGACGATCCGCTCGATGTCGGCGCCCCACTTGCCGAACGTCGGCAAGTCGAGCGTCGGCAGCGGCGACAGGGTGGAGGCTTCGGGCACGAGAGCGAACAACGGGTCGGTCGGCGGCTGATCGGCGAACGGCCAGGCGGCGAAGTAGTCACCCCACGAGGTCGCGCGATCGGCCGTCGGCATCCATCGCGTCACGAGCACGCGCTCGCCGAAGGATTCCGCGAGAGCCCGGATGCGGGGCATCGCCTCGGCGAAGAACGGCGAGCCCCAGGCGGAATCCGGTGCCGCGAAGATCGCCTGCGGATCGATCACGACCAACCACGACTGCTCGGTCTCGGGTGCTGCCGTTCCGGTTTCCGCCGGCGACGTCGCGCCCGCCGAGGCGCTCACGCCTCCTGCCGCCGGATCTTGCCCGCGCGCGCGATGTACGTCACGAGGAACGAGAGCACGAGCGCGAAGAAGACGCCGAGGTTCGCGTACGCGAAGTCGCCCTCGGTGCCCCCGACGAGGAAGAGCAGGTAGCCCTGCCAGTTGTTCCACGGTGCATCTTCGGCGAAGCCGTTGAGGACGAGCCCCCACCCGATCACGCTCGTGACGACCATCGTGCCGATCGAGATCCAGTCCCAGGCGCCGTAGCGACCCTTCGCGTCGAAGAGCGCCTTTTCGTCGTAGTCCTTGCGGCGGCGCAGGATGTCGGCGATGAGGATGCCCGCCCACGACGCCAGCGGAACACCCAGCGTGATGAGGAAGCTCTGGAACGGGCCGAGGAAGTCGGTCGCGAAGAACACGACGAAGATCGTGCCGATCGTCAGGATGACGCCGTCGATCGCGGCGGCCGAGGGGCGGGGGATGCGGATGCCGAGGCTGAGCAGTGTGAGGCCCGAGGAGTAGATGCCGAGCACCGCGCCCGAGACGAGGGCGAGCACGGCGGTGAGCAGGAACGGCACGAGCACCCACAGCGGGAGGATGGTCGCGAGGGCGCCGATCGGGTCGGCCTGCACGGCGGCGAAGAGATCGTCGTTGGACCCCGCGAGCAGCAGACCGAACACCACCAGGATCACGGGAGCGACCGATCCGCCGATCGTGTTCCACGCGACGATCGCGCCGTCGGATGCCGTGCGCTTCTGGTAGCGCGACCAGTCGGCGGCGATGTTGATCCAGCCCAGTCCGAAACCGGTCATCACCATGACGAGGGCGCCGATCACCTGTCCGATGCCGCCGTCCGGACGCGCGAGCACGGCCTCGAGATCGATGCTGGGCGCGGCGAGGATCACGTAGAGGATCGTCACGGCGCCGGTGAGCCAGGTGAGCACCGACTGCATCTTCATGATGGCGTGGTACCCGAGCACCGAGGCGCCCACGATGAGCGCCGCGACGATGACGGTCGCCGTGATCTTGACGGCGATGCTGTCGCCGTCGCCGCCGAGCTGCGTGATGACGGTGGCGGTCGCGAGCACGGCCATGATGGCGAGGAACGTCTCCCAGCCGATCGACGTCAGCCACGACACGATGCCGGGTACCTTCTGCCCGTGCACCCCGAACGCCGCGCGCGAGAGCACCATGGTCGGCGCCGATCCGCGCTTGCCGGCGATCGCGATGAGCCCGCACAGCAGGAACGACACCACGATGCCCACGACCGAGACGATCGTCGCCTGCCAGAACGAGATGCCGAAGCCGAGCACGAACGATCCGTACGACATGCCGAAGACCGACACGTTCGCCGCGAACCACGGCCAGAACAGGTCGCGCGGCTTCGCGGTGCGCTCGGATTCGGGGATGATCTCGATGCCGGCGCGCTCGATGAGGCCGGGCGGGTTCTGCGTCATCCCCTCATCCTGGCACCGTGCGCCGACATCGGGGCGAATACGACGAACGACGCCGGATCAGGGCGGAGGTCTGGACGGGGTCGAGACCTGGGTCAGGACCGGGTCAGGACCCGGTCAGGACCGGAAGAACGCCTCGGCGGTTCGGGCGAGATCGTGCAGGTCCGAGACGCCGGCGAGCTCGCGCGCGGAGTGCATCGACAGGATCGGGATGCCGACGTCGACCGTGCGGATGCCGAGGCGGGTCGCCGTGATCGGTCCGATCGTCGAGCCGCACGGCACCCCGTTGTTCGACACGAACTCCTGCGTCGGCACACCGGCCCGCTCGCACCAGGCGTGCCAGGCGGCGGCGCCGAGAGCATCCGTCGCGTAGCGCTGGTTGGCGTTGAGCTTGAGGATCGGGCCCGATCCGAGCACCGGCTGCACGACGGGGTCGTGCTTGCCGACGTAGTTCGGGTGCACCGAGTGGCCGACGTCGCTCGACAGGCACCACGACGATGCGAAGGCGCGGCGGCGCTCCGAGGCATCCGCCCCCAGCCCGTCGGAGATGCGCCCCAGGATGTCTTCGAGGAAGGGGCCGGCGGCGCCGGAGCGCGAGTTCGACCCGAGCTCCTCGTGATCGAAGGCCGCGAGCACGGCGATCGGGGCGCCCGCCTCGGCCTCGTGCGCGGCGAGGGCGACGACGCCCGCGTGCACCGAGGCGAGGTCGTCGAGGCGACCCGAGGCGAAGAAGGCGTCGTCCTTGCCGAACACGGCGCCGCGAGCGGTGTCGGCGATCACGACGTCGTAGCCGCGGATATCGGCGGCGTCAACACCGGCGGATGCCGCGAGCTCGCCGAGCACGTCGGCCTCGCTCGGGTCGCCGAGACCCCAGACCGGCTGCGTCTCGACCTGCTTGTCGAGAGCGAGCCCGCTGTTCGCGGTGCGGTCGAGGTGGATGGCCAACTGCGGCAGGCGCAGCAGCGCACCGGTGTCGGCGAGCACGACGCGGCCGCCGGTCAGCGCGAGGCGCCCGGCGAGCCGCAGCTCACGGTCGAGCCAGGAGTTCAGGAGAGGTCCGCCGTACACCTCGACGGCGGCCTGCAGCCAGCCGCGGGTACCGGTCGTCGGCTGCGGCTTGAGCTTGAAACCGGGGGAATCCGTATGCGCGCCGAAGACGTGCACGGGTGTGGTGGGCGAAGCATCCGTCGGCACCACCCAGGCGATCGTCGCGCCGTCGCGCACCACGACGAAGCGACCGCCGGGCTGTGCAGGCCAGGCATCTTCCTCGTTCAGGCGCGTGAAGCCCGAGTCCTCGAGGCGGCGGGCGATCTCGGTCGCGGCGTGATAGCTCGAGGGGGAGGCGGCGACGAAGTCGGCGAGGTCCTCGGCGTGGGCGAGGGCGACCGGAGTGACGGGCATGGAGGGCCTTCCTGCAGACGGGCGTCCTTCGAGCGTACCCGCGGATGGTGTCGTGCTCGATCGTTCACCTCGGGGGAGTATGGTGCACCTCGATAGCGCCTAGGGTTCCGGGGTTCGCCCGACTGGTCCGAGCGGCGCCACGGCTCGCCTCCGCAGACGAGCCGTCATCTGACAGGACAAAAGCCCGGAGGAGCCCTGTTCGTCGCGCCCGCGGCGGCCGGAAGGGTTCCCGTATGTCCGCTCTCGCCTTCGCGCTCGTCATCGGCGCCGCACTCTCGCACGCCGCGTGGAACATCATCGCCCACGGCATCAGCCGCGCCGGCATGCCGTTCCTGTGGTGGGGAGCGGTCGGCAGCACGGTGGTCTGGGCCGGAGCGATCCCGTTCACGGGCGGGATCGGGGCATCCGATCTCGGCTCGTTCCTGCTGGGCGTCGGGGTCTCGGCGGTACTGCACGTCGGCTACATGTTCGTGCTGCAGCGCGGCTACCAGGAGGGAAACCTCTCGACCGTCTACGCCACGGCCCGGGGCACGGGGCCGTTCCTCTCGGTGATCATCGCGGTTCTGCTGCTCGGAGAGCGCCCATCGGTGCTGGCGCTGGTCGGAGTGGCCGCGGTGATCGCGGGCGTGGTCGCGATCGGTCTCGTCGACCGCGGGGGACGTGGCGATGCGGGTCGTCGGATCGACCCGGGTCTGGTGTTCGGGGTTCTCACCGGTGTCGCGATCGCGATCTACACGATCTGGGACGCCCACGCCGTGCGCACCTGGGGTCTCTCGCCGGTGGCGTTCATGGTCGGAACGACGCTGCTGCAGGTGCCGTTCTACTCTCTGGCCGTCGGCGTGCGCGGACAGTGGGCTGCGGTGCGGATGCTCGGACGAACCCAGTGGCGGCGCATCGTGGCGTTCGGGGTGCTGTCGCCGCTGTCGTACATCCTCGTGCTGACGGCGATCCAGATCGCGCCGGTCGCACTCGTCGCGCCGCTGCGCGAGGTGAGCGTGGTGATCGTGAGTCTGTTCGGGGTGCTCGTGCTGCGCGAGTCGCGCCCGTGGTGGCGAGTGGGCGCGTCGGCGGTGGTGGTCGCGGGGATCGTGCTGCTCGCGGTGTGAGGTGGTGTGGTTTCTGAGCGGGCGCAGCGAGACGAAAGGCCCGACCCTCTCACACCCGGTTCCTGAGCTTGTCGATCGGTCCCGCCCCGTGGGCGGCCGCGGTTGCTGAGCGGGCGCAGCGAGACGAAGGGCCCCGCGCCCCGGAACTGGGTCCCTGAGCCTGTCGAAGGGTCCCGCCCCGCATGCACTCGTTCTGCACCGGTGCCGTGTTGCCGGGAGTTCTCCACCATTCGCGTCGATACTGCCTCTGGCCTGGGTTTTTCGTCTCGGAATGTCGGTGGCTGCTGGTGGACTGAGACGCATGAACAGCACCGCCGAACTCCTGGACCGGGTCGCCGCCGACCTGGCCGCGGTGCTGCGCGCAGACGTACTGGCGGGGTTATCGGATGCGGAGAAGATGCAGGTGCTCCACGCTGCCGGCGAGGTTGCCCGCCGGGTGGACGCGGTCATCGTGGAAACGGTCGGATCCGTCGATCAGCGTCCGGCCGGATCAGGGGAACTCGCGTTCTGCGGTCGGTTCGGATGCCGGACGATGAACGAACTCGTCCAACGAGTGCTCCGCACCGACGCGGCCGCGGCGGCACGGGTCGTGAAAGCGGGGAAGGTCGTCCGCCGGGAGCTGGACTTCTCCTCCGGTGCGCTGCTGCCCGCCCCATGGCCGGCCCTGCGGGAAGCATTACTGGACGGGGCCATCGGGGTCGCGGGGCTGCTCGCCGCGACCGGGCCCGTGGAGCAGGCCGGGGCACGAATCGGTGCGGCGGACCGTTTGCGGGCGGACGCCGAATTGGCGGAGTACGCGCGTGGTCTCGTCGCTGTCGCAGTTGACGACGACCGTGAGGCGGACGCCGACGCCGACGCCGACGCCGATACCGAGCGTCGTCTCGAAGCGGGCCCGCCGGCGACGCCGGAAGACCTGAAGTTGTTGTCGCGGGTGATCGTGACCTACCTCGATCCCGACGGCGCGGAACCTGCAGAGGAGCGGGCAATGCGCGCCCGGGGGATTGTGCTCGGGCGGGTGAAGGATGGGGTGATCCCGATCCGTGGGTCGCTGCTGCCGGAGACGGCGGGGCAGTTGCAACGCATTTGGGACGCGTACCTGAACCCGAAAGTCGACGGACCACCCGTCCCCGCGGCACCGCAGCCTGCTGCGGGCATGGCCAGTGGGGTGCGGTTCGTTACCTCCGCCGACGAGACGATGTTCGGCACGGATGAGCACGCGCTGAACGGCGAGGCGCATGGTTTCCTCGCTGACGACGTCCTCCCGCCCGACGGCCTCGCCTCTTTGGACGACGCTGTCTTCCCGCCCAACGCCCTCCCGTCGGGTGATCCCGGCAGCATGGTCGATGACCGGTCCCGGGCGCAGAAGCAGCACGATGCCCTCGCTGCCGCCCTCGGAATCGCCGCCCGCCACAGTGACATGCCCTCCCTCGGCGGCGCGGCCCCGACGTTGGTCGTCTCCGTCATCGCCGAGGACTATGCGTCCGGGCGGGGATGGGCGCAGGTCGACGGCATCGACACCCCGGTCTCCCTCGCGACGGCCCGGCACACGGCCTGCGGCGGGAGCATCCAACGCGTCACCTCCGACCCCACCGGGCGCATCATCGGCATCGACTCGACCGACCGGGTGTTCACCGTCCACCAACGCCGCGCGATCACGCTCCGTGACCGCGAGTGCTTCATCCCCGGCTGCCACGTCCCCGCGGCCTGGTGCGAGATCCACCACGTCACAGAACACTCCCGCGGCGGACCCACCAGCACCGACAACGGCGTCACCCTCTGCTGGCACCACCACCGCACCCTCGACACCTCCGGCTGGCGCATCCGCATGCACAAAGGCACACCCCAGGTCCGCGGACCCGCCTGGTGGGACCCCCAGCAGAAATGGCGAGCACCGCGCCCCGCACTATGGACCGCACCGCGGACTGCGACTGCCACCGCCACCGCCACCGCCACCACCGCCATCACCGCGACCGCCACCGCGGCGAGACAGCGAGCCCGACCACCGGTGCGCGCATGAACGCAGTTTGGCGACCGCGACCGGTCACCGAGATCGGCGGCGTTCCTCGCCCGTTCGTGACCGGTTCCTGAGTGGTGCCATGAGCGGGACGTTCCGCGACATGCACCGCGCGCCGCGAAGAGTTCCGCGACATGCACCGCGCCCCGCGACGATATCGGCGACGCGCACCGCCACGAGCACTGTCACGAGCGCCGTGGCCAGCCGGGCCCGGCGGCATGCATCAGTAGATGCTGATCACCAGATGGCTCTCGGCGTCGGCGGCCTGCTGGTGCACGCGCCGCAGCTCGGTGAAGGCATCCGTCAGCTCGGCCCGCAGCTGCGCGGGGTCGTCGGTCCAGATGTTCGGGTAGACGCGCGCCGAGGCGAACGCGGCGAAGTCCACCCGCGCGAGCGCCTCGTCGAGGTCGACCGCGTCGAGGGCTTCGATGATCGGATCGAGCTCGTCGTTCTCGGTGCAGCCGACGAAGTCCTCGCCGCCGAACGCGTGCACGCCCACGACGGCCTCGCTCAGCGGGTCGTCCTCGCGCGGAGCGGATGCCGACACCCCGGTGAGCAGGAAGTGCAGGCCATCCCACATCTTGTCGACATAGACCGTCGGCGCCCCCGCCTCTTCGAGCTCCTCGAGCGTCGACAGCAGAACCTCGGGCGACAGCGACACCAACCGATCGAGCGTGCCCTCATCGATCAGTGTGTATGCAGCCCTCATGCCCATCCGAACCCTCCCCGTTCGTCGCGGTACCGCTCCCAGCCTAGAGCGCACGCGAGCGGCACCAAGACACTCGGCGAATCCGAATCGGATCGGAGGTGAACAGCCGCTGAACACTCGCGGGTGCACCCGAATGCGTCGTTCTCGTCCTGGAAGAGTCGGAGAGGACTAGGGCAACGAGATCGCGCAGCTGACACGGGGGAGCGAAATGGGAACGATGCTGACCCGCCCACCCGGGCATCGACGCGACGTGGCGCTGCGACCGGCGGCCACCGCGATGGTGTTCGTCGGCGAAGGACAGCCCCACGAGACGATCGCCGTACCGGGTGTCGCGCTCTCCGACGGCGATGTGCTGGTCGCGGTCGAGCTGTCGACCATCTGCGGATCCGACGTGCACACCGTGCAGGGGCATCGACCCGCCCCGGTGCCGCTGGTGCTCGGGCACGAGAGCGTCGGCCGGGTCATCGCGCTCGGCGACGCCGGGGCGACCGCGACCGACGGAGCACCGCTGCGCATCGGCGACCGGGTGGTCTGGTCGATCACGGTGTCGTGCGCGAGCTGCGACCGGTGCCTGTGCGGCATGCCTCAGAAGTGCCGCACGCTCGCGAAGTACGGGCACGATCGCATCGGTGCGCACGGGGAGCTGACCGGAGCCTTCGGCAGCCACATGCAGCTGCGCGAGGGAACGACGATCGTGCGGGTGCCCGAGACGCTCCCGGCGTCCGTGCTCGCCCCCGCGTCATGCGCGACCGCGACCGCCTGGGCGGCCGTCGCCCGCGCGGCCCGGCATCGCGATCTGGACGGCGCACGGGTGCGCATCCACGGTGCCGGCCTCGTCGGGCTGTCCGCCGCCGCGATCGCCGCCGAGCAGGGGGCGCTCGTCGAGGTGCTCGACCCGAACGACGCGCGTCGCGCCCGCGCGCAGGAGTGGCTGGCACCACGCGGAAGCCGGTCCCTGAGCGAGCGGGGCAAGACGGAGGGAGGCGCGATGCCGTCCGATTCCGCAGGCGGCCCCGAACCCGACGTCGTGATCGAGGCATCCGGTCACGCGGTCGCCGAAGCGCTCGACGGGGTCGCCGTCGGCGGGATCGTCGTGCTCGTCGGCAGCGTGTTCCCCGCCGACCGGGTGCCGCTCGACGCCGAGAGCATCGTGCGTCGCCTCGTCACGGTCGCCGGTGTGCATAACTACACAGGGGCCGACCTCGCCGAGGCGGTGGCATTCCTCGCCGGGCGCGGACGCGCCTACCCCTTCGCGGATGCGGTCGGAGCCGTGCGGCCGCTCGCCGCGATCGACGAAGCGCTCGCCGAGGCATCCGCCCCGGGAGCGCCGCTCCGCGTCGGGTTGCTACCGGGGCGCTGATCGACGCGGCGAGTCGGAGCGAAGCGCCCCGAGTGGGCATGCCGCCTCAGGAACTCGCGCGGCGAGGATCCGCCGCATGCACCCCCTCGATCCGCACAGTCAGGAGGCGTACCGCCTGAACGACCGCCGACTCCATGACCTCCGCGGGATCGCCGGACAGCATCAGGGCGCGGTGACCGACACCATCGGCCGTTGCCCACCCGAGGAACACCGTTCCGGCGGGATGCCCGTTGTCGTCCGGTCCCGGACCGCCGACGCCCGTGGTCGCGACGCAGAGGTCGGCATCGAAGAGCTTTCGTGCGCCCTCTGCCATCTGCTCGGCGACCTCGGCCGAGCAGGGATCCAGGCCGGGGGTGACCCCGAGCACGCGCTCCTTCTCGTCGGACTGGTACACGACCGCTCCGCCGCCGAACCAGCGCCCGGCGTCATCACCCCCGCCGACCGCGCTCGCCAGTCGCCCCGATGTCAGAGACTCCGCCACGCAGATGCGCAATCGACGCTCGAGCGCCGTGCGACTCAGATGCCGGAGATCGTCGGACGAGTCGGCACCGTCCGTCACCTCGCGTCGTCCTCCGAGGTTTCCTCCGACGAGCTCTCCGCGGAGTCGTCCGGACCCGGCGTCTCCGGTGCGGGACCGTCGGGCGCGGCCTCGTCGTCGGGGCCCTCTGCCGCTTCGTCGTGCGCGTAGTCGGGTCGCGGCGGCTGCAGCGGCTGGTCGTCGTACTCGCCGCCCTTGCGCCCGCCGAACGGGCGGCCGTGGTCGGCGAACTCCTCGCGGTGGTACACGAACGTCCACGGTCCGGCGGTGAACCGTGCACCCGTGCGCAGGGTCTCCGTGCTCGGGGCGGAATGGGTGCCGTCGGCGTTGTCGCTCGCGTTGCGCTCGCCCTCGCCGTGAAGCTCGAGCACGTACTCGTCGCGCTGGTCATGGGTGATCGTGGCGTGCACGGGGTCCGTGTCGGCGAGACGGAGTTCGTTGCCCGCCGCCGAGCCGATGCGCACGACGTCGACGTCGAGGAGGAACTCGGTGCGCTCGTCGTCTCGCGAGATGCGCAGCTTCGGTTCGCCCGCGCCCCACTCGGCGTGGGTCGTGGTGGGGGTGTAGCCCTCGGTGCCTGAATCGGTCATCCGTCATCGCCTCCTCGGCAGGTAATGGGACTCGACTCTAGGGTCTCGGCCGTCGCCGTCGCAGGGGCTTGACTTCGCCTGGCCGGGGTGTCACGTGGACCCGGGTTCCGCGCGGGAACGATGAGGGCATACGCTTATTCTCATGGGGTGATCCTGACGGCCGGGTCGGAGAACCGAAGCATCGCACCGAGGAGCACCTGATGGGGAAGTTCGTCTACGAAGGCGGAGTCAAGACCGAGATCGAGGACAGGGCGCTCACGCACCTGCAACTCGTCATCACCGCGAAGCTGCGCCGGGGCGAGCCGTTCCCGTTCAGCTGGCGCGAAGACGCGAGCGTCGGCGGCGGCCGCACGACCGTGTGGATCCAGCCGGCGAGCTCGCTGGTATTCAAGTACTTCGGCAGCCGCCAGCCCTCGATCAACCGCGCGTGGATCGAAGCGCTCGCCTTCACGGCCAACGCTCCCAGCGGTCTGTACCTCGTGCCCGAGCCGGCCGAGAACGGTGAGGCGCCGACGACGACCGAGATCCCGGCGGCACCCGCGAGCTGAGCGCGGCCGCTCGTCGGAGCATCCGCCTGTCAACCCCCTGGAATCGGGTGGGCCGTGACGGCATCGTCGGTATCCCGCGCAACCGGATTTCTGCGCGCCGAGACCGACGATACGGAACCCAGGTGACGAGATGACCGACTCCACGACCGACCCCCGACACGCGCACCGCGAAGAGGGCTTCCCGGCGCAGCAGCAGGACCAGCCGGGCCTCACCGGGCTGACCCTGCCGACCCCCGACCACGGGGAGGCGAGCTACGTCGGCCACGGCCGGCTCGACGGACGGCGGGCCCTGATCACCGGCGGTGATTCGGGCATCGGCCGCGCGGCGGCGATCGCGTTCGCCCGAGAGGGAGCCGATGTCGCGATCGCGCATCTGCCGGAGGAGCAGGCGGATGCCGACGATACGGTGCGGCTGATCCGCGACGCGGGGCGCACCGGCGTGAGCCTCGCCGGTGACCTCCGCAACGACGAGTTCGCCGCTGCGATCGTGTCGCACACCCGTGAGGCGCTGGGCGGTCTCGACGTGCTCGTGCTCAACGCCGGGTATCAGCACGACATCGACGGGTTCGAGTCGATCGACCCCGAGCGCATGCGCCGCGTGTTCGAGACGAACCTGGAGGGGATGCTGCTGACCGCCCGCGCCGCCTTCCCCGACCTCGAGCCCGGGGCGAGCATCATCGTGACCTCTTCGGTCCAGGCGTACAACCCTTCGCCCGGACTCATCGACTACGCGATGACGAAGGCCGCGCAGGTCGCGTTCGTGCAGGCGCTCGCCGAAGAGGCGGGTCCCCGCGGCATCCGCGTGAACGCCGTCGCACCGGGTCCGATCTGGACGCCGCTGATCCCCGCCACCGGATGGGACGAAGAGCGCCTCGCGACCTTCGGCCAGGACACCCCGCTGGGTCGCGCCGGGCAGCCGGCGGAGCTCGCGGGGGCGTACGTGTACCTCGCGTCCGCGGAGTCGTCGTACACCTCGGGCATCGTGCTGCCGGTCACCGGGGGCAAGCACCTCTGAGATCGCGCGGGGGCGGCGTGGAGCTACGCTGGAGGAGTGCAGAAATCCGCGTCGTCCCGGACCCTGACGGGCGTCGCCCTCGTCATCGGTTCCTGCCTGTCGCTGCCCTTCGGGGCAGCCGTCGCGGCACAGCTCTTCCCGGTGCTCGGCCCCTGGGGTGTGACGTCGCTGCGCGTGGCGATCGCCGCCCTCCTCCTGCTCGTCATCGTGCGCCCGCGTCCCCGGCGCTGGACGCGACAGCAGTGGGCCGCGGCGCTGCTCTTCGGGCTCTCGCTGGCCGCGATGAACGGCTTCTTCTACGCCGCGATCGACCGCATCCCCCTGGGCCCCGCCGTCGCGATCGAGTTCCTCGGCCCCCTCGTGCTGGCGGCCGTGCTCACCCGCAGGCTTCCGGATGCCGTCTGGGTCGGCGTCGCGGTGATCGGCATGGGGCTGCTCTTCGTCGACGGTGTCGTCGGCGCCGAACCGCTCGATCCTCTCGGCGTGGTGTTCATCCTCATCGCCGCCGGATTCTGGGCCATGTACATCCGCACCAGCGCGAAGGTCGGGGCGGTGATCCCGGGCAGCGGCGGGCTCGCGATGGGGCTCGTGGTCGCCGCGGTGCTGCTGCTCCCGGTCGGCATCCCCACCGCGACCGTCGTGGCGGCCGACCCGCAGCTCCTGCTGCTGGCGGGGATCACCGCCGTGCTGTCGTCGGTGATCCCCTACAGCTTCGAACTGGCGGCGCTGCGCCGTCTGCCGCAACGGGTGTTCGGGGTGCTGCTGAGCCTGGAGCCCGCCTTCGCGACGCTGGCGGGGTGGCTCATCCTCGGTCAGGACGCCTCGCCTTTGCGCCTCCTCGCGATCGCCCTCGTCGTCGCCGCGAGCATCGGGACCACCCTCGGCATCCGGCGCGCGCGTCGGCGGGCGGACGACGCCGAGCCCAGGACCGATCCCGCGACCGATCCCGCGACCGAGCCGGGCGCGGTTCCCGGCTCCGATCGCCGGAACGATCCCGAGACCGGGGTGTTCACCGCGCCGATACCCCTGCCCGACTGACCGGCGCTGCGGCGCCCGCGGTGTCGGTGGTCGCGAGAGGGTAACGGCGACGCAGCAGCATCCGCTGGACGAGCGTCCACACCACCGTGACCGTCAGGTACAGCGCCGCGGCGAGCGGCACGAAGACCGCGAACACGGCCGTCAGGTAGTGGAGCGAGCCGAATACCCGCTGCATCGCGGGGGAGTTCATCGCCGCGCCCATCGACGAGTCGTCGTCGACGGGAGCGGGGCGGAACACGCGACGCGTGACCTCCGCGGTCGCGATGATCACGAGCAGCAGCGCCCCGAACACGAGGAACGTCGCAGGCGTCGCCGTGCCCCCGAACACCGCGGAGACGAGGCTCGTGCCCAACGGTGCCCCGAACAGGTCGTGCGTGAGCAGGTCGTTCGGGTGCCCGGCGATCTCCGGGCGGATGAACAGCGTGTACAGGATGCCGACGACCGGCGCCTGCGCGAGCACCGGGAGCATGCCCGCGAACGGCGAGGTCTTCTCGTCGCGGTAGAGCGCGAGCATCTCCTTCTGGAGCCGCTCGGGATTCTTCTTGTGGCGGCGCTGCAGGTCGCGCAGCTTCGGGGCGAGACGGGCGCGCGTCTGTTCGGCCTTGGCGGTCGAGAAGCCGACCGGGATGAGCAGGGAGCGCACGAGCAGGGTGACGAGCACGACCGCCAGGGCCGCGGCGGATGCCCCGGCGAGGGGTTCGAGCAGGGTGGAGAGCCCGGCGAGGGCGCCGTAGGCGGCGTCGAGGAGGGCGGCGAGGGGCGGGAAGGCGAAGAGATCCATCGGAGTGTCCGTTCATGAGGTCGGGAGGGGTCGGCGAAAGCCGCGTGGTCCCTCCCGTTCCCGGGCGGAGGACTACGCGGGGATCGCGACTCCCGGCGCTCGCGGACGCGGGTGACCGGCCGCATCGGGATCGCTCTGCGCGAGCAGCGCGGACGCATCGATCGCGCGCCACGGATGCGGGGCGCGGGCGTCGACGGTCGTGCGGATGCTCAGCGCGACGGCCAGCACGAGGGCGGTCACGGCGATGACGGCGATGGCCACACCGAGGGCGGCGGCATCCGGCATCGCGACGAGACCGAGGGTCGCGAGCAGCACGCTCAGCATCCGCTCGATCCACTCACCCATGCTGCGAGGGTAGCACCGGGCCTGGGCGCGAGGGCGGGAATAGGCTCGGAGCATGAGTGATCTGCGTGGCCTTCGTGAGCTTGTCGGCGTCGAGCATCCGATCGTGCAGGGGCCGTTCGGCGGGCTGTCGTCGGTCGCGCTCGCCGCGGCGGTCAGCGAGGCGGGCGGGCTCGGGTCGTTCGGCCTCTACGGCTACGACGGCGACCGCATCCGCGCCGTCGGAGCCGAGCTCCGCGCGGCCACGAACCGACCCTTCGCGCTCAACGTCTGGCTGCCCACGGGCGACGAGGTCATGCCGAACGCCCAGCACATGATCTTCGCTCAGGCGCTGCAGCCGTTCTACGACGCGGTCGGCGTCGAGACGCCGGCTCGACCGGACCGGTACCTCGCCCCGCTCGACGAGCAGCTCGACGCGGTCTGGGAGGTCGCCCCCGCCGTGCTCAGCGTGGTCTTCGGTGTGCCCGGCGCCGAGGTGGTCGACGAAGCACACCGCCGCGGCATCCGCGTCGTCGGAACCGCCACGACGGTCGCCGAGGCGGTGGCGCTGGAGGCGGGCGGTGTCGACGCGATCGTCGCAACCGGCATGGAGGCGGCGGGCCACCGGGTGTCGTTCCTGCGACCTGCCGAAGATTCCCTCGTCGGCACCTTCGCGCTCGTGCCGCAGGTCGTCGACGCGGTCTCGGTGCCCGTCATCGCCGCCGGCGGCATCGCCGATCGCCGCGGGGTGGCCGCGGCATTCGCGCTGGGGGCGAGCGGGGTGCAGGTGGGCACCGCGTTCCTCGCGACCGACGAGTCAGCGGTCACCGCCGCGCACCGGGCGGCGATCCACGCGACGGCCGCCGACGAGACCGTGCTCACCCGCGCGATGAGCGGACGACTCGCGCGCGGCGCCCGCAATCGGGCCGTGCGCGCGATCGAGGCGAGCGGCACCATCGCGCCGTTCCCGATGCAGAACTGGCTGACCGGCAGATTCCGCGCGGCTGCGGGGGAGCAGGGGTTCGGCGAGCTGCAGTCGCTGTGGATGGGGCAGGCCGCACCACTCGTGCACCTCGAGACGGCGGGCGAGGTGTTCGCCGAGCTCCGCGCGGGTGTTCCGCGGGGGTGACGCCTTGTTCCTAGCCATGTACCTGGCTAGGATGGCGTCATGCCGGAGCACAACGTCTTGGATGCGCGCAACAGTCTCTCGCGCCTGATCGCCGAATCGCAGGCCGGTGAAGAGGTGGTCATCACCAAGCGCGGAACCCCGGTGGCGCGCCTCGTGCCGATCGGTCCGGTCAATGTCGTCCGCAGCGGACGCGTGCTCGTCGACTGGATCGAGGCGAACCGGCTGCCGGCGCGTTTGGCGACGGATGCCGCGGCCCTCGACGCCCAGATCGACGAGAACCGGGACTCCTGGGAATGATCTACGTCGACGCCTGCATCCTGATCTACGCGCTCGAAGACACCGGCGCCCGCGGTGATGCCGTTCGCGCTGCGCTGGCCGAGGTAGACGAGCCCGTGGCGTCGAGCCCGCTCGCCCTGCACGAGTGCCTCATCCGATCGCTGCGCGAGCGCAACGTCGAGGTGCGCGACCGGTACCTCGCGCTGTTCGATCGCCTCGTGATGATCGATCTCGATGCGGCGGTGTTCATCCGCGCGGCCGAGCTGCGGGCGGACTTCGGACTGAAGACGCCGGACTCATTGCACCTCGCCGCCGCGCAGCTCTCGGGCTGCACCGAGCTCTGGACCAACGATCGACGTCTGGCGACGGCATCCCGTGGCCTCGCCGTCGAAGTCGTCGGAGGTTCCGACGTCGCCGGTTCCGGCGTCGCTCGTGAAGAATCCCTTAGAGGATGACCGTCGAGCGGCCGTGCACGATCACGCGGTCCTCGGCGTGCCACTGCACCGCGCGGGCGAGCACGAGACGCTCGACCTCGGCGCCGCGGCTCTGCAGGTCGGCGGCGGACTCGCCGTGCGTCACGCGCGTGACGTCCTGCTCGATGATCGGCCCCTCGTCGAGGTCGGCCGTGGCGTAGTGGGCCGTGGCGCCGATCAGCTTCACGCCGCGATCCTTCGCCCGTGCGTACGGGTTCGCGCCGATGAAGGCCGGCAGGAACGAGTGGTGGATGTTGATGACCGGGGCGCCGACGCGCTCGATGAAGTCGTCGGTGAGGATCTGCATGTAGCGCGCGAGCACCACCAGATCGACGTTGCCCTGCAGCAGTTCGAGCTGACGGGACTCCATGGCGCCCTTGTCGCCCGAGGGGATGTGCACGAACGGCACACCGAACGATCGCACCGACTCGGCGAGGTCGGGGTGGTTCGAGATGACCATCGTGATGTCGATGTCGAGCTGGCCGCGCTGCGTGCGCCACAGCAGCTCCATGAGGCAGTGGTCGTACTTCGACACGAAGATCGCGACGCGCTTGCGGCGGGAGACGTCGTGCAGCGACCACTCCATCGAGAAGCGCTCGGCGACCTGCGCGATGCTCGCCTCGAGCGCGGGGCGGGCAGCGGCGAGGCCCGGCAGGTGGATGACGGTGCGCTGGAAGAAGCGCCCGCCCTCGGAGTCCGTCGAGTGCTGATCGAGCGAGATGATGTTCGCTCCGTGCTCGGCCAGCACGTTGGCGACCGCCGCGACGATGCCGGGCTGGTCGTCGCACGCGATCAGAAGGCGAGCGGTATCGGGCTGTGACATGGCGTCTCCTCGGGGTGTGCATCGATTCTGCCGTGCGAGCGGCCCTCCCGGCGAATCGCGCCCGTCACGAGCCACCGCTCGCTAGCCTGGAGGGATGCATCCGACCGCTTCCGACCTGCTGACCCGCGCGGTCGCCGACCTCGCGGGCGCCCCGAAGGAGGGGCTCGGCGAGGAGCGCGACTCGCGCTGGCGGGGCAAGCGGATCGTGCGCGTCGGCGAGGCCTGGCACCTGGGCGTGCTGCTGCTCACCGACACGCACGCGCTCGCGACCGCCGAGGTGCTCCGTGCTGCCGACCCCGGTCGCCGCGGCTACACGGCCGAGTCGGCGCGCGAACGGGCCGAGCGCCGTGCCGAAGCCCTCAAGGGCGGCTTCGACGAGGGCGAGGTCGTGCACGTCGGGTGGAGCGTGATCGACGTCGACGCGGTGGATGCCGGGGGAGCCTCCGGGCCGCTCGCCCTGGTCGACGGCATCCCCTCGGTGCGATGGAGCGCCGCCGGAGGCTTCATGCCCCTCGAGGCATACCTGCGGGAGCGCGTCGAGCTGCTGCGCGGGGCGAGCTAGTCGCGCGCGTCCGGTGGCCTCGGGCGAACGTCTCGGGTGCTCGGCTCAGGCGAACGTCTCGGCGAAGCGGCGCAGCAGCGCGGCGCCCTCGGTGACGGATGCCGCCAGCACCTGCCCCTGCACGCGATCGAACTCGTCCGGGTCGAAGTACCCGGTCGTGCGGTAGAACGTCATGCGGTCGGCGAAGTCGCGCGGCGTGGGCTCCGGATGGAATTGGGCGGCGTACAGGTGCGTGCCCACGCGGTACGCCTGCACCGGGCAGGAGTCGTTCGTCGCGAGCAGTTGGGCCCCCGGCGGGAGCGCGGCGGCGCTCTCCTTGTGCGCGGTGAAGACGGTGAGCGCGGGTGCGCTCGGACCGAACACGGGGTCGGCGGCTCCGGCATCCGTCGTGCGGATCACGGTCGCGCTCGCCGATTCCGGAGTCGAGGTGACGACCTCGCCGCCGAGCAGGCGGGTGACGACGCCGATGCTGAAGCAGGTGAAGAAGACGGCGGTCTCGGCCGCGATCGCACGGCGGGCGAGGCGCTCGAGGTCGGCCTCGACCCGCAGCTGCACGGCGGATTTCACGGTGTCGGAGACGTTGAACGGCGAACCGCCGACGACGATCCCGCGGTAGCCCTGCAGACGCTTCTCGTCGAGGGGCTCGTCGAGGAGATCGAGGCGATCGACGACGTCCACGCCGAGCGCGCGCCGGAACGAGGCGTGCTCGGCATCCGCGGCCCCGACCTCGGGTCGCACGCAGACGTAGAGAAGCGAGGACATCAGAAGATTCTAACGAGGGCGCGGCGGCCGGCCGGTCGGCGGTGACTCACCGTGACGACGGTGCTCACCGTGACGACGGCGCTCACCGCGACGACTGCGCCGTGCGGCCGCGGACGATGCCGACGAACGTCTCGACGTCGGGCGTCGTGCGCTCGCGCACCCAGGCGAGGGCGACGGTCGAGGTCGGGCCGTCGACGAGCGGGCGGTAGTCGGCGTCCTTGCGGTGGTGCAGGCGCGCAAGCGACATGGGCACGACCACGGCGCCGGTACCGGTCGCCGCGGTGACGATGGCCTCGGCGGTGGACAGGGGCGCGAAACGCGGCGCGAGGGCACCCGGTGCGTCGATCGCGGGCAGCGTGTCGTCGGTCAGCGCGATGAGCACTTCGCCGGCGAGATCCTCGAGGCGGAGTTCTTCGGCGGCGAGGAGGTGCGACTCGATCGATGCGACGACCACGGGAACCTCGTCGTACAGCGGGATGACGTGCAGAGTGTCGACGGTGTCCGCCCCGAGCGGCAGGCGCACGAGGGCGGCGTCGAGCCCGCCGATCGCGGCATCCTGATCGGCCACCTCGACCGGCACGACCTCGAGCGGGACATGCGGCATGCGCTGCTTCCAGGCGTCGATCCACTTGCCCGGCGTCGCGCCGGGTACGACGCCGAGGTGGAACGCGCGCGGCTCCTCCGGAACGGAGGCCGGGGCGTCGAAGACGACCTTCTTCGCCTGCTTCGGCTGGCCGGGCCGGCGCTTCTGCTGCGGCGGCTTCGTCGTCTTCTGCGGGCGCCGCTGCGGTCGCCGTCCCTGAGTCGCCATGCGATCAAGGGTATCCGGCGACCGTGCGGTCGGGTGCCGCGGTGGTCAGCGGTGCGTCAGGCGGCGAGCCAGAGGCCCTTGCGGTTCGTCGCGACGGTGAGACCGGCCGCGACCGTCTCGTCGTCGCCGATGCGTGCGCCTCGCACGATGCGCGCGCCCGCGCCGATCTCGGTGCGGACGCCGATGTGCGCGCCATCGCCGACGGCCGCGCCCTCTCCGATGTGCGCGTGCGCCTCGATGTGCGCTCCGTCGCCGATCACGGCATCCGGTTCGATCCACGCGCCGCGCGCGATGGTGGCTCCGGCGCCGATGCGTGCGCCGGGTTCGATGTAGGCGCCGGCTTCGATGTGCGCCTTCGGGTGTACCTTCGCGCCGTGCGCGACGAGTCCTCGGCCGTTGGCGTGCTTGCGGTAGCGCAGCGTGTCGCCTCGGTCGTTCTCGATGTCGACGTAGTTCTTGCCCACGATTCCTCCCGTGCTCCGGGGTTTTCCCCAGTGCTATCAATAACCACGCGTCTACGGGATTCATTCCCCGGTATGGAACCGGTCAGCGCTGGCACACGGGGCACCAGAAGGTGATGCGCTCACGCGTCGGATCCGCGCCCTGTTCGCCCCGTCGGATGAGCGTTCCGCACCGTCGGCACGGTCGCCCCGCGCGGCCGTAGACCCAGGTGGCCTGGCCCGGCCGATCGACGCCGGTGAACGTGCGATTGCGGCGGTCGCGGTTGGCACGGATCGTGCGCGTGCCGAGGTCGAGAAGGGCCGCGGCGTCGACCTCCGAGGCCGGCGTGGTCGGCAGGATTCCACGCAGGAACAGGAGTTCCGCGGCGTACTCGTTGCCGAAGCCCGCGACGTTGCGCTGGTCGAGCAGGGCGACGTGGATGCTGCGCGCATCGGCCGAGATGCGCCGGGCCGCCTCTGCGGGATTCCAGTCGGCGGAGAGCGGATCGGGGCCGAGGTAGCCCACGAGATCGTCTTCGTCGCGGGTGGGCACCAACTCGATCTCGGCGATGTCGACGCCGACCGCTTCGCGCTCGGCCGTGCCGACGATCGCGCGGACCTTGAACGCCGGATGCCGCCACTTCTCACCCGGTCGGTAGACGAACCACGCACCATCCATGCGCAGATGGGAATGCAGCGTGCTCTCGCCGATACGCAGGAGCAGGTGCTTGCCCCGAGGTGCCGCTCCGTGCACCGTCTGGCCGGTGAGATCGGCGGTCGCGAAGCGCGGCACCCGCAGGTCGAATCGCGTCACGGTGCCACCGGCCAACGCGTCATCGAGCCGCCGCGCCGTGCGGAAGACGGTATCTCCCTCGGGCATCAGCGCGGTCCGACCGGGGGCGGGGGCGGGGGAGCACTCGGCGCGGGAAGGTCGTGATTCTGCATGCTGCGGCTGCGTTCTTGCATGCTGCGGCTGCGTTCTTGCATGCTGCGGCTGCGTTCCTGCATGCTGCGGCTGAGCATCGTCGAACCGGCGACGGCGGCGGGCATGACCGCGACGGCGCCGCCGGGCACGAGGAAGCAGAGCTGGGTGGCGACGCCGAACCCGAGCACGCGCGCGCGGCTGCCCGCGAACAGGGCGGCGCGGTCGGCGGGGCTGAGGTCTCGGGCATCGAACGCGCGCCCGGTGAGTTCGCGTGCGAGGAGGCGTCCCGAGAGGACCACGCCGAGCACGGGGCCGACGAAACCGCCCACGAGGGGCAGGAAGCCGGCGATCAGCACCACGATCGCGATGAGCACGCCCAGCACCACGAGGCGCAGGCCCTCGCCGATCGTCGTCCAGAAACTGCCGCCGTCGGTCGGCGGCGGATCGCCGAGGTCGACCTCGACCGCGTGCCAGATGCGCTGATAGAACGGATCGCCGATCGTGAGGGTCAGGGCCGTGAACACGGCGCTCGCGAGGAAGACGGCGGCGGCGACGATGACGAACCCGACCGCGGTGCGGAACAGCGATCGCCAGGGCTCGACCCAGCCGTCGGCGAAGGGCGTGGCCCACGCCGTGATCGACCCCATGCCCAGCACCAGCGGGAGGATCGCGGCGATGAGGAGCACGAGGGCGATGACCGCCGGCACGAGCCCCAGCGCCATGAGTCCGGGGCGGGTGCGCCATACGGAGAACCCGCGCAGCAGAAGGCGGACACCGGTGCTGAACTCTCGGATCATGACTCTCACAGTAGAGGGGGCGGATGAGCGGGCGGTGGGGGACGGGCCGAGGCTGGCTGCGGGTCACACCGCCTTGCGGAGCGTGAAACCGCGCGGTGTCGCGACGAACCCGGCATCCTGCAGGGCGAGAGCGAGCGGGGTGCCGTAGACGCCCTCGCCGTCGATCTTCTCGACCGTGAGGGTGTCGAGCCGTCGAGCACGGGCAGTGGCGGCGAGATCGGCGGCGGCGGCGCGCAGCACCTCGGCGTCGTCGGTGAAGGACAGAACCGTGCGCCCGCCGCGCTCGAGGTACAGCACGAGGGCGCCGTCGACGATGACCACGAGCCCGCCGGCCTTGCGCCCGGGGCGGTGCGAGACGCCGTCGCGGCGCGGCCAGCCCAGGGCCGCCCCGTAGGGGTTCGCGGGGTCGGTCGCGGCGAGGGTGACGGCCTTGCGGGGCGGCGGGTCGGCGAGACCCGCGAACGTGCGCAGGCGGTCGACGGTGGCCGATGCCGCGAACTGCGCCGCCCCCAGCTTCTCGATCACGTAGCCGCGGCGGCAGTGCCCGGCCTCCTCGAAGCCGGCGAGCACCCGGTACGCCTGGGCAAACCCGCCCGGTACGCCCTCGGCCTGCACGGCGCCGCGCGTCACGACGCCGTAGCGGTCGAGCAGGAGCCCGGCGGTCACGGTCGCACGGCGGGCGGGATCGGTCTCGGCGGCGGGGAGGAGCGACCAGCGTCCGCCGATCGCGGTGGGGCGCGCGGGGGTGCGGCCCAGGGAGACACCACGGTACGTGCGCGTGCGCGGGGCGCGGCGGGTCACCCGGTGCGCCTGCGACCCGCCCGCGAGGAGCGAGCGGATCGGAGCGAACGTGTCGTTGGTGACGTGCCCCGACCAGGTGAGCGACCACAGCGCCTCGAGCACCGACTGCTCGTTCTCGGCACCGGTCATCTCCTTGAGCTGCGCCGCGAAGTACGCACCGCCGATCCCACCGGCCGCCCCGATGCTCCCGCCGGCCCCGGGGGTCGCGGCGTCGTCGCGTGCACCCGGCCCGCCGAGAGCCCCGAGCAGGCGGGCTTCGAGCGAGTCGGTCGCGATCTCGGCGTCGGGCTCCGGAAGTGTGAACGGCGCGAGATCGGCGGGGTGCAGCGACACCCATCCGTCGCGTCCGGGGAGCGTGCCGTGCCCCGACCAGATGACCTCTCCCGAGGAGGTGAGCTCGTCGAGCATGCCCGGGGTGTAGTCCCGCACACGGGAGGGCAGCACCAACGATTCCCAGGCGCTCGCGGGGATGGGCACGCCGGCGAACTGCTCGATCACGGCGAGCACGCCGTCGATGCCCTCGAGCGGGCGGGTGAGGTGCTGCCAGTCGGGCAGGAAGCGCGCGTACGCCTCGGGAGAGACCGGTTCGACGCTGCCGCGGATGGCAGCCAGCGACCGCATGCGCAGGCGGCGCAGCACCTCGGTGTCGCACCACTCGATGTCGTCGCGGGTTCCTGCAGCCGCTCCCGCCGCCCCGGAGGAGCCGGTGGCCGGGGCCGATGCCTCGGGCAGGAAGTAACCGCTCGTGAGACGGCCCGCATTCTCGAGCCGCTGGAGCGTGTGCCGCGCGACGGCCGCGCCGATGCCGAAGCGGGTGGCGACGGCATCCGTCGTGAAGGGGCCGTGCGTGCGCGCGTGACGCGCGACGAGGTCGCCGAGCGGATCGGCGAGCGGCTCGAGGAACGCGACCGGGATGCCGGTGGGGAGCGCCGCGCCGAGCGCATCGCGGAGGCGCCCGGCGTCTTCGATCGCCGCGATGCGCTGCACCCCGGCGATCGTCACGGGGATCGCGCGCCGGGCCTGCACGAGCGCGTCGAGGTGGGCCGCGGCGACGGCCTCGTTCGGTTCGTGATCGTCTTCCGGTCCGCGATCGGCGTCCGATTCGCGATCGCCCTCCGGCGCGAGCCGCGCGGCGACCTCGGCGGCGTCGAGCGGACCGAGCAGACGCAGCAGATCGGCCGTGCCCTCGAGTCCGCGCGCACGGCGCTCGGGATCGAGGCGCTGCGCCTCGCGTTCGAACTGGGCGATGACCTCGGGATCGAGCAGCTCGCGCAGCTCGACGGTGCCGAGCAGCTCGCCCAGCAGGGCGGGATCGACCGAGAGCGCGGCGGCCCGGCGCTCGGCGAGCGGGGAGTCGCCCTCGTACATGAACGCGCCCACGTAGCCGAAGAGCAGGTCGCGGGCGAACGGCGAGGGCTGCGCGGGCTGCGTCTCGACGAGGCGGATGCGCCGGTCGGCGATGGAGGTCGCGAGCCGCCGCAGCGAGGGCAGGTCGTAGACGTCCTGCAGCACTTCGCGGAGCGTCTCGAGGATCACCGGGAACGTCGGATGCCGGCGCGCGACCTCGAGCAGCTGCGCCGAGCGCTGGCGCTGCTGCCAGAGCGGGGTGCGGCGGTTGGGGTTGGTGCGCGGCATGAGCAGCGCGCGGGCCGCGCACTCGCGGAAGCGCGAGGCGAAGAGCGCCGAACCTCCGACCTCCTCGGTCACCAGGTGCTCGATCTCGTCGGGGTCGAAGACGAACAGCTCGGCGCCGGGCGGTTCGGCCTCGGCATCCGGGATGCGCACGATGATGCCGTCGTCGCTCGCGACCGCAGACCCCTCGACGCCCAGGCGTTCGCGCACCCGGGCGTTGATCGCCAGCGCCCACGGTGCGTGCACCTTCATGCCGTAGGGGGAGTGCAGGATCACGCGCCAGTCGCCGACCTCGTCGCGGCCGCGCTCGACCGTGAGCGTGCGATCGGTCGGGAGGGTGCCCGTGGCCTCGCGCTGCTCGCTGAGGTGGGCGAGCAGATTCGCGCGGGCCTGCTCGTCGAGGCCGGCGTCGATGAGGCGCTGCGCCGCCTTCTCGGGGGTCGCCGCCGAGACCTCGCGCGAGAACGCTCCGAGGGCCTCGCCCAGTTCGAACGGTCGCCCGATGCCGTCGCCATGCCAGAACGGCACCTTGCCGGGCTGGCCGTACGCGGGGATCACGTTCACGCGGTCGTGCGTGATCTCGGCGATCCGCCAGCTGGTCGTGCCGAGCGTGAACACATCGCCCACGCGTGATTCGTAGACCATCTCCTCGTCGAGCTCGCCGACCCGGGCGCCCGTCGACTCGCCCGCCACGAACACCCCGAACAGCCCGCGGTCGGGGATCGTGCCGCCGCTCGTGACCGCGATGCGCTGCGCGCCCGGACGTCCCGTGAGCGTGCCGGCGTCGCGATCCCAGACCAGGCGCGGGCGCAGCTCGGCGAACTCGTCGGACGGGAAGCGCCCGGCGAGCAGATCGAGCGTCGCCTCGTACGCCGACCGCGGGAGCGACTGGAACGGCGCCGAGCGGCGCACCGTGTCGAACCACTCCTCGACGCTGATCGCTCCCAGCGCGCTCGCCGCGACGGTCTGCTGGGCGAGGATGTCGAGCGGGTTGCGGGGCACCTGGATGGCCTCGATCTTGCCCGCGAGCATCCGCTCGGTCACGATCGCGGTGTGCAGCACGTCACCCCGATGCTTCGGGAACAGCGCTGCGCGGCTGATCTCGCCGACCTGGTGCCCGGCCCGGCCGACGCGCTGGAGGCCCGATGCCGCCGACGGCGGAGCCTCGACCTGGATGACGAGGTCGACGGCCCCCATGTCGATGCCGAGTTCGAGGCTGCTCGTCGCGACGACGCAGCGCAGCACGCCCGACTTGAGCTCCTCCTCGACGAGAGCGCGCTGCTCCTTCGAGACCGAGCCGTGGTGCGCCTTGGCCAGCACGGGATCGGCGCCCGCGGTGGCCCCCGCCTGCGCCATCATCTGGGCGGGGACCGTCTGGTCGGGCAGCTCGACACCGGTGCGCTCGGAGTAGATCTCGTTCAACCGGCCGGTCAGGCGCTCGGCGAGGCGGCGCGAGTTCGCGAACACGATCGTCGAGTTGTTCTGCAGGATGCGATCGACGATCGCCTCCTCGACGTGCGGCCAGACCGATCCCGTCACCTCGGTGTACTCGGCATCCGCTGTCGGGGAGTCGGCACCGCTGCCCGGAGGCGGCGGCGGATTCGTCATGTCGTCCATCGGCACGACGACGCCCAGCTCGAAGGTCTTCGATGCCCGGGGCGCCACGATCTCGACGGGCGCGGAACCGCCGAGGAAGCGGGCGACCTCGTCGATCGGGCGCACGGTCGCCGAGAGGCCGATGCGCTGCGCCGGGGCCTCGGCACCGTACGACGACCGCAGCGCGTCGAGGCGTTCGAGGCTCACCGCCAGGTGGGCGCCGCGCTTGGTGGCGGCGACCGCGTGCACCTCGTCGATGATGACGGTGTGCACGCCGCGCAGCGTCTCGCCCGCGCGGCTCGTGAGCATGAGGTAGAGCGATTCGGGCGTGGTGATGAGGATGTCGGGCGGATCGGAGACCAGCTTGCGCCGGTCGCTCGAGGTGGTGTCGCCCGAGCGGACACCGACCGTCACCGTCGGCGACGGAGCCCCGAGCCGCCGGGCCGATTGCCCGATGCCGACGAGCGGGGAGCGCAGATTGCGCTCGACGTCGACGCCCAGCGCCTTGAGCGGCGAGATGTACAGGATGCGCGTGCGCGGGGCGTCGTCCTTCTTCTTCGCGGGTGCATCCGCTTCGGCCATGCGCTCGCGGAAGATGCTGTCGATCGCCCAGAGGAACGCCGAGAGCGTCTTGCCCGAGCCCGTGGGCGCGACCACGAGGGCGTGTTTGCCCGCCGAGATCGCGTCCCACGCACCCGCCTGTGCGGGAGTGGGCGCGGGGAACGCACCCCGGAACCAATCCTGCGTGGGTGGGGTGAAGCGCTCGAGCACGTCACTCATACGTCCATCTTGGCCCGGGCCACCGACATGGGCTCGACGGTTGTCGGTGGTGGGGCGCATGCTGTAGCCATGGCGCACACCACGAACTACATCGACACGTTCATCGAGGTCGCCGAGGACTGCCCGACCGATCACGCGGTCGAGCCGCCCGCGAGCGAGAAACCCACGATCGCCGCCCTGCACTACCGGCTGATCGCCGAGCATCCGTACGGCCGCACGTCGGACGACGTGGTGTTCGAGACGTTCGCCCTGCGAGCGGGAATCGCCGTCGACGACGCCGTCGAGCGTGCCCTGTTCTTCTCCGTCGGGCGCCCCTGCCTGCGTTCCTCGCCGCTCGGCAAGCGCTATGGCTGGGGCCTCCACCACGACGCTCAGGGCCGTGTCGCCCTCGTCGCGCGCGAATCCGACGACTATGCGCGCCACGCCGCCGATCCCGGGATCTCCCACACGCGGGCGATGCGGAGCAGGCGGCCCTGACGGCATGACCGATACGGTGGGTGCAGATCGACCAGGGGGAGACGATGACCGATCCGCATGCACCGCAGCCTGCCCACGGCGTTCCGGCGTCGCAGAATTCCACGCCGCAGCATCCATCGCCGCCTGATCCCGGCGCGCACACCGCGCACCCCGGGCCGCCGCGCCGTACCCGCGCGGGTGCGTGGATCCTCCTGTGGGTGTTCGTCGGAGCCGCGGTCCTCGCGGCGGTGATCGCCGGCGTCCTGGTGGCGGTGAACGGTGCGAACCGCGGGCCGAGCGCCGGTGAGGTCGCCGAGCAATACCTCCAGCACATCGCCGACGGCGACGCCACCGCGGCCGCGGCTCTCGTGGCCCCCCGGCCGCAGGAGATCGAGAAGCTGGACGACCCGTCGATGCTGACCGACGAGGTGCTCGGGGCCGCGACCGAACGGATTCGGGACGTCGTCGTCGAGGCCCCCGCAGACGCCGATGACGCCGCGAGCGTCACGAGCGTGGACGTGTCCTTCGCCCTGGCGGGAGAGCGGCACGACACGACCCTCTCGCTCGCCCGCGACGAGGAGTCGGGGCAGTGGCAGGTCAGGACTGCGCTGACCGGCCGCTTCATCGTCACGGAGGAGGACCCCGCGTTCCTCCTCGGCGGTGTCGAGACGCCGACGGTCGATTCGGGCGAGGTCCTGCCGCTCGCGCTGTACCCGGCGGTGTACCCGGTCGCGGCGATCGATGACACGTTCTACGAGACGGATATCGACGAACTCGTCATCACCGGCGCACCGGGCGGAGCGCGGAAGGTCGCCGTCGTCCCGAACGCGAACTTCTCGGAGGAGGTGCAGCGCCAAGTCGACGCGCATCTCGACGAGTGCGCCACGCAGACCACCTGGCGGGTCGACGGATGCCCGTTGAGCGCACCGCTGGACGCACGCACCGTCGAGGTCGAATGGATCGTCGACACGTACCCGACCGTCGAGTTGCTGCTCGACGGCGAGATGTTCGTCGCACGGGGAGGAGCCGTCCGGGCCGTCTACGCCCCGGCGGATGCCGCGGAGCCGGTGACCTTCGAGGGCGAGCTGTCGACGAGCGGCACGGTCGAGGTCAGCGGGAGCGCGCTCGTCGTGACCTTCGAGTGAGCGCGCTCCGGCCGCTCACACCTGCTGCAGCATCCCCTCGCCGTCGATCTCGAGAGTGAGGTCGAGAGCGAGACGGGAGAGGAAGGCGTCGTCGTGGCTCACGACGAGCACGGCGCCGCGGTACGCCGTCAGCGCGTCGACGAGCTGGTCGACCGTGTCGAGGTCGAGGTTGTTCGTCGGCTCGTCGAGCACCACGAGCTGCGGCGCGGGATCCGCCAGCAGCAGCGTCGCCAGCGCGACGCGGAAGCGCTCGCCTCCCGACAGGGCCCCCACCGGCCGGTCGGCCGTCGCGCCGCGGATGAGGAAGCGTGCGAGCCGATTGCGCAGCTCCTTCTCGGGCACGTGCGGGGCCGCCGCGGCGATGTTCTCGAACACGGTGAGCGTCCCGTCGAGGCCGTCGACCCGCTGCGGCAGGTAGCCGATGTGATCGACGTACGCGGCGGCGACCGCCCGTCCGTCCTCCGGCGCGGCCCCGGCGACCAGGCGCTCCAGCAGGGTCGTCTTGCCCGCACCGTTGCGCCCGATCAGCGCGACCCGCTCGGGGCCCTGCACGACCCACGACCTCTCCGCATCGGTGATCGTGGCGATGCGGCGGCTGCGCGAGACCTGCGGGTCGGGAAGCTCGATCTTCATCGACGCCTCGGCGCGCACGCGGCGCCCCGCCTCATCGAGGGCGGCGCGCGCGGCATCCTCCTTCGCCCCGACCTCGGTGCGAAGCTTGCCGGCCGACACCTCCGCGGCCATCTTCCGGCCGTGCGCGATGATCTTCGGCACGCGCTTCTCGATCTCGGCCTTGCGGGCCGTGCGCGCACGGTGCGCGAGCTTGGTCTCGGCCTCGATGCGCTGGCGCTTCTCCTTGCGCACGACCTGGGCGGCATCGCGCTCGGCCTGTCGCGCGGCATCCTGCTCGGCGTCCAGCCACGCGCGCCATTCGGAGTACGGTCCGCCGAACACGCTCAGCGTGCGGCCGAACAGTTCGGCGGTGTCGTCCATCCTGTCGAGCAGCGAGACGTCATGGCTGACGACGATGAGCGTGCCCTTCCACGAGGTCACCATCGCGGCGAGCTTCGCACGGGCGTCGCGGTCGAGGTTGTTGGTGGGTTCGTCGAGGAGCGTGATCGGAGCTCGCCGCAGACGGATGCCGGCGATCGCGACGAGCACCGCCTCACCGCCCGAGAGCTCCCCGACGCGACGGTCGAGGAACTCGGGCGAGAGACCGGCCTCGGCGAGGGATGCCGCGGCTCGCGCCTCGATGTCCCAGTCGTCGCCGACCGCGTCGAAGTGGGCGGGGTCGACGTCGCCCGCCGCGATCGCGCGGACGGCATCGAGCGCCGCCCCGACCCCGAGCAGGTCGGCGACGCGTCGTTCGATGTCGAGCGTGAGCTGCTGCGGCAGGTACGCGACGTCACCGGTGGTGGTCACCGTGCCCGCCGTCGGGTCGAGTTCGCCGGCGATGAGGCGGAGCAGGGTGGACTTCCCGGCGCCGTTGCGTCCGACGAGGCCGGTCCGACCCGCGCCGAAGGCGCCCGACACGGAATCGAGGGCGGTGGAGCCGTCGGGCCAGGCGAAGGTGAGGCGGTCGAGCGTGACCGATGCGTGAAGGGTGGGGGTTGACACGGTGTGTCTCCTGTCGAGTGCGAGGGTGCACTGACACCGGGCCTGCACGGCGGGTCTCCTGCGCGGCGCCGTCGAAGGCGGGAGGAGAGCGGCCGGGTGGAGTCGGCGATCGTCGGGTCAGCGCGCGGAAAGAGGAGCGCGGAGGCGACGGATCAGATCAAAGGACTTCCAGACACGGCGGACAGGACGTGACGACGATACCCCCGGCGGATGCCGTCGTGCAACCCGGGCGTGTCGCGACGCTCCGCCGCGCCGGAGCGCCGCGCCCGAGCGCCGCGCGGGTCACTCGCCGGCGATGCCCTCGAGCCAGAGCGCGAGGAACTGGTGCACGTCGCCCAGCTCCTCCTCGGAGATGCTGTGCGTGAGCCCGGTGTAGACCCTGCCGGAGAGCGTGGAGTGGTCGGGGAGCCACAGCGAGGTGTGCGTGATGAGCGCCTCGGGGATCACGTCGTCGGCCGATCCGCGGCCCCAGAACACCGACGGACGCAGCTCGCGCAGGGCCTCGTCGCCGGGCAGGTCGCCCGGGGTGGCGTAGCCGCTGAGGGCGACGACCGCGCCGAGCCGCTCAGGGGCGAGGCGCAGCGTCTGGAGGGCGACGGCCGCGCCCTGCGAGAAGCCGAGGAGTGCCACCGACGACGCGTCGGCGGCGGCGACGTCGAGCCAGCGGAGGAACGCGCGGGCGGCGACCGTGACGTCTTCGGGCCGACGACCGTTCAGACCCTCGATGGGGTACCAGGACCGGCCCGGCATCGGGAACGGAGGGGCGAGGGGTGCAGCGACGGATGCCACGGCGATGTCCGCGGGCAGATACGGGGCCAGTCCGATGAGGTCGTGCTCGTCGGCGCCGTAGCCGTGCAGCAGCACCAGCAGCGGCTTGCCCGTGCGGTCGCCCGGCACCCACCGGGTCGCGGCGTCGTCGATCGTCAGCTCCTCGCTCATGCCGTCCATCCTGCCAGGGGCCGCCGACACGGGCCCGGCCTCGGCACGGCGCGGCCGCCGACAGCGGCCCGGCCATAGGGGAAGTCGGATGCTGCTGGTAGAAAGGACACATGGCGGTGCGCACACCTGATCCCGACCCCGAGCCCGACGACGACGGCCTCGGCGGATTCGGCGACGGCGCCCCGCAGCCTCCGGTGCCCGACGCGAACCCCGGGTGGCTGAGCGACGTCGAGCTCGAGGAGGCGCGCCGGCACCTGCCGATGCTCTACGTCGAGGCGATCCCGGTGCGCACCGACGGATCCGGTCAGGTGAGCGAGATCGGCATCCTGCTCCGCTCGACGCCCCTGGGTGAGATGACGCGCACGATCGTCTCGGGCCGCGTGCGCTTCGGCGAGACCATCCGCGACGCGCTGTTCCGCCACGTCGAGAACGACCTCGGTCCGATGGCGTTCCCGCTGCTCCCGCCCCAGCCCCTGCCGTTCACGGTGGCCGAGTACTTCCCGATCCCCGGCGTGAGCGCCTACCACGACGACCGGCAGCACGCCGTGTCGCTCGCCTTCGTGGTGCCGGTCACCGGCACTTGCGAGCCCCGTCAGGATGCCCTCGAGGTCACCTGGTTCTCGCCCGAGGCCGCCGGCTCAGACGCGGTCTGGTCGGAGATGGAGGGCGGCCGCGGCACGCTCATCCGGCAGGCGCTCGCGAGTCTCGGCCTGCTGCGCTGAGCGCGCCGGCTGCGCTGAGAGCGCCGCTGCGATGAGCGTGCCGGCCGAGGCTCCGCACGGCCTCAGGACGTGAGGCGAGCGAGCTCGGCGACGAACGCGTCGACGTCGTCCTCGTGGGTGTCGAAGCTGCACATCCAGCGCACCTCGTTGCGCGCGGCATCCCAGTCGTAGAAGCGGAACGATTCGCGCAGCGCGTCGGCGACGCCGTCGGGCAGAGTCGCGAACACACCGTTCGACTGGGTGGGCTGCGTGAAGGCGACGCCGGTGATCGAACCCGATGCGATGGCCTGCTCGATCTCGCCGCGCAGGCGGGCGGCCATGGCGTTCGCGTGACGCGCGTTGCGCAGCCAAAGGTCACCCTCGAGCAGAGCGATCAACTGCGCCGAGACGAAGCGCATCTTCGACGAGAGCTGCATGTTGAACTTACGCGAGTAGACCAGCCCGTCGGATGCCTCGGGGTTCAGCACCACCACGGCCTCGCCGAGCATGGCGCCGTTCTTGGTGCCGCCGAAGCTGAGCACGTCGACGCCGGCATCCGTGGTGAAGGCCGCGAGCGGCAGATCGAGGGCGGCGGCGGCATTCGAGAGGCGAGCGCCGTCGAGGTGCAGCTTCATGCCGCGCTCGTGCGCGTGATCGGCGATCGTACGGATCTCGTCGGCGGTGTAGAGGGTGCCGAGCTCGGTCGACTGGGTGATCGAGACCACCAGCGGCTGCGCGCGGTGCTCGTCGCCCCAGCCCCAGGCTTCGCGGTCGATGAGCTCGGGGGTGAGCTTGCCGTCGTCGGTGGGCACCGTGAGCAGCTTGAACCCGCCGATCTTCTCGGGGGCACCGCCCTCGTCGACGTTGATGTGCGCGGTCGTGGCCGCGATCACCGCACCCCAGCGGGGAAGCATCGACTGGAGGCCGGTGACGTTCGCGCCCGTGCCGTTGAAGACGGGGAAGGCCTCGGCGCGCTCGCCGAAGTGGGAGCGAACGACCTCCTGCAGGCGCGCGGTGTACGCGTCGCTGCCGTAGGCGCCCTGGTGGCCGTCGTTGGCGGTCGCGATCGCGGCGAGCACCTCGGGGTGGATGCCGGAGTAGTTGTCACTGGCGAAGCCCCGGATCGCGGGGTCGTGCTGAATGGTCACCGACCCAGCCTATTCGCCCGAACCCGTATCGGATGTCGGTGGTCCTGAGTACCCTCGAACCCATGCAGCGGACCGCAGCGAACCGGGCGTTCCTCAACGTCCTCGTCAATACGCTGATCGCCAACGTGACGACCAGCTTCCTCTGGTTCGCGCTCACTTTCTGGGTCTACATCGAGACGCAGTCGGTGCTCGCGACCGGCATCATCGGCGGCGCGTACATGCTGTTCGTCGCGTTCTTCGCGATGATGTTCGGAACGATCGTCGATCGGCACCGCAAGCACGCGGTCATGGTGCTCTCGAGCGTGATCTCGGCCGTGGCCTTCCTCGTCGCCGGAGTGCTCTACCTGTCGCAGCCTGAGGCGGCCCTGCTCGACCTGGGCGGCCCGTGGTTCTGGCTGTTCTCAGGTGTGATCCTGTTCGGCGGGGTGATCGAGCAGCTGCGCAACATCGCGCTCTCGACCACCGTCACCCTGCTCGTGCCCGAAGAGAAGCGGGCCAACGCCAACGGACTCGTCGGCACGGTGCAGGGCATCGCCTTCCTCGTCACGAGCGTCTTCTCGGGGCTCTCGATCGGGTTCCTCGGCATGGGCTGGACCCTCGCGATCGCGATCGCCGCGATGGCGGTCACCTTCGCGCATCTGCTCTTCATCCGCATCCCCGAGAGCGAGCCGCAGGCCGACCCCGACGCCAAGAGCGCGGTCGACTTCCGCGGCAGCGTGCGCGCGATCCGGCAGGCTCCCGGGCTGTTCGCCCTCATCATCTTCTCGACCTTCAACAACCTCATCGGCGGCGTCTACATGGCGCTCATGGACCCCTACGGGCTCACGCTGTTCGACGCGCAGACGTGGGGCTTCGCCCTGGCCTTCGCGTCGACCGGCTTCCTCATCGGCGGCGGCCTGGTGGCCAAGTTCGGCCTGGGCAAGAAGCCGATGCGCACCATGCTGCTCGTCGTGATCGCGATGGGGCTGCTCGGAGCGGTGTTCATGCTGCGCGAGTGGTGGTGGCTGTACGTGCTCGGCATGTGGGTCTACATGGCGCTCGTGCCCCCGGTCGAGGCGGCCGAGCAGACCGTGATCCAGAAGGTCGTGCCGTTCGAACGCCAGGGGCGGGTCTTCGGCGTCGCGGCGGCGATGGAGGCGGCGGCCGCACCCATCACGGCGTTCCTGATCGCGCCTCTCGCCGAGTTCCTGATCATCCCCTACATGGACGGCCGCGAGGGTCAGCAGCAGTGGGGCTGGCTGCTCGGCGAAGGAGAGGCCCGAGGTATCGCCCTGATCTGTCTGTTCGCCGGGCTCATCATGGTGGTCGCGGCGACGCTCGCGTTCTTCACGAAGTCGTACCGCAAGCTCACGGTGCTCTACGCCGAGGCGCCCGAGCAGAGCATTCCGGGCGAGGGCGAGGGCGAGGGTGCATCGGTCGACGATGCCCCGCCGGTCGTCCCGGGAGCACCGCAGCTCTAGACGCCACGCTCCCGATCGCGTGCCCCGCTCACTCCAGGTCGATGACCCGGTCGTTCAACTCGGCGGCATCCGCATCCCAGAGACCGACGATGCGCGGTGCCAGCGACTCGGGATCGAGCGCCTTCGCGCGGAACACGACGGATGCCGCGCGCAGCGGCTCTCCCGCATCGCGAGCCGTCTTGGCGAACCCCTGTGCGACGGCGCGCGTCCACGCCTCGCTCGCGGCCTTGACCGCGGCGTAGTTCGCCCCGCCGGCGAGCGGTCGCGCGACGGCCGTCGACGACACGATCGCGAAGCGTCCGGCATCCGATGCCCGGAGCGTCCCGTCGAACGCGCGGCTCGTCGCGCGCACGGCGTCGAGCGCGGGCAGCAGCGCGGCGAAGTCCTCGTCGCTCTGACCGGCGAGGCCGCCGCCCCCGCGCCACCCGCCCACGAGGGGCACGACGGCGTCGACCGCGAGGCCGTCGGACGCGAGTCGCTCCGCCAGCGCGATCATGTCATCGAGCGAGGTCGCATCGGCGACGTCGGTCCGTGCTCCGGCATCCGCCAGCGGCTGCAGACGGTCGGCGGAGCGTCCGGTCGCGACGACGCGCATGCCCGCCGTGATCAGCGCGCGGGTCACGGCGAGGCCGGAGGCGCTCGTGGCACCCGCGAGAACGATGGTCTTCATATGCGAGACTCCGGCCCGGCCGTGGATGCGATCAGTCGTCGGTTCCGCGGATTCCCACGGTCGACTCGATCACGGCCTTCATCTTCTTGTCGAGCGCCTCGAAGAACATCGACAGCGGGAACTCGTCGTCGAGCACCGCGTCGGTGTAGCCCTTGGGGGCCCCCGCGAGGATCTCGTCCGACAGTCCGCGCGCCCAGGCGGACGCGGGGTGCGGCGTCAGCACCGAGCGCACGAGGTCGTAGGCGGCCAGCCAGTGCGCCGTCTTCGGGCGGTCGATCGAACGCCAGTACAGGTCGTCGATCGCGTCACCGAGCGCGACGACCGCGTCGGGCACACCCTCCCAGTCGAACGCGAGCGCCGTGTCGGTCCAGTGCAGCACTCCGCGCTGGTGCAGCCACGCGAACAGCAGCTGTCCGCCGAGGCCGTCGTAGTTGCGCACGCGCGAACCCGTGATCGCGAAGCGGAAGATGCGGTCGAAGATCACGGCGTACTGCACCAGAGGTGCATGCTCGAGCATCTCGCGCTCGGAGTCGGTGAGATCCTCGCCGGCCTCGCTGCGCGCGGTGAGCGTGCGCTCGATCTTGACCGACTCGCGGAACGCGGTCAGGTCGCAGCGCATCTCTTCGAGCGAGTAGAGGAAGAACGGCATCCGCTGCTTGATCATGAACGGATCGAACGGCAGGTCGCCGCGCATGTGGGTGCGGTCGTGGATGATGTCCCACATCACGAACACCCGCTCGGTGAGCGCCTGGTCGTCGAGCATCTCGGCGGCGCGTTCGGGCAGATCGAGCTTGGTGATCTCCGATGCCGCGCGCGTGACGCGGCGGTAGCGGGCGGCCTCGCGGTCCTGGAAGATCGCGCCCCACGTGAACGAGGGGATCTCGCGCATCGCGACGGTCTCGGGGAACAGCACGGCCGAGTTCGTGTCGTACCCGGGCGTGAAGTCGATCAGACGCAGCGAGACGAACAGCTTGTTGCCGTAGTCGCCGGCCTCGAGGGCACCGATGAACTCCGGCCAGATCGTCTCGACGATCAGGGCCTCGACGAGGCGGTCGCTCGAACCGTTCTGCGTGTACATCGGGAAGACGACCAGGTGGCGGATGCCGTCGATGCGGTGCTCCTGCGGCTGGAACGCCACGAGGGAGTCGAGGAAGTCCGGAACGCCGAAGTCCTCCGCCGCCCAGCGGTCGAAGTCGGCCACGGAGGCCGCGAGGTAGGCGGCGTCATGGGGGAAGGCGGGCGCGAGGGCGCGGATGCCGGCGGTGATCGCGGCGACGAGCTCCCGGGCCGTCGCGTGGTGCGCGGCGTCGGGAATCGATCCGTCCTTGATCTGCATCTCGCGGATCGCGATCGCGGCATCCTTGAGCTGTGCCCAGGCGGCGGAGGATTCCGCCGAATGCGCCTGCACTGAGCCCGTCGAAGAGTCCTCGACGACCTCGGGTTCGCCGACGATGGCCTGAACAGCGGAACTGTTGGCGGAAATGATGGACATCGGGACCTCCGATCGGAGAAATAGACGGAAACTTTCCTGTGCAAACGGGAAGCTAACGATATTCTTACACGCATGGATGACTCTGTCGACCGCGCGATCCTTGCCGAGATCTCCCGCGACGGGCGTGCCACGCTCTCGCAACTGTCGGATGCCGTGGGGCTGTCGGTCTCGGCCGTGCAGTCGCGTCTGCGCCGCCTCGAGACGCGGGGCGTGATCACCGGCTACCGGGCGCTGCTCGACCCGGAGAAGGTGGGCACGCCGCTCTCGGCGTTCATCGAGATCACCCCGCTCGACCCCGCACAGCCCGACATCGCCCCCGAGCAGCTCGAGCACCTGGATGCGATCGAGGCGTGCCACTCGATCGCCGGTGACGCGAGCTACATGCTGTTCGTGCGCGTGGCCTCGCCCCGGGCGCTCGAGGAGCTCGTGCGCGACATCCGGCTCGCGGCATCCGTGAACACCCGCACGACCGTGGTGCTGCAGACCTACTATGAGCATCGACCGATCATCCCGATCGCGCACGACTGACCCCTGAAGGAGACACCGATGTCGTTCCAGGCCTACCTCGATAATGTCGAGACCCAGACGGGTCTGACGCCCCGGCAGTTCATCGCGCTCGCGAAGGAGCAGGGTTTCGACGAGACGACGAAGTCGACCGTCGTGCTGAACTGGCTCAAGGAGACCTACGGTCTCGGTCACGGGCATGCCCAGGCGATGGTGCACGTGATCCTCAAGGGCCCGAAGATCAGCTCCACGCACGTCGGCAAGGGCGGAGCACACGGCGACAAGAGCGACGAGCTGTGGCTCGACGGCAAGGACTCGAACCCGAATCCCTGAGCCCGAATCCCCGACCCGCCGTCGCCCCGGGGCGTCATGGGCTCGCACAGTAGGATTCCTCCGTGGCAGCATCCTCGAAGCGCAAGACCTCCGCGACCCGCAAGACGAACCCGGCCCGCGTGAGCGGCAACCCGGCGAAGCGGGCGAGCGGCGACCCCGCCCGCCAGGCCGTGATCGAGGCCGGGCCCGTCACGATCGGCGACTGGATCGGCGCCGCGCGTCTGCGCACGCTGCCCCTCGCGATCGCGCCGGTGCTCATCGGCACGGGAGCCGCGCGCAGCACGGGCCCCGAGTTCCACTGGGTGATCGCCCTCGCGTGCCTCGCGGTCGCGGTGCTGCTGCAGATCGGCGTCAACTTCACCAATGACTACAGCGACGGCGTGCGGGGGACGGATGCCGTGCGCGTCGGTCCCACGCGCCTCACCGCTTCGGGTCGCGTGAAGCCGCGCACCGTGCTCATCATCGGGCTGGTGTTCTTCGCGCTCGCCGCCGCGGTGGGCGTCGCGATCGTGGTGCGCACGGAGCAGTGGTGGATGCTGGCCGTCGGCGCCGCATGCATCGTCGCCGCCTGGTTCTACACCGGCGGCAAGCGCCCCTACGGCTACGCCGGTCTGGGCGAGGTGTTCGTGTTCGTCTTCTTCGGGCTCGTCGCGACCCTCGGCACGACCTGGGTGCAGATCTTCGACCTGCCGCAGCAGGCGTGGCTCGGGGCGATCGCCGCGGGACTGTTCGCCTGCGCGGTGCTGCTCGCCAACAACCTGCGCGACATCGACCAGGATCGCGTCGTCAGCAAGCGCACCCTCACGGTGCTCATCGGGCGCCGCGCGACGCAGGTGCTGTTCACGCTGTTCGTGCTCGCGCCGTTCGCGATCGCGATCCTGCTGGCGTTGCTCTTCCCGATCGCCTGGCTCTCGCTGCTCGCCCTGCTCGCGGGGCTCCCGGCGATCCTGATCGTCTGGACCTACCGCCAGCCCAAGGAACTCGTCATCGCTCTCGCGCTGACCTCGCTCACTTCGCTGCTGTACGCCGGTGCCCTGTTCTGGGCGTTCATCGGCTGAGCCGGCCGAGCCCGGCACAGCCCGGCACAGCCCGGCCGTTTCCCTCGGTTACTTCTCGTCGCGGGTTTCGTCGGCGCGCGTCTCGCTCTCGCCGTCGACCACCGCATCCTCCGCGTCGGCATCCTCCTGGCCGGTCGACGCGCGCGCCTCGCGGCGCTCGACGATCGCCGCCGACGCCTCGGTGAGCGGGCGGCGCAGGAACAGCATCGAGATGCTCGTGCCGATCAGCGCGGCGAAGATCGCGGCGAGCCACCAGAACTCCCGGAAGATCGGGAAGAAGAACCAGAGGATCGCGAGCGGGACGAGGAACGCCAGCAGCCGCAGCACGGAGTAGACGAAGAAAGGTGCAGGCTTCACCCGACAAGTCTACGAGCGTTCTCGGGGCGGACTTCTCGGCCGACCCTCACAGCCCGATACGGGCGAAGGGGATGCCCCGCACGACCCGGTGCCGGGGATGCTCGCCGAGCGTCCACAGCATCCGCTCGTCCGGATCGAGCGCGAGGTCCTCGCACCCGGCGGGCAGGGGCACGGAGTGCCGGGTCAGGGCATCGCGCGTGCCGGTCCACAGCCTGCCGGGGGTCTTCAGCGCCGACTGCGACACGAGGACCCGGTCGCCCCACCGCACCGCACCCTGCATGCGGGGGATGCCGGGCGCGAACCGCTCGTGAGCGACGAAGCCGTCATCGGTGCCCTCGGGGATCGTGAACTCGCCGATGCGTCCCTCGTCGTCGCGGCGGTACTCGCCGATCAGCACCCGCCGCAGCGGTGCGCCGTCGGCGTCGAACGCGCGCCCGAGGAACGAGCAGCGCAGATCGATCGGATGCACGCGCGTGCGCACGGCGACCAGCGCGGAGCGCGGCCACCATCGGCCGGCGATCCCGCGCACGCGCCGAGCGACCGGGCCGTGCACGCGGCGGATGTCGGACAGGTCGAACTCCCAGATGCCCCGTCCCGTCGCCGCGGCGAACAGCCGATCGCCGAACCAGGCCAGCCCGCCCGTGTGGATCTGCGCGGGCTGGAGGTCGCCCGCATCGTCCTCGATCGCGAGCGCGATGTCGATATGCCTGGCCCGCTCGGTGTCGATCAGCACGACGCGCGAGGCGAGATGATGGCCGGTCCGATCCTGGCGGAACCAGCTGACGGCGAGCGTGCGGCGCCCCCCGCGTTCGCCGATGTCGATCCCCTGCGGATACCAGCGGGTCGTCCAGGCGCGCGCCGAGAGCCATCGCAGATCATGGGTGTCACGGCGTCGTCGCAGCATCCGTCGACCGTTCGACCCGCGTGAGAAGAGCATCGCTCCATCGTCGCCGATGCGCGCGGCCCCGCCTACCAGGACACCCCGCGTTCACCCGCGCGTCGCCGGGCGGCAAGGAACGCCTGAGACGATTCCCGACCGACCGACCATCACCGGGAGTCCCGTGCGCAGTCCGCTCGTCACCGTCATCCTTCCCGCGAAGGACGCCGGCGCCTACATCGCGACCACGCTCGAGACCCTGACGCGCCAGTTCGACGACCCGGCGGCGCTGAAGCTCGTGGCGATCGACGACGGATCCGGCGACGAGACCGGCGCCCTCATGCGCCGGTACGCCGATCGGTTCCCGCACGCCGAGGTCATCCGCAACGACTCGGCCCGCGGGCTCGCGAGCGCGCGCAACCAGGGACTCGCGCACGTCGAGGGCGAGGCGTTCTGCTTCCTCGACGGCGACGACTGGATGCAGCCGCAGCGGCTCGCCGTGCTGGCGCGCCGACTGCGGGAGCTGGATGCCGACTTCCTGCGCACCGATCACGTCACGGTGACGGATGCCGATCGGGTGCTCGTGCGCGCGCCGCATCCGTGGCGGGAGGCCGTCGTCGCCGCCCGCGACGCGATCCTGCCACAGGCCGAGACCACGATGGTCGACTACCCGTTCGCCTGGGCGGGCATCTTCGACCGCCGGATCATCGATCGGGGACTCGCCGCCTTCCCCGAGGGGCTGCACACCGCCGAGGACCGCCCCTGGATCTGGCGACTGCATCTGTCGGACTCCTCGTTCGCGGTGGTCGACGCCCCCGCGCTCCTGTACCGCCGCGGGGTGTCGACCTCGCTCACGCAGGTGCGCGATCGGCGGCAGCTCGACTTCGCCCGCGCGATGGTCGAGGCCGTCGCGATCGTCGAGGCGGATGCCGAGGCCGCACGATTCCTGCCGAAGATCACCTTCTCCTCCCTGGCGCTCAGTTCGCACCACCTCGTGCGAGCCCGGCGGATGCCGCGCGCACTGCGCGGGGAGATGCGTGCGGAGATCGTCGAGCTGCTGCGGGCGCTGCCCCACGCCGAGGTGCGGGCCGCCGTGCGCGCACTCTCGGGACCACGGCGCCGAGTGCTCGCGCGGGTGCTGCGACGGGCGGGGCACGGCTCATGACCCGGATCTTCGCACTGCACAGCGCCTACGGACTCGCGACCGTCGCCGCGGCGATCGACGAGGGGCTGCTGGAGCCGCGTCCCGGCAAGGTGGGCCGCGGTGGAGCGGGCGGCGACCGGGTGCTGGTGCCGTTCGTCTCGGCGCGGGTGCCCGAGCTCGTGACCGGGATCGCCGCAGATCCGGCGCTCGCCGCGCTGCGCACTCGCTTCGACCGGATCGAGGACCTCGACGCGCTGCTCGGCCCGCTGCATCCGAGCGGATGGGAGCCGGAACCTGCCGACCTGCCCCTGCTCGAGCGCCTGTTCACCCGCGCGTGGAACCTCGACGCCGATGAGCTCGAGCTGTTCGTGCAGAGCCCGCAGGTCGCGCCGGCGCGCACGCTGATGTCGCTGTTCCCGCGCGCGAAGATCACGATCGTGGGCGACGGCCTCATGACGTACTCGCCGATGCGGGTGCCCCTCGACCACGCCGTGCGGAGCCGCATCATCCGGGTGCTGCACGCCGACGTCGTGCCGGGGGTCGCGCCTCTCGCAGGCGGCCCGGTCGCGGCATCCGTTCCCGTGCCCGTCGCCGCGCTCGGACGCGTGCTCGACGAGACCGATCTCGGGGAGCCCCTCCTCGACACGGCGGGGCATCCGCTCGACGACGGCGCCCCCACGGCGATCGTGCTCGGACAGTACCTCTCGGCGCTCGGACTGCTGACCCCGCGCGAGGAGATCGCACTGCAGCGCGAGCTGATCGACCGGGCGGCCGGCGCCGGGCCCGCCCGCATCATCTTCAAACCGCATCCGGCGGCGCCGCCGCTGCAGACGGATGCCGTGCGCGAACGCGCCCTCTCGCACGGCGTGGAGTTCGCCGTCTACCGGGGTCCGCTCGCCGCCGAGCAGCTCGCGCGCCGCGTCGATGCCCGCGCGGTGGTCGCGGCGTTCTCGACCGCGCTGCCCACCGTGCAGGCCCTGCGCGGCACGACGATCGCCTCGGCGGGGGTGTCGATGCTGCTGCGCCGCCTGCGCCCGTACGAGAACAGCAACCGGGTGCCGCTCACGATCATCGACGCGCTCACCCGGGAGGATTCCCCGTACGTCGATCCTGCGCGTCTGCAGCTGCTCGTCGATGCGGTGGGCTACGCCATGCAGCCCGAGATCGCCGGGCACCTGCGCGAGCGCGCGGAGTTGCTGCTGCGCGACCTGACGCCGGGAGAACGCGAGCGGTACTTCTCGCCCGAGCGGCTGCGCGACCTGCGCCTGCCCGGGGCGCCGGCCGAGAGTGCTGCGCGGCGGATGCTGCGCTCGGCCGGAGGCACCGGGCGTATGGAGGAGCTGCGGTTGACGGCGATCGGGGCGCGACGGCGTGCGGGCCGGGCCTGGCGAGTGATTCGAGGACGATGACATGAGCGATGACTTGAGCGATGACACGAGCGATGCGACCGACGGGCTGACCGTCGCGATCATCCCCGCGCGCGGCGGGTCGAAGGGCGTGCCGCGCAAGAACCTGCGCACCGTCGGGGGAGTGCCGCTGGTCGTGCGGGCGATCCGGGCGGCGCGCGACGCCGCGGGCATCGACCTCGTCGTCGTCTCGACTGATGACGACGAGATCGCCGCCGTGAGTGCGGCGGCGGGCGCGCGGGTGGTCCGTCGACCCGCGGAGATATCCGGCGACACGGCGTCGTCGGAGAGCGCGATCCTGCATGCGGTCGACGAGATCGAAGCCGCGGGGGAGCGGGTCGGGATCATCGCGTTCGTGCAGGCCACCTCGCCGTTCATCCCGAGCGTGGCGCTCGCCGGAGCCGTCGCGGAGGTGCGGGCCGATCGCGCCGACAGCGTGTTCTCGGCGCACGAGACCTACGGCTTCCTCTGGCGCCGCGGCAGCGCATCACAGGTCGACCAGGCCACGGCCATCAACCACGAGGCCGCGCACCGCCCGCGCCGCCAGGACCGCGAGCCCCACTATCTCGAGACGGGCGCGTTCTACGTCTTCCGTGCGGAGGCTTTCCGCACGAGCCGGCACCGTTTCTTCGGCCGGATCCGCATCGCCGAGGTGCCGGAGTGGACGGCGATCGAGATCGACGATGCACAGCAGCTCCGCATCGCCGACGCGCTCGCCGCTGTGCACGATCGGGCAGGCGAAGCCCCCGGGCGCATCGACGTGCGCGCCGTGGTCACCGACTTCGACGGCGTGCACACCGACGACACCGCGATCATCGACGCCGACGGTGGGGAGCGCGTGCGAGTGAGCCGGGAGGACGGCATGGGCGTCGCACTGCTCCGGCGCGCCGGCATCCCGATGCTGATCCTCTCGACCGAGCAGAACCCCGTCGTCCGCGCCCGGGCTGAGAAGCTGCGGGTGCCGGTGCTGCACGGCATAGACGACAAGGAGCAGGCGCTGCGCGCGTGGGCCGCGGACGCCGGCATCCGCCTCGACGACATCGCCTACCTCGGCAACGACGTCAACGACCTGCCGGCGATGCGTATCGTCGGGTGGCCGGTCGCGGTGGCGAACGCGCACCCGCGCGTGCTCGCCGCAGCGCGCGTCGTGCTCACCCGCACCGGGGGGAACGGCGCCGTGCGCGAGCTCGTCGAACGGGTGTTGCCCGACTGACCGGTGCCGGTAACCCGGGAGTCGTCGGGTGTTCACCCCCGAGGCGTAGCCAGGAGGGGCGGGGGTTTTCCGCATCGCTCGACCACCGGAGGAACCATGACTGTCAGCATCGGATCGCGTGTGATCGGCGGCGGTCGCCCCGCCTACGTCATCGCCGAGATCGGCCTGAACCACAACGGCGACGTCGATATCGCGAAGCGTCTCATCGACGTCGCGGCCAGGGCCGGTGCCGACGCCGTGAAGTTCCAGAAGCGCACCCCGGAGATCTCGACGCCCGCACACATGCGCGACGTGCCGCGCGAGACGCCCTGGGGCACCATGAGCTACCTCGACTACCGCCGCCGCGTCGAGTTCGGACGCGACGAGTACATCGCGATCGGCGATCACGCCACGATGCTCGGCCTCGACTGGTTCGCCTCGCCGTGGGACGTGCCGAGTGTCGCCTTCCTCGAGGACCTCAACGTGGTCGCGCACAAGGTCGCCTCGGCGAGCCTGACCGACACCGAGCTGCTCCTCGCCCTGCGCGAGACCGGCAAGCCCGTCATCCTCTCGACCGGCATGTCGACGATCGAGCAGATCGATCGCGCGCTCGACACGCTCGGCACCGACCGCGTCGTGCTCATGCACGCCACCTCCACGTACCCGCTCGAGCCCGAGGAGGCGAACCTGCGGGCGATCGCCACGCTCCGCGACCGCTACGCCGGGATCCCCGTCGGCTACTCGGGGCACGAGCGCGGCCTGCAGATCTCGCTCGCCGCCGTCGCGATCGGGGCCGTCGCCGTCGAGCGCCACATCACCCTCGACCGCACGATGTGGGGTTCCGACCACGCGGCCTCCCTCGAGCCGACCGGCCTCGAGCACCTCGTCCGCGACATCCGCGTGATCGAGAAGGCCCTCGGCGACGGCGTCAAGCGCGTCTTCGACAGCGAGCTCGCCCCCATGGCGAAGCTGCGCCGCGTTCCCGCATGACCGACCTGCGTCCCGGGGCGGGCGGGGGGCTGAAGGTCGTCGCGATCGCCGATGCCGACTCCTTCGTGAAGTGGTCGGCCTCGCTGCTCGCGGCGGTGCCCGGCATCCGTCCGCAGCTGCTGCTCGTGCGCACCCCGCTCACCGCGAGCGCGGCCCAGCAGCGCACGGCTCTCGCGGGCACCGGCATCCCTGAGTCCGATGTCGCGCGCATCGCCTTCCGCGAGGCCGAGGCCTGGCTCACCCGGCACGAGCCCGACGTCGTCGTGCTCGCCGGGCGCGGCCCTTTCGTGCGTCTGATGGGGCGCGTGATCGACGCGCTGCCCGAGCGTCCCGTCACCGTCTCGGGCCTGCCGGGGATGGCGATCCCCGCGCAACGCGGCGCCCTCGACTACCGGCGCCACACCGACCTGCTGGTCGTGCACTCGCACCGAGAGCAGCGGGCCTTCGCCGAGCTCGGTCGTCGCATCGGCGTGCAGATCCCCACGGCCCTGGCGACGCTGCCGTTCGCGCGCGGACGGGAGCGGATGCTGACGGCCGATCGCGCGCGGGTGCTCGCCGCCGGAGCGGCGGGGGTGCCGGGAGTGGCGGGCGTCGCGGTCGCCGAACGCCCGCAGCCTGCCGAGGCCGTCGCTCACCGCCCTCCGGCGACCGACATCGTGTTCGCGGCTCAGGCGATGGTTCCCGCAGAGCGCGCCGAGCGCGAGAAGATCGCCGAGATGCTCATCCGCGCCGCCGAGGTCGACCCCGCCCGGCGCATCGTGGTGAAGCTGCGCTCGCGGCCGGGCGAGGCCGAGACGCACCTCGAACGCGACTCGTACCCCGAGCTGCTCGCGGGCCGGATGCCGTCGAACCTCGTCATCTCGTACGCGTCCATGGCCGAGGCGCTCTCGACGGCCGCGGGTCTCGTCACCGTGAGCTCCACCGCCGCGATCGAAGCCGTCGCGCAGGGCGTGCCCGTGATCGCGCTCGACTCCTACGGGGTCAGCAAGCCGCTCCTCAACACGGTGTTCGTGGGCAGCGGTCTGCTCGGCGGCGGGCGCGAGGTGGTGGGCGGACGGTTCCGTCAGCCGCACCCCGACTGGCTGCGTGACAACTACTTCCACCCCTCGAAGGAGTCGACGTGGTGGGAGCGCGTCGAGGAGCTCGTGGCACTGCGCCGGGCGGGCGGTCTTCCGGCCCGGCGGGTGCCGGCACCTCGCGGGCGGCGGCTGCACGAGGCGTGGCATCGGGCCAGCGTGCTCGGTCGCGAGGACCGGTCGGTCAGCGGGGCGATCGCACTGGCGATCGGTGTGCCGGCGACCCGCCTGATCTCGGCGCTGCGCCGGGGGCGCACGCAGGGCGGCGGGCGCACCTGGGCGGATGCCTCGACCGACTACACGCTCGAGCCGAGCCCGTTGCGCGACTCCATCCGGCGCTGACGTCGTGCCTTGATGACGTCATACGAAGTAGTCGAGTGTCACTTCGAGGAATGTCCTCGCTTTGACGATCACGGCCGGGTAACGTCAGTGCCATCGCGGCGATCCGGGCGGTCCCGGGCCTCAGCTCATATCTGATGGCGTTGCGGGTTCGACTCCCGCCGTCGCGTCCACTTCTCCCGACGAGACCCGGGCGTCACCCGAGCCGCTCGTCCAACCAGTCGAACATCCGCTGCGCCGTGATCGTGCGGCCGAGCGGCTGGCAATGCCCATCGGCGCCCTCCGCTTCGGTGAAGCGCACGACCGTCGAGACGCCGGGTGTCAGGGCGGCGAGCCGGTCGGCCTGGCCGGGCCAGAACTGCTCGTTCTCGGGGGAGAGGATCAGCAGCGGGGTCGTGATCTCGGCGGCGATGTCGGCGACCGAGTACTGACGCACGGCCTGGATCGTCTCGCCGTAGCCGCGCGTGCCGTAGGGGCGTGCGCGGAAGCGCCAGGTGCGCGCGGTCTCGGGGGAGAGCTTGAGGCCGAGCTCCATCTCGCGGTCGAACTTCTCGACCTGCCCCTCGTCGAGCAGCTTCAGCAGCCCGTGCGGGAGGTGCCCGGTCCACGAGGTCGAGACGTCGACGAGCCCGGGGTCGGTGATCGCGGCCGCGAAGCGGTCCTCGAAGGCGAGGGCGCGTGCCACCCAGTAGCTGCCCTGGCTGATGCCGTAGACCGCGATGCGCATCGCATCCACGCCGTCGAGGCGGGCGACCGTGTCGAAGACCGGGGTGAGCACGTGCTCCCAGTCGGGGCGGAACGGCACGTCCTTCTCGAAGAGCTCCGACTGCTGGCCGGGACCGTCGAAGACGAGCACGTTGTATCCGCGGCGCAGAGCGGGCGCGACGACGGCCGCGTAGAGGGACGCGCGCGAGCCGTCGCTGCCGTTGACGGCCACCAGCGTCGGGGGCGTCGCGCCCTCCGGCGCCGGCGCGGGGCGGAAGAACCATCCGGGCAGGGTCCCGCCGCCGCACGGGATCGTGACGTCGTCGACCACGGTCGAGGTGTGCGTCACGAATCCGCGCCAGGCGGCCTCCTGCTTCGCGAACGTCGGTGCCATCGCATCCGGGTCGGCGAGTGCGCTCGCCGCGTTGACCGCGACCCCGTAGTACGCCGAGGCGCGCAGGTAGGCGGATGCCGCGCTCACCGGGTGCCCCGCCTCCGCGCTCGCGGATGCCGTGGCGACCGTGCGGTCGGCCAGACCCTTCCAGGCGTCGAACCAGGCCTCGTGCTCGCCGTTGCGGATGCCGGCGACGGCGGCGAGGACCTCGCCCGGTTCTGCGGCGCCCTCCACGCTCGCGCCGAGGGCGCTGCGGATCTCGAAGTCGAAGTCAGCGCTCTCGGAGAACGCGCGGATCTGGGCGGCGTGGTGCGTCATGCGGGACTCCCTTCCGTCTCCACTATCGAGGGTCGTGCGCCGAGCCCACAAGGCGCTGCTCGACCCGGCCCCAGCCGTGCTCGAGCACGACGAACCCGGCGTCGAGGGTCGCGAGCTGGTCGTCGCTGTCGGTGATGAGCAGCTGCAGCTGCAGCACGAAACGCGCGTAGACGCGGATCTCGGGCGTCGGGGCGTCGAGGCCGAGCTCGTCGGCGATCGCATCCGCCAGCGCGTCCTCGTGGCGCAGCCACATCTTGGCGGCGTAGTCGCGCAGCGCCGGGGTCTCGTTGAGGAATCGCAGGAAGATGCGCGCGACATCCTCGCCGTGCTCGTCGAGGTTCGCGCCGATCTCGGTGGCGTAGAAGTCGCGGATCGCGCGGTTGATCGTGCTGCCGTCCGCACGGTCGCGCACGGCGCCCACGAGGCGGTCGCGCTGCTCGTCGTCCTCGTCGAAGACGAGCGCCTCCTTCTGCGGGAAGTGCGCGAAGACGGTGGTGGGCGAGACATCGGCCGCGTCGGCGATCTCGCGGATGCTGACGTCGTCGAATCCGCGTTCGAGGAACATCATCGTCGCGACATCCGAGATGTTCTTGCGGGTCGCCGCCTTCTTGCGCTCCCGCCGGCCGAGGGGGTTCGTTCCGGTCATGCCTCCACCCTATCGCGAACTCGATTCAAAACTGGCTTGACACCAAAACTGGTATGGCTACACTTTCGGTATGACTTCACCTTCTCTCCTCTCCGCGCGCTCCACGAATCGCGCCTGGATCATGCTCATCGTCCTGACGATGCTCACCGTCATCGGCATGACGGTCGTCCTTCCCGTGCTCCCCTTCGTCGTGCTGCAGTACGTGTCGCACGAGAGCGACCTCGCCATCTGGGTCGGGGTGCTCGAGGCGATCAACGGCCTGTGCGCCTTCCTCGTCGCCCCGTTCCTCGGACGCCTCTCCGACCGCTTCGGTCGGCGGCCCGTCATCATCGCCGCCGCCTTCGGAGCCGCGCTCTCGATGGCGCTGTTCGGGATCGGCGGTGCGCTGTGGGTGCTCGTGCTCGCTCGTGTCATCCAGGGGCTGACCGCCGGCGATCTGCCCGCGCTCTTCGCCTACCTCGCCGACATCACCCCGCCCGAGAAGCGCGCACAGCGCTTCGGTCTGCTCGGTGCCCTCTCGGGCATCGGCATGATGGTGGGCCCGGCGGTCGGCGGACTCCTCGCCGCCATCAGCCTGCAGCTGCCCGTCTTCGTGACCGCCGCCGTCGGCCTGACGATCGCGATCCTCAGCATCTTCCTGCTGCCCGAGAGCCTCGCGCCCGAGAACCGCATCACGCGCATCGCCGCCCGCGACGTGCAACCGTTCGCCGTGTTCCGCAACGCCTTCGCCCGCCGCGAGCTGCGCGGACTCCTCATCGGCTTCGCGCTGCTCGCCCTGCCGTTCGGGTTCTTCGTCAACAACTTCAGCGTGCTCGCCCTCGACTCGATCCAGTGGGGACCCACGCAGATCGGGCTGCTCACCGCGGGCGTCGGCATCATCGACATCCTCATCCAGGGCGTGCTGCTCGGCATCCTGCTGCCCCGTATCGGCGAGCGCGGCGTGATCGTCAGCGGAATCGTCGCCCAGGCGATCGGTCTCACAGGTCTCGCGATCGTCGCGTCCGTGCTCGCGCAGCCGTGGGTGTTCATCGTCGGTGCGCTGATGCTCGCCGCAGGCCAGGGCGCCGCGACCGCCGCGATGGACGGCGCGATGTCGAACGCCGTCGGCGACGACGAGCAGGGCTGGCTGGGTGGTGTGACGCAGTCGCTCAACGCCGCGATGGGCACGGTCGCCCCGCTCATCGCCGCCGCGCTCTACGCCGGCATCAGCCATGCCGCGCCCTACTGGCTGGGCGTCGCGCTCATGGTCGTCGCCGCGATCGTCGTCGGCCGCGCGCACATCGTCAACACCGCGAAGAACGAGGAGGCCGGCGCCCTCGGTGAGCAGGATGCCGCGGCCCCCGCGCCGATCGCGGGATGACGCCGATCGGGGGATGATGGATGCCATGTCCACTTCTGCTCGTCCCGGTCTCCGGGTCTCGTCGGGTCTTACGATCCCCGAGTCCGAGCTGTCGTGGCGGTTCTCCCGCTCCTCGGGGCCGGGCGGGCAGGGCGTGAACACGGCGGATTCCCGCGTGGAACTGGTGTGGGATGCCGCGAACTCCGCGCAGCTCTCCTCGGTGCACCGGGAGCGGATCCTCGAGAGGCTGGCAGGCCGGCTGGTGAACGGCGTGCTCACGATTGCGGCATCCGAACACCGGGCTCAGCTGCGCAATCGTGAGGCGGCGCGGGAGCGGCTGGTCGCGCTCATCGCCGAGGCCATCCGCCCGCCTGCGCCGCCCCGTCGCCCGACGAAGCCCAGTCGTGGATCGAAGGAGCGGCGGCTGAAGGCCAAGCAGCGCCGCACCGATGTGAAGCAGCTGCGTCAGCGGCCGCGCGACGTCTGACCCGTCCACAGCCGTCGGCGGGTGCGCGCGGTCTCTGCGATGATGGTCGCTGGCCCGCTCAGGGGGAGCGCGGTTCCGACCTTGGGAGTGACAGATGACCGAAGAGAACGACGCCGTCCAGCCGCCCGAACCTCCCGCCGCGCCTCAGCCGCCGGCGGGCTACCAGCCGCCCGCCGGATACTCGCTCCCGGCGCAGCCGCCGTATGGTCAGGCCCCGGCTCAGCCGCCGTATGGTCAGGCTCCGGCTCAACCGCCGTACGGTCAGGCTCCGGCTCAGCCGCCCTACAATCAGGCCCCGGCGCCGTACCCGGGGCAGCCCGCGTACGGCCAGGCGCCCGCACCCTACGGCCAGGCTCCGACCGGCTACCCGGCCCCCGGCTACCCGGCCCCCGGGTACGCCCCCTACGGCTACGCGCCGATCAGCGGTCGTCGCTATTGGGCGCTGCTGTTCCTCGTGTACATCCCGTACGTCGGTGCGATCGTCGCCGCGATCGTCGGGATCGTGCAGCGGTCGTCCGCGATGCGCTCGCCGCATCCGATCGTGCGTGAGAACGCGCGCTGGGCGGCGAACTGGGCGCTCAGTTTCGTGCTCTACCTCATCGTGCTCTTCGTCCTCCTCATCACGATCGGTATCGGGACGGCGCGGCCGCGCTCCTACGACGAGTACGGCTACAGCGACGGCGGCGACCCCTCGGGCTGGATCGCCGTCCCGGGGCTGCTCATCATCGGAATCGGGATCTACTGCCTGGTCACCCTCATCCGCGGAACGGTGATCTCCGAGCGGGTCGTGCACCGGCCCGCCCTGGCGATCCCGTTCTTCCGCGCCTGATCCGCGGGCGCGACGCCATACCGTCACACGAAGAGAGGACGCGGACCCACGTTCGGGTCCGCGTCCTCTCTTCGTGTGCGGCGTGCGGTGCGCGTCAGCTCGGATCGGCATCCGTTCCGGCATCCGCCCACCGCAGCGAGGCGATCGGCTCGCGCACGGGTCGCTCTTCGCGGCGGTCGTCTGACGCCTCGTACTCGTCGTCCTCGATCAGCACGCGGGCGTCGGTGAGCAGGGCGGCGCGCGCGAGCGCCTCGGCGGCGCGGATGCTTCCGAGCACCTGCGTGTTCAGTCGCTGCGCCACGTCGGTCACCACCCACGGCGGGCCGTCGAGAGCGATCAGCGTGCGCTCGTCGTCGAGCAGGCGCCCGTCGAGCACGAGAGTGTCGACGCGGGCCTGCTGCAGAGCCTCGATGACCGCCGGGAAGCCTTCGGCACCGCCCGAGCCGTCGTCGGCGGCTGCACGGTCTCGCACGTCGGCGATCTCCCGACGGCGACGCTCGTCGATCTCGCGGGCGATCGTGTCGTCGAGCGCCGTGCGATCGGCACCGTCGGCCCGGGTGTTCGCATCGACGTCGACGAGCAGCGCGCGCTCGTCGCCCGTGAGCTCCTCGGCCAGCAGCTGTCGTGCGCGCACGTCGCCCGACACCGCGACGAACGCGGGCCGCTCCTCGCGGATGAGTGCGCTCAGTGCGGCCGCGACATCCTTCTGGTTCTGCTTCCAGACGTTCTCGACGTAGTTCTGGTATTTCGCATCTCCCAGGCCGCCCGTGCGCACCTTCGAGATCTCGTCGGTGTCGCCCTCGATCTCGGTCTCGCGCTCGCTGCCGCCGCGTCCCGAGGTCTCGAGGCGGATGTCGGCGCCGTCGCGGCTCGTCTCGACGACGAGATAGCGGGTCTCCGACGCCGTGTGGCGCAGGAGGGGGAGGATCGACGGCAGGGCGCCGTGCTCGAGGCGCTCGGGGCCGAGGCGAGCTCCGATGAAGCTGCGATCGAGCACCGTCTCGCCGTCGCGGGCGATCACGACGCGGGCCGACGGACTCGGCAGTCCGTTGCGCTCGCCGAGCGAGGACTCGATGGCCGCGGCGTCGTCTTCGGGTGCGCCGACCTCGTCGATCAGCTGGTCGCGCACGGCCTGGTGGCGGGCTCCCTCCTCGACCTGCGGCAGCTCGCCCGTGCCGTCGACGTAGGCGGTGGTCCAGGGGCCCGAACCCTGCAGGATCTCGGTCAGCGTGTGTTCGCTCATGACTTCTCCTTCATCGGTCGTCGGTGTTCACGACGCTAGGAAACGAGAGGGGAGAGGTCGACAGGGTTGACGAATCGGATGCCCGACGTTAACCGCGCGCGGGGTCGGCATCGGGCGCTCCCGATGAGCGCCGGACCAGCGCCGGGCTAGTCCTTGCCGCCCCGCACGAGCTCCAGCCCCGCCCCGGCGAACTGCCGCAGCGTCGCATCGGGCAGGAACGCCCGGGTCAGCGCGCCACCGATCCGGGTGAGGTCGCTCTCGTCGCGGAACAGCAGGTACATGGTCTCGTAGCGGGGGTGGAACTTCTGCTTGAAGCGGTGCAGCGAACCGAAGCCGTACACCGGTTCGAGGGCCTCGGCGAGGCGGTCGCTCAACGCGGCGATCATCCCGGCGTCCGGCGGATAGTCGTGGGCGAGCGGCGCTCCCGAGAGCGACATGATCTCTGCGCCCTCCTCGGAGAACTGCTTCGCCGAGGCGCCGATCAGGTACTCCATCACGGGTGCGAACCCGCCCTCGCGCCGGCGCATCAGATCGAGGGTCCAGCCGCGCACCCGGCCGCCCGCGCCGTACACCGGCAGCCACGACAGGAAGCCGTCGACGTCGCCGTTGGGCGCGAGGGCCAGGGCGATCCGCACCTCCGGGTCCTCGGCCTCCTCGAGCGTGCCGAGGGTGAAGCGCATCTCGGGCAGATCCTTGTCGCCGACCCACGCCTCCGAGATCGCGCGCAGCTGCTGCTTCACGCCCCACGACTCGTCGCCGAGCCGCGTCATCCGGAACGTCATGTCTTCGCGACCCGCACGGTTCAGCGAGGTGCGCACCGATGCCCACTGCTTGCCCGTGAACTCCAGTCCCGGAAGATCGACGATCGTGTCGTCGGCGACGACGATGCTGCGCCACGTCGACGGCACGGCGGCGAGGGTCGCGGTATCCGCACTGAAGAAGCACGGAACGAGGCCGGCCTGCTCGGCCGTGCGGATGAAGTCCCCGACCGCTTCGGCCCGCGCATCCGCGGGGCCGATCGGGTCGGCGAGCGCGAGGGCGACTCCGTTGCGGCGCTGGTACGCGACGACGCCCCCGGCCACCCGGGCGTAGCTGTTGCCCTCCCAGGTCGTCATCCACGACAGCGTGCCGCCGCCGTGCGCGCGCAGATCGGCCTTGACGTCGTCGACGGTCGGCGTGGGCGGGATGCCGAGGGGCGAGCGCCGTTTGGCGCGGAATGCCCGCCGCACCCACACGAGGTAGACGAGCACGACGACCCAGAGGAACCCGTTGGCGAGCGCGAGCTCGGTCTCGCCGTCCCATCGGATGTCGAGCTCGGCCTGACTCGTGAGGATGATGAGCGTCAGCACGAGGGCGGCGATGAGCACGTTGAAGATGCCGAGGAGCACGGCGAGCACCCACGACCAGCGGCGCCCGCGACGCAGGCCGTTCACGAGCACGATGATCACGACGAGGTCGATCGCCAGGTCGATGAAGCCGCCCGAGGCCGGATCGGTGGGGCCGAACGGGCCGTCGGTGGACACCAGGGTCGTGATGATCTCGACCGCGCCGAGCACGAGGATCGCCATCACTGCGATGAGCCGTTGCTCGCGCACCGTCGTGCGCCGCACGTGCAGCGAGCGGTCGACGACCAGGATCAGCAGCACGGCGAGCAGGTGCTCGAGGTCGGCGACCTTGCCCCAGAACAGCATGGCGACGAACACGAAGCCGAGCAGGATCAACCAGCCGCGCACGCGCCACGGCGGGCGGAACAGGCCGACGGCCGCCGCGATGCACGCCATGGTGCCGCCGGATGCCCCGACGTCGAGCGCCTGCGCCTGGGTCGTCGCCCACGCCCACGGGAACTGCGAGAGCACGAGCAGCAGGAGGGCGGTGGCGAAGATCGCGAACAACTGCCCGATCGCGTAGTAGGCGAGGGCGACGCAAGACCCGCGGCGGTACTCGAGGTACGCCATGCCCCAGAAGCCCGAGATCGTGAAGATGTACACCCACGGTTCGTTCACGAAGAACGTGCCGGTCAGCGGCGTCCACCACTTGCCGTCGGCGAGATTGGGGAGCCCGTAGGCGACGGTCTCGAACAGCGCGGACTTCTCGAAGGGGGTCCAGAGTCCCTGCCAGACCACGCCGACGACGAGGATCAGCGCGATGAACGTCAACGTCGCCGGCATCCGCCTCACGACGGAGAGCGCCGAGGACCGCACGGGTGTCGGCGAGGCGTTCGGCTCTGCGTGCATGCGCTCAGCGTAGCGATCAGCGCCCCTCCGGGTCTTCCTCCATCTGACGCGAGAGGGTTGGATGGGAGACATGCCCCTCTCGCGCCGGACCGCCACCGCCCTCCTGGTCGTGTCTGCCGTCGCGCTGGCCGGATGCGCATCCCCGACCCCGGTCCCGACACCGGAGTCGGCCGAGTCCGAGGCCGCGACGATCCTCACGTCCGTCGTCGCCTCGGGACTCGACGCGCCCTGGTCCATCGCCTTCCACGGCGAGACGGCGCTCGTGAGCGAGCGCGACAGCGCGCGGATCGTCGAGATCACGGCGACGGGCGGCGCGCGCGAGGTGGGCCGCATCGGGGGAGTGCGGGCGGGCGGTGAGGGCGGTCTCCTCGGCATCGCCGTGCACGAGGATCAGCTCTACACGTACCTCACGGCCGACGCCGGCGACGGCGGAGCGACCGAGAACCGCATCGAGCGCCGCGATCTGCTCGGAGACCCGGGCGCGTTCTCACTGGGAGATGCCGAGACGGTGATCGACGGCATCCCGGCGGCCGGCAACCACAACGGCGGCCGCATCGCCTTCGGCCCCGACGGGATGCTGTACGCCACGACCGGCGATGCCGGCGATCGCGAGAGCGCGCAGGACCCCGACGCGCTGTCGGGCAAGATCCTCCGGCTCACCCCCGAGGGCGCCGTTCCCGACGACAACCCGATCCCCGGCTCGGCGGTCTACACGCTCGGCCACCGGAACCCGCAGGGCATCGCCTGGACCGAGGACGGCACGATGTACGCGAGCGAGTTCGGGCAGGACACCTGGGACGAGCTCAACGTGATCGTCGCGGGCGAGAACTACGGGTGGCCGACCGTCGAGGGCATCGCCGACCGCGAGGGCTTCGTCGATCCGGTGCAGCAGTGGTCGCCGTCGACCGCGAGTCCGAGCGGCATCGCGGTGGCGGCGGATGAGATCGTGATCGCGAACCTGCGGGGCGAACGTCTGCGGATCGTTCCGCTCGCCGACACCGGAACGGCGTTCGAGCTGCACGGCGGCGAGCACCGCGGCGAGTACGGACGCCTGCGCGATGCGGTCGCCGCCCCCGACGGATCGGTCTGGGTGCTCACGAACAACACCGACGGTCGCGGCGATCCTCGGGATGGCGACGACCGCATCCTCCGGGTCGACTTCGGATAGGTCCTTCGGGGAGGCTCACTCTCCCCGGAGTATCCGACGAAGACCCGCGATCTCGTCGTCGGTCATCCCACCGCTGCGCAGGTACCCGGTCGCATCGCCGTGCTCGGTGGTGATCCAGTCCAGCGCGGCCTCGATCGCCGGAGCCGGTGACTCGGTGGCGAGCGTGCGCAGGCGCGGCGTCAGCGGCACCCCGATCGCGGTGATGAGCTGCGTGAGCGAGGCGGCGAAGCCGCGCGCGAGGTTCGTGCCGGTCTGCGTGTAGTCCTCGACGATCGCCTCGCGCGGCACCCCGGCGACCGACAGCAGGATCGCCGCGGCCAGGCCCGTGCGGTCCTTGCCCGCCGTGCAGTGGAACAGCACGCCCGGCCGGTCGGTGCCCGCGGCATCGAGCACCGCGCGCGCCACGGTCGCGAACTGCGGAGCGCTCGCGGCCAGGATCGCGACGTACAGGTCCTCCAGTGTCGGCACCTGATCGAGCACCGCCGCCATCTGCTCGTCCGTCAGCGCGTGCTGCCCGCTCGCGGGCAGCAGCTTCTGCACCATCTCGTCCATCGCCCCGCCCTGCACCGACAGCGGCACGAGCGTCACGCTCCCGTCGTCGGGCAGCCGGTCCGCGGCGCGGGTGCGCTCGGCGTCGGTGCGCAGATCGATCACCGTGCCGATACCGAGGTCGGCCAGCGCCCGCAGGCCCTCGTCGGTCAGGCTCGCCAGGGCATCCGAACGGAAGAGGATGCCGGGGGCGATCACCGCGCCGTCGGAGGTGGCGATCCCCTCGAGGCTGCGGGCGTTGTGGGTGACCGTGAGAGCGGAGGAGATGTCCATGCGAGCGAGCGTAGCGAAGGTGGTGGACTCGCTCTGGCCGCCGGTCCGGACCGTCAGCCCTCGACGGCCCGGGTGACGGCCTCCTCCAGGTCGTCCCATTCCTGCAGCTGCACGTACGTGCCGTCGACGAAGAACGACGGAGTGCTGGTGATGCCGAGCGACTCGCCGTCGGTCTTGTCGGCCTGGATCCGGGCGAGCGTCGCGGGGTCGGCGATCGCCGCATCGTAGGCCGCCATGTCGAGCCCGAGGGATTCGGCCATCGCGCGGAACACCGCGGGCGTCTCGCCCGTCGCGTGACTCCACTCCTGCTGGGTCTCGAACAGCCGGTGGTACATGTCCTCGAAGCGATCCTGCTGCGCCGCCGCCTCGGCCGCCAGAGCCGCCTGCGTCGAGTTGATGTGACCCGGCAGCGGGAAGTACCGCACCACGTAGGTGATCTCGCCGTCGAACTGCGCACGCAGGTCTTCGACGATCGGGTAGAAGGCGCCGCACGCCTCGCATTCGAAGTCGAGGAACTCGACCACGGTCACGGCATCCGTCCCGCCGTCGTCGAGCACGTGCGAGTCTGCCCGGGTGGTCTGCAGGGTGCCGTCTTCGGCGACGTCGGGCGCGGGCGCCTGCTGGGTGATGGCGTAGACGATGCCGGCGATCGCGAGTACGACGGCGACGGCGAGAGCGATGAGGGTCGCCTTGACGGGCGTGGTCAGGCGGGTCTTCTGAGGGGTGCGAGAGGGTGTGGCGAACATGGGTGTCTCCAGACACGAGAAAGAGGAACGACGGACGAGGATGCCGCGGGCAGCGGCCGGATCGACGCGTCGTCGCTCAGGTGCGGGAGATCGAGAGCTCGGTGAGGGTGAGGGTGGTGCGCGACGGGCGGGGACCGGCGCGCGGCGTGGCGACGGCGAGGGTCGCGCGCGGGAGCCGGATGCCGGGGCCGCGCCGCAGCATCCGTACGAGCAGCACGAGGAGTGCGAGGAACCAGAGCACGACGAAGCCCGCCACCGCGGTGTGCGAGGAGGAGGCATCGACCGGTGCGACCTCCTCGTGGTGCGACGCTCCGGCTCCGGCATCCGACGCGGAGGCCCCCGACGCCAGGCAGAGCGACGCGTGCACATCGGCCTCGCCGTGCGAGGTCGACCAGGCGCCCACGACCAGCAGCAGGGCGAGGCCCAGCGCGGTGAAGAGGGTGGTCAGCGACCGGGTCGACGTCATGGTGCGCGAAGTCTAACAAGCGGTCCTCTGCACCCGTCGGGCCACGTGTCCGTCGACCCGCTTACACTGGAGGGGTGGCGAGACTACTGATCATCGGCGGCTTCCTGGCCGCCGTGTTCTGGGTGTTCAGCATCGTCGACTGCGCAGTGCAGCCGGCGACGCGGCACCGTGGTGTGCGCAAGGGCATCTGGATCCTGATCGTCGTGCTCCTCCCCGTCATCGGCGGGGTCCTCTGGTTCGCGATCGGCCGACGCCGCAAGAACGACCCCGGTCCCGCGCGCGTGATCGCCCCCGACGACGACCCGATGTTCCTGCGCGGCATCAGCAAGACCGAGCAGGACGCCCGCATCGCTCGTCTCGAAGAAGAACTCGCACGCCTCGATGCCGAGACGGATGCCGCGAACGAGGCGCAGATCGACGGCGACAACGACAGCGGCTCCACTCCCGGGGCGACGCCCGAGCCCCGCCCGTGACCCTTCCGCGTCCGGCCGCGTCGCCGGCGACGGATGCCGCGGCATCCCTCCTCGCCGATCTGGTCGCCCACGGCGTGCGCGACCTCGTGCTCTCGCCCGGTTCGCGCTCCCAGGCGCTCGCGCTCGCCGCGGTGCGTCTGGCCGACACCGGCGACCTGCGCGTGCACGTGCGCATCGACGAGCGGGTGGCCGGCTTCACAGCTCTCGGGCTCGCCCGCGAGACAGGCGTACCGGCGGCGGTGCTGTGCACCTCGGGCACGGCGGCCGCCAACCTGCTGCCGGCCGCGATGGAGGCGTTCCACGCCGGAGTCCCGCTGCTGCTGCTGACCGCCGATCGTCCGCCCGAGCTGCGCGGAATCGGCGCCAACCAGGCGACGACCCAGCCCGGCATGTTCGCGCCCTGGGTGCGTGAGAGCGTCGACGCTCCGGTTCCTGGTGAGTCGGGGTCCGGGGGCGACTGGTCAAGCCTCGCCGTCCGCGCGGTCGCGCTCGCGCTCGGCGCGGACGCCCCGCACGGCCTTCCCGGAGTCGCGGGCCCCGTGCATCTGAACCTGCCCGCGCGCGAGCCGCTGTCGGGCGAACCGGTCGTCACCCCCGTCACTCCCGGCGCCGCTCCGATGCCCGCACGGGGCGAGGCCGTCGTGCTCGCGCGCGGACCCCGCACGGTCGTGATCGCGGGAGCGGATGCCGGGCCCGATGCCGAGGAGATCGCCCACGCCGGGTCGTGGCCGCTGATCGCCGAGATCGTGTCGGGTGCCCGCTTCGGCCGTCATCTCGTGCACGGCTATCGCACACTGTTGCGCCGCGCGGAGCTCGGCGGCGCCGTCGAGCGTGCGGTCGTGCTGGGGCATCCCACCCTCAGCCGCGAGGTCGCGGCGCTCCTCGCACGGCCCGATGTCGAGGTGATCGCGGTGCGGCACGGCGGCGAGGAGCTCGACCTGAACCACCGCTCGCGGCCCGCGGCATCCGTCGTCGTCGCCGCGCCGTCGAACGATGACGACCGTGCCGCCGATCGAACCTGGCTCGGTGCCTGGCTCGAGGCGTCCGCCGCGCAGGCCGTCGACCTCAGCGAGCGGGCTCCGGATCACGACGGCCTGGCGTCCGCCGACTCCGCGACCCGACGCGACGCCGTCAAGGCCGAGCTCGAAGCCGTGCGTCGACCGCTCGATCGCGAGCTGCTGGTCGACGCGGTGTGGCGGGCGACGTGGCCGCACGACCGGCTCGTGTTCGGGTCGTCGCGTCTCGTGCGCGTGGCCGATGCGGTGCTCGGCGGCAAGAAGATCCCCGTGCACGCCAACCGCGGTCTCGCGGGCATCGACGGCACGATCGCGACCGCGACCGGCATCGCCCTCGCGAGCCAGGCGGGGGGAGCGCCGGGCGTGACCCGGGTGCTGCTCGGCGACCTCACCCTGCTGCACGATGTGGGAGCGCTGTTGCTGCCGCCCGACGAGACCGAGCCGCGTCTGCAAGTCATCGTCGGCAACGACGGCGGGGGCACGATCTTCGACGGACTCGAGGTGGCGCAGGTCGCCCCGGCCGCCGACCTGGACCGCGCGTTCTACACGCCGCACCAGGTTCGCCTCGAGCACCTCGCCCTCGCCTACGGCTGGGAGTACCAGCGCGTGACGACCCGCACTGCGCTCGACCAGGTGCTCACCCGCCCCGTCGGCGGCCGTCAGCTCATCGAGGTTCCGCTCGCGCGCTGAGGTGCCGCGCGCGGAGTATCTCGCCCGCTGACCGTCTCGCCCGCGGAGCCCCACCGCTCGCTGCCATGCCCACCGCTCGCTGCCCATGCCTACCGACCGGTGCGAAATGTCGGTTCTGCCGCCCGGTGACCGACATTTCCCACCGATCGGTGCAGCTCGAGACGTGCGCGGAAGCCTGCGACTCGGCCATCATGAGCAGATGAACGCTCACCAGTGGACCGAGACCCTCCGCGTCGGCGACGGCTTCCGTCTCGACGATGTCGACGCCGAGAGCACGCCCGGCTATCACGGGCACAAAGCCGACGGCGCCCGCGACCTCGCCGAGGGACTGGTCGCACTCAACGATCTGCAGGAGCGCCTGTTCGCCGAGAGTCGCACCGGCACCGCGACGGATGCCGTGCTGCTCGTGCTGCAGGCCATGGACTCGGCGGGCAAGGGCGGCATCGTGCGGCACGTCGTGGGCGGGGTCGACCCGCAGGGCGTCTCGCTCGCGGCGTTCAAGGCCCCGACCGACGAGGAGCGCGCGCACGACTTCCTCTGGCGCATCGAGAAGCGGCTGCCCGAGCCTGGGTTCATCGGCGTCTTCGACCGCTCGCACTACGAGGACGTGCTGATCGGGCGCGTGCGTGCACTCGCGCCGCCCGAGGAGATCGAGCGGCGCTACGACGCGATCAACGCGTTCGAGGCGGATGCCGCGGCCTCCGGCATCCGCATCGTGAAGGTCATGCTGCACATCTCGCCCGAAGAGCAGAAGTCGCGGCTCATGGAACGTCTCGAGCGCCCCGACAAGCACTGGAAGTACAACCCCGGCGACGTCGACGAGCGGCTCGTCTGGCCCGAGTACATGCGGGCGTATCAGACGGTGTTCGAGCGCACCTCGACCGAGATCGCGCCCTGGCACGTCGTACCCGCGAACCGCAAATGGTACGCGCGTCTCGCGGTGCAGGAGCTGCTGCTCGCGGCGCTGGAGGACATCGACCCGCAGTGGCCGGTCGCCGACTTCGACGTCGAGGTCGAGAAGAAGCGGCTCGCCGCGAGTTGAGCCCCGCGGGCGGCGCTGATGCCGGTTCAGGCCAGGGCGTCGACCAGCGGGCGGAACTTCACCCGGGTCTCCAGCAGCTCCGACTCGGGGTCGGAGCCTGCGACGATGCCCGCGCCCGCATAAGCGGTCACGGCGATGTCGTCGTCGGTCGCGGTGAACTGAGCGCAGCGCAGCGCGATCGCCCACTCGCCGTTGCCCGCGGCATCCACCCATCCGACCGGGCCCGCGTAGCGCCCGCGGTCGAAGGGCTCCAGCTCGCGGATCACGCCGATGGCGATCGTCGTCGGGGTGCCGGCCACGGCCGCGGTCGGATGCAGCGCCCCGACCAGGTCGAGCGCCGATTCACCCTCCGCCAGCTCGCCCTCCACGTCGGTCGCGAGGTGGAACAGGTTCGGCAGTTTCAGCAGGAACGGCTGCTCGCTCGCCGCCAGCGCCCGGGTGTGCGGGCGCAGCGAGGCGAGCACGCTCTGCACCGCGTACTGATGTTCGTCGAGGTCCTTGGTGCTCGAAGCGAGGGCGGCCGAGACGGCGGTGTCGGCGTCGGCATCCGCTCCGCGCCCCGCGGTGCCCGCGAGCACGCGCGCGGTGACCGTGCGCTCGTGCACCGTGACGAGGGTCTCGGGGCTCGCGCCGATCAATCCGTCGACCGCGAACGCCCAGGTGTCGGGGTATCCGGTCGACAGCGCGCGCACGAGACGGCGCAGGTCGGAGCCGGCGGGGATGCTGCCGGTGAGGTCGCGCGCGAGCACGACCTTGCTCAGCTCACCCGCGGCGATCCGGCCGAGCGCCTGGCGCACGGAGTCCTGGTATCCCTGGGGCGTCTGCGCACCGGGGCCGACGGTCCCGGCCCAGTGCGGTCCGTACGGGTGATCCGCGACGGTGCTCGGGGCGACGGCATCCGCGTTCTCGTCGGCGTAGCCGATGGTCGTGCGCCAGAACCGGTCGCCGTGGCGTCCGATCACCTGCGAGGGGATGACCAGCACGCTGTCGCTCGACGAGCGCTCGTCGAACGCGAGGGCGCCGAAGGCGACGAGCCCGGTGCCGGGCAGGCCGACCGGGTCGTCGATGCGCGCGGTGGAGGCGAGGCGGCGCCAGGCGGTGGCGAGGGCGGCGCTGCGCAGGCCGTTCGCTCCGGCCGAGGCACGCAGCTCGCGCAGGGGCTCGCCGACGGCCACGATGCCGTCGCCGCGGCGCAGCCAGGCGAGGGGGCGGGAGGGGGAGGCCGATGCCAGGAGGTCTTCGATCGGATCGATCTCTCGGGTCTCCACGACCAGCGCGCTGCTCACGGCTCCAGCCTAATCTCTGCGTTCTAGGCTGAGCGCATGAGCGATGCCCGTCCCGCCGTGGGAACCCCGATGATCGTGCAGTGGCGAAAGTGGGACGGGTCTCCGCACTGGCGCCACGAGAGCGTGTACCTCGGGGCGGATGCCTGGGGTGACTGGGTGGGGCAGCCCGCCGGATGGCGCAGCAGTCGTCCGGGGCGGGACTACCTCGCCGGCGGCCCCAACGTGACCCTGATCCCGCACCAGGGCGACTTCGCCCTGACGGTGAACCGGGGGCATTCGAAGGGTATGCGCATCTACGTCGATCTCGGTTGGGACGTGCACTGGAGCGACGATCCGCTGCTCGCGACCGGCATCGACATGGATCTCGACGTCGTGCGCGTCGAGGGCGAGCGCGGCACCTGGGTCGACGACCGTGACGAGTGGGCGGAGCACAGCGCGCGCTACGGGTATCCGCCCGAGATCATTGCGCGGCTGGAGGCGCTGGCGCTCGACCTCGAGGAGCGGGTGCGTGCCCGGGTCGCGCCCTTCGACGATGCGACGGCGGATCGATGGCTCGACCTGCTCGAGTCGTTCGACCTGCACGGGTTCGACCCTGTCAACCCGCAGAATGCGCACAGACCCGACGCCTAGACTGGTCGGGTGACCTCGAACGACCCCCGCAGCGAGCCCAACCGCGCCGATCTCGGTAAGGACCCCGCGCGCGTCAGCGGCATGTTCGACCAGGTGGCGGCCGGGTACGACCGCACGAACACCGCCATGACCTTCGGTAACGACGTGCTGTGGCGAGCGGCGACGACGCGCGCCGTCGCGCCGAAGCCGGGGGAGCGCATCCTCGATCTGGGGGCGGGCACGGCGTCGTCGTCGGCATCCCTCGCCCGCAGCGGCGCCCGGGTGGTCGCCGCCGACTTCTCGCCGGGCATGCTCGCCGAGGGCGAGCGCCGCCACGGGTCGATGCGCAACCTCTCCTTCGTGCAGGCCGATGCCACCGCGCTGCCGTTCGGCGACGACGAGTTCGACGCCGTCACCATGTCGTACGCGCTGCGCAACGTCAACGACCCGAAGAAAGCGCTGCGCGAGCTGTTCCGCGTCACCAAGCCGGGCGGGCGTCTCGTGATCAACGAGTTCTCCACGCCCCCCGCTCCGCTCTTCCGCGGCGCGTACCGCTTCTACAACGCGCAGGTGCTGCCGCGTGTCGCCCGCGTCGCCGGCACCAACGGCGACGCCTACGACTACCTCAACGAGTCGATCGCGGCCTGGCCCGACCAGAAGCGCCTGGCCGAGTGGATCCGCGAGGCCGGCTGGATCGACGTCGCGTACCGCAACCTCACCTTCGGGATCGTCGCCCTGCACCGGGCGCGAAAGCCCGCCTGAGACGACGGTAGGCTGACAACGTGACTTCGAGCCCCGTAGCCCCGGGATCGCGACTGGCGAGCCGTCTGGGTTTCAGCGACCGTGTCTTCATCGGTCCTGCTGCGCGGCGCGTCGCGCGCGCGATCGAGGACGGGCTCGAGCTCGTCGAGACCGGATTGGCCGAAGACGTGCGCGTCGCCGATCCCCTCGCCGACGCCGCGAGCCGGTACTTGTACGAGGCCGGAGGCAAGCGCATCCGTCCGGTGCTGACGCTCCTCGCCGCCCAGCTCGGCGACGGCAACACCGAGAAGGTGATCGACGTCGCCAAGGCGCTCGAGATCACGCACCTCGGCTCGCTCTACCACGACGACGTCATGGACGGAGCCGACCGCCGCCGCGGGGTTCCCGCCGCGCACGCCGTGTGGGGCAACAACATCGCCATCCTCACCGGTGACATCCTCTTCTCGCGGGCCAGCCAGCTCATGTCGCGTCTCGGCGAGCGGGCGATCCGCCTGCAGGCCGACACGTTCGAGCGCCTCGTCCTGGGGCAGATGCACGAGACGCTCGGCGCGCAGCCCGACGACGACCCCATCGACTTCTACATCCAGGTGCTCGCCGACAAGACCGGCTCGCTGATCGCCGCCGCGACGCAGGGCGGGGTGATCTTCTCGAACGCGCCGAGCGAGTACGAGGAGCCGCTGCGGGTCTACGGCGAGAAGATCGGCGTGGCGTTCCAGCTGCTCGACGACGTCATCGATCTGTCGGCCAAGCCGGAGGACACCGGCAAGGTCCCCGGCACCGACCTGCGCGCGGGCGTGCCCACCATGCCGTACCTGCTGCTGAAGGCGCAGGACGACGCGGATGCCGCCGACCTCGCCGCCCGCATCGACGCCGGAGTCGTGCGCATCGCCGACGGTGAGGACCCCGCGATCCTCGACGGACCGCTCGCCGAGCTGCGCGATCACGCGGCGACGCAGAAGACCCTCGATCTCGCCCTGACGTGGACGCGCGACGCGATCGCCGCGCTCGCACCGCTGCCCCGGGGCACCGTGCGCGAGGCGCTGACGCGCTTCGCCGAGACCCTCGCCGAACGCTCCAGCTGACCGGCGCCGCGTCCGGACGGGCGCGGCTGTGCGGCTCACGCGACGGCATACGAAAGGACCTCCATGACCAAGCTCAGACTGGCCATCGTCGGTGCAGGACCCGCCGGGATCTACGCGGCCGACCTGCTGCTGAAGGCCGAGCGCAAGTTCGACGTCTCGATCGACCTGTTCGAGCAGCTGCCGGCGCCCTATGGACTGGTCCGCTATGGCGTCGCCCCCGATCACCCCCGCATCAAGGGCATCATCAACGCGCTGCGCGATGTGCTCGACCGCGGTGACATCCGCCTGTTCGGCAACGTGCGCTTCGGCGAGGACATCACGCTCGACGACCTCAAGAAGCACTACAACGCCGTGATCTTCGCGACCGGCGCGATCCGCGACACCTCTCTCGACATCCCCGGCATCGACGCGGTCGCCTCCTACGGTGCGGCCGACTACGTCAGCTGGTTCGACGGGCACCCCGACGTGCCGCGCGAGTGGCCGCTCGACGCGGCATCCGTCGCCGTGCTCGGCAACGGCAACGTCGCGCTCGACGTGTCGCGCATGCTCGCCAAGCATGCCGAGGACCTGCTCGTCACCGAGGTGCCTGAGAACGTCTACGAGGGCCTGAAGTCCAGCGCGGTCACCGACGTGCACGTCTTCGGACGCCGGGGCCCGGCGCAGGTGAAGTTCACTCCGCTCGAGCTGCGCGAGCTCGGCGAGCTGCGCGACGTCGACATGGTCGTCTACGACGAGGACTTCGACTACGATGACGCCGCCAAGGATGCCGTCGCGAGCAACAAGCAGGTCATGGTCATCGATCGCATCCTGCAGTCGTGGCGCAAGCTCGACTCGGTCAACAACGCCGGCGGAACGGCATCCCGTCGCCTGCACCTGCACTTCTGGGCGCGCCCGGTCGAGGTGCGCACCGACGACAGCGGTCGCGTCGCGGCGCTCGTCTACGAGCGCACCCAGCCCGACGGGCAGGGCGGCGCGATCGGCACCGGCGAGATGCGCGAGCTGCCGATCCAGGCGCTGTACCGCGCGATCGGCTACTTCGGCTCGCCGCTGCCCGGCGTGCCCTTCGACAAGAAGCACGGCGTGATCCCGAACCGCGAAGGGCAGGTGCTCGCGAAGGACTCGAACGAGAAGGTTCCCGGCATCTACGCGACCGGCTGGATCAAGCGCGGACCGGTCGGGCTCATCGGCCACACCAAGTCCGACGCGATGGAGACCGTGCGTCACATCATCAACGACCAGGGCTCGTGGTGGCACCCGGAGGACCCCTCGGAGGAGGCCATCCCGGCGCTGCTCGAGGAGCGCGACGTGAAGTGGACCGATCTCGACGGCTGGCACCGCCTCGACGAGCACGAGATCGCCCTCGGTGCTCCGCACGAGCGGGCGCGCGTCAAGGTCGTGCCGCGTGACGAGATGGTGCGCGTCTCCCGCGGGGAGTGAGTCGCCCTCGGATAGCCTGGCCGCATGGCTGACACCGGCTCCGCGCACTGGATCCCCGACATCCTCGGCGACGAGTTCGAGCAGCTGACGCTGCCGCTCGCCGACGACGACCAGGGCCCGGTCGTCGCGACCCTGGTGCGCGCGCTGCCGGCATCCGTCGGGTGGTGGGAGCGCCTGCGGGGACGGATGCCGCTCCTGCACGACGTCGACGTGCTCTACGTGCACGGCTGGTCGGACTACTTCTTCCAGAAGCGCCTCGCACGGTTCTGGACCTCGCGCGGCGCGCGGTTCTTCGCGCTGGATCTGCGCAAGTACGGGCGCAGCCTGCGCGACGGGCAGACGCCCGGCTACGTGACCGATCTCGCGACCTACGACGAGGACATCGCCGCGGCGCTCGATGCGATGGGCCGGGGAGCGGATGCCGCGGCGTCGCCTCGGCGCCTCGTGCTGCTCGGACACTCGACGGGCGGGCTGACGCTGAGCCTCTGGGCATCACGGCATCCGGGGATGGCGGATGCCGTGATCCTCAACAGTCCGTGGTTGGAGTTCCAGTTCGCGGCGGCGCGCGCGGCGATCGCGCCGATGGTCGAGCTGCAGGCGCGGCTGCGCCCGCTTGATGCGGCACCGCAGATCGATCTCGGCTTCTACAGTCGGGCACAGGAGGCGGTGGCCGATCCCGACGACCCGATGGAGGTCGACCTCCGCTGGCGCCCGCAGCAGACCATGGCGGTGCACGCCGGCTGGTTGCACGCGATCCTCAGCGGGCACCGCACGGTCGCGGCGGGGCTGTCGATCACGGCGCCGGTGTGCGTGCTGCTGTCGGCGCGGTTCGCGTCGCCGACGCGGTGGTCCGACGAGCTCACGCGGGCGGATACCGTGCTCGTGGTCGAGGACATCGCCCGCGCCGCGCTGCGCCTCGGGCCGTCGGTCACCGTCGAGCGGATCGACGGTGCGCTGCACGACGTGTTCCTCTCGGCGCACGACGCACGCGAGGACGCGTACCGGCGGCTCGACCGCTGGGTGAAGGGGTGGCGAGCCGCCGGGTGACGCGGGCGGCCGTCCGCCCCGCAGGCGTCAGACGTAGTACATGGCGCGGGCGAGACGCTCGGCGTCGTCGCCGTCTCCCCGTTCCACCGCATCGCGGAAGTCGGCGTACACCTGCGTCATGTGCGCGCGGTCCTCGACGGGTACCACCCAGTTGCGGAGGTTGCGGAACAGCGCGATGCTCGAGTCGTTGACGAGGGCGCTGTGCTGGGGATTGCCCGCGCGGTGCGTGAGGTACGAGAAGACCGCCCACCGGCCCTCGGACGTCTTCGCGGCATCGTCGAGCGTGGTGTGCAGCCGCTCGACGAGTCCCGCCAGGTAGGCGCGCTCGACCTCGGTCAGTTTGGGCACGCCCATGCGCGCGGAGACGCCCGCCTGGTAGCCGGCGAACTCGAGCGTGCCGAGCACGATCTCGGGTGTGACGAGCGTGACCTCGGTGTAGCGGCTCGGGTACATCGTGACCAGTCCCAGACGCTCGAGGCGCTGCAGGGCCTCGCGAACGGGCGTGCGCGAGACGTGGAGCTCGTCGGCGACGGTGACGTCGCGGATGCGGTGGCCCGGCTCCATCACCCCGTCGATGATCTGCTGGCCGATGTGGTGGAACACCTCGTCTGCGAGGAGCTGTTTTCCTTCGCCGATGTGTGTGGTTTCAATGCTGCTCATCGACTTACCCCCAGTAAGTTCGTCGGTTCACCACCGCTGGCGTCGCGCCTCCCGGTCGCGCGGTGCGCCTGCTGTCGTGCTTCCTGCTGTCTTCGGTTCTGCTGTGCTGCGTGAGCGCCCCATACGCTCCCGCAGGAAACTACATCATGCACCTGTGGGGCCGCCGTGCCTATCGTTCTTGCGGAGTTCTTGCGGTGGGCCTGCGTCGATGCCGCGGTGATGCGTCGCTGTGGTGCGTGTCGGCGGTCCGTGGGAAGCTCCGGGGATGGACGAGCTCACTCTGCGCCCTTGGGGTTCCGGCGACCTGCCGCTCCTGCACCGGGCCAATGCGCCCGCGATGACGTCGCACCTGAACGGCTCCGAGACCGACGCCCAGGTCGAGGAGCGCCATGCGCGCTACCTGCGCCTGAACGCCTCGGGTGCGGCGCACATGTCGGTGATCCTCGAGGGTGGGATGCCGGTCGGGTCGATCGGCTTCTGGCCGGTGCGCTGGCGCGACACCGACGCATGGGAGACGGGGTGGTTCGTGCTGCCCGAGGCGCAGGGTCGCGGGATCGCGGCGCGCGCGGTCGCGCTGGTCGTCGCGCAGGCGCGGGCCGAGCCGGGGGAGCGACGGATGCTCACGGCCTTCCCCGGCGTTGACAACGCCGCGTCGAACGCCGTGTGCCGTCGCGCGGGATTCGCCCACGTCGGCTCGCTCGTCGAGGAGTTCCGCGGAGCGTCTCTCGCGATCAACGAGTGGGTGTACGACCTCGGGGAAGCGGCCTCCGGAAACGCGTGAAGCCCCGCCGGGGCGAGGCTTCACGAACGGGTGACGACGCGGTCAGCGGTAGTTGATGAACTGCAGGTCGACGTCGAGGTCGGAGCCCTTGAGGAGGGCGATCACCGACTGGAGGTCGTCGCGACTCTTCGACTGCACGCGCAGCTCGTCGCCCTGGATCTGGCTCTTGACGCCCTTGGGTCCCTCGTCGCGGATGATCTTGTTGATCTTCTTCGCGTTCTCCGAGGAGATGCCGTCCTTGAGCGTCGAGACGATGCGGAACTCCTTGCCACTGGCGAACGGGTCGCCGGAGTCGAGGCTCTTGAGCGAGATGCCGCGCTTGATCAGCTTGGACTGGAACACGTCGAGCACGGCCTTCGCGCGCTCCTCGGTGCCGGCGATGATGAGGATCTGCTCGCCGCTCCAGGCGATCGACGCGCCCGTGCCCTTGAAGTCGTAGCGCTGCTCGATCTCCTTGCGGGCCTGGTTCAGGGCGTTCTCGGCCTCCTGGTGATCCACTTTCGAGACGATGTCAAAGGAACTGTCAGCCATACAGGGAGTGTACCGAGAGTGCGCAACCCGCGCCGCTCGCGCCCGTGGCCCCGCGACACGCGGGCGTCTCGGCGTTGCTCCGCGTGCAACCGATACTTCGGTCGTAGCGTGAAGGCATGGCACGAGTCGGTGGACGCAACCTGGCGATGAGCTGGTTCGCGGGAGTGGTCTGCGCCGGTGTCGTCGCCGGATTGATCTGGCTCTCCCTGCCGATGATGCCCGTGCTCGCCGCGTTCGCCGGCGACACGTTGCGATCGATTTTCCCCTGAGCGGGACCGTCGCTTCCCGAACGCCCCGGAGGGCGAATGCCGACACGTCGGCACGCCTCCCGGAGCGTGTCCGAGGGCGGCGGTACCCTCGCACTGCACACTTCCGATGAGAGGCGCACCCCATGAGTGACCCCGAGGTTCCCCAGCCCGAGCGGCCGAAGGACGTCAACGACGTCCTCGACAGCGCGAACGAGGGTCTCGACGCCGCCGCCGCGGCCGGTGCCGACGTGCCCGCCGGCGACAACGCCGCGATCCGTGACGATGCCGCCCGCGGTGACGCCGCCATCCACAGCGACGCCGCTTCCGGTGCCGCCGCTTCTGGTGCCGCCGTGTCCGAGCCCGCCACGACGGATGCCGCGACCGCCGCTCCGGCCGTCGACCCCGATCTCGCGGCCTTCGAGGCCGCGGAGCGCGATCACCCGGGCACGTTCTCGGCTCCGGTCGAGCGCCGCGAGCCCGTCTACGGCGCCGAGGCCACCGAGGTGATCGCCGCGCCCACCGCGTACGTCGACGAGACGCCGACGGTCGCCGACACCGCTTACTCCTCGCGTGCCGACGCCGAGACCACCATCGTCCCCTCGGAGCCGGCGTTCGCCGCAGCCGCTCCCTCGCAGCCGCAGCCGATCTTCGTCCAGGCTCCCGAGCCGCCGCGCGACCGCGGCAACCGTGGAACGGCCGGCGCGATCGGACTCCTCGCCACCCTCGCCTTCGCCGTGCTCTACCTGGGTGCCACGCTCGGGTTGGGCGCGCTTGCGGGCGACGTCGACGGCAGCAACATCGGGCAGGCCGCTCTCGCACCGCTGCAGACCGCGGGATACTGGGTGCCGGTCGCCGTCTTCTTCCTCGGTTTCTGGCTGCTCGGCGCGATCATCAATCGCGGTCGCTGGGGTCTCTGGGTCGTCTTCGGCATCATCGTCGGCGCGATCGCGTACGGCGGCCACCTTCTCGGGCAGCTCTTCCAGGCGCAGTTCTGGACGCTCACCGCTTCCGAGGGCGCCGACCTCATCGGCGGTCAGCTCCTCGCCCCGCTCGCGATCGTCGCGTTCGTGTTCGCCCGCGAACTCACCATCTGGTTCGGCGCCTGGGTCGCCCGCAGCGGTGCCCGCAAGACCGAGCTGAACCTCGAGGCGCAGCGCGAGTACGAGCGCACCCTCGAGGCCGGCCCGACGCTGTCGAGGTAATGACGCACACGCCGATGCCGAACCCCCGTGGACCCGAGTCCGCGGGGGTTTCGCCTGTCCTGGCGGTGGTCTTCGCCACCGTCGGCTTCTTCGCACTGGTGATCTTCGGGCTCGGTGGACTGAGCTTCCTCACCGACAGCGACATCATCGCGACGCCGGGGCTGGGGCAGTGGCCGGGCATCAGCGGCATGGCCGCGGCCGTGCTCGCCTTCGCCGTCCTGCTCTGGTCGGTCGTCCGTCGCCCCGGGCCGTCGTTCTTCTCGGCGCTCGTGATCGCGGTGGCGACGGCGCTCGTGCATCTGGGCGCGGTCTGGATCGCCGTGGCGAGCGTCGCCGGGAGCGCGCTGCTCGCGACGGCGGTCGCCGGCGACCTGGTGCGCGGGGGAGCGAGTGCCGTGCTGCTCCTGGCCGCCGCGATCGGCGCCTGGGCCGGGATCGCCCTGCGGCGCACCCGCGCACGGCATCCGCGCTGGCCCTGGGAACGCGACGAAGACGCGGAGTGATGAGCGGCGATGACGCGCCGCTCTCCCGGCGTGTCGCCGCGGAGCGCCCGCTCGCGCGTACCCTGGTGGGGTGGAGCGCTCGTTGGAGACGCAGGTCGACCAGGCCGTCGAGGCCTGGTTGCGCTGGGTGCCGCGCTGGGAGCCGGCGACCCATCGCGGTCGGATCGCGCCGTGCCGCCGGTGCCTCGGCTCCCCGCTGCTCTCCGCCGCGGGGATCGGAGCGAACGTGCCGCACGGCGTGCAGCACGGGCTCTCGACGCGGTTGAAGACGATCGTCGATCACGCGGTCGCCGACTACACCGCCCGCAACCTGCCGATGCTGCAGCGCGAACTCGATCAGCAGGCCGCCCGCAACCGCGCGCGCAGCTACCGCCCGGCCGAAGACCTCGACCCCGAGTTCGACGGGTTGCCGCTCGATCCCGATCCGGTTCCGGGCGCGCCGTTCCTCTTCACGATCGCCGGCCTCGCCGACGACGCGGCCGAGACGCTGCCGCCCCTGCCGCCGTTGACCGAGGAGGCGAAGGTGGCGCTGCGCCAGGAGGTCGGTCTGGCCGATGAGTACGCCAACATGGTCGGCCGTGAGATCTGCGGTCTGCTGCTGCGTCACCGTCTGCCGATCCAGGCCGCCATCGCGCAGCACATCGAGCCGCAGATCGAGGCGCTCCTCGCCGAGCTGACCCAGTCGCTCGACTCGCCCTTCGACGCCGACCCGAGCTAGCGACGGCATCCGCGCGAGGAGCCCGCGGTCATTTGACCGGCAGGTTACGCGCCATTACACTTGGTCAGGTGTGTGCACGTCTCGACGTGCGCGCTGGGCGCCGGCCCCATGGCCGGTCCGCCCCCACGGCATACCCACCACACCAAAGGCGCGTCCGTTCGGACGCGCCGGTGGGTCATGATGTGAAACCCATCACGCTGTCACCGTGCAGCATTATGAGGAGAGAACGTGCCAACCATTCAGCAGTTGGTTCGCAAGGGTCGCTCGCCCAAGGTCACCAAGACCAAGGCGCCGGCGCTCAAGTCGAACCCGCAGCAGGCCGGGGTCTGCACCCGCGTCTACACCACCACCCCGAAGAAGCCGAACTCGGCGATGCGCAAGGTCGCCCGTGTGAAGCTCCGCAACGGCACCGAGGTCACCGCGTACATCCCCGGTGAGGGCCACAACCTCCAGGAGCACTCGCTGGTGCTCGTCCGTGGCGGTCGTGTCAAGGACCTCCCCGGTGTGCGTTACAAGATCGTCCGTGGCGCCCTGGACACCCAGGCCGTCAAGAACCGTAAGCAGGCTCGTTCCCGCTACGGCGCGAAGAAGGGTTGAGTTAGATGCCTCGTAAGGGTCCCGCCCCCAAGCGCCCCGTCGTCAACGACCCGGTCTACGGCGCTCCGATCGTCACCTCGCTGGTGAACAAGATCCTCGTCGACGGCAAGAAGTCGCTGGCCGAGTCGATCGTCTACGGCGCCCTCCGCGGCGTCGAGGCGAAGAACGGTCAGGATGCCGTCGCCACGCTCAAGAAGGCGCTCGACAACGTCCGCCCCACCCTCGAGGTCCGCAGCCGCCGCGTCGGTGGCTCGACCTACCAGGTGCCGGTCGAGGTCAAGCCGCACCGCGCGAACACCCTCGCGCTGCGCTGGCTCGTCAGCTACGCCAAGGGTCGTCGTGAGAAGACGATGACCGAGCGTCTCCAGAACGAGATCCTCGACGCCTCGAACGGCCTGGGTGCCGCGGTCAAGCGCCGCGAAGACACCCACAAGATGGCCGAGTCGAACCGCGCGTTCGCTCACTACCGCTGGTAAACAGCTCCGCCCGCCCCCGGCCATCCGTCGGGGGCGGGCACCCCCTCTTCGCAGTACGACTGCCAGAAAAGATAAGGACACTCCCGTGGCACAAGACGTGCTCACCGACCTGAGCAAGGTCCGCAACATCGGCATCATGGCGCACATCGATGCTGGCAAGACCACCACGACTGAGCGCATCCTGTTCTACACGGGTGTCAACCACAAGCTGGGCGAGACCCACGACGGTGCTTCGACCACCGACTGGATGGAACAGGAGAAGGAGCGCGGCATCACGATCACGTCTGCCGCCGTGACCTGCTACTGGAACAAGAACCAGATCAACATCATCGACACCCCCGGTCACGTGGACTTCACGGTCGAGGTGGAGCGCTCGCTCCGCGTCCTCGACGGTGCGGTCGCCGTCTTCGACGGCAAGGAGGGCGTCGAGCCCCAGTCCGAGACCGTGTGGCGTCAGGCCGACAAGTACAACGTCCCGCGCATCTGCTTCGTCAACAAGATGGACAAGCTCGGCGCCGACTTCTACTTCACGGTCGACACGATCATCAACCGCCTCGGCGCCAAGCCGCTGGTCATCCAGCTGCCCATCGGCGCGGAGAGCGACTTCATCGGTGTCGTCGACCTCATCGAGATGCGCGCACTGGTGTGGGCGGGTGACGCCAAGGGTGATGTGACCATGGGCGCCTCCTACGAGATCCAGGAGATCCCGGCCGACCTCAAGGAGAAGGCCGACTCCTACCGCCAGCAGCTGCTCGAGACCGTCGCCGAGAGCGACGACGCACTCCTCGAGAAGTTCTTCGGTGGCGAGGAGCTCACGGTCGCCGAGATCAAGGGCGCCATCCGCAAGATGACGGTCGCCTCGGAGATCTACCCGGTGCTCTGCGGCTCGGCGTTCAAGAACCGCGGCGTGCAGCCGATGCTGGACGCGGTCGTCGACTTCCTCCCGAACCCGCTCGACGTGGGCTCGATCGAGGCGCACGACCCCAAGGACCCCGAGAAGATCATCGAGCGTCACCCCGACGCCAACGACCCGTTCGCCGCGCTGGCGTTCAAGGTCGCGGTGCACCCGTTCTTCGGTCGTCTGACCTACGTGCGCGTCTACTCGGGTTCGCTCGAGTCGGGCTCCGCGGTCATCAACTCGACCAAGGGCAAGAAGGAGCGCATCGGAAAGATCTTCCAGATGCACGCCAACAAGGAGATCCCGGTCCCCTCGGTCACCGCGGGCAACATCTACGCCGTCATCGGTCTGAAGGACACCACCACCGGTGACACCCTGACCGACCCGGCCTCCCCGGTCGTCCTCGAGTCGATGACGTTCCCGGAGCCCGTGATCGAGGTCGCCATCGAGCCGAAGACCAAGGCCGACCAGGAGAAGCTGGGTGTCGCCATCCAGAAGCTCGCTGAAGAGGACCCGACCTTCCGCACCGAGCTCAACCCCGAGACCGGTCAGACGACCATCAAGGGAATGGGCGAGCTGCACCTCGACATCCTCGTCGATCGCATGAAGCGCGAGTTCAACGTCGAGGCCAACGTCGGAAAGCCCCAGGTCGCGTACCGCGAGACGATCCGCAAGGCCGTCGAGAAGCACGACTACACGCACAAGAAGCAGACTGGTGGTTCGGGTCAGTTCGCGAAGATCCAGTTCACCATCGAGCCGATGGACCTGGACTCCGAGAACACCTACGAGTTCGTCAACGCCGTCACCGGTGGACGCATCCCGCGCGAGTACATCGGCTCGATCGACGCCGGTTTCCAGGACGCCATGAACGTCGGAGTCCTCGCGGGCTACCCGATGGTCGGCGTCAAGGCGACCATCGTCGATGGTGCCGCGCACGACGTCGACTCCTCGGAGATGGCGTTCAAGATCGCCGGCTCCATGGGCTTCAAGGAAGCGGCTCGCCGCGCCAGCCCGGCTCTCCTCGAGCCGCTGATGGCCGTCGAGGTCCGTACTCCCGAGGAGTACATGGGCGACGTCATCGGTGACCTGAACTCGCGTCGTGGCCAGATCCAGTCGATGGAGGACGCCGCCGGCGTCAAGGTCGTCCGTGCCCAGGTGCCGCTGTCCGAGATGTTCGGTTACATCGGCGACCTGCGCTCGAAGACCTCGGGCCGCGCGGTCTACTCGATGGAGTTCCACAGCTACGCTGAGGTTCCCCGCAACGTGGCCGACGAGATCGTCCAGAAGACCGCGGGCGAGTAACAACTTCTGGGAGCCGGGTTCCGGCCCGGCTCCCAGGTCCCCTACAACTTCACATTCCCTCTCTACTAAACTGAGATTCACACCCGTAGAGAACCGGTCGCAATCCAGTGCCCGGCACCCTCTACACGACGTCCTGAGGAGGACCCAGTGGCTAAGGCCAAGTTCGAGCGGACCAAGCCGCACGTCAACATCGGAACCATCGGTCACGTTGACCACGGCAAGACCACGCTCTCCGCAGCGATCTCGAAGGTGCTTGCTGACAAGTTCCCGTCTGACACCAACGTGCAGCGCGACTTCGCTTCCATCGACTCGGCGCCGGAAGAGCGCCAGCGTGGTATCACCATCAACATCTCGCACATCGAGTACGAGACCCCGAAGCGCCACTACGCGCACGTTGACGCCCCCGGCCACGCCGACTACGTCAAGAACATGATCACCGGTGCGGCTCAGATGGACGGCGCGATCCTCGTGGTCGCCGCCACCGACGGCCCGATGGCTCAGACGCGTGAGCACGTTCTGCTCGCCAAGCAGGTCGGCGTTCCGTACCTGCTCGTCGCGCTGAACAAGTCCGACATGGTCGACGACGAGGAGATCCTGGAGCTCGTCGAGCTCGAGGTCTCCGAGCTGCTCGCCTCGCAGGGCTTCGCCGAGGACGCTCCTGTCGTCCGCGTCTCCGCTCTCAAGGCCCTCGAGGGTGACGAGAAGTGGGTCCAGTCGATCCTCGACCTCATGGAGGCCGTCGACGAGAACGTGCCCGACCCGGTGCGCGACAAGGACAAGCCGTTCCTGATGCCCGTCGAGGACGTCTTCACGATCACCGGTCGTGGAACTGTCGTCACGGGTCGCGCCGAGCGTGGCACCCTGGCCATCAACTCCGAGGTCGAGATCGTCGGACTGCGTCCGACCGTCAAGACCACGGTCACGGGTATCGAGATGTTCCACAAGCAGCTCGACGAGGCATGGGCCGGCGAGAACTGCGGTCTCCTGCTCCGTGGTACGAAGCGTGAGGACGTCGAGCGCGGCCAGGTCATCGTGAAGCCGGGTTCGGTCACGCCGCACACCGACTTCGCGGGCACCGCGTACATCCTGTCGAAGGACGAGGGTGGCCGTCACAACCCGTTCTACACGAACTACCGCCCGCAGTTCTACTTCCGCACCACCGACGTCACCGGCGTCATCACGCTGCCCGAGGGCACCGAGATGGTCATGCCCGGCGACACCACCGACGTGACGGTCGAGCTGATCCAGCCGATCGCCATGGAAGAGGGCCTCGGCTTCGCCATCCGTGAGGGTGGACGTACCGTCGGCGCTGGTACGGTCACGAAGATCATCAAGTAAGCATCTGCTTCCTGCACAAGGGGTCGGACCTTCGGGTCCGGCCCCTTTTGTGTTGCCCGGACACCCGAGAATCCGGTATCCCAAACTCGTTCCCCTATCCAGTTGAATAAAACACGAAGTGTTGGATATGGTGAATACCGCTATGCGAAAGCATGGCGAAGCAGGCATGTGTTCGAGCCCTGGGTCGTACCGGCGCTGCAGCGGCCAGGGAAACCCGAAGCTTCCCTGAGCCGCTGATCTGCGTGCGCCTGCCTGTATCGGGGAGAGCCTGCGCGTCGGGGAGTGGCGCGCGGGATAAAGGGGAGTATCACCATGCGTTCGAACGCGCGTCCGCAGAAGCAGCAGCACGCCCGGAAGCTGACGGCGATCACCGCCATCGTCTCCGTGATCGCCGGGGCGTTCGTCGCCGGTATTTCGGCTCAGATGGCATCGGCCAACAGTTGGACGCCCAGCGTCTCGGTCGAGAGCGTGGATCCCTCCGGCGCCGGAAAGGACTTCGTCCTCGCCGAGGAGAACGTCGGCTTCGACGTCGCCGTCTCGAACACCTCGGGTGGACGGCAGTTCAACCTCAGCCTCATGGCGATGGTCCCGGCATCCGTCTCGTTCGTCTCGGGCGGCGAGTTCGGTGCCCCGACGATCTTCACCGAGGGCCAGGTGCTGCCCAACCGCACGCGCACGGCCGCCACCGATCTCCCGAGTTGCACCGACCTCGGCCTCGTGGCCGCCCCCACGGGCTCCGCTCAGCCGCAGTTGTGCGCGGTCCCCGCCGGTCAGCAGGTCTGGGTCTGGTCGAACGTCAACGACCTCCCGCAGGGTGCGACCGTTCCCTCCACGATCACGATCGCCCCGGCATCCGACGCCTACCCGGTCGGCAGCCGCATCGACTTCTCGATCCGAGCGTTCACCAGCGACGACCCCGCGCGTCTGCCCACCTTCGACGGCTCGACCAGCGTCTCCCGTACGGCCGACCACACGTCGGGTACGGGCTTCGCCGATGACGACGTGCCGGTCAAGGCACTCCGCGTCACCAAGTCCGAGCCCAGCGCCGAGGACGAGCGTCTGCGCGGCGCGCACGGCGAGCCCACCGTCTACACCGTGACCGTGCAGAACACGAGGCGCGAGGCGACCCTCGGCGCGACCGTGACCGACTACCTCCCCGCCGGAATCGAATACCTGGGTGACGGCACCACCGTCGACAACTCGGCGCCGGGAGCCGAGTACCCCACCGCGCCTCGTCTCGCGGGCGGCGCGATCGACGGCGAGACCGTCGAGACGGTGTCGCTGACCGAGGCGCAGGCGCTGGCTCTCGGACTCTCCGGCGCCGGTGTCTACACCAAGGTCACCTGGCTGCTCGGCGACCTCGCGGCCGACGAGACCCGTACCCTCCAGTACCGCGCCGTCGTCCCGCTGTTCGCCAACGCGCAGTGGGCGGCGGGCACGGCCCCGTCGGCCGAGAGCGGCGCACAGGCGGCGAACCTCGACAACAACACCGGCGCCTCGACCCGCCACGGTGCCACGGATGCGCCGGCCACCGCGCAGACGTTCCGCAACGTCGCGTCGGTCGTCGGCACCTACCAGGGGCCGGTCTTCGGCGGCGACGAGTCGCTGCGCGCCAGCTCCGACGACGATGACGAGATCATCGAGGCGGTCGACGTGCGCGTGCTCAAGAGCGTCGACTCGAGCGGACTGTTCTCGACGGGATCGGTGGCGGTCTACTCCATGCAGGTCGACGTCAGCGAGTACGTCGATGCGAGCGACATCATCCTCACCGACGTCATCCCGAACGGTCTCTGCCCTGCGCTCCCTGCGGGGGAGACGGCCGCGACCCTCATGATCGACGGCGCGACGGTCACGTCCGAGCGCTGGAACTCCGAGGTCCCCGGCGAGGCGTGCAACTACCCGACCACCGCGAACGGCGCCGTGCTCTCCGACGATCTGACGGTCGTCTCGATCGACTACGACCGCACCGACGGCACGTTCACCGTCGTCTTCTCCGCCGATGACCTCGTCGCGGGCGAGACGATGACCGGCCGCTACTCGGTCATGCAGCGTCCCAACTACAGCGGTACGAGCGGCGGCACGAGCTCGGGCGACAGCTTCGTCAACCGCGTCACCGTCACGGCGCAGACCGACCCGATCGCCGCGATCGCGAACGACCCGGCGCTGAGCGCGCGCGTCGGCGGCGCCCGCCTGGTCTCCGACGACTCCGCCGCGATCATCACCTCGGGCTTCACCGGACTCACGAAGACGGTTCTCGAGCGCGGCAGCGATCTCACCACCGACCCCGAGGCCTGGGTGAAGGATGCCGTCCAGCCGTTCTCGCCCGGCGACTCGGTCTGGTACCGCATCGAGATCCCGTTCGCGAAGGGGATCGATATCCGTAACCCCGAGCTCGTCGACTACCTCCCCGAGGGCGTCGCGCTGCAGGAGGTCCGCTACGCCTACACGGGCTTCCCGGCGGGTGCATCGACGACGACCCCGGTCGCCTACGGCTCGTCCGGATTCCCCACCGACTTCATCCCGAACCCGGTGACGACCGAGTCGTCGCTCACCTGGGAGTTCGGCTCTCGCAACCGCGGGGGCAGCGACCACCGCTTCATGCCCGCGGGCAGCACGGTGACCATCTACATCCGCGGTGAGGTGCAGGCGCAGTCCGCATCCCGCGAAGAGGTCGACAGCCCGAAGAACCAGGCGAAGTACCAGCAGGTGAACGTCAACGGCGAGATCTCCTTCCGCCGCGACGACGCGGGCATCGACCTCGACTGGGGTTCGACGCTCACCAAGGGCATCGCCGCGGTCAACGGCACCGCGACCCCGAACGGTACGACCTTCGGCGCGCGCACCGAGACGAACCAGGTCGTGCAGAACGACAAGGTCGAGTACCGGATCGACGTCACCTCCCCCCAGAACTCGACCACCGACTACGTCGTGTGGGACGTTCTCCCGGCAGGGGTGAAGAAGGCGGACGTCGCCGATTTCACCGCCGCGACCTATGACGGCGGGGCGATCGCACCCGCGTCGCCGTACACGACGGCGGATGACGTCACCGCGGTCGCCTACGACGATGGAGAGCTGCCGAACGGGATCGCTCTGACGCCTGCGTACAGCGGGCGCTCGGTGATCGTCTGGACGGTCGGCGCCTCGGTTCCCGGCAGCACCCCCGCGACCACGGGTGAGAACGCCGCGCCCGAGGTCGTCCGCGGCCTCTCGCTCGGCTACACCCTCACGGTTCCCGCCGGCGCGACGAACGGCGGCGCCGCCGCACAGCTCACGCAGAGCTACGTGAACACGGCCGGCATCGTCAGCTACGCGATCGAGAACACGCCGTCGACGAAGACCACGGTCGTGCCGCAGGCGGATGCCGGTGGCCAGCAGCTCACGAACCGCACCCCGCAGGCCGGTGAGGTCGCGGCATCCGATGTCGACACCGTCGGCACCGCCGAGGTGCACCTGCCCGACGTGACCGTCGCCAAGAAGCTCCTGTCGACCGAGGTCGGCCCGACGACCGGGACGCCGTTCGGTCAGACGGATCTCGGCACCTCGGCGCGCAACTCCGCGTCGCAGATCGTGCAGGGGGAGTACGCGACCTTCGAGTACTCGATGACCATCCCGGCCCGCACCTCCATCCGCAATGCCGTGCTCTCCGACAACGGCGCGCTCAGCACCGGCGGCGCGACGGTCACGTACCAGTACGTCGCGGGGAGTGCGAAGTTCTTCGGTCCGACGGGGGAAGAGATCGAGACGGCCGACGAGGCCGACGGCTTCCGGACCGCCGAGACCTCGGGCGCCGCGCGCGGCGTGCTCACCTTCCCGAGCACGTACACGAACGCCACGGACGAAGCCCAGACGTTCCGCGTGCAGATCTCGGTGTGGGTGAAGGACCGCGACGCCAACACGGCCAACGCGAGCCAGCCCCAGATCGCCAACGGCACGCAGCTGACGAACACGGCCACACTGACCTTCGGCGACCCGAACAGCACGAACACGAACGCGCGCCTCACCCGCACCGCGAACGCCCAGGTGCAGTTCATCGAGCCCGCCCCGCGGCTCACGAAGACGGCATCGTCCGCGACGGTCGCCGCCGACGGCACGGTGACCTACACGCTGCGTGCGGAGAACGGCGCGAACCGCGTCTCGTTCTACGACGCCGTCGTGCTCGACTGCGTGCCGACCGAGATCACGCCGAGCAATCTCTCCGCCACGTCCGGTGATCCGCGCATCATCGGTGACTGCGCGATCGGTACGGGCAACGTGATCCAGCCGGGCACCGGTCCGGGAACGCTCATCGAGTGGACCATCCCGGTGATCAACGGAACCGGCCCGACCGGTGCGCCCACGCTCACCTACACCGGAACGGTCGAGACCCAGGCCGGCGGCGGGTCGACGTTCACCAACCGTGCCGAGCTCAAGGGATACACGCTCCCGCTCGCGGTGGGCGATGACACCGACACGTCGGACCGTCGCGGCACGGTCGCGGCGATCAGCTCCGCGACGGTGCGCATGCCCGAAGCATCCATCCTCAAGACCGTCGAGCCGGGCTCCGCACCGGTCGGCGACGTCGTCACCTACACCCTGACCACCACGCTGCCGGCCAGCACGAACTTCTACGACGTCGTGCTGTCCGACACCCTGCCGGTCGGAGTCGAGTACCTCTCGGGCGGCACGCACACCGAGACGGCGAACTGGGCGGGCGCTCCCAACACGCCCGTGATCGGCGCCCCGTCGCTGAACGGGCGGACGCTCACCTGGAGCGTCGGTCCCGACGACATCCTCGCGTGGTCGGCGAACCGCACGATCACCGTCACGTTCGAGGCGCGTATCACGAACGCCGTGACGGCCGCGGCGCCGAGCAACACGGGCACTTTCGCCTGGAGCTCGGTCAACGGATCCACCGCACCGGGCGACCGCAAGACGCCGACCTCGACCGCCACCGTGACCCTGCTCCACCCCAGCGTCACGATCGCGAAGGCCGTCAAGACGACGGGCGCCGCGGATTCGACCTATGCGGCGAGCAAGACGGGGAACCCCGACGAATCCTTCACCTATCGCGTGCGCGTGACGAACGCCACCGGTGCAGGCACGGCGCCTGCTCACGGGATCGTCGTCACCGACACGGTCGACGCGGGAGTGCGCATCGACACGAAGCAGAGCGTGTTCGACGAGGCCGTGTTCTCCGATGAGGACGCCATCCGCGACGGCCGCGGCGGCGTGATCACCTGGACCCTCGCCGGTCCGCTCTCGAACGCGAGCGGTGCCAACGTGCGCGACCTCGTCTACGAGGGCAGCTTCATCTCCGCGGAGTCGCTGCGTGCGATCGCCCTCAACAACACGGTGCGCGTCACGCAGTATTCGTCGGCGTCGTCCGATGGCTGGGTCTACCGTCCGGGCTCGACCCGCCCGGGCGGGGCCGCCATCCCCACCACCAACACGACGAGCAGCGCGGCGATCACCCCGCTCTTCCCGAGCATCCAGCTGCAGAAGAGCGTCACCACGCCGGGTGCCCAGGCCTTCATCGGCGAGGCGTTCTCCTGGACCCTCCAGGCCCGCAACGTCGGTGCGGGTTCCGCCCAGACCGTCACCCTCACCGACACCCTTCCGACGGACTGGCGCTTCGACGACTCGGTGGCGCCGCGCATCTCGGTGGCCGGCCAGGCGGCGATCACCCTCGACGCGCCCACGATCACGACCGCGAACGGTCGCCAGGTGCTCACCTGGGTGCTGGGGTCGGAGACGGGAGCAGCGTTCCTTCCGGGAACCGCAGGCGGGGCGACCGATGCGCAGCGCACGGTCGTCGTGACCTTCTCCTCGAAGCCACTCGCGGATGCCGTGACCACGGCGGGAGCGGGCCTCGCGACCAACCACACGAACACCCTCACGGGTTCCGCCACCGATCGGACGGGCGTCACCCGCAATGCGAACGGCCTGTACGTCGACACGAACGCGCAGGCGAACGCTCAGATCGCCCGCGCCGACCTGAAGATCGTCAAGCAGGCGATCGGCGGCGACGCTCAGGGCGCCTGGACGGCCGGCGACACGGTGCGCGGCGGGTACACGCAGCCGCAGTGGCGCATCACAGTCACCAACCAGGGACCGGATGCCGCGAACGGTCCGTTCCGCGTGACCGATGAGGCCGTCCTCCCCGACGGCGTGACCACCGGTGCCTTCACCGCGCGGTACTACAGCGGCGCCGCCGACACCACGGGCACCGCGCTCTCGCTCTCGGGTGCGGGCACGGCAGCCGACCCGTTCGTCGTCGGTACGACCGGCACGGCCCTGAAGGCCGACGGTTCCGACCGGATCGTCCTGGTCGCGAACGTCACGATCCAGGCCCCGGCCACCGGGACCGCCGAGAACACCGCGAGCGTCACCGGCCGCACGTACGAGCTGCCGGCCGACATCGCGAAGGACAACGCGGCCACGGCCACGAAGCCCATCTCGAGCGCTGCCGATCTCGCGATCGAGAAGACGGTGAACACCGCCGAGGTGACCGCCGGACGCTCGATCACGTGGAGCATCGCGGTGCGCAACAACGGCCCCTCGGTGTCGGCGTCGACGGCGGACGACAAGATCACCGTGACCGACACGATCCCGGAGGGGATCACCGGCGTGGCCGACCCGTCGGCGGGGCTGACGGCGTGGACCGCCTCGGCATCCGACGGCTGGCCCGCCACCGCCGGTGACACGATCACCTGGACGTTCACGGGCACCCAGCTCGCGGTCGGTCCCGCGCAGGATCTCTCGCTGACCGGTACCGTGCTCGCATCGTGGACGCCCGACGACGGCGACATCGTCAACGCGGCGACCGTCACCCCGGGGGCGACCACCGATCCGACCACCACCAACAACTCCGACGATGTCACCGTCTCCCCGGGGGATGCGACGACCCTCGCCATCACCAAGACGCGCGTCGTGAACGACCAGGGAGTCTGGAAGGACGCCGCGCAGTTCGGCGGGCCGCTGCCCGTCGTGGTCGCCGGTGAGACGGTGAGCTACCGCGTCGTCGTGACGAACAACGGACCGGCGGATGCCCGCGACGTCAGCGTCGAGGACGAGGTGCCGAGCATGCTCGCCTTCGCATCCGTCGAGGACGTGACGGGCACCTGGACCCGCGTCGCGGGCCCCGACACCCACGACACGTTCACCGTCGACGGCACCGTGCCGGCGGCCGCGGGGGACAACACCCGCGCGTTCGTGGTGACCTACGACGTCGACGCCGCGCTCGCGCCCGGTTCGGTTGTCGAGAACTGGGCGACCGCATCGGCGACCAACGCCACCAACGAGCCGCGCGACGGCGACACGACGGACTCCGACCGCGTCGCGGATCTCGCGATCCTCAAGCAGGCGATGGATGCCGAGGGCGTCGCCGTCGCCGAGGGGGAGACCCCGGAGGTGACCGCGGGCACGCAGACGCGATTCCTGCTGACGGTGACGAATGAGGGGCCGAGCTTCTCGAGCGCGCCGATCACGATCAGCGATCAGCTCCCGGCGGGTCTCACGTACAGCTCGTCGACCATCTCGATCGCGGGAGCCGAGGCAGTCGCCGCCACCCCCACGGTGTCGGAGAACGGCCGCGCGATCTCGTGGACGGCGCTGACCGAGGAGCAGACCCTCGAGGTCGGATCGACCATCGAGATCGTCGTCACCGCCGACGTGGCCGCAGACGTTCGCCCGCAGACCCTGGTGAACGAGGCCGACGTGACGGGCCCCGACGACTTCGACCCCGCGAACAACCACGGCGAGGCCGAGATCGACATCGTCACCCTCGCCGAGATGACGGTGCAGAAGGACGTCGCCGACGGTCCGTGGATCGCCGGCACCGAGGTCGAGTACACCATCACGGTCGACAACGAGGGGCCGTCCGTCGCGGACGCCTTCCTCACCGACGTGCTGCCGGCCGGCCTCGCCCCCGTCTCGATCGCGGGCGAGGGCTGGACGTGCGACGAGGACGCCCAGAGCTGCATCCGTCGCGGGCACCCGCTGGGGGAGAGCACGATCACGGTCGTCGCCCTCATCGAGTCGAACGTGCCCGCCGGCACCGCGCTGACGAACACGGCGAACCTGTCGTGGACCGACAGCCGCAGCACCTCGCCGCACTCCGACAGCGACGATGCCGCGATCGACGTCACCACGGATGCCGACCTCGGCCTCGTCAAGACGGCGGTCGACGCCGAGGGCGCCGAGATCACCTCCGCGGTCGCGGGGGAGAGCGTGCGCTACCGGATCGAGGTCGAGAACGCCGGACCGAGCGATGCGGTCGGGCCGATCACGGTCACGGACGCGCTGCCCTCCGGCATCCGTTTCACCGGTCTGACCGGTGACGCCGCCGAAGCATGGTCCGCGCAGGCCGACGACGCCGATCCGCAGACCGTGACCTTCACGATGCTGCCGGCGGACGCGGGCCTCGTGAACGGCGCCGCTGCGCCCTCGATCGAGTTCGAGGCCGCCGTTGACGCCTCGGTCGCGCACGGCACGGTGCTCACCAACACGGCATCCGTGTCGTCGGGCACCCCGGACTCGAACCCCGAGAACGACGGTGACTCGGCCGATCTCACGATCGCTCGCGAGGTGGATCTCTCGATCACGAAGACCCACGATGCCGCCGCTGTGCGCATCGGCGACGAGCTCGCGTTCGCTCTCGAGGTCCGCAACGCCGGACCGTCCGAGGCGACGGATGTCGTCGTGACCGATGTCGTGCCCGCCGGGCTCGAGGTCACGACGGTCCCAGGCGACGAGGTCGGCACCGACTGGTCGATCGAGAGCATCGAACCGGTCGATGCGGACGACGCGACGGCCGGGACCCGTGTGGTCGCGCGCTACGCGCTGCCCCTCGCGCCGGGCGAGACGGCATCCGTCCTGGGTGTGAGCACCCGTGTGCTCGTCGCGGCCTACTCCGAGGTCGTGAACGTGGCGGATGTCTCCGCCGCCGAGATCACGGAGGAGCACCCCGACCGCACCCCCGACGACAACCGCGCGTCGGACGTCGTCACGGTGCCGCCGATGGCCGCGCTGGTCGTGAGCAAGACCGCGGTCGGCGAGTTCCAGGTCGGCAAGGCCGGGTCGTACGAGATCGTCGTGCGCAACGACGGTCCCACCGCCGACCCGGGGCCGATCACCGTGACGGACGTGCTGCCCGCCGGGCTCTCGTTCGCCGGATCTCCCGACGAGGGAGTGCAGGTCGACGGCCAGGTCGTGACCTGGACGCTCGAGGACGGCCTCGCGGTCGACGAGGAGATCACCCTCGCGCTGCGCGTGAACGTCGGCGAAGCCGCGTACCCGTCGGTCACCAACGTCGTCACGGTCACCTCGCCCAGCGAGCAGACCGAGGACGCCGTGCTGACCGACGAGGCGACGGTCGATGTCGCCGCGGCGGATCCGCTCGCCACGACCGGTGCCGAGATGGCCTGGGGTCTGCTCGCGGTCGCCCTGCTGATGATGGTGTCGGGAGGACTGTTCGTCGCCGCGCGTCGACGCTCTTCCGCCGGCGCGTCCGTCCATGCAGAATGAGGGTGCCCGGAACCGATCCGGAGCACATGACCAGTAGGGGACGCACATGGGTATCGAGGACGCCGTCAACAAGGGCAAGGACTTCGTCGAGCAGAACAAGGACAAGATCGCCGAGGCCGTGAAGAGCGAACAGGCCGAGGACATCAGCGACAAGGTCCTCGACGGCGTCGCCGACTTCGCCAAGAAGATCGCTCCGGGTGCGTCCGAGAAGATCGACGAGATCCGCGACGCGGCCGACAAGCAGGTCGGCAACCAGTAGTCGATCGCTCCGAGGGCGGTGATCTCCGGGAGGAGGTCGCCGCCCTCCGTCGTGCGCTGCGATATTCCGGCGGATGCTCGCGCGGAGACCCGCGGATGCGTAGACTGGGACTGGCCGCACTGGGGATAGGGCGGTCGGGGAGCCCGGAGGGGTCCGGACTCCTGAAGCACGCGGCTCGTCCGCGTTCAACTGGGGAATGCGATCTTGGGGATCATCTTGCGACGTGCGCACTCGCTGCGCGCCTTCGTCACCCCGCCTGCACGGCGGCGTCATCGCCGTGCCCTCGATCGAGGATCTCGGCGTCCCTTCACGCCGGATTCCTCGCGTTCGGTGTGCCCCCTCGCACTGAACGCCCTCCCCGAACGGGGCGAGGCATGGGGATGCCTCGCCCCGTTCTCACCTCGCGGCTGAGGCTTCGACGGCGGCGCGACACGCCCGGGTTTGCGCAAGTGAAATACCCCGTGGCAGAATAGACAGGTTCGACATTTCGGTGCGCTCAGCGTGCGCCGAATCACTGCCAGGGCAGTGCATAGACGGTGTCTCCTCTGAGAGGCGCAGGGTTCTAGGCCGCGGGTAGCAGAACACACAACCCCGACACCTTCCTTTCGAGGACTTCGCCGTGCGCGGCGGAGGTCGGGATGACAGCAGAACAGTGGTGCGCAGAACGACTCCCCGGAGTCGTTCGAGTGCCGAGGCGTGAACAGCGCCGACGTGCGTCCAATGCCCCTGAGCCACCGGGTTCAGGCCGGTAAGACGCTTAAAGAGAGTGAGCAGACAATGGCGGGACAGAAAATCCGCATTCGCCTGAAGTCGTATGACCACGAGGTCATCGACTCGTCGGCACGCAAGATCGTCGACACCGTGACCCGTGCGGGCGCGACCGTCGTCGGCCCCGTGCCGCTTCCGACCGAGAAGAACGTCGTGTGCGTCATCCGGTCGCCCCACAAGTACAAGGACAGCCGCGAGCACTTCGAGATGCGCACCCACAAGCGTCTGATCGACATCGTCGACCCGACGCCCAAGGCCGTCGACTCGCTGATGCGTCTCGACCTCCCGGCCGATGTCAACATCGAGATCAAGCTCTGAGGTTCGACATGGCTGACATCAACGCAAAGATTTCCAAGGGCATGCTCGGCACGAAGCTCGGCATGACCCAGGTGTGGAACGAGAGCGGCAAGCTCGTCCCCGTCACCGTCATCGAGCTCGCACCGAACGTGGTCACCCAGGTTCGTACCCCCGAGAAGGACGGCTACAACGCCGTGCAGATCGCGTACGGCCAGATCGACCCCCGCAAGGTGAACAAGCCCCTCACGGCTCACTTCGAGGCCGCCGGCGTCACGCCGCGCCGCCACGTCACCGAGATCCGCACCGCGGATGCTGCTGACTACTCACTCGGTCAGGAGCTCACGGTCGACGGCACGTTCGAGGCCGGCCAGCTCGTCGACGTCGTCGGCACGAGCAAGGGCAAGGGCTTCGCCGGTGTCATGAAGCGTCACAACTTCAAGGGCGTCTCGGCATCGCACGGTTCGCACCGCAACCACCGCAAGCCCGGCTCCATCGGCGCATCGTCGACCCCGAGCCGCGTCTTCAAGGGCATGCGCATGGCCGGCCGTATGGGTGGCGAGCGCGTGACCGTCCTCAACCTCACGGTGCACGCCATCGACATCGAGAAGGGTCTGATGCTCGTCAAGGGCGCCGTCCCCGGTGCTCGTGGCCGCATCGTCTACGTCCGCAACGCAGTGAAGGGTGCCTGATCATGGCTGACTCGACTCTCGCGCTCGACGTCCTCAAGGCAGACGGCAAGAAGGCAGGCTCGATCGAGCTTCCCGCCGCGCTGTTCGACGTCAAGACGAACATTCCGCTGATCCACCAGGTCGTCGTCGCGCAGCTCGCGGCGGCTCGCCAGGGAACCCACTCGACCAAGCGTCGCGGTGAGGTCTCCGGTGCCGGCCGCAAGCCCTTCAAGCAGAAGGGCACGGGTAACGCCCGTCAGGGTTCCATCCGCGCGCCGCACATGACCGGTGGTGGCATCGTGCACGGCCCCAAGCCGCGCGACTACTCGCAGCGCACGCCCAAGAAGATGATCGCCGCCGCCCTCCTGGGTGCGCTCAGCGACCGCTTCCGCGGCGACCGCCTGCACGCGATCGACAGCTTCGGCACCGAGGGCTCGCCCTCGACCAAGGCAGCCGCGGGCTTCCTCGGCCAGGTCGCCACGTCCAAGAACGTGCTGGTCGTCATCGAGCGCGGCGACGAGCTCGCGCTCAAGAGCCTGCGCAACCTCGGTCACGTGCACCTGCTGTCGTTCGACCAGCTCAACGCCTACGACGTGCTCGTCTCCGACGACATCGTCTTCACCCAGGCCGCGCTCGAAGGCTTCATCGCCTCCAAGTCCGGCGCCAACCAGGAGGTCTCCGCATGAGCGAGCAGGCATCTGTTCTCCAGACGGCCCTGAACAAGGACCCGCGCGACGTCATCCTGAAGCCGGTCGTGTCCGAGAAGAGCTACGGCCTGATCGATGAGGGCAAGTACACCTTCCTCGTCGACCCGCGTGCTTCGAAGACCGAGATCAAGCTCGCCATCGAGAAGATCTTCGGCGTCAAGGTCGCGTCCGTCAACACGCTCAACCGCGTCGGCAAGGCCCGTCGCACCCGCTTCGGCACCGGCAAGCGCAAGGACACCAAGCGCGCCATCGTGACCCTGAAGTCGGGCACCATCGACATCTTCACGGCAATCGGCTGATCCGGGGGATAAGGACAATCATGGCAATTCGCAAGTACAAGCCCACGACCCCGGGCCGTCGCGGCTCGTCGGTGGCTGACTTCGCCGAGATCACCCGATCGACGCCGGAGAAGTCGCTGCTGCGCCCGCTCTCGAAGACCGGTGGTCGTAACAACCAGGGGCGCATCACGACCCGTCACATCGGTGGTGGCCACAAGCGCCAGTACCGCGTCATCGACTTCCGTCGCAATGACAAGGACGGCGTGAACGCCAAGGTCGCTCACATCGAGTACGACCCCAACCGCACGGCTCGCATCGCGCTGCTGCACTACTTCGACGGTGAGAAGCGCTACATCCTCGCTCCGGCGAAGCTGAAGCAGGGCGACATCATCGAGTCCGGCGCGGGTGCCGACATCAAGCCGGGAAACAACCTCCCGCTGAAGAACATCCCGACGGGTACCGTCATCCACGCGATCGAGCTCCGCCCCGGCGGCGGCGCGAAGATGGCGCGTTCGGCCGGAGCATCCGTCCGTCTCGTCGCCAAGGACGGCCCCTACGCCCAGCTGCGTCTGCCCTCGGGCGAGATCCGCAACGTCGATGCGCGCTGCCGCGCGACCATCGGCGAGGTCGGCAACGCCGAGCAGTCGAACATCAACTGGGGTAAGGCCGGCCGTATGCGCTGGAAGGGCGTTCGCCCGACCGTGCGTGGTGTCGCCATGAACCCGGTCGACCACCCGCACGGTGGTGGTGAGGGTAAGACCTCCGGTGGTCGTCACCCGGTCTCCCCGTGGGGTCAGGCTGAGGGTCGCACCCGTCACGCCAACAAGGAAAGCGACAAGTACATCGTGCGTCGTCGTAACGCCGGCAAGAAGCGCAAGTAGGAGTAAGAGAAGATGCCTCGCAGTCTTAAGAAGGGCCCCTTCGTCGACGAGCACCTGCTTCGCAAGGTGGTCGTGCAGAACGAAGCCGGCACCAAGAACGTCATCAAGACCTGGTCCCGCCGGTCCATGATCATCCCGGCCATGCTGGGTCACACGATCGCGGTCCACGACGGACGCAAGCACATCCCTGTGTTCGTCTCCGAGACCATGGTCGGTCACAAGCTGGGCGAGTTCGCGCCCACCCGCACCTTCCGCGGCCACGAGAAGGACGACAAGAAGGGGCGGCGCCGCTAATGGTCGAATCGATCGCACGCGTGAAGCACATCCGCGTGACCCCGCAGAAGGCTCGTCGTGTCGTCGCGCTCATCAAGGGCAAGCAGGCCCAGGAAGCTCTCGCGATCCTCAAGTTCGCACAGCAGAGCGCCAGTGAGCCGATCTACAAGCTTGTCGCGTCGGCCATGGCCAACGCACAGGTGAAGGCGGATCGCGACGGCGAGTACCTCGACGAGCAGGACCTGTACGTGGCCAACGCGTACGTCGACGAGGGCACGACGCTCAAGCGTTTCCAGCCCCGTGCACAGGGTCGCGCGTTCCAGATCAAGAAGCGCACGAGCCACATCACGGTCGTGCTCTCGACGCCGGAGGCGGCTGCGCCCGCTGCCGGTGACAGCAACAAGAAGGCGAGCAAGTAATGGGACAGAAGGTAAACCCGTACGGCTTCCGTCTCGGCATCACCACGGACCACGTGTCGCGCTGGTTCTCGGACTCGACGAAGCCGGGTCAGCGTTACGCCGACTACGTCGCCGAGGACATCAAGATCCGCAACCTGCTGAAGACGCAGCTCGACCGCGCCGGTGTCTCGAACATCGAGATCGAGCGCACCCGTGACCGCGTCCGCGTCGACATCCACACCGCCCGTCCGGGCATCGTGATCGGTCGTCGTGGCGCCGAGGCCGAGCGTATCCGCGGCGACCTCGAGAAGCTCAGCGGCAAGCAGATCCAGCTGAACATCCTCGAGGTCAAGAACCCCGAGGCCGACGCTCAGCTGGTCGCACAGGGAATCGCCGAGCAGCTCTCCGCACGTGTGGCCTTCCGCCGCGCGATGCGCAAGGGCCTGCAGGGCGCCCAGCGTGCCGGTGCCAAGGGCATCCGCATCCAGGTCTCCGGCCGCCTCGGCGGCGCGGAGATGAGCCGGTCGGAGTTCTACCGCGAGGGTCGTGTGCCGCTGCACACGCTCCGTGCGAACATCGACTACGGCTTCTACGAGGCCAAGACCACCTTCGGCCGCATCGGCGTCAAGGTCTGGATCTACAAGGGCGACCTGACCGCGAAGGAGCTCGCTCGCGAGCAGGCCAACGCACCCAAGGCTCGTCGTGACGACCGTGGTGGCGACCGCCGCCGTGCCCCGCGCAACGAGGCACCTGTTGCAGAAGGAGCGTCTGCCTGATGCTTATTCCCCGTAAGGTCAAGTTCCGCAAGCAGCACCACCCGGGTCGCTCGGGTCAGGCCACCGGTGGCACGAAGGTCTCCTTCGGTGACTTCGGCATCCAGGCCCTGACGCCCGCTTACGTGACGAACCGTCAGATCGAGTCCGCTCGTATCGCGATGACCCGTCACATCAAGCGTGGTGGAAAGGTGTGGATCAACATCTACCCCGACCGTCCGCTCACGAAGAAGCCTGCCGAGACCCGCATGGGTTCCGGTAAGGGTTCCCCCGAGTGGTGGGTCGCCAACGTCAAGCCGGGTCGCGTCCTCTTCGAGGTCGCCGGTGTCGACGAGCAGCTCGCCCGTGAGGCACTCACGCGAGCCATTCACAAGCTGCCGCTGAAGGCACGCATCATCAAGCGCGAGGAGGGCGACGCGTAATGGCGATCGGCACCAAGGAGCTCGCTCCGGCAGAGCTCGACACGTTCGAAGACCAGCGCCTCGTTGAGGAGCTGCGCAAGGCCAAGGAGGAGCTGTTCAACCTCCGTTTCCAGTCGGCCACCGGCCAGCTGGAGAGCCACGGCCGCATCCGCGCCGTCAAGCGCGACATCGCGCGCCTCTACACCGTGATCCGCGAGCGCGAGCTGGGCATCCGTGCGACGCCCGCTCCGGTCGAGGCTCCGGCCAAGAAGGCGTCCAAGTCGAAGGCGAAGAAGGCGGATGCCGCCGACGACGCCGTGAAGGAAGAGGCTGAGTGATGGCCACCAAGAAGGAAGCCGCCGTCGAGGCTGAGCACGCTGCTCACGATGTGCGCGATGCGGATGCCCGTGGGTACCGCAAGTCGCGTCGTGGCTACGTCGTCAGCGACAAGATGGACAAGACCATCGTGGTCGAGGTCGAGGACCGCGTGAAGCACCCGCTTTACGGCAAGGTCATCCGCCGCACCTCGAAGGTCAAGGCGCACGATGAGGCGAACACCGCCGGCATCGGCGACCTGGTCCTGATCAACGAGACCCGCCCGCTCAGCGCCACGAAGCGCTGGCGTCTGGTGGAGATTCTGGAGAAGGCCAAGTGATTCAGCAGGAGTCCCGCCTCAAGGTCGCCGACAACACCGGCGCCAAGGAGCTGCTCACGATTCGCGTGCTCGGTGGCTCGAAGCGCCGCTACGCCGGCGTGGGCGACACCATCGTCGCGACGGTCAAGGACGCGATCCCGGGCGGCAACGTCAAGAAGGGCGACGTCGTCAAGGCGGTCATCGTCCGCACCGTCAAGTCCACGCGCCGTCCCGACGGCTCGTACATCAAGTTCGACGAGAACGCCGCCGTCATCCTGAAGAACGACGGGGAGCCCCGCGGCACCCGTATCTTCGGACCGGTCGGCCGTGAGCTTCGTGACAAGAAGTTCATGAAGATCGTCTCGCTGGCGCCGGAGGTTATCTAAGTCATGGCGAAGATCAAGAAGGGTGACCTCGTTCAGGTCATCACGGGCGCCAAGCCCGAGCGCGGCGGAGACCGCGGCAAGCAGGGCAAGGTCCTCGAGATCCTTGCCGAGCGCAACCGCATCATCGTCGAGGGCGTGAACTACGTCACCAAGCACACCCGCGTCGGCCAGACGCAGCGTGGCACCAAGACCGGTGGCCTCGAGACCGTCGAGGCTCCCATCCACATCTCGAACGTCGCACTCGTCGACCCTTCGACCAAGAAGCCGACCAAGGTCGGCCACCGGGTCGAGGAGCAGACGAAGGACGGCGTGAAGCGCACCGTCCGCGTGCGGTTCGCGAAGAAGTCAGGTAAGGACCTCTGATGGCAACCACCGACGCCGCGGTGGCTGGCAAGATCCAGCCCCGCCTGAAGGCGAAGTACAACGCCGAGATCAAGAAGGCTCTGCAGGACGAGTTCGGCTACGCCAACGTCATGCAGATCCCCGGACTGGTCAAGGTCGTCGTGAACACCGGTGTCGGCGAGGCAGCTCGCGACAGCAAGGTGATCGACGGCGCGGTCGACGATCTCACCAAGATCACCGGCCAGAAGCCGATCGTCACGAAGGCCCGCAAGTCCATCGCGCAGTTCAAGCTGCGCGAGGGCCAGGCCATCGGCGCGCACGTCACCCTCCGCGGTGACCGCGCGTGGGAGTTCGTGGACCGCCTCGTCTCGCTCGCACTGCCCCGTATCCGCGACTTCCGCGGTCTCTCGGCCAAGCAGTTCGACGGCAACGGCAACTACACCTTCGGTCTCCAGGAGCAGAGCGTGTTCCACGAGATCGATCAGGACAAGATCGACCGGGTTCGCGGTTTCGACATCACCGTCGTCACCACCGCGAAGACGGATGACGAGGGCCGGGCACTGCTCCGCCACCTCGGCTTCCCGTTCCGCTCGGAAGACGCACAGGCGTAACACCCTCGACGGGCTCAGTGGTCATGTGTCACTGAGCCCGTCGATGTGTGCGTACAATTGAAGATTGCGTGTCATCGCAGGCCGTCTGTCGTGTAACGGCAGCCGGAACCTCATGAACAAAGGAAAACAACAATGACAATGACAGACCCGGTCGCAGATCTGCTGACCCGTCTGCGTAACGCGAACTCGGCGCACCACGATTCCGTGACCCTGCCGTCGAGCAAGCTCAAGACGCACATCGCCGAGATCCTCCAGCAGGAGGGTTACATCTCCGGATGGGAGACCTCGGACGCCCGCGTGGGTCAGAACCTCACGCTGACGCTGAAGTACGGCCCGAACCGCGAGCGGTCGATCGCCGGCATCAAGCGCGTGTCGAAGCCCGGCCTCCGCGTCTACGCGAAGTCCACCGAGCTCCCGCGCGTCCTCGGCGGCCTCGGCGTGGCCATCCTGTCCACCTCCTCCGGTCTCCTCACCGACCGTCAGGCAGAGCAGAAGGGCGTGGGCGGAGAAGTTCTCGCCTACGTGTGGTAATTCGAAATGTCGCGTATTGGACGACTTCCCATCGACGTTCCCGCGGGCGTGACCGTTTCGGTCACCGGCCGCGAGGTCGCGGTGAAGGGCCCCAAGGGTGAACTCACCCTCACGGTGGCCAGCCCCATCGAGGTCGCGGTCGAGGAGAACCAGGTTCTGGTCACCCGTCCCGACGACGAGCGCGAGTCGCGGTCGCTTCACGGCCTGACCCGCACGCTCATCAACAACAACATCATCGGCGTGACCCAGGGCTACACCAAGGGTCTCGAGGTCGTCGGCACCGGTTACCGCGTCCAGCAGAAGGGCGGCTCGGTCGAGTTCGCTCTCGGCTTCTCGCACCCGGTCCTGATCGACCCGCCGGCGGGGATCACGCTCACGGTCGAGGGCACGAACAAGCTCACCGTCAGCGGTATCGACAAGCAGGCTGTCGGCGAGGCAGCTGCCAACATCCGCAAGATCCGTAAGCCGGAGCCCTACAAGGGCAAGGGCGTCCGCTACGCCGGCGAGAACGTGCGTCGCAAGGCCGGAAAGAGTGGTAAGTAACCATGGCTCTCAAGTCAAAGTCCGACGCCCGCGCGCGTCGTCACGCCCGCCTTCGCAAGAAGGTCGTCGGCACCGAGGTGCGTCCGCGCCTCGTCGTCAACCGTTCGGCCCGCCACGTCTTCGTCCAGCTGGTCGACGACAGCAAGGGTCACACCGTCGCGTCGGCATCGACGCTCGAGACCGACCTGCGCGGCTTCGAGGGTGACAAGACCGCCAAGGCCCGCAAGGTCGGCGAGCTCGTCGCCGAGCGCGCGAAGGCCGCCGGCGTTTCCGAGGCAGTGTTCGACCGTGGCGGTAACCGCTACGCCGGTCGTGTCGCCGCCATCGCCGATGGCGCCCGCGAAGGGGGTCTGGCACTGTGAGTGACAACAAGGAGAACGAAGTGACCGAAGCGGCTGCTGCCACTTCCGAGACGGCCGCCGGCACCACGCAGGCAGAGCCGACTCGCGACCAGCGCGACGGTCGTCGCGGTGGCCGCGGTGACCGCAACCAGGGTGGCCGCGACCGCAACTCGCGCGACCGTGGTGACAACCAGTTCCTGGAGCGCGTCGTCACCATCAACCGTGTCTCGAAGGTCGTGAAGGGTGGTCGTCGCTTCAGCTTCACCGCTCTCGTGGTCGTCGGTGACGGCAACGGTCTGGTGGGCGTCGGCTACGGCAAGGCCCGTGAGGTCCCTCTGGCGATCTCGAAGGGTGTCGAAGAGGCCAAGCGCAACTTCTTCCGCGTTCCGCGCGTCGGCAGCACCATCCCGCACCCCGTGCAGGGTGAGGCTGCGGCCGGTGTCGTGCTGCTGCGTCCGGCTGCCGCCGGTACCGGAGTTATCGCCGGTGGTCCCGTCCGCGCCGTGCTCGAGTGCGCCGGCATCCACGACGTCCTGTCGAAGTCGCTCGGTTCGTCGAACACGATCAACATCGTGCACGCGACCGTCGCCGCCCTGAAGCAGCTCGAGGAGCCCCGTGCGGTCGCCGCGCGTCGTGGCCTCGAGTTCGACCAGGTGGCACCGGCGCGTCTTGTCCGCGCCGAGGCCGAGGCCATCGCCGCACAGAAGGTAGGTGCCTGATGGCCGCCCGGCTCAAGGTCACGCAGATCAAGTCCAAGGTGAGCGAGAAGCAGAACCAGCGCGACACGCTGCGCAGCCTCGGTCTCAAGCGGATCGGTGACACCACCGTCCGCCCCGACGACGCGCAGACGCGCGGTTACGTCAAGACCGTCGCACACCTCGTCAAGGTTGAGGAGATCGACTAATGGCTGAGAAGAACGAGGCCGTTGAGGCCGAGAAGGCCACGAAGAAGGCTGCAGCCCCCAAGGCCGCCGCTGAGAAGAAGCCCGCCGCGAAGAAGGCTCCGGCCAAGACCGCTGCGGCCGACGCCAAGGCTGAGGCTCCCGCCAAGAAGCCGGCTGCCAAGAAGGCTGCGCCGAAGGCGGATGCTCCGGCATCGCGCCCCGGCGTGCTGAAGGTGCACCACCTGCGTCCCGTCCCCGGATCCAACACCGCCAAGACTCGCGTCGGCCGTGGTGAGGGCTCGAAGGGTAAGACGGCCGGTCGTGGAACCAAGGGCACCAAGGCGCGCAACACCGTTCGCGTCGGTTTCGAGGGTGGGCAGATGCCGCTGCACATGCGCACCCCGAAGCTGCGCGGGTTCAAGAACCCGTTCCGCGTCGAGTACCAGGTCGTGAACCTGGAGAAGCTCGCGGAGCTCTACCCCCAGGGTGGAGACGTCACCATCAGCGACCTGGTCGCCAAGGGTGCGGTTCGGAAGAACGAGAAGGTCAAGGTTCTGGGCAACGGCGACATCGCCGTGAAGCTCACCGTCGCGGTCGACAAGGTCTCGGGTTCTGCCGAGCAGAAGATCGTGGCTGCGGGCGGTTCCGTCAAGTAACCACAGCAGGGAAGGGGTCGGAGATTCTCCGGCCCCTTCTGTGCACATGGATGCCGAGAACCGCGTTTAGGTTACTCTGGTCTTTCAGCCGCCCATCGGTCGCGGCAACCCCTTTCAGGAGGCACGTTCTTGTTTAGCGCCATCGCGCGGATCTTCCGCACTCCCGACCTGCGTCGGAAGATCGGTTTCACCCTGGCCATCATCGCCATCTACCGACTCGGCTCCAACGTTCCCGCTCCGTTCGTGAACTTCCCGAACGTCGAGGAGTGCCTCGCGGCCAACAACGGGACCGAGGGTCTCCTCGGTCTGGTCAACCTCTTCTCGGGTGGCGCACTCCTGCAGCTGTCGATCTTCGCGCTGGGTGTCATGCCCTACATCACCGCGACGATCATCACGCAGCTCCTGCGCGTGGTCATCCCGCACTTCGAGGCGCTGCACAAGGAAGGCCAGGCCGGCCAGGCCCGCCTCACCCAGTACACGCGTTACCTCACCATCGCCCTCGCGCTGCTGCAGTCGACGACTCTCGTCACCGTCGCGCGCAGCGGCCAGCTGTTCGGCACGACCGATCTCGCGGCTTGCCAGAACCTGCTCACGAATGACGTCTGGTGGGCACAGCTGCTCATCATCATGGCGATGACCGCCGGTACCGGCCTCATCATGTGGTTCGCCGAGCTCGTCACCGAGCGCGGCGTCGGCAACGGCATGTCGCTCCTCATCTTCACCTCGATCGCCGCGACCTTCCCCGGCGCGATGAGCCTCATCTGGCAGACGAAGGGCTTCGAGGTCTTCCTGCTCGTGCTGCTCGTCGGAATCATCGTCATGGGTCTCGTCGTGTTCGTCGAGCAGTCGCAGCGGCGCATCCCGGTGCAGTACGCCAAGCGGATGGTCGGACGCCGTACCTACGGCGGCACCAACACCTACATCCCGATCAAGGTCAACATGGCCGGTGTGATCCCGGTCATCTTCGCCTCGTCGCTGCTGTACATCCCCGCGCTCATCGCGCAGTTCAACACCCCGCAGGACGGCTCGACGCCCGCCGCGTGGGTCACCTGGATCAGCACGTACTTCACCACGGGCAACCACCCGATCTACATGGCGGCGTACTTCCTGCTCATCATCGGCTTCACCTACTTCTACGTCGCGATCACGTTCAACCCGGTCGAGGTCGCTGACAACATGAAGAAGTACGGCGGTTTCATCCCCGGCATCCGCGCGGGTCGTCCGACCGCCGAGTACCTCGACTACGTCCTGACGCGCATCACGCTGCCGGGCTCGATCTACCTGGGTCTGATCGCCCTCATCCCGCTGATCGCCCTGGCGACGGTCGGTGCCAACCAGAACTTCCCGTTCGGTGGCGCGTCGATCCTCATCATCGTCGGTGTGGGTCTCGAGACGGTCAAGCAGATCGACGCCCAGCTGCAGCAGCGTCACTACGAAGGGCTCCTCCGATGACGGCATCCGCACGTCTCCTGATCGTCGGCCCGCAGGGCTCCGGCAAGGGCACGCAGGGCGTGCGCATCGCCGAGACCTTCGGCATCCCCGTTGTCTCGACGGGCGACATCTTCCGCGCCAACATCAAGGGCGGCACGGAGCTCGGACAGAAGGTGACCGCGATCCTCGACCGCGGCGACCTGGTCCCCGACGAGCTGACGGGCGAGATCGTGCGCGATCGTCTGGCGCAGGACGACGCCGCGAACGGCTTCCTCCTCGACGGGTATCCGCGCAACACGGCTCAGGTCGGCCACCTCGAGGAGTTCCTCGCGGGACGTGGCGAGTCGCTCGACGCCGTGATCCTCCTCGACGTGCCGCGCGACGAGAGCATCTCGCGTCTGAGCCTCCGTGCGATCGAGCAGGGGCGCTCCGACGACACCGAAGACGCGATCGCCCACCGGCTCGACATTTACGAGCGAGAGACCGCTCCGATCATCGACGTCTACAGCGAGAAGGGCATCGTCGACCGAATCGACGGCGTCGGCTCGCTCGACGAGATCACGGAGCGCATCGTCGCCGCGCTCGACGCACGCGGTCTGCGCGTCGCCGTCTGAGCGGCTCCGAGATGTTCCGCCGGTCGATCTACAAGACCCCGGCCCAGCTCCGATCGATGGTCGAGCCCGGGCTGATCACGGCGGCGGCGCTCGACGCCGTCCGTCCGCTGATCCGCCCCGGGGTGACGACGCTCGAGCTCGACGCCGAGGCGAATCGCGTGATCCTCGCTCGCGGCGCGGAATCGAACTTCCAGCTCGTGCGCGGTTACCACCACACGATCTGCGTCTCGGTCAACGAGCAGGTCGTGCACGGCATCCCCGGCGATCTGGTGCTGCAGCCCGGCGACATCGTCTCGGTCGACTGCGGTGCGCAGTACCAGGGGTGGAACGGCGACAGTGCGATCACCGTCGTCGTCCCCGACGAGACGCGACCGGACGTCGTCGCGAATCGCGAGGAGCTCTCGCGCGTGACGGAAGGGTCCATGTGGGCCGGCATCGCCGCGATGGCGACCGCCTCGCATCTCGGTGACCTGGGCGCCGCGATCCAGGGGTACATCGAGGCCCAGGGCCCCTCCGCCGTGTCGGGGGAGACCTACGGCATCCTGCGCGAGTACGTCGGCCATGGCATCGGCCGCAAGATGCACGAGGCGCCGAGCGTCTTCAACTACCGCACGCCCGACCCTGGAGCCGAGGTGAAGCCGGGCCTCGTGCTCGCGATCGAGCCGATGGTGACCGCGGGCGGCGAGGAGACGTTCATCGAGGACGACGACTGGACCGTCTCGACCGTCGACGGCTCGGACGGCTCGCACTGGGAGCACAGCGTCGCCGTGCACGAGAACGGGCTCTGGGTGCTCACCGCCCCCGACGGCGGCGCAGCGGGCCTCGCGCCCTTCGGCGTGACGCCGGTTCCCGTCGACTGACGCTCCCGCTCCCTCTCGTCTCATCGGCTGCCCCCGGCATCCGTTACGCAAGCGTGAACTGCCGGCAAGGTTCGCCTCACACGAACCCCATAGGCTGATGCAGGAAGATCACAGGGTACTTGCGTCCGCAATAACTGCGGCGAGACCGAGAGAAACGGAAGACAATGGCAGCGGCGAAGAGCAACACCAACTGGTTCGCGATCGGGGTGTCCGCAGCAGTCGTCGTCGTGCTGGTCGTCCTCGGCGGGCTCGTGGTGTTCCTGAACAACCAGGCCACGGCCCCCGGCGTCGCCCCCGAGGGTGGCAACGTCAACCAGGAGACCGGCGCGATCAGCTTCGGTGGCGGCGATGACGAGATCGACGTCTTCGTCGACTTCATGTGCCCCATCTGCGGCGACTTCGAAGACGCGTACGGCGAGCAGCTCCAGTCCGCCGCCGCGAGCGACGACATCACGCTGAACATCCACCCGATCTCGATCCTCGACCGGTACTCGCAGAACACGAAGTACTCGACCCGTGCCGCGGGCGCCGCCTACTGCGTCGCCGAGAACGCGCCGGACTCGTTCCTCGACTTCTTCAACTTCATGTTCAGCAACCAGCCGGAGGAGAACACCGCCGGCTACACCGACGAAGAGCTCGCGTCCTACGCCGAGCAGGTCGGGGCGGGTGCGGCAGCCGACTGCATCGCGGACGGCACCTACATGAACTTCGTTCGCGACCAGACCAACCAGCACGAGATCCAGGGCACGCCCACCGTCGAGATCAACGGTGAGCGTATCGAGAACGCCGACATCCAGTCGCGCTTCGCGCAGATCCTGCCCTGAGCGGATCCGCATCACGACGAGGGCGGTCCCGTCACGGGGCCGCCCTCGTGGCGTGCACGGCGGGCGACGCGCGGATGCTTCCGGCTCAGGTTGCCGGATGTCCCGGCGTCGTCTAACATAGATCTTTGGTGCCTTGCGCACTGATTCGGCGTGTCCGTCGGCGCAGCACCAACAAACCAATCACCCACCGCAGATCGACCGGTCTGCAGAAGCGTCAGCGAGGCTATGGCTAAGAAAGACGGTGTCATCGAGATCGAGGGCGTGATCTCCGAGGCTCTTCCCAACGCGATGTTCCGCGTTGAGCTCAGCAACGGACACAAGGTCCTGGCAACGATCTCCGGCAAGATGCGGCAGAACTACATCCGTATCATCCCCGAGGACCGCGTGGTCGTGGAGCTCAGCCCCTACGACCTCACCCGCGGCCGTATCGTCTACCGCTACCGCTGATCGGTCGAGAAGTAACGGCCTGCCCCGCAGCGGGGCGGTACGAAGACAGCGAACAGGAAACATCATGAAGGTCAACCCCAGCGTCAAGCCCATCTGCGATCACTGCAAGGTGATCCGCCGCCACGGCCGCGTCATGGTGATCTGCAAGAGCAACCCGCGCCACAAGCAGCGCCAGGGCTGATCATTCTTCTGATCTGACACACAACTGAATACACGAACGGCAGGATCAGACGCTTCGACAGGCTCAGCGACCCACAGGGGAGCTGTGTCCACCGGAGCCGACACCTCGGGGCGGAGGCCCGGGCACCGATCCTGTTCCACACCTCCACAACACCCAGGAGAACCGCATGGCACGTCTTGCCGGCGTTGACATCCCGCGCGACAAGCGCGTGGTGATCGCCCTTACCTACATCTACGGCGTCGGCCGTACCCGCTCGGTCGAGATCCTCAAGGCGACCGACATCGATGAGAGCATCCGCGTGAAGGACCTCAGCGACGACCAGCTGATCGCCCTCCGCGACCACATCGAAGGCAACTACAAGGTGGAGGGTGACCTGCGCCGCGAGGTCGCCGCAGACATCCGCCGCAAGGTCGAGATCGGCTCCTACGAGGGCATCCGCCACCGTCGTGGTCTCCCGGTCCGCGGTCAGCGCACCAAGACCAACGCCCGTACCCGCAAGGGCCCGAAGCGCACCGTCGCCGGCAAGAAGAAGGCCCGCTAAGCGCGGCCCCAGGGACTAGGAGAACACTTTCATGGCTGCACCCAAGGCCGCCGCGCGCAAGCCGCGCCGCAAGGAAAAGAAGAACATCGCGCTGGGCCAGGCCCACATCAAGTCGACGTTCAACAACACGATCGTCTCGATCACCGACCCGTCCGGCGCCGTCATCGCGTGGGCATCGTCGGGTGGCGTGGGCTTCAAGGGCTCGCGCAAGTCGACCCCGTACGCCGCCGGCATGGCAGCCGAGTCGGCTGCCCGCCAGGCCGCCGAGCATGGCGTCAAGAAGGTCGACGTCCTCGTCAAGGGTCCGGGCTCCGGCCGCGAGACCGCGATCCGCTCGCTCCAGGCCGCCGGCCTCGAGGTGGGCTCGATCCAGGACGTCACCCCGCAGGCGCACAACGGATGCCGCCCGCCGAAGCGTCGCCGCGTCTGATCCGGCTCGCGAGCCGCTCGCCCCGTCCCGTTCTCTGAGCGGTCGGGGCCGAGCGGCTCGCCCGCCCGTTCGCGGGCATCGACTTCCACAACTCAAGACCTCACCCACCACATGTCATATAGCGGTCATGTGATCGAAAGGAACACAGAGTGCTCATTGCACAGCGTCCCACACTCACCGAGGAAAAGATCGTCGAGAACCGGAGCCGGTTCATCATCGAGCCTCTGGAGCCCGGCTTCGGATACACGATCGGCAACGCGCTGCGTCGCAGCCTGCTGTCGTCGATCCCCGGTGCCGCTGTCACCAGCGTCCGTCTCGACGGCGTGCTGCACGAGTTCAGCACGATCCCCGGTGTGAAGGAGGATGTCACCGAGATCATCCTCAACATCAAGCAGCTGGTCGTCTCCTCGGAGCGCGACGAGCCCATCACCGCGTACCTGCGCAAGACCGGTGCGGGCGAAGTGACCGCCGCTGACATCTCGGCTCCGGCCGGTGTCGAGGTGCACAACCCCGAGCTCGTCATCGCGACGCTCAACGACACCGCGAAGTTCGAGCTCGAGCTCACGATCGAGCGTGGCCGTGGCTACGTCTCGGCGACGCAGAACCGCAACGAGTACGCCGAGGCCGGTCAGATCCCGATCGACTCGATCTACTCGCCGGTCCTCAAGGTGAGCTACCGCGTCGACGCGACCCGTGCCGGGGAGCGCACCGACTTCGACAAGCTCGTCCTGGACGTCGAGACGAAGAACTCGATCAGCCCCCGCGACGCCGTCGCTTCGGCTGCCAAGACGCTCACCGAGCTGTTCGGTCTCGCTCGCGAGCTGAACGTCGAGGCCGAGGGCATCGAGATCGGCCCGGCGCCGGTGGAGGCTGTGAACTCCAGCGAGCTGTCGATGCCGATCGAGGACCTCGACCTGTCGGTCCGCTCGTACAACTGCCTGAAGCGTGAGGGCATCAACACCGTTTCCGAGCTCGTCGCCCTGTCGGAGACGCAGCTCATGAACATCCGCAATTTCGGCCAGAAGTCGGTCGACGAGGTGCGCGACAAGCTCATCTCGCTCGGTCTGTCGCTCAAGGATTCGGTGCCCGGTTTCGACGGCGCCCACTTCTACGGCGGCAGCGAAGACGAGTCCTTCTGATACCCGACCTTTCTGACCAGGAGTTAGACGATTATGCCCAAGCCCACTAAGGGTCCCCGCCTCGGAGGCGGCCCCGCCCACGAGCGCCTGCTGCTTGCCAACCTCGCCGCTGCGCTGTACACCCACAAGTCGATCAAGACGACCGAGACGAAGGCCAAGCGCCTGCGTCCGCTCGCCGAGCGTCTCATCACCTTCGCCAAGCGCGGAGACCTGCACGCACGCCGTCGCGTGCTCTCGGTCATCGGTGACAAGGAAGTCGTGCACACGCTCTTCACCGAGATCGCTCCGCTGGTCGCTGACCGCGAGGGTGGCTACACGCGCATCACCAAGGTCGGCAACCGCAAGGGCGACAACGCTCCCATGGCCGTGATCGAGCTCGTCCTCGAGCCCGTCACGCCGAAGGCGAAGTCGACCAAGAAGGCCGCTGCCGCCCCCCAGGCGGAGAAGCCGGCCGAGAAGGCTCCCGCCGAGGAGACCGCCGAGGTCGTCGAGGAGGCTCCCGCCGAGGAGGCTCCCGCCGCCGAAGACACCACCGAGGCGCCTGCCGCCGAGGAGAAGTCCGAGTAATCACTCGACTCGAGAGAAGCCCGTCACCTCTGAGGTGGCGGGCTTCTTCGCGTGTACGGCGGACGGCATGAAAGGATGCCGTCATGCGAACGAATGCCTGGCACTCGCGAGCGGCGGTGGGACGCTTCGTGCTCTCGTCGCCGGTGCAGACCTTCATCATCGTCGTGATCCTCGTCAACGCCGTGATCCTCGGGTTGGAGACCTCCCTGGCGGTGACGGAGTCGTTCGGCGGGCTGCTGCACGTGCTCGACAAGGTCTGTCTCGGCATCTTCCTGATCGAGATCGCGCTCAAGCTGTACGCCGAACGCCTGGGGTTCTTCCGCAACGCGTGGAACGTGTTCGACTTCCTGGTGATCGGCGTGGCCCTGATCCCGGGCGCCGACGGCTTCGCGGTGCTGCGGGCGCTGCGGGTGCTGCGGGTGCTGCGTCTGATCTCGGTGATCCCTTCGCTGCGTCGTGTCGTCGACGCGCTCGTGCGCGCGGTGCCCGGCATCGTCTCCATCGCGGCGCTGCTGGTGATCGTGTTCTACGTCGGTGCGGTGATGTCGACGATGCTGTTCGGGGCGCGCTTCCCCGAGTACTTCGGTGACATGGGCGCGTCGCTCTTCTCGCTCTTCCAGATCATGACGCTCGACTCCTGGAGTGCGATCGCGCGGACGGTGAGCGCCGAGATCCCCTGGGCGCCGGCGTTCTTCGTGCCCTTCGTGCTGATCAGCGCGCTCACGGTCCTCAACCTGTTCATCGCGGTGATCGTCGACGCGATGCAGGGCCTCGACGAGGACCGCGTCCGCAACGGCGAGGCCCCCGTCCACGAGGTGACCGTCGGCGGTCACGGCGAGGCCGCGGTGCTCGCCGAGCTGCGCGAGCTGCGCGCGCAGGTCGCGCAGCTGACGCAGAGCCTCGAGTCCGGCGCACGCCCCGCGCGGGAGTAGGCTGGCGGACGGTGCGGCCACGTCCCGGGGCCGCGTGAGAAGGAGAGACGTGAACGACGCGGCCACGAGACCGTTCCGCGGACCGCGGGCCTATACGACGTTCATCGGGATCGGCCTGCTCGCCGGCCTCCTCTCCGGACTCTTCGGGGTCGGCGGCGGCACGGTGATCGTCCCGCTGCTGGTGCTGTTCCTGCACTTCGATCAGCGCCTCGCGGCCGGTACCTCGCTCGCGGCGATCGTCCCCACCGCGGCCGTCGGTGTGATCTCGTACGCCGCCTCGGGGTCCGTCGCATGGATCCCCGCCCTGATCCTCGCCGCGGGCGCTGTCGTCGGCGCCCAGATCGGCACCCGCCTGCTGCCGCGCATCTCGCAGACCGCCCTGCGCTGGGGCTTCGTGGGCTTCCTCCTCGTCGTGATCGTGAGCCTCTTCCTCGTGATCCCCTCGCGGGACGCGCCCTTCGACCTCACCTGGATCTCGGGCATCGCGCTCGTCGTCGTCGGCGTGGGCACCGGTGTGCTCGCGGGCCTCATCGGCGTGGGCGGGGGTGTGATCGTCGTTCCGGTGCTCATGCTCGCCTTCGGCACGAGCGACCTCGTCGCCAAGGGCACGTCGCTCCTCATGATGATCCCCACCGCGGTCTCCGGCACGTTCGGCAACCTCCGCAACCGCAACGTCGATCTGCTCGCCGCCGCGCTCATCGGCGTCGCCGCCTGCACCACGACCGCGCTCGGCGCCTGGCTCGCGACGCTGATCGATCCCGGCACCGGCAACATCCTCTTCGCGGCATATCTCGTCGTGATCGCGGTGCAGATGGCGCTCAAGGCGATCCGGGGCCGCGAGAAGAAGGACTGACCGCACCGGCGGGCGGGGCGGCTGTCGGCGACCCTCGATAGGATCGAGGGGTGCCAGTGAACCCAGAACTGGTCGGCCGGGAGTTCCCGCCGACGCCCCCGTACCTCGTCGGTCGTGAGAAGGTGCGCGAGTTCGCCCGCGCCGTCTTCGCCGATGCTCCGCAGCACACCGACGTCGAGGCGGCCCGCGCGGCCGGCTTCGCGGACGTGGTCGCGCCCCCGACGTTCCCGATGGTCATCCAGGACCTCACGCTCCAGCAGCTCCTGGGCGCCGAGGATTCGGGCATCGTGCTGGCGCGCACGATCCACGCCGAGCAGCGCTTCGCGTACACGCGGCCGATCGTCGCGGGTGACGAGCTCAGCGCGCAACTGCGGGTCACCGGCATCCGCATGATGGCCGGCAACGCGCTCATCACGAGCGAGGCCGAGATCACGGATGCCGCAGGTGCCCATGTCGTGACCGCGACCAGCGTGCTGCTGGTCGGAGAGGGGGAGTGATGGCGTACTCGATCGGAGACGTGATCGCCGAGCGTACCGTGCACCTGACGCGCGAGTCGCTCGTCCGTTACGCCGGGGCCTCCGGTGACTTCAACCCCATCCACTACCGCGACGACGTCGCCGTCTCCGTCGGGCTGCCCGGCGTGCTCGCGCACGGCATGCTCACGATGGGGATCGCCTCCTCGGTGGTCGTCGCGGCTCTCGACCCGCAGACCCGCATCCTCGACTACGGCGTGCGCTTCACGAAGCCCGTCGTCGTCGACCCCGAGCACGGTGCCGACGTGCACGTGCTGGCCACGATCGGCGCCGTCGACGAGACGGCCGCGCGCGTCGACCTCAAGGTCACCTTCGGCGAGGCCACCGTGCTCGTCAAGGCGCAGCTGCGCATCGCGGTCTGATGGGCGACGCCGAGGTGCACGAGATCACGCCGATCCCGCTTTCCGCGCTCACCACCATCGCCACGGGCGGTGCGCCCGAGCGGATGCTCGACGCCACGACCGCCGAGGGGCTCGTCAGCGCGCTCCGCGAGACGTGGTCGCGCGGCGACGAGTGGTTCGTGCTCGGCGGAGGCTCGAACCTCTTCGTCGGCGACGAGCAGTTCGAGGGCACCGTCATCCGGGTGCTCACCCGCGGCATCGACGAGCTGCCCTCGCCCCACGAGGGCCGCATCCGGCTGCGCGCCCAGGCGGGCCACGGGTGGGACGAACTCGTCGCGTACGCGGTCGAACACGGCTACGCCGGGCTCGAGGCGATGAGCGGCATCCCCGGCACCGTCGGGGCCGCTCCCGTGCAGAACATCGGTGCGTACGGGCAGGAGATCCAGGAGACCCTGGTCGAGGTCGAGCTGATCGACGCGGCGACCGGTGAGATCTCGACGGTCCCCGCCTCCGAGCTGGGCCTCGGGTTCCGCACCTCGGTGCTCAAGCACCACTACGGCAGCGAGCCCGAGCGGCGTGCCGTGATCCTGTCGATCACGGTCGATCTGCTGGTCGCGCGGGAGCGCATCGTGCGCGGTGAGCAGCTGCGCCGGGCGCTGACCCTCGGCGACGACGCCCCCGTGCCGTTGTCGTGGGTGCGCGAGCGCATCCTCGCCACGCGCGCCTCGAAGGGGATGTTGTGGGACCAGGTCGATCCCGACACGCACGGCGTCGGGTCGTTCTTCCAGAACGCGATCGTCACGGAGTCCGTCGCCCGCGCCCTCCCGCCGGAGTGTCCGCGCTGGCCGGTCTCGCCGGATCTCGACACCGTCACCGTCATCCCGCTCGCGTCCTACGGAGGTCTGATCCCGGCACCGGCGCGTGAAGCGGCCGACGTCAAGGTCAGCGCCGCGTGGCTCATCGAGCAGGCCGGCATCCGCAAGGGTTTCAAGCTGCCGCGTTCGCGCGCCTCGGTGTCGACCAAGCACGCGCTCGCCCTCACGAACCGGGGCGGCGCGACCGCCGCGGAGGTCGCCGAGCTCGCGCGCTTCATCCAGAGCCGGGTGCACAGCGAGTTCGGGCTCGTGCTGCAGCCCGAGCCGGTTCTCGTCGGCGTCGAGCTCTAGGCCCGTCGTGCTCGACTGGCTGATCGCCGAGTGGCAGCAGGTGCTCGGTTTCGTGACCGGCGCGGTCTGCGTGCTCCTGGCGGGGCTCCGCAACGTGTGGACGTATCCGATCGGCATCGCCAACAACGTCGTGCTCTTCGTCGTCTTCCTCGGCGCGGGCGTCTACGCCGCCGCCGGCCTGCAGGCGGTCTACCTCGTGATGGGCGTGCACGGCTGGTGGCGGTGGACGCGGGGTGAGGAACAGAGTCGCACCTACATCGCGAGCACTCCGCGCCGGGCGGTGCCGTGGCTGGTGCTCGCCGGGATCGCCGGTGCCGCTGTGCTGGTGTGGGTGCTCACGTCGTTCACCGACTCGGAGGTCGCGGTCGCGGATGCGCTCACCACCTCGGCGAGCCTCGTCGCGCAGTACATGCTCAACCGCAAGTGGATCCAGAACTGGTTCGTCTGGATCGGTGTCGACGTCGTGATCATCGGCATCTCGATCGTCACCGGGCTGTGGGTCATCGCGGCGCTGTACCTGCTCTTCATCGGCCTGTGCGTGTTCGGCTTCACCTCGTGGCGCCGAGTGGCGGCCGACGAGCGGGAGCGCGAACGCGTCGAGGCGCCCGCGTGACGGCCACGGCACCGCGCCGTGAGGGTCACGGGCTCGTGATCGGCAAGTTCTATCCGTTCCACAGCGGGCATTCGCACCTCATCCGCGAGGCCGAACGGCGCAGCGAGCGCGTCACCGTGCAGGTGCTCGGAGCATCCGTCGAATCGATCCCGCTCGAGACGCGCGCCGACTGGATCCGTGAATCGCACCCCGGCGCCCGGGTCGTGGCGGCGATGGACGACGCCCCGGTGGACTTCGGATCGGATGCCGCGTGGCGCGAGCACCTCGCCGTGATCGAGTCGCTGCTCGACGGCCCCGTCGACACCGTCTACTCGTGCGACGCGTACGGCGGAGAACTCGCGCAGCGCCTCGGGGCCCACTGGGTACGCATCGACGAGGGTCGACGGATCAACCCGGTGTCGGGCACGGCGATCCGCGCCGACCCCGCGGCGCTCTGGCACGAGCTCGCGCCGGCCGTGCGGGCGTCGCTCACTCCCCGGGTCGTCGTTCTCGGCGCCGAGTCGACCGGGTCGACGACGCTCGCCGAGGCGCTGGCCGCGCACCTCGGCACGCTGTGGGTTCCCGAGTACGGGCGGGAGCACTCCGAGGTGCGCGAGGGCGGGCTCGAGGCGCCCTGGCGCAGCGACGAGTTCGACCTCATCGTCGACCGGCAGATCGCCCTCGAGGAGCGGGCGCTGCGCCGTGTGCCGCGCCCGGTGCTGGTGTGCGACACCGATGTGCTCGCGACCGCGCTCTGGCACGAGCGCTACGTCGGCACGGTCGCCGAGCGCCTGCACCGCGCCGCCGACGGCCACCGCCCCCTCCTCTACGTGCTCACGGGCGACGAGATCCCGTTCGAACAGGACGGCATGCGCGACGGCGAGCACATCCGCCACGACATGCAGCAGCGCTTCCGCGATGTCCTCGCCGCGCAGCCGGTGCCCTGGCTCGAGGTGCGCGGCGACGTGCCGGCGCGCGTGCAGGCCGCGGCATCCGCTCTCGAACCGCTGCTGGCCGCGCACCTCAGCTTCGCGATCCCGCTCGAGGCGCGCCCGATGGACGAGCAGCGCGCCCTGCAGCGCGCGGCAGCGCACGGGGCGGCTGCGCACGGCGCGGCTGCCCACGAGTCGGAAACGAACCGCGCGGACGCGCACGGGGCGGACGGTCGGACCGGAGAGGGCGACGGGAGGCCCTGAGCCGCCGCCCGTAGGATGATCGCATGTCCGATCGCTGGAGCCGCGTGTCCGCATCGCCCACCAACCCGGGAGCCGATCACGGCGTCGGGCAGATGACCGCCGAGGAGCTCTTCCGCCCGGCAGCGGCGGCGACCGCGGTGCCCCTCGACGAGAAGCTGCGCCAGGCCTACTACTGGATGGTCAATCGGGCCGTCATCTCCCCGTACTACGACATCGAGTTCTCGCACGGCGATCCGCTCTCGATCGCGCTCGGCGACGCCGATGCCAAGGTCTCGTTGCCCACTCAGGCATCCTTCTCGTCGAACGTGCTGCTGCCACTGCTCACGTTCGCGGTCGGCGGCAAGTGCCTCCTGATCGGCGGGCCGGGGCGCGGCAAGACGACGGTCGCCGTGCTCATGGGCGTGCTCGCCGGCACCGGCGCCGACGAGGTGCGGCGGGCCGTGCAGCAGGGGCAGCCGCAGCTCACGGTGAGCGACCTCGTGGGCATCCCGCTGCCGCGCGACCTCGTCGAGGCCGAGAAGCTCAGCGACATCCGCATCGCGTGGCGCGACTGGCTCGGCCTCCCGGTGAAGATCATCGACGAGTACAACCGCATCCCCACCAAGACGCAGTCGGCGCTGCTGACGATGGTCGCCGAGGGGTACGTCGAGAGCCACGACCAGATGCGACGCACCGCACCGCACGGCGGCGTCGAGAGCTGGTTCTTCACCGCGAACGACGATGCGGGCGGTGGAACGTTCCCGGTGATCCAGGCGCTCCGCGATCGCATGGACGTCACGGTGCAGGCCGCCGGCTTCAACAGCCGCTTCCTCGACGAGCTCATCACGCGGGTCGAGGCGGGGGAGAAGCCCGAGGAGCACGTGCCGACGGAACTGCGCTTCGATGCGGCCGAACAGGAGCGGATGCGCGCCCTGATCCGCGCCGTGCCGATCCCCGACGGCGTGCGCCACCGCCTGCGGTTCTTCCTCAGCCACTTCGAGTTCGTGCAGCACGGCGGACGCCGTTTCGAGTACCGCACGAAAGACGTCGTGACGACCGCGGGCGGCAGCGTCGGCGAGGTCATCGAGGCGAACAGCGGCGCCGACCTCGAGGTCGACCTCGGCGCCCAGACGCGCAACGGCCTCTCGGTGCGCGCACTGCAGACGCTCATCCTGTACGCGAAGGCGATGGCCTGGTTCCGAGGAGCGGATGCCGTCGAGCTCGCCGACATCGCCGCGATCCTGCCCTTCGTGCTGCGGGGAAAACTGCTGCCCAACGACACCCACCCGCGCTTCGACGTGGGGGCCGAGCGCGAACTCGCCACCGACACCGTGAGCTGGCTGAACGACCTGTTCGTGCAGTCGTGCCGCCAGTACGACATGCTCGGCCGCGATGCCGACGACCCGGTGGCCGCGCTCCTCGGCGAACTCGACCGAGGACTCGACGGTGTGTCGGCCCTCGACGTCTCGCGCCGGATCACCGCGATCGAGGCGCAGCTGCGCCGCATCGCCGGCGTCGGCAAGCTCTACGGCCGCGACTTCGACGACGTGATCGCGCTCAAGTACCTGCACCAGCGCTACACCGCGTTCGCCCGCTGGCAGGAGACCCGCGGGTGATCCGCCGCCCGCTGCAGCTCGCGAATGCGCGGGACTCCTTCCCGCCCGCCTCGCCGCCCGACTTGACGGCCGGGGGACTCGACATCGCCGCCGCGATCGAGGGCGTGCGCCGCGCGCACGGCGAGGTGGGGCTGTTCGTCCGAGCGCTCGCCGCGGGACTCGCGGAGGATGCCGATGCCGCGAGCGATCGCGAGCGCGCCCTCGACCTCGTCGCGATCGCGGCGTGGCGGTCCGGCGCCCTGGCTCTGCGCGACGACGCCCTGACCCGGCTCGAACGCATCGAGCCGGCGGACGAGCGGCGGGCGGCCGCCGCGACCCTCGGGATCGGCATCGACCTGCTCGAAGCGTTCCTGCGCCGGCAGCGCACCGACCGGTTCTGGTGGCCCGGGCGTGCGGACGAGCGCGGTTACGTACTCGCGACCGGCGGGTTCCGCGGCGTCGGCGGCGCGTGGATCCGGCCGCCGGACCGGGTCGTGCGCCTCGCGGACGCCGGAGCGTTCGCGATCCTCGTCGCGGGGGAGTGGTGGCGTCTCGACGCCGACGTGTGGTGCGCCCGGCTCACGGCATCCGTCGAGCCCGAAGCTGCGGCCTCCGACCCCGCGGCCTCCGCACCCGCGGACGACGGCGTGAGCGTCGTCATCGGGCCCGACACCCACCTCGCCTGGGTGCACGTGCGAGACGCCGCGTGAGGACGGGAAAGGTTCCCCGCGCAGCGGTCGACGAGACCGTGCGCGCGGCCTGGGAGCGCGCGCTCACGCTGTGGGGTGTACGACTGAACGACCCGATCGTGCTGCCCGGTGCGCACGCGAACGCCGGGGCGCCCGCCTGGTTCACCTTCCCACCGTCCGTCTCGATCGACCCCGACTACCTCGCCGGCCGCGGCCTCGCCGACGAGCTCTGGAGCATGCTGGCGCACGAGGTCGGACACCACGTGCTCGCCCCGAGCACCCGGATCGACGGGCTGAAGGTGCGGCATCAGATGGCACGCGCGCTCGCCGCGGTCTCGTCGCGCGCACCCGCGGCATCCGATATCGGCCTGCTCGCCAACCTCTGGAACGATCTGCTCGTCAACACCCGGCTCGCGCAGTTGCAGCGGGCCGAGGCGGATGCCGCGGGTGAGCCGGGGATCATCCGTCTCGGTCGAGTGCTGTACCCCGCACCCGCGGGCAGCGCCGATCGACTGTGGTGGGTGTACTGCCGCGCCTACGAGATCCTGTGGCGGCTGCCGGCCGGCACGCTCTGCGCGATCGACGCCCCGCCCGCCCCGCCGCCCGCCGTCGCGCACGAACAGCTGCCGCCGCTCGACACGATCGCCGAGAGGCACCGTGAGAAGGAGCGCATCCTGCGCGAGCGCAAGGCCGAGAGCGCGCGCATCGCCGCCGAGCTCGCCGGCGCGCGCACGACGAATCCCGTCGTCGATGCCGCGCTGGTCGCCGATGCGGTGCGCACGTTCGGCGCCGACCCGGTGTCGGGTGCGGTGCGGTTCGGGGTGATCGCGGCGCCCTACATCGCCGAACGGCAGGATGCCGCGCGCGAGGTGCCCACCGTCGGCGGGGTCGGCTGCGCGGCCGACGAGAAGGGCCCGAGCGCCGAGGAACTCGGTCGCATCCTCGCGGATCAGCGTCTGCGCGGCGACCTCCCGGCGCATCCGGGGGCGGCGGAGGCGGTGGAGCCGGACGACGACGCGTCGTCGCAGCCCGGACAGCGCCTCGACGTCGCCCGCACGCTGGGGCTCTACTCCGACCTCGATCAGGCCGAGGTGCTCGCGGCCTGGTACCGCACCGAGGCGGCGAGTCGGGTGCGCCCCTACACGCGGCGCGCGCCGGCGCAGCCCGCCGGAGGGCTCCCCGGGCCGCTCGAACTGTGGGAGACCGGAGACGCGATCGGCGACATCGACTGGGCCGCCACCCTGCGCGGCGGTCGGGTCATTCCCGGGGTGACCACGCGGCGCCGCTCGGAACTGGACGACGACCCGGTCGTGCGCGAGACGAGCATCGAGATCGACCTCTACATCGACTCGTCCGGGTCGATGCGCAACCCCCGCGCCGGGTCTCCGGCCGTGCTGGCCGGCACGATCCTCGCGCTGTCGGTGCTCCGCGGCGGCGGGCGCGTGCGCGTGACCAGTTTCTCCGCCGCCGGGCAGGTCGCGGGCATGGAGCGCGCCAGCCGCGACCCCGCCGAGATCGTCAGCGCCCTCTGCGTGTTCTTCGGCGGCGGCACTTCGTTCCCGCTCGATCTGTACGGCTCCCGCTACGCGGCTCTCCCGCGCGCGACCGAGGAGGTGCAGCGCCATGTCGTGGTGCTCTCCGACGACGGGCTCGTGTCGATGTTCGGCGTCGGGAACGAACCCTTCGCGGGCGTCGCCCGGGCGGTGAGGGAGAAGCTCACCACGGGTACGCTCGTGCTCATGGACCGACTCCACCGCGTCTCCGACCTCGCCCGGCGCGACGGGTACGACGTGGTGTACCTGTCGAGCATGGACGATGCCCCGGCGGCCTGCGCCGCCCTCGCGGAGCGACTGCATGGCTGAGGCGGAGCGGGCGGAGAACGAGCAGGCGTCGACGGGAGAGCTGCTCGCGGCCTGGAGCGAGCGGTCCGGCGGGGAGCAGGAGGCGTGGACGCGCGCCCGCCCGGGCCCCGCACTCGATGCGATCGCCGCCCGGCTCTCGGCGGTGCCGCAGATGTTCCTCGACGACCGCGTCTCCGTGCGCGCGCTCGCGGGTGACGTGCTCGGGATGGCGCCGGCCTGCGTGCGTTTCGCCGGCGATGAGCGCGTGCGCCGGGGAGCGGCGATCGCGCTCTGGATCATCGCGAGTGAGGAGCTCGTCGCCCCGTTCTCCTCCCCGGTGGGAGGGGGTGCTGCTGCCCTCGCGGTCGACGCGCTCGCACTGCGGCTCGCCCCCGTGTCCGACCCGCTGAGCTGGATCTCCGACGACGAGCGGCGCATCGAAGCGGCGCGCACGTTCCTGCTCTGGCGCGGATACCTGCCGGAGGGCGAAGACGCGCAGACCGCCTCGTCGCTGCTCGCCGCGGTCGATTCCCTCGCCCGCGACAAGGCGCTCGCGGACGCCTACGAGGGGCACCGGCATCGCGCCGAGATCGCCCGCAAGCTGCAGGAGGCGCGTCGCAAGGAGGCGGCGGCCCGGTACTCCAGTGAGTGACGCCGAGCGGGTCGGCGTTCCCGACGACCCCGACGCCATCGATCCGCTCGCACTCGCCGAGTACGCACCCGGGGCGGCAGCGGTGCTCACGGATACCGAGCGCTGGCCGACCCTCGACGATGCGGGGGCCGCTCGCCTCACCCGGTGGCGACGGCATCCCGACGCCCCGCAGTGGACGCACGCGACCGGTGACCGGCTGAGCGCCGCGCAGGTCGAGCGGGTACGGCATCCGCTCCCGACGGACGGATGGCTCGCCGATCACCTGGCCGCGGTGCGCCGCACGCTGAGGCATCGGGCGATGCCCGCGGATGCCGCGCTCGCCGACTACCCGACCACCCGCCGCAGCGACCTCGTCGCCGACCTCGGTGCGCACGTGCCGCTCGACGCCGACCTCGGACGGATGCTGCACGGTACGAGCTCGGGGTCGACCGGTGCCGCCCTGCTGATCCCCGACGACGTCGAGGAGGTCGCACGCGGGTTCCACCTGTTACGCGCGCTGGCCGCGCAGCAGGGCGCGACCGTCACCGATGACGGTGAGCGGATGGCGGTCGCGAACCTCGTCTTCCAACGCCAGGCGTTCACCTACGTCTCGGTGATCAGCAGCTTCGCCCACCGCGCGATGGCCCGCCTCAACCTGCACGTGTCGGCGTGGCCGGATGCCGACGCCCGACGACGGTTCCTCGCCGACGCCGACCCGCAGATCCTCAGCGGGCACCCGACCAGCCTCGCCGAGCTCGTCGATGCGGGACTCGACGGGGTGCTGCATCCGTCGGTGATCTTCTCGGGGGCGATGGCGCTCTCGGCCCCGCTGCGCGCGCGGCTCGAGCACGCGTTCGGCTGCCCCGTGATCGACGTCTACGGGCTGCACGAGACCCGGCCGATCGCCGCGCGCGCCGACGACGGCCCGTTCCGGGTGCTCGATCGGCGCGTGCTCGTCGAGGTGCTCGATCCGCGGCGCGACATCGCGGTGCCCGACGGAGAGGTCGGCGAGATCACGGTGACCGCGGGGGAGAATCCGCTGCTGCCCCTCGTGCGCTACCGCACCGGCGACTACGGGCGGCTCGTGCGGCTGCCCGACGGCGCGGTGGGGATCGCCGACCTCGAGGGGCGGGAGAACACCCGCTTCCGCGCGGGCGACGGGTCGCTCGTCGCCAGCGTCGACCTCACCCAGCACCTGCAGGCGCACGGCGCCGAGGGGTGGTCTGTCGTGCAGGGCGACGACGGGGTCGTGCACGCGTCGATCGCCGGGGGAGACGCCGCGGCGATCGAGGCGGCGCTCGCCGCGCTGCTGGCGGTGCCGGTCGAGGTCACCGCCGTGGCGCGGGTGATCGACCTCGGCGAGGGCAAGCCGCGACGCTACCGCAGTACACTCGCGGGATGAGCGGACTCATCCCCTACCTCCTCTTCCCCGGCAACGCCGCGGAGGCCTTCGCTCACTACCAGGGCATCTTCGGTGGCGAGCTGCAGCTCTTCGACTACGCCGAGCTCGGTCGCCACGACGGTCCCGCCGACGCGATCGGGCACGGCATGCTGCGCGGAGTCGTCGAGCTCGCCGGGGCGGACGCCGGAGCCGACGACGACGCGGTGCAGATGGGCGGGATGTTCTTCTCGCTGCTGGGAACGGCGGATGCCGACACCCTCACGCGCTGGTTCGACGCGCTCGCCGCAGAAGGTCGGGTCATCTCGCCCTTGACCACCCGCCCGTGGGGCGACGTCGACGGGTCGCTCGTGGATCGCTACGGCATCCGCTGGTTGATCGGGTACCACCCGGAGGAGTGAGGCTCCTCCGGGTGACACCCGGATGCCTCAGGAGGCGAACAGGCGCTGCAGGCGCTGGATGCCTTCGAGCAGCGCGTCGTCGCCGAGCGCGTACGACAGGCGCAGGTAGCCGCTCGGGCCGAAGGCCTCGCCCGGGACGACCGCGACCTCGGCCTGCTCGAGGATGAGGTCGGCGAGCTCGAGCGACGTGGTCGGCGTGACGCCGCCCCAGGTGCGGCCGAGGAGCCCCTGCACATCGGGGTACACGTAGAAGGCGCCGAGGGGGTTCGGCACGACGACGCCCTCGATCTTCGAGAGCTCCGAGACGATGAGCCGGCGACGACGGTCGAACGCTTCGCGCATCTGCTCGGCCTCGGTCTGCGGTCCGTTGAGTGCGGCGATCGCGGCCTTCTGGGCGACGTTGTTGACGTTGCTCGTCAGGTGCGACTGCAGGTTGCCGGCGACCTTGATCGCGTCGGCCGGGCCGACCATCCAGCCCACGCGCCAGCCCGTCATGGCGTAGGTCTTCGCGACGCCGTTGACGAGGATCGTCTGGCCGGCGACCTCGGGGACCGCCTCGACGATCGAGACCGCCGCGGTTCCCTCGTACGTGAGGTTCTGGTAGATCTCGTCGCTGATCACCCAGATGCCGTGCTCGAGGGCCCACTCGCCGATCGCCTTCGTCTCCTCGGCGGTGTACACCGACCCGGTGGGGTTCGACGGCGACACGAAGACGAGCGCGGTCGTGCGCGGGGTGCGGGCGGCCTCGAGCTGCGCGACCGTGACCTTGTAGTCCTGGTCGGCTCCCGCGAACACCTCGACGGGCGTGCCGTCGGCGAGACGGATCGCCTCGGGGTAGGTGGTCCAGTACGGTGCCGGCAGCAGCACTTCGTCGCCGGGGTTCACCACGGTCTGGAACGCCTGGTAGACCGACTGCTTGCCGCCGTTGGTCACGAGCACCTGGCTCGGCGAGACCTCGAGACCCGAGTCGCGCAGCGTCTTCGCGGCGATCGCCTCGCGCAGCGCAGGGAGGCCGGCGGCGGGCGTGTAGCGGTAGCTCGCGGGGTCGGCCAGGGCCTCGGCCGCGGCATCCACGATGAACTGCGGCGTCGCGAAGTCGGGCTCGCCGGCGGCATACGAGATGACGGGCTTGCCCTCCGCCTTCAGCGCCTTGGCCTTCGCATCGACCTTGAGGGTCGCGGACTCGGCGATCGCGGACAGTTTGCGGGAGAGAGGAGAGCGTTCGGTCACGATTACGAGCGTACTCGGGGGCGCGGGCGTTGTGCGGGCCGCGACGCGAGCAAGATCGTGGGTTCTTGACACGGGGGAACCCGGTGAGAGGTCGTAACACGCCCCGTCGAGGCGTGCGCGGAGGGCGTGTCGTGACCCCTCACGAGAGTGGAGGGGGCTCAGAGGCCGTGCGCGCGGGCGACCGCGTCGAGGGTGATGCGCCCGCCCTGCACGTTCAGGCCCTTCGCGAGCGACGCGTCGTCGGCGGATGCCTGCGCCCAGCCCTTCCCGGCGATCGCCGAGACATAGGGGAGGGTCGCGTTCGTGAGCGCGCGGGTCGCGGTCTCCGGAACGGCGCCGGGCATGTTGGCGACGCAGTAGTAGATCGAGTCGTGCACCGCGAAGGTGGGGTCGTCGTGGGTCGTGGGGCGCGAACCCTCGAAGCACCCGCCCTGGTCGATCGCGATGTCGACGAGCACCGAGCCGGCCTTCATGCCGGCCACCATGTCGTCGGTGACGAGCTTGGGAGCGGCCGCGCCCGGGATGAGCACCGAACCGATCACGAGGTCGGCGGTCGCGAGCTCCTCGGCGATGTCGTAGCGGCTGGACGCGCGGGTCTGGAGCGCGCCGCCGTAGCGGTGCTCGAGGTCGCGCAGGCGCGGCAGCGAGATGTCGAAGACCGTGACCTGCGAGCCCAGGCCCAAGGCGTTCGCTGCGGCGTGCTCGCCCGCGACGCCGCCGCCGATCACGACGGTCTTGGCGCGCGGAGTGCCCGCGATGCCGCCCAGCAGAAGTCCGCGGCCACCGTTCGAGCGCAGCAGGGAGTACGAGCCCATCGTCACCGACAGGCGGCCGGCGATCTCACTCATCGGCACCAGCAGCGGCAGGCTGCGGTCGGGCAGCTGCACGGTCTCGTAGGCGACGGCGGTGGTGCCGGCGGCGACGAGCGCCTCGGTCAGCGGGCGGTCGGCCGCGAGGTGCAGGTACGTGAAGAGGGTGAGGTCGGGGCGCAGGAAACCGTACTCCTGCGCGATCGGCTCCTTGACCTTCAGGAGGAGGTCGGCCCCGCCCCAGGCCTCGGCGGCGGTGTCCACGATCTCGGCGCCGACGGCGCGGTAGGCGTCGTCATCGATGCGCGACCCGAGTCCGGCGCCGGACTGCACGAGCACGCGGTGTCCCTCGTGGACGAGACGGTCCGCGCCCGCGGGGGTGAGCGCGACGCGGTTCTCGTTGTTCTTGACCTCGGTCGGCACGCCGATCTTCATCGATACTCCACTGCTCAGGGGCGGTTATTGCAGAACAGGATCGCAGAAACATCGGCAGGACAACAGATTCCGCGAAGATCATTCGCGAGTCGTCCGAATCCTGAATAATGATTCGCATGGAGACCTCTACGACCCCGGATCGACCGAACACTCTTCGGGCTCCCGCGCTCGACCCGGTCGACCAGCGCATCGTCGCGCTGCTCGCGGAGGACGGCCGCATGACCAACGCCGAGCTCGCCGGCACGCTCGGCGTCGCCCCGTCGACGGCGCACGCGCGGTTGCGCTCGCTGATCGAGCGCGGCGTGATCACGGGGTTCCACGCGAGCGTGGACGAGCGGATGCTGGGCGCCGGCCTCCAGGCCATCATCGGCGTGAGCCTGCGCCCGAGCGCCCGCCGCGAGAGCATCGTCGAGTTCGCCGACCGGGTGCGCGCGCTGCCGCAGGTGATCCAGGTGTTCTTCCTGGGCGGTGACGACGACTTCCTGCTGCACATCGCGGTGGCGGACTCCTCGGAGATGCGCGAGTTCGTGCTCGAGCACCTCTCGGCCCAGAGCAGCGTCGCCTCGACGCGCACGAGCATCGTGTTCGACTACCACCGCAACTCGGTCGCCGCGTCGTTCACGTGACCCGGGGCGCGAGCTTTCGCGTCAGGCGCCGAAGGCGCTGGGCAGGGCGCAGTAGTCCGCGAAGCGGCGGGTCGGGGCATCCGGGCCGGTGACGTCGACGATGACGGATGCCGCGGTGTGCGGCTGTTCGTCGCCCGCGAGCTGCCAGATCGCGAAGTTCCAGAGGCCGCGGGCGCTCGCGCTCACGAGCGAGGCCGGGCCCGAGACGACGAGCACGCGGTCGCTGCGGTCGGTGCGGAACGGCGCGATCACCTCGGTGCGCAGCGCGTCCTCGTCGCCGGCAGGGGAGTGCGCCCGCTCGACGCGCTGTCCCGCGGCGGTGAGCGCCGCGGCGAGATCGTCGGCCGCGCGGCGCGAGCGCTCGGCATCCGCCCCCGCCACCGCGAGCAGGCGCCCGCCGTTCGGGTACAGGTGCAGGAACTCGCTCGCGATGTCGCCCCAGAACTCGGTCATGTCTTCAGGCTACGCCCGAGAGCGGATGCCGCGGCCGGTTCAGCCGCGGCATCCGCTCTTCCTCACGGTCAGGACGTCAGTCGAGGTACCGGGCGTAGGCGCCCAGCGTCAGGAAGGTGGGGAACTCCTCGCGCAGCGCGACCTCGCGGAAGATCTCCGCGGCGTCGTCGAACCGGTCGTCGGCACTGCGTGTCGCCTCGCGGAGCACGGCGGAGACGAGCTCCTCGACGTACTCGGCGGTGATCGCCGTGCCGTCCTCGGTGGTGCGGTCCTGGTGGATCCACTGCCACACCTGCGAGCGGCTGATCTCGGCGGTCGCGGCATCCTCCATGAGGTTGTCGATCGCCACCGCGCCCAGTCCCCGCAACCAGGCCTCGAGGTAGCGGATCGCGACCGACACGTTGTCGAGCACGCCCTTCGCCGTGATCGGTCGGCCGATGTGCAGGTCGATCAGATCGGATGCCTGCACATGCACGTCGTCGCGCTGCCGGTCGACCTGGTTGGGTCGATCGCCGAGCACCGCGTCGAACTCGGCCTGCGCGGTCGGGATGAGATCCGGGTGCGCCACCCAGGTGCCGTCGAAGCCGTCGCCGGCCTCGCGCTTCTTGTCGGCCGCGACCTTCTCGATCGCGCGCGCCGTGGCCTCGGGGTCGCGGCGGTTGGGGATCGAGGCGCTCATGCCGCCGATCGCGAATGCCCCGCGCTTGTGGCACGTCTGCACGAGCAGCTCGGTGTACGCCCGCATGAACGGCACCGTCATCGTCACCTCGCTGCGGTCGGGCAGCACGAAGCGGGCGCCGCGACCCCGGTAGTTCTTGATGATCGAGAAGATGTAGTCCCAGCGTCCGGCGTTGAGGCCCGCGCAGTGGTCGCGCAGCTCGTAGAGGATCTCGTCCATCTCGAACGCCGCCGGCAGGGTCTCGATCAGGACCGTGGCGCGGATCGTGCCGTGGGGGAGACCGATGTACTCCTCGCTGAACGAGAACACGTCGTCCCACAGCTTCGCCTCGTCGCTCGACTCGAGCTTCGCGATGTAGAAGTACGGGCCGCGCCCCGCCTCGATCAGCGCCTGCGCGTTGTGCAGGAAGTAGAGGCCGAAGTCGACCAGCGATCCGGATGCCGCGGTGCGGCGCCCCGCGCGGTCGATGAAGGCGATGTGCTTCTCGGGCAGGTGCCAGCCGCGCGGACGCATCACGATGGTCGGCGTGCGCTCGGCGGTGACGCGGTACTCCTTGCCCTCGGGGGACGTGAACGACAGCTCGCCGCGGATCGCATCGCGCAGCGACAGCTGGCCCTCGACGACGTTCCTCCAGGTGGGGCTCGTGGCATCCTCCTGGTCGGCGAGCCAGACCCGCGCGCCCGAGTTGAGGGCGTTGATCGTCATCTTCGGATCGGTCGGTCCGGTGATCTCGACGCGACGGTCCTCGAGGCCGGGTCCGGCACCGGCGACGCGCCACGAGGCGTCGTCGCGGATGTGCGCCGTGTCGGCCCGGAAGTGCGGGTCGTGCCCGTTGCCGATCTCGAAGCGGCGGCGCATGCGGTCGGCCAGGCGGTCGTGGCGACGCGATGCGAACCGGTGGTGCAGTTCGGTGAGGAACGCGATCGCCGCGGGCGTGAGGATCTCGTCGTAGCGGTCGTGCAGCGTACCGGTGATCTCGATCGCCGGACCCTGCAGGGTCGGGGTGGGGGGTGTGATGGTCATGATGGGTCCTTGTCTCGTGGGGGTGCTTCGACAGGCTCAGCAACCCGGTGAAGAGGGAGGGTCAGTGGAACTGCGCGGTCTCGGTGGAGCCGGCGAGGGCGAGAGTGGCGCTGTCGGGGTTGAGCGCCGTGGAGATCACGTCGAAGTAGCCGGTGCCCGCCTCGCGCTGGTGCTTGGTGGCGGTGTAGCCGTCGGCCTCGGCGGCGAACTCGGCCTCCTGCAGCTCGACGTACGCGCTCATGGCGCGATCGGCGTAGCCGCGGGCGAGGTCGAACATGGAGTAGTTCAGGGCGTGGAAGCCGGCCAGCGTGATGAACTGGAACTTGTAGCCGAGGTCGGCCAGCTCCTGCTGGAACGTCGCGATCTCGGCATCCGACAGGTGGCGCTTCCAGTTGAAGCTGGGTGAGCAGTTGTAGGCGAGCAGCTTGCCCGGGAACTCGGCGTGGATCGCCGCGGCGAAGGCGCGCGCCAGCTCGATGTCGGGCTCGCCCGTCTCGACCCAGAGCAGGTCGGCGTAGGGTGCGAAGGCCAGGCCGCGGCTGATGACCGCGTCGATGCCCGGCGTCACGCGGTAGAAGCCCTCGGGCGTGCGCTCGCCGGTGGTGAACGCCTGGTCGCGCTCGTCGACGTCGCTGGTGAGCAGGTCGGCCGCGAGGGCATCCGTCCGGGCGATGATGACGGTCGGGACGCCCGCGACGTCGGCCGCGAGCCGTGCCGCGTTCAGCGTGCGGATGTGCTGCTGGGTGGGCACGAGCACCTTGCCGCCGAGGTGGCCGCACTTCTTCTCGCTCGCGAGCTGGTCCTCCCAGTGGATCGCGGCTGCGCCGGCCTGGATCAGCGACTGAGCGAGTTCGTAGGCGTTGAGCGGTCCGCCGAATCCGGCCTCGGCGTCGGCGACGATCGGGGCGAGCCAGTCCTGCGTGATCTCTCCTTCGCCCGCCGCGGCCTCGGCGTGCTCGAGCTGGTCCTGACGCAGCAGCGCGTTGTTGATGCGGCGCACGACGGCCGGCACCGAGTTCGCCGGGTAGAGCGACTGGTCGGGGTAGGTCTGGCCCGCGAGGTTGCCGTCGGCGGCGACCTGCCAGCCCGAGAGGTAGATCGCCTTGAGCCCGGCGCGCACCTGCTGCACGGCCTGGCCGCCGGTGTAGGCACCGAGTGCGCGGATGTAGTCCTCGGTGTGGAGCAGGTTCCAGAGGTTCTCGGCGCCGCGGTGGGCGAGCGTCGACTCCTCGCGGATGGACCCTCGGATGCGGATGACGTCGGCGGCGGTGTAGGTGCGCTCGACGCCGTCCCAGCGGGGATCGGTGTCCCAGATCTCCTGGAGCTCGGCGGCGGTCTGGACCTGGTCGCCGGCTCGCAGACCTGCGGGGCGGGGTGCGTGCGTCGTCATGGTGTCTCCTTCGGTCGATCCGGCGGCGGTGCCGGGTGGCGTGTGATCCACTGTGGGTGAAGAACGGATGCTTCGATGAAGGGTTTCCCTGTGAAGATCGGTCGAAATTCTGTTTCTGTGACAGAATCGCCGTCATGGACCCTTCGACAGGCTCAGGGACCCCGGCGGGAACCGCAGAGGAGACCGACGCCCTCACGATCGGGCGGCGTATCCGCCGTCTGCGCACCGCGCGGGGGATGACCCTCGACGACCTCGCCTCCGCGGTCGATCGTGCGCCGAGTCAGCTGTCGATGATCGAGACGGGCAAGCGCGAGGCGAAGCTGTCGCAGCTCCAGGCGATCGCGCGCGCCCTCGGGGTGACGCTCGACGCTCTGCTCGAGGGCGAGCCGCTCGACGAGCGCAGTGCGATCGAGATCGCGCTCGAACGCGCGATGAAGGGGCAGACGTTCCAGGCGCTCGGCATCGAGCCTTTCCGTATCGCGAAGTCGATGCCGACCGAGGCGCTCACCGCCCTGCTCGCGCTGCACGGCGAGATCGACCGACTCCGCGACGAGCGGGCGGCGACGCCGGAAGAGGCCCGGCGGGCGAACGTCGAGCTGCGTCACCTCATGCGCCGGCAGGACAACCACTTCGCCGACCTCGAGCAGAAGGCCGCCGAGATCCTCGACGCGGTCGGCCACCCCGGCGGCCCTCTCACCCAGCGCACGGCATCCGAGATCGCCGCCTATCTCGGCTTCACTCTGCACTACGCGCCGGATCTGCCGCAGACCACCCGCAGCGTCGCCGATCTCGCGCACGGGCGCCTGTACCTGTCGAGCAGCGTGCCGGCCAAGGGCGACGCCCGCACCGCGGTGCTGCAGGCGCTGTCGAGCCGCATCCTCGGGCACTCCGAGCCGCGCAGCTACGCCGAGTTCCTGCGCCAGCGGGTCGAGACCAACTACCTCACCGGTGCGCTGCTGATCCCCGAGGCGCACGTCGTCCCGGCGCTCCGCGACGCGAAGGCGCGACGGGCGATCTCGATCGAAGATCTGCGCGACACCTACTCCGTCTCGTACGAGACGGCCGCGCACCGCTTCACGAACCTCGCGACGCGGCACCTCGGCATCCCCGTGCACTTCCTCAAGGTGCACGAGTCGGGCACGATCACGAAGGCGTACGAGAACGACGACGTGAACTTCCCCGCCGACCGCCTCGGGGCGATCGAAGGGCAGATGTGCTGCCGCAGGTGGACCAGCCGGGTGGTGTTCGATGAGGACGACCGCTTCAATCCCTATTACCAGTACACCGACACCGGCAACGGCACCTACTGGTGCACGGCCAGGGTCGAGGCGTCGAGCGAGGGGCTGCACTCGGTGAGCGTGGGCGTGCGCTTCGACGACACCAAGTGGTTCGTCGGACGCGACACTCCCCATCGCGGAGTCTCGAAGCATTCGGTCGAGGTGTGCTGCCGTCGAGCCCCGGCCGAGCTCGAGGAGCGCTGGCGCGACAACTCCTGGCCGAATGTGAAGACCCCGCGCACGCTGCTCGCGACGCTTCCGACCGGATCGTTCCCGGGCGTGGACACGACCGATGTGTACGAATTCCTCGAGGCGCACGCGCCGGAGTGAGGGTGCTCGTTAGGCTCATCGGACTCGGCGCGATGACGACGCCGGGGGTGAGGAGAGGAGCGACACGATGAACAGCGACGTCTTCCCCGGGCCGGTCGGCGCGCCGCCGGGGGCCGCCTCCGCCATCCTGAGCTTCGGTCCGCTGACCGCCGCTCCGGGGCCGGTGCGGTTCATCGAGGGCTTCGAATCCTTCGCGGACCTCGTCGAACGCGAAGGAGCCGTTCCGGCGGAGCTGGCGGAGGACTTCCCGGCGCTGTGGAGGTTCGTCGCGGAGCATCCGATCATCGCGGATTCGGCTGCCCTGGCGGAGTCCGCGGCTCGGTTCCTCGGTAATGCGATCGCCGTCATCCATCCCGCGGCCACGTGGCGTGCGACGCCCGACCTCGAGGTCGGCACGAACACGCGCTCGATCCCGGTGGCGGGTCTCCTGCAGGGGATCCTCACGCACCCCGAGCGGCTCGACGACTTCCGGGAGATGCTCGCCTCCTGGGAGCAGGACGATCTCGACGACCAGGAGATGCAGGCCCTCACCCGGGACCTGCCGGAACCGGCGCTGATCGTCCCGCCGGTCGACTACCGTCGTCCGAGTCTTCCGACGCGCGAGTACGTCGACGACGAGGGGCGCATCATCCGGTACGGGAGCCGGTGGGCGGGCGGCGCTCCGCCCGAGGACGCGTACTCGCGGGAGTCGCATCCGGAGCGCTTCGAACCGCTTCGCCTCGTCGTCGATGCCCTCGTCGATCACCTCCGCAGCGGGTACGCGACCGAGGTGCGCGAGGAGGGAGGGCCCGAGGGCGCCCGCCGCATCGTGCTGGAACCGCCCACGGGTGCTCCGATCGCGCTCACGGAGACCGGGCCGTGCGTCGAGGTGGAGGCCGGTGCGCTCTTCCGGGCGATCATCCCCTCCTGCACGTGCGATGCGTGCGACGAGACCGCCGAATCCGCGGCGGATGAGCTCGAGAGGACGCTTCTTGCGATCGCTGCGGGCGGAATCCGCGAGCGGTTCCCCGTCGGACGCCGCGCCTGGCAGCTCACGCAGCTGGTCTCCCTCGGCGGAGAGGGGCGATCGAGCAGCTCGGGGGCGGCTCCGGAACTGCCCGAAGAGGTGCGCGAGCAGAAAGCCGCCGTGCTGCGCGATCTCGACGACGGCTGGTGGCCCGCCTGGCCGCTCCGGGCGGCGCCGTCCGCGTAGCGCGTTCGCGGCTCGACCCGCGTTCGCGCTGCGACGGGAACGTGCTCTTCGCGCCTCAGTCGCGCGCCGTCTCCAGCAGGGCCCACAGCTCGGCGCGCGCCGGGAACGACGACAGGTCGATGTCGAGCAGCGTGCCCGCCTGGGCGATACGCGAGCGGAGGGTGTGGCGGTGCACCCCCAGCGCGGTCGCTGCCTGTTCGGCGCGTGCGTCGTTCTCGAGCCACACCCGCAGAGACTGCTCCAGCCCCGACCCGGTACCGGCATCGTGGGCGCGCAGCGGTGCGAGGCGCGACTCGGCGACCAGGCGTGCCTCGTCGGTGGCCAGCGCCGACAGGATGCTCGAGCCGGCGGCATCCGCGAATCGGGCGGCGCCCGGCGTGCTCCGCTGGCGCAGAGCGGTGAGGGCCTGGGCGTGCGAGCGGGAGAACGCGGCGTAGGAGTCGGGTTCGGAGACGCCGATGCGGATGCCGAAACGCGCCGCCAGCTCGTCGAGGAGTGCGTCGTCGTCGGCCGCGACGCACATCGTCACGCCGTCGTCCGACTCGGCCAGGAACGACGCCACCCCGTGCTCGGTGCGCTGACGCTCCCACCAGTCCACGAGGGCGGTGGCGGGGGCATCGCCGGAGACGGCGACGACGATCGGCGCGACGGGCAGCGCACCGAGCACGCGCCGCGCGATCGACGGGTCGTCGGTGAGCAGGGAGCGCAGCAGCTGGGAGTGCAGGCGTCGCCGGCTGCGCGCCAATTGCTCGCTCTGCTCGAGCGCCAGCCCCGACATCGCGATCACCGAGGTGACGACGGCGCGTGCCTCGGCGTCGAGGGTGTCGATCTCGAGGGCGATCACTCCGCGCAGGTGCCCGCCGCGGCCGACGGTCGAGAGCAGGAAGGTGCGCCCGTCGATCGTGAGCGACTGCCCGGCCTCGAGCCCGCGGGCGAGCACCTCGGCGACGCGCTCGCCCAGGGCGTCGAGCAGCTCGCGGTCGACCGCATCGCGCGCGGGGGAGTGCAGCAGGGCGCCCGCGGCGTCGAACATCCCGGCCCACACGCCGAGCCGACGGCTGAGCTCGGTGATGATCGCATCGAGTCCTCGGGGGCGGAGGGCGGCCAGTGCGAGCCCGCGCTGCGCGTCGAGCGCCCAGGAGCGCCGCGCGTAGGCCTGCGCGGCGATGGCTTCGGAGTGAGCGCGGGCGATGGCGATGAAGGGGGTGCGATAGGGCACCTCGAAGAGCGGGATGCCGTGCAGGGCGCAGGCGTCGACCAGGGCCTCGGGGATGCCGGAGCGGTGCACCTCCGTGCCGAACCCGAGTCCGAGCACGCCGCGGTCGGCGAGTCGGGCGACGTACGCGCCGATGTCGGATGCCGAGTCTCTTTCGGATGCCGCGTCGAACTGCGTGCCGGTGGTGAGGAGGGCGAGGTCGTCGGAGAGGAACGGGGTGGGGTCGGCGAGGTCCGAACTGTGCACCCAGCGCAACGGCCTCTCGAGGGCGCCGACCGGAAGCGCGGCCGGGTGCGACACCAGACGGAGGTCGAGATCGCGGCGCCGGAGGAGGGCCTGCAGAGTGGGCTGATCGGCCATGCGCCGCCTCTCTTGTACGTCTCGGCGAAGTCTCGTCGTCGATTGTACAGTCGGGCGAATGCGCGATGTCGGTGCCCGGTCGTACGCTCGCGACATGGCACTCCTCGACACCGCATCCCCCGTCGTCCCCCTCGGAGGACCCGAGCTCCCCCAGGAGCGTCGCCTGGTCACCGACCTGCCCGGCCCGCGCTCGGCCGAGCTGCTGGCCCGTAAGGCGGATGCCGTGGCCGCGGGTGTCGGTCACACGGTTCCCGTCGCGGCGGTCGCCGCGGGTGGCGGCGTGGTCGTCGACGCCGACGGCAACTCGCTCATCGACCTCGGCTCCGGCATCGCCGTGACCTCGGTCGGCAACGCGCACCCGAAGGTCGCCGCCGCCGTCGCCGCGCAGGCCGCGCAGTTCACGCACACCTGCTTCATGATCTCGCCCTACGAGTCGTACGTCGGCGTCGCCGAGGCGCTCAACCGCATCACGCCCGGCGAATTCGCCAAGAAGAGCGCCCTGTTCAACTCGGGAGCCGAGGCGGTCGAGAACGCGATCAAGATCGCCCGCAAGTACACGGGTCGTCAGGCCGTCGTCGCCTTCGACCACGGCTACCACGGCCGCACCAACCTCACGATGGCGCTCACCGCCAAGTCGATGCCGTACAAGAGCGGCTTCGGTCCCTTCGCGCCCGAGGTCTACCGGGCACCGATGTCGTATCCGTTCCGCGACGGTCTCGAGGGCGGAGAGGCCGCAGCCCGCGTCATCCTGCAGCTCGAGAAGCAGATCGGCGCCGACAACCTCGCCGCTGTCATCATCGAGCCCATCCAGGGCGAGGGCGGCTTCATCGTGCCCGCCGAGGGCTTCCTCCCCGCGATCGCCGAGTGGTGCCGTGCGAACGGCGTCGTCTTCATCGCCGACGAGGTGCAGACCGGTTTCGCCCGCACGGGGCACATGTTCGCGAGCGAGATCTTCGGCATCGAGCCCGACCTGATCACGACCGCCAAGGGCATCGCCGGTGGTCTGCCGCTCGCCGCCGTCACCGGCCGCGCCGAGATCATGGACGCCTCGCACGCCGGTGGACTCGGCGGCACCTACGGCGGCAACCCGATCGCCTGCGCCGCGGCTCTCGCCTCGATCGACGTGTTCGAGAACGATGGAGTGATCGAGCGCGCACGCGAGATCGGTGAGATCCTCACCGCGCGTCTGCTCGACATCCAGAAGAGCGACGCCCGCATCGGCGACGTGCGCGGACACGGCGCGATGATCGCCGCCGAGTTCGTCGACCCCGAGACGAAGGCGCCGGATGCCGCGCTCACGGCCGCGGTCGCGAAGGCCGCCATCGCTCAGGGCGTGATCGTGCTCACGTGCGGCACCTACGGCAACGTCATCCGCTTCCTCCCGCCGCTCTCGATCGGCGACGAGCTGCTGAACGAAGGCCTCGACATCGTGGCGGCGGCGCTCGCCGCGGCGTAACCGACGGGCGCGTTCGCGCCATCTGGAAAACGTCCGGCCGCGACCCTGATCGGGGGATTGGGGGTCGCGGCCGGCACTCTTCACCACAGATCCACCCCGACAGATTCACCCGACAGTTTCATCCGACGAAGGAGTTGCAATGGCTGAGATCACGCGAGACGTCCTCATCATCGGCGCCGGCGCCGCCGGCCTCACGGCGGCGAACGACCTGCGCAAGGCGGGACTGTCGGTCGCCGTCCTCGAGGCGCGCGACCGCGTCGGCGGGCGTCTGTGGACCGACGTCATCGACGGCGCCATGCTCGAGATCGGCGGCCAGTGGGTCTCACCCGACCAGCAGGCTCTCATCGACACGATCGATGAGCTCGGCCTCGAGACCTACAGCCGCTACCGCGAGGGCGACAGCGTCTACGTCGGCCCCGACGGCAAGACCTCGCGCTTCACGGGCGAGATGTTCCCCGTCTCCGCCGCCACCGAGAAGGCGATCGCCGAGATCACCGAGCGCCTCGATGCGATGGTCGCCGAGATCGACCCCGACCGTCCCTGGGCGCACCCGAAGGCCGCCGAGTGGGACGCCGTCACCTGGGATGCGTGGCTCCGCCAGCAGACCGACGACGACGAGGCCGTGCGCAACCTGGCCTTCGCCACCGGCTCCGCGATGCTCACCAAGCCCACCCACGCGTTCTCGCTGCTGCAGTCGCTGCTGATGGCGGCATCCGCGGGTTCCTACTCCCACCTCGTCGACGCCGACTTCATCCTCGACAAGCGCGTCGTGGGCGGTCTGCAGCGGGTGCCGATCCTGCTCGCCGAGCGGCTCGGCGACGACGTCCTGCTGAACCAGCCCGTGCGTTCGCTCGAATGGGGCGCGACCGGGGTGACCGCCACGACCGACGACCTCACCGTCCGCGCGCGTTTCGCGATCCTCGCGCACGCGCCCGTGCTCTACAGCCGCATCTCGTTCGTGCCGCCGCTTCCGCGCCGTCAGCACCAGCTGCACCAGCACCTGTCTATGGGCTTCGTCATCAAGGTGCACGCCGTCTACGACCGGCCGTTCTGGCGCGAGCAGGGGCTCAGCGGTACCGCGTTCAGCCCGTACGAGCTGTCGCACGAGGCCTACGACAACACCAACCACGGCGATGAGCGCGGCACCCTCGTCGGCTTCGTCTCCGACCAGAACGCCGACGATCTGTTCGAGCTGTCGGCCGAGGAGCGCAAGGAGCGCATCCTCGAGTCGCTCTCGCACTACTACGGCCCCGAGGCCAAGAACCCCGTCGTCTACTACGAGAGCGACTGGGGCACCGAGGAGTGGACGCGCGGCGCCTACGCCGCGAGCTTCGACATGGGAGGTCTGCACCGCTACGGCGCCGACCTGCGCGCCGCGGTCGGCCCGATCCACTTCGCCTGCAGCGACATGGCCGGCGCGGGATACCAGCACGTCGACGGCGCGATCCGCATGGGTCACCTCGCCGCCGAGAACATCATCGACGCGGGTCGCGTCGGCACGGCAGCGAGCGGCGCATGAGCTCCTCGATCGTCGTCGGCTACACGGCGACGGATGCCGGGGCGGATGCCGCGGCTCTCGGCGCGCGTCTCGCGCGCAGCCTCGATGCGACGCTCCACCTGGTGATCGTGCTCCCCGCCGAGGGGACGCGCAGCCCGGTCGTCCCGCCCGAGCGGGCCTATGAGGACCACATCCGCGCCCAGGCGAAGCGCTGGCTGGAGGACGCGATCCTGCGCCTTCCGCACGAGGTGCACAGCCGCGGTCACGTGCGGATCGCCGAATCGTTCGCCGAGGGCCTCATCGCCGCCGGCGAGGAGTTCGATGCCCGCCTGATCGTCGTCGGCGCGGCCGCCGGCAGCCTCTTTGGCCGTCACCGCCTCGGCTCGGTCGCCTCGGAGCTGCTGCACTCCTCGACCATCCCGGTCGCGCTGGCACCCGCGGGCACGGCGACGCAGGACGACCACGTCGTGCCGCGCGTCACGGCCGCCGTCGGAACCCGACCGGGCGCCGAGGTGCTGCTCGACGAGGCGGCGGCGCTCGCGGCCGACGGAGGCGTCGACCTGCGACTCGTCTCGCTCGTACCCTTCGACGTTCCCCCGGGACTCGACACCGGCGCGATCCGCGTCGTCGGCGAGGAGCACGCCCACGAGGTGCTCGCCCGGGCGAAGGACCGTCTTCCCGACACCCTCGGTGCCGTAATGGAAGAGGCCCCCGGAGACAGCGTCGAGGACGCCGTCTCGAATCTCTCCTGGCTCCCGGGCGAGGTCGCTCTCGTCGGCTCCAGCAGGCTCGCACAGCCGCGACGCCTGTTCCTGGGCAGCACGGCGGCGAAGATGCTGCACGAGCTGCCCGTTCCCATGATCGTCGTCCCGCGCACGCGCGGGGAAGCAGGAGACCGCTGATGAGCAGCACGAATCGGGCGACGGAGCCCGAAGCAGTGACCACCGGCCTGTCGAGCAAGGGCCTGAGCGCCGGCACCATCGGGCTCATCGGAGCCGTCGTCATCGGCATCTCGTGCATCGCTCCGGCGTACACGTTCACCGCCGCGGTCGGCCCCACGGCATCCACCGTCGGTGCGCAGATCCCCGCGATCATCCTCGTCGGCTTCATCCCGATGCTCCTCGTGGCCTTCGGCTACCGCGAGCTCAACAACCGGATGCCCGACTCGGGCACGTCGTTCACCTGGGCCACTCGCGCCTTCGGGCCGTGGATCGGGTGGATGGCGGGATGGGGTCTGGTCGTCGCGACGATCCTCGTCCTCTCCAACCTCGCCGGCATCGCGGTCGACTTCCTCTTCCTGTTGATCTCCCAGATCACGAACAACCCGGCCATCGCCGACCTCGCGAGCGTCACCTGGATCAACATCGGCGTCTGTCTGCTCTTCATGCTCGGCGCGACCCTGGTGTCGTACCGCGACATGCAGACCACGCAGAAGCTGCAGTACTGGCTCGTGGGCTTCCAGCTGCTCGTCCTGGTCTTCTTCGCCGGTGCGGCGATCGTGCAGGCGGTCAGCGGCAACGGCTTCGACTACCAGCCGTTCGATCCGAACTGGTTCAACCCGTTCGCGATCTCGTCGTTCAGCGCCGTCGCCGCCGGGCTCTCGCTCTCGATCTTCATCTTCTGGGGGTGGGATGTCACCCTCACGATGAACGAAGAGACCAAGGACCCCGAGAAGACCCCGGGTCGCGCGGCCACCGTCACCGTCGTCACGATCGTGACGCTGTACCTGCTGCTCGCGGTCGCCATGATCATGTTCGCGGGCGTCGGAACGGGCGAACTCGGGCTCGGCAACGAGGAGATCCAGGAGAACGTGTTCTTCCACCTCTCCGGGCCGATCCTCGGACCGCTCGCGTTCCTGGTCTCGCTCGCCGTTCTCACGAGCTCGGCATCGTCGCTGCAGTCGACGTTCGTCGGCCCCGCCCGCACGCTGCTCGCGATGGGGCACTACGGCGCCCTACCGAAGTCGTTCGCGAAGGTCAGCCCCCGCTTCTTCACCCCCGGGTACGCCACCATCGTGTCGGCGATCGTGGCCTCGGCGTTCTACGCGGTCATGCGCGTCGTCAGCGAGAACACGCTGTGGGACACCATCCTCACGCTCGGCATGATGATCTGCTTCTACTACGGCATCACCGCGTTCGCCTGCGTCTGGTACTTCCGCAAGCAGTGGTTCGACTCGGTGCGCAACGTGTTCTTCACGTTCCTGTTCCCGCTCGTCGGCGGGGCGATCCTCGCCGTGCTGTTCGTCACGACGCTGATCGACTCCATGGACCCGGCCTACGGCTCCGGCGCCCAGGTCGGCGGCGTCGGGATCGTGTTCATCCTCGGCATGATCATCATCGTCGTCGGCATCGCGGTGATGATCTGGAACGCCGTCAAGCGCCCCGCGTTCTTCCGGGGGCAGACCCTCGGCATCGACGCCCCGCCGAGCCTCCGCCGCCGCTGACCCCCTCGCCTCCTCAGAGAAAGAGAACCATGACCACGCAGATCGCACCGGCCGAGCAGGCCCTCCTCGACAGCATCCCCACCGGCCTCTTCATCGGTGGCGAATGGACGGATGCCTCCGCCGGCGGCACCTTCGACGTCACCGACCCCTCCACCGGGGCCGTGATCCGCACGATCGCCGACGCGACGCCGGACGACGGCATCCGCGCCCTCGACGCGGCGGTCGCCGCGCAGGAGTCGTGGGCGGCGACCGCGCCGCGCGTGCGCAGTGAGATCCTGCGCCGTGCGTTCGACCTCGTGCAGCAGCACAAGGAGGACCTCGCGCTGCTCATGACGCTCGAGATGGGCAAGCCGCTCGCCGAGGCACGCGGAGAGGTCGTCTACGGCGGCGAGTTCCTGCGCTGGTTCAGCGAGGAGGCCGTGCGCATCAGCGGCCGCTACGGCATCAACCCCGAGGGCACCGGGCACATGGTCGTCTCGCAGCGCCCCGTGGGCCCGTCGTTCTTCGTGACGCCGTGGAACTTCCCGTTCGCGATGGCGACGCGCAAGATCGCCCCGGCGCTCGCCGCGGGCTGCACCGTCGTGATCAAGCCCCCGGCACTCACGCCGCTGACGACCATCTTCTTCACCAAGCTGCTCGAAGAGGCGGGGCTCCCGAAGGGCGTCGTCAACGTCGTGCAGACCTCGAAGTCGGGCGCCCTCTCGGCGCCGATCATCGCCGACCCGCGGCTGCGCAAGCTGTCGTTCACGGGCTCGACCGAGGTGGGCCGCAAGCTCATCGCCCAGGCCGCCGAGGGCGTGCTGCGCGTGTCGATGGAACTCGGCGGCAACGCCCCGTTCGTCGTGTTCGACGATGCCGATCTCGACAAGGCCGTGGAGGGCGCGCTGCTGGCGAAGTTCCGCAACATCGGCCAGGCGTGCACGGCCGCCAACCGCTTCATCGTGCACGAGGACGTCGCCGACGAGTTCGCCCGCAAGGTGACCGAGCGCGTCAATGCCATGAAGGTCGGCCGCGGCACGGAGGAGGGCGTGGCGATCGGCCCGCTCATCGACGAGGACGCGGTCGCAAAGGCCTCCGAGCTCGTCGGCGACGCCGTCGAGCGCGGCGCCACGCTGCTCGCCGGAGGCAAGGCCCTCGACGGCGTCGGCACCTACTACGAGCCGACCGTCCTCACCGACGTCGTTCCCGGCAGTGCGATCCTGCGCGAGGAGATCTTCGGACCGGTGCTCGCGATCTCGACCTTCTCCACCGAGGAGGAGGCCGTGCGTCTCGCCAACGACACCGAGTACGGGCTCGTCTCGTACGTGTTCACCGAGAACCTGCAGCGCGGGCAGCGGATGATCGACGGCCTCGAGACCGGCATGATGGGTCTCAACGTGGGCGTCGTCTCGAACGCCGCGGCACCGTTCGGCGGCGTCAAGCAGTCGGGTGTCGGCCGCGAGGGCGGCTTCGAGGGCATCCACGAATACCTGTCCACCAAGTACACGCTCATCCCGGTCTCCTGACCCAGACACCGGCGTGGGTCCCTGAGCCCGTCGAAGGGTCCCACGCCACCACGAGAGGACACGCCATGACCGACTACGCCGTCATCAACCCCGCCACCGGAGAGACGCTGGCGTCCTTCGACACCTTCACGGACGCGCAGATCGAAGAGGCACTGGTCGCCGCCGACGAGGCGCACCGCGAGTGGTCGCGCACCTCGACCGTCGCCGAGCGCGCCGCGCTCCTGCGCCGTGCGGCCGAGCTGCACCGCGAGCGCCGCGAAGAGCTGGCCGACATCTTCGTGCGCGAGATGGGCAAGCCCCGCGAGGCTGCTCTGGGCGAGGTCGACTTCGCCGCCGACATCGCGGAGTACTACGCCGATCAGGCGGAGTCGATCATGGCCGACCAGCCGATCGCGATCCTCGGCGACGGCTCGGCGATCATCCGTCGCTCGTCGCTCGGACCGCTCGTCGGCATCATGCCGTGGAACTTCCCGGCGTACCAGATCGTGCGTTTCGCGGCGCCGAACCTGATCGTGGGCAACACGATCCTGCTCAAGCCCGCGCCGCAGTGCCCGGAGTCGTCGACCGCGATCGAGGCGATCTACCACGACGCCGGATTCCCGAAGGGCGCGTACCAGAACGTGCTCGCCACGAACGAGCAGATCGCGACGATGATCGCCGACTGGCGCGTGCAGGGCGTCTCGCTCACGGGATCGGAGCGCGCCGGTGCCGCAGTCGCCGAGATCGCCGGACGCAACCTCAAGAAGGTGGCTCTCGAGCTCGGCGGGTCCGATCCGTTCATCGTGCTGTCGACGGATGACCTCGACGCCACCGTACAGGCCGGTGTCGACGCGCGTCTCGACAACAACGGCCAGGCCTGCAACGGCGCCAAGCGCTTCATCATCGTCGACGACCTCTACGACGCCTTCGTCGAGAAGTTCACGGCGGCGATGGCGGCGGTCGAGGCATCCGATCCGACGCTCGACGACACGGTGCTCGGGCCGGTGTCGTCCGAGACGGCGGCCGAGAACCTGCAGAAGCAGATCGATCAGGCCGTCGAGCAGGGCGCGACGCTGCTCACGGGCGGCACCCGCGAGGGCGCCTTCTTCGCCCCCACCGTGCTCGCCGACGTCACGCCCGCGATGAACGTCTACCGCGAGGAGCTCTTCGGGCCCGCGGCCGTCGTGTATCGCGTCGCCGACGAGGATGCCGCCGTCGATCTCGCGAACGACACGACCTTCGGTCTCGGCTCGTACGTCTTCACGACCGATGCCGCACAGGCCGAGCGCGTGGCCGACAGGATCGAGGCCGGCATGGTCTACGTCAACCTCGTGCTCGCCGACAGCCCCGAGCTGCCCTTCGGCGGCGTGAAGCGCAGCGGCACCTCGCGCGAGCTCGGCCACCTCGCCGCCGACGAGTTCGTCAACAAGAAGCTCATCCGCATCGGCTGACCGCCCTTGCGTACCCTCTCGCGAGGGGTCAAGAAACGCCGCCTTCCCGCCCGGGAGGCGGCGTTTTCTGACTCTTCGGGTGCGGTCTCGCGCGCGTCCTCCCGTGAGGAGTCACAACACGCCGCAGGGCACGCCACCCGTGCGGCGTGTCGTGACCCCTCATGGGTTCTGCACAGCCCGCGACTCTCTTGCGTTCTGCACAAAATCCGGGGTGTAACGGCCTCGAGGTGCTCATGACGCTCGCGAGAACGGCACGATCGGCGGATGCGTCCGTCCCCGCTTCCGTCAGCTCTGCCCACCGCGTTCACCGTCTCTGCAGCGCTCACCGAAGGAGTGACCCTCAAACGGATGCGGGCGAAAGACCTCGATCGGCCGTTCCACGGCACACGCGCTCGGGTCGCGCTCGAGAACACGGAGAAGCTGCGACTCCTCCTCGAGGCGCTGCCCTCGCACGCCTTCGTCTGCAACATCACGGCAGCGCTGCTCTGGGGTCTGCCACTCCCGATGAAGGAAGAGGCGGATGCCTGGGCGCGTCCCCGAATCGGCGTGGCCCGGGCCGAGACTCGGATCCGACGAGCCGGAGTTCTCGGGCACCGACTCGAAACGGAGGAGGACGATGTCCTCGTCGTCGACGGCATCCGTGTTCTCGCGCCGGCTCGGCTGTGGGTCGATGTATCGCGAGTTCTCTCGCTTCCGCACCTCCTCGCCCTCACCGACGCGATCATCAGCCGTCGGCATCCGATCGCCACCCTCGATGGGTTGATGAGCGCTCACCATCGGTTTCGCGGTGGGCGCGGCGCGAGGCCGAGGGAACGCGCCCTGGAGTTGGCCGACGACCGAGCCGAATCGCCGCGCGAATCGATGGTGCGCCTGATCCTGATCGAGGCCGGTCTCCCCACGCCGCAGTGCAATGTGGAGATCCGAGACGGGCACCGCTTCATCGCCCGGGTCGACATGCTCTACCCCGAGTCGCGTTTGATCATCGAGTACGACGGCGATCACCATCGTGACCCCGACCAGTGGAGTCGCGATCAGATCCGTCGCGCGGAGCTCGAGGCGCTCGGGTACCGATATGTGACAGTCACGCGCCGCGACTTCGACGATCCTGCCGCGCTCGTGCGGCGTGTGCGTCGGCTGCTCGCGGGCGCGGCGTGATCTGAGGGGTCAGAACACGCCTCCTCGGGGGGCCGGAAGCGGCGTGTTCTGACCCCTCACGTCGCACGGCGCAGAAGCGCTCGCGTGAGGGGTCACGACACGCCTTACAGCCCGGAGAGGGCAGGGCGTGTTCTGACCCCTCACGGGGCGCACGCGGCCACGAAGGACCCGACGGATGCCGAGCCGGCACTCGACACCCGATCAGACCGCGCGGGCCGGGGCGGGCGTAGGGTCGAAGCATGGCCAATGTCGCTGAGAACATCGTCAAGACTCTGCACGCCAACGGGATCGACCGGGTCTACGGACTGCCGGGCGATTCGCTCAACGGTTTCACCGACGCCCTCCGAAAGGACGGCACGATCCGCTGGGTCCACGTGCGCCACGAGGAGGCCGCCGCCTTCGCCGCCGCTGCGGATGCCGCCACCACGGGCGACCTCGCGGTCGTCGCGGGCTCCTGCGGGCCGGGAAACCTCCACCTGATCAACGGTCTGTACGACGCCAATCGCTCGCGTGTTCCGGTGCTCGCCATCGCCGCGCACATCCCGACGAACGAGATCGGCACGGGCTACTTCCAGGAGACGCACCCGCAGGAGCTGTTCCGCGAGTGCAGCGTGTACGTCGAGTACGTCGCCGACACCAAGCAGATGCCGCGGCTGATGGAGATCGCGATGCGCGCGGCGATCGAGAAGCGCGGCGTCGCCGTGCTGGTGATTCCGGGCGACGTCGCACTCTCCGAGATCGCCGACGACCGCAGCGTCGTGATCGAGCGCACCCGCCCGGTCGTCGTGCCCAGCGGCCCCGAGCTCGAGAAGGCGGCGACCCTGCTCAACGCTGCGAAGAAGGTCACGATCCTCGCGGGCGCCGGCGTCGAGGGAGCGCACGACGAGGTCATCGCCCTCGCGGATGCTCTCGGCGCACCCATCGTCCACGCGCTCCGCGGCAAGGAGTTCATCGAGTACGACAACCCGTTCGACGTGGGCATGACGGGGTTGCTCGGATTCGCCTCGGGCTATCGCGCGATGGAGTCCGCCGACGCGCTCCTGGTGCTCGGCAGTGACTTCCCCTATGAGCAGTTCTATCCCGACAAGGCGAAGACGATCCAGGTCGACATCCGCGGCTCGCAGCTCGGCAAGCGGCATCCGCTCGATCTGGGCCTCGTCGGCGACGTACGTGCGACGGCCGAAGCCCTTCTCCCGCGCATCGCCCGCAAGGACGACCGCGGCCACCTCGACGACGCCCTCGCGCACTACCGCAAGACCCGTGCGAAGCTCGACGACCTCGCGGTGCCGACGAAGCCGGGGCGTCCGATCCATCCGCAGTACCTCGCGAAGCTGCTGAACGACCACGCCGCAGACGACGCGATCTTCACCGCCGATGTCGGGTCTCCCACCGTCTGGGCGGCCCGCTACCTGCACATGACCGAGCAGCGCCGTCTAATCGGCTCGTTCACGCACGGGTCGATGGCGAACGCGCTGCTGCACGGTATCGGGGCGCAGGTCGCGCACCCCGACCGGCAGGTCGTCGCGCTCGCGGGCGACGGCGGACTCGCGATGATGCTCGGCGAGCTGATCACCCTCACCCAGAACCACCTGCCGGTGAAGACGATCGTCGTGAACAACTCTTCGCTCAACTTCGTCGAGCTCGAGATGAAGGCGGCGGGCTTCGTCACCTACGGCACCGACCTGACGAACCCGAGTTTCGCGGCGATCGCCGAGGCGATGGGCATCTTCGCGCGTCGGGTCGAGAACAGCGAGGACCTGCCGGATGCCGTCCGCGAGGTCCTCGCGCACGATGGCCCCGCGCTGCTCGACGTCGTCACCGAGCGCCAGGAGCTGTCGATGCCCCCGGCGATCGAGGCGGCGCAGGTCAAGGGCTTCGCGCTCTACGCCATCCGCACGGTCATGTCGGGACGTGGCGACGAACTCCTCGACCTGGCACGCGCGAACTGGCGCCAGTTCCTCTGACCCTCCATTGCGCTCAGGGATCCAGGAATCTGGGTCCCTGAGCCTGTCGAAGGGCCCGCCGCGAGAGACTCAGCTCTCGACGAGTGCCCGCACCTCGGCGGCCTCGCCGTGACGGCCGAGTCCCTCGAGCACGTCGCCGAGTTCGAGGGCCGCGACCTGTCGCAGCTGCGGGAACTCCGCCCCGTGCTCGATCGCACTGCGGTACACGGCCACCGCATCGGAACCGCGCTCGTTCGAGACGAGCACGCGGGCGGCGAACAGCTCCGAGCCCCCGGCGGAGCCGGTGTCTCCGATGGTCGCGAAGGCATCGGCGGCGGTGAGCGCGGCGGCGACGGACTCGTCGATCCGTCCGAGCTGGGCGAGCGCGCGCCCGCGGGAGTCCGTGACATCGGCGCGCAGCCAGTCGGCCTCGTGCTCGGTCGCGAGGGCTGCGACCTCGTCGAAGAGCGCGAACGCCCGCTCGTCGCCGCGCCCGCCGTAGGCCTGTCCGAGGTTGTGCAGCACATCGGCCATGACGCCCACGGCGTCGGGTGCGCGACGCACGATGTCGGCGGCCGATTCGAGCAGCGCGAGCGCATCGTCGTTCTCGTCGAAGCGGGCGAGGATCTTGGCCTGCTCGCTCATGGCGCTGGCCTGATCCGCGTACTCCTCGCCCTGGCCGAACAGGTCGGCGGCGTAGCCGTACGCGCCGACCGCCTGACCGAACTCGCCCGCCGTGGCGAGCGAGCGGGCGAGCAGCATCGCCGTGGCGGCGCGCGAGGCGGGTTCGACCTCGGCCTTCTCCTCGCGCTCGAGCACGGTACCGAACAGCTCGGCGGCCTCCTCCGCATCGCCGGCCGCGAGCATCGCACGCGCGAGACGGAAGTCGGCGCCCGTGGCATCCGCCCCTTCCTGTGCGGCGATGCGCGCGAGCACCCGGAACCGCGCGACGGCCTTCTCGGGCTCGCCGGCGTCCTCCCACAGCGCGCCCGCGAGCAGGTGGGCCGAGCCGAGTGCACGGGTGGCCCCGAGGCCCGCGATCAGGCGGCAGACCTCGTCGGCATCGGCAGCGCCCTCGGCGAAGTCGCCGCTGCCGCCACGGATGCGGGCCCGCGTCTCGAGTGCGTGCGCCCGGTGGCCCGTGCTGAGGTCGTCCTGCGCGATCAGCCGGTCGAGCAGAGCGGATGCCGCTTCGGTGTCGCCCTTGTGCAGCAACGCCGAGATCGCGACGAGCGTCGTCGTGTTCGACAGGCGGGCGTCCTCGGCCTCCGCGAATGCGCGCGCCGCCTGCTCGGCGAGGTTCAGCGCGGCGTCGGCGTCGTCGCCGCGCAGGTGCAGCGATGCCCGGCTCAGGGCGAGATCTCCCCGCGACCACGCCGGCAGAGCCGTGGCGTCGGCGAGCTCGCGGTCGAGGGCAGCGGCATCCTCGGGGGTCGCGAGGCCGAAGGTCGCGAGCCCGAGGCGTTCCTCGAGATCGGCCTGCTCGGCCTTCCCTGCCGCGCGCAGCGCGGCGATGCGCTCGGGAAGCACCGGCCACGCCTCCTCGGCACGATCGAGCGCGACGAGGATGCCGAGGCGCATCGACAGCAGCTGCGCGCGCTTCTCGGGGTCGGCGACCTCGAGGGCGTGCGGGAGCGCGGCGAGGGTGCCCTGCTCGTCGCCGTACTGGGCGAGCTGCATCGCGCGCTCGTACCAGCCGTCGGCGTCCGTCGGATCGACGGTGGCGGGCTGTGCGACGAAGGCATCCGAGCGGATCGGCACGTCGTAGCTCTCGGTTCCGAGCGCGCGCATTCGCTCGAGTGCGCGGGCGTGACCGTCGGTACCGTCGCGGCGGTCGAACTCCGCACCGAGGCGCTCGGCCGTCGCCCAGGCGGCTGCGGCGAGGTCGGCGGCGCTCCAGGGACCGTCGTGCGGTCCGAAGAACGGCACGAGGGCCGCGGCATCCGCTCCCCGCACCGGGGTCTCGCCATGACCGGTCGCGGCGACGCGGTCGAGCGCGACGGCGAACGCGGCGAGTGCGGCGAAGTGCGCGTCGACATTGAGTCCGTCGTGCGCGAGCCAGCCGATGTGCCGTTCGACGAGCGACAGTGCGCGCGCCTCGTTGCCGGTGATCGCGGTGAAGACGATGTTGTTCGCGACGATGCGGAGGTTGTCGGGGTTGTCCTTCGCGAGCCGGTAGCTGCGCAGGTGCGCGGTCTTGGCCTCTTCGCCCCGCCCGTTGCGCAAGTACGGCACCAGCACGCGCGAGAGGGCGTGCTCGGGTTCCTCGCCGCACGAGAAACCGCCCTCGATCATCTCTTCGACGAGGCGGATGGCGTCGGCATCCCGATCCGTCTCTGCGAAGAACCCGGCGAACTGGCTGCGCCCGCAGGCGTCGCAGTGGCTGTGATCGTCGCGCGGGGTGGCCTCGAGCTGCACGCGCAGCGCCTCGGCATCGTCGATGCGTCCCGCGTCCCACGCGTCTTCGAAGCGGGCGGTGAGCACGCCGCTGAGTCCGAGGTCGGCCGCGCGGTAGTGGTTCTCCATGTCGTCGAGCACCGCAGCGATCTGCTCCTGCGAGAACGCGGGGGAGGAGCGCAGCGACGACGCCATCCACTTGAACTGCCACATCAGGTCGGCGCCGCCGTACTCGAGGTCGGCGGGGAACCGGCCGGGGTCGGCGTCGTGGCGGGCGAGGCACCAGGCGAACGAGTTGAGCATGACGTCGGTCGCGCCGTTCATGTTCGCCGATGCGGTCTGCCGCATGCGCGCCTGGTACTCGAGCTGCTCGTCGCCGATCTCCTGCGCGAGAGCGACCGCCTCGGCGACGAGCGTCTGCTCGGCGGGGCCCCAGGGCGTGCGGTCGATCTCTTCGATGAGCTGCGAGAAGCGCTTCTTCGGACGGGTCATGGACATCTCCTCGGTGCGGGAATCAGCGGGCGGGCCCGTCGGCGGTGCCCTCGAAGGGGAACGCGTCCTCTTCGAGACCGGCCGAGAGCGAGACGAGGTCGCTGAGAGCCGTGGTCATCAGCGTGCGGTCGGCATCGCTGAGCGGGTGGTGCCCGGCGAGCAGGGCCTGGATGTACAGCAGCTGGAGGGTGCGCGCGAACACGGCGTCGTCATCGACGCGGACCAGCGCGCGCACGACGCGGTTCGACCAGTTCAGGCACAGGCGCGCGCTCAGGTCGTCGTCGCGGGCGGAGGACAGCGTCTGGTCGATCTTGTCGAGCACACCGCCCCAGAGCGAGCCGGTGATGCCCTTCGTGCGGCCGCGGTCGATCGCACGCAGCACGTCCGGGTCGGCGACGTACAGGCCGGTCAGGTCGGGGCGGTCGATCGATCGCACCACGACCGCGCACGACGAGGCCGCGAGCACGGCGCTCGCCCTGGCCTCGAGGGCGACGGCGGCGTCGCGGTCGTCGAGCGGCGGAGGGTCGAGCCGGTCGAGTTCACCGGTGACGTCGACCTTCTCGATCGTCACGGCGGGGTAGAGGTCCGGCAGCATGCGCACGAGGTCGGCGTCGTAGAGGTAGCCGCCGTTGACGAGCACCTCGGATGCCGGCGAGATGCCGGCGACCTGGCGGAACTCGTCGACCGACGAGGCGTAGCGCACGTGCGGGTAGCGTTCGACGAGGTCGCCCAGCTGCATCGTGCCGTGGGTCGTCTCGACGGTCAGCCACCGGGTGATGAACCGGGCCAGTTCCTCGTCGTGGCGCACGAGCGACTTGAGCCCGAGCTCGTGGATCGCCACGAACTGGGCCAGCCGGTGCGGCTCGCGCAGACCGAGCTCGAGGATCCAGCGGCGGATGCCGGCGCCGAGCTGTTCGCGCACGCGTTCGAGTGCCGCGTCCTCGACGAGCGATTCGCGGCTCGCGGTGGGCGCGAGCCCGGTGGAGTCGACGACCGCTCTGACGAAGAACGCCCAGTCGGGGAGCACGTCGGCGGCGCGCTCCGAGAGGAGCATCCGGCCGAGGTACATGCGCGTGGCCTGCCGTGCGCCGGGAGGAGGAGCGAAGGGCAGCACGTAGGCGAGTCCGCGGGTGCCGGTGGCCGGCTCGTGCAGTTCGATGACGTCGAGGGGCGCCGCGCCGAGCAGTTCGCGGCCGTACTGCACGGCGGTTTCGGGGGTGCCGTCGAGGAACGGGGCCGGGTGCGTGATATCGAGGTCGCCCGCGCCGGAGTCGATCGTGACCCGCACGGGGAGGAACTCGCCGAACGCGGTCGCGAGCTCGTTCACCGCGGCGGGGCGCAGCAGGTCGCCCGCGTCGAAGCGCGGCACGAGGTGCACGCTCGTGCCGATCGGCAGCTCCTCGTCGATCTCGGCGACCTGGAAGGTGCCGTCCGAGCTGCCCGTCCACTCGACCGACGCCCCGCCCTTCGCGCTGCGGGAGCGGATGACGATGGTGTCGGCGACCATGAAGCAACTGAGCAGGCCGATCCCGAACTGGCCGAGGTAGTCGCTGCGGGGCAGGTCGAAGATGTCGCGCTTGGAGCTGCGGCCGACGGTGGCGAGCAGATCGGCGACCTCGGTGAGCGTGAGTCCCACGCCGTCGTCGCGCAGCACGAACTCGCCGTTCTCGGCGGTGAGCGGGGTGATGCGGATCCGTCCGCCCTCGCCGTCGACCTCTCGTCGGGCGGTGATCGCGTCACGGGCGTTCTGCAGCAGCTCGCGCAGATAGACCCGGGGGCTGGAGTAGATGTGGCGGCTCAGGAGGTCGACGACGCCGCGCAGATCGACCTGGAACTGCTGCACATCCGCTGTCATCGACACCCCTCCCAGAGATTCCCCGCATCGAAGCCTACAAGAGGGCGCCGACGTCGCCCCGGTTCGGCGGGCGACGTCGGATGCCGTACACTGGGGGAGCAGTTTGTTCTCTGCATTCTTTCGCCGTGCCCCGGGTCACTCCGAGTCATTCCGTGAAAGGATGTGGGAACACCCCGAGACCTCCCGGTCTCTAGGGCGGTAGCTCAATTGGCAGAGCAGCGGTCTCCAAAACCGCAGGTTGCAGGTTCGATTCCTGTCCGCCCTGCGCGTCAGCGCACGCTGACACACGAAAGGTACATTCAGGATGAGTCAGGACGAACCGCGCGGCGAGGTCATCGCGGCTGGCGCCGCCCGCGAGAAGAAGGGCAACCCCTTCTCCCGGTTCTTCGGAAGCATCGCCCTGTTCATCCGCCAGGTCATCTCCGAACTGCGCAAGGTCGTCACGCCGACCCGCAAAGAGCTGTTCAAGTTCACCGCGGTCGTGCTCGTCTTCGTCCTGATCGTGATGGGTATCGTCTACGGCCTCGACACGTTCTTCGCGTTCGTGACGCACTACGTGTTCGGTATCCCCGGCTGATGACACCCCCGCGGCTCGCGCCGCAGGCTGACCGAAAAGTCTCCACGGCTCTCGCCGCGGTGAGTGGAAAGAAGCAACGTGTCTGAACGATATTCCGACGACGCCGACTGGGCACCTGCCGCAGAGCAGTCCAGCGAAGAGGACGAGGCCCAGGAGGGCAACATCCTCGCCGAGGAAGAGCGCGCATCCGAGTCGGCGGAGCACGTGGCCGTGCACGTCGAGGACGAAGACGGCGATGACACCGACGACGACATCGAAATCGAAGACCCGGAGGCGGACGCGATCGTGAACGACGCTCTCAACCTGGACGAGGCAGCGGAGTCCGAAGCCGCCGCCGAGGTCCTGAACGACGCAGTGGCCGAAGAGACGGCCGAGCTCGAGGCCGCCGAGGCCGACGAGGTCACCCCCTACGACGGGCCCGACGTGAACGGTGAGGAAGACCGTCCCGCCGCCGACGTCGAGGCCGACGAGGCCGACGAGGACTCCGAGGAAGACCCCTACGAGGCGTTCCGCCTCGACCTGCGGATGCTTCCCGGCAAGTGGTACGTCATCCACTCGTACGCGGGCTTCGAGCGCAAGGTCAAGGCGAACATCGAGCAGCGCAAGTCGACGCTCGAGGTCGAGGACGAGATCTACCAGGTCGAGGTCCCGATGGAGGACGTCGTCGAGATCAAGAACGGCCAGCGCAAGATGGTCACCCGCGTGCGCATCCCCGGCTACGTGCTCGTGCGCATGGAGCTCACGGAAGACACCTGGTCGGTCGTGCGCCACACCCCGGGTGTCACGGGCTTCGTGGGCAACGCCCACAACCCCACGCCGCTGCGCTTCGAAGAGGCCTTCAACATGCTGAAGTCGCTCGTCGAGGTCAAGGACGTGCCGACCGCCAAGAACATCGCGTCGAAGGGCGGCGTCGCCGTCGCCCGTCCGCTGCCGGCAGAGGTCGACTTCGAGGTCGGCGAGACGATCACCATCAAGGAGGGTTCGTTCGCGGGCCTTCCCGGTTCGATCAGCGAGATCAAGCCCGAGAGCGGCAAGCTCACGGTCCTCGTCTCGCTCTTCGAGCGCGAGACCCCGGTCGAGCTGTCGTTCGACCAGGTCACGAAGATGATCTGACCCAGAACTCTTCACGCAGAACGCCCCGCCGGTCCGTCCGGCGGGGCGTTCTGCGTTCGGTCGCTAGTCGCGATCAGCCGCGGCGACCATCGCGACCACGAAGTACGCGACGCTGTCCTCCGGGCCGTTCTCCACGCGCTTGAACGCCTTGCTCAGCGGATTGGAATAGTCGCCCTTCGGGCCGACGACCAGAAGGTCGAACGGAGCCCGGAGAGGTACGTACTCCGGAGTCTTCACCCATCTGTAGCCGTGCTGGCGCACCATCACCTCGCCCACGTAGAACCCGGCGGCGAGCACGGTCTCCGCCACGGCGTCGCTGCCGGGTTCCTCGAAGTTCCCGAGCACGCCGTCGACCGTGCGCAGACTCTCGACCGAGTAGTCGAGAGTGATGCCGTCGATGTTCCGCACGGCGTCGGCGAACGTCTGCGCGTGCGCTGCGGCGAACTCCGCCTCGGGCGGATGCTGCAGGCGCAGACCCCGGCCGGAGAACGCGGCTCCGCGAACCGGAGCACCGCCGTCGAGCTCGGCGGCCAGTTCCGCCTCGAGGTCGCCGCGGATGATCGGCATCGCCGTCGTCGGCGGCGCGGTTTCGACGCGCGGTGCGGGTGGGGGAGTCGGGGTCTTCGGCGTGCGGCGGAACAGTCCCATTCGTGCTCTCCTTCTCCTGCCACCTCTCGTGCCGAGGTGGCGGTGGCTGACCCGTTCACCCTCGCATCCGTATCCGACTTCCGGCTGGGAACACCCGCGCGTCGCGCGAGGTGCGAGCTGCGGCATCCATCCGGTAGACTTCTATGGTTTGTGCGCCGTTTCTGCGTGCGTGCGAACATCACCGCCGTCCGGAATCGCCGGATCGCGGGAGAGCGGATGCATCCGGCATCCGTTCGAGGAAAGGAAGAGGAAATGGCACCGAAGAAGAAGGTGACCGGCCTGATCAAGCTTCAGATCAACGCCGGTGCAGCCAACCCGGCGCCGCCGATCGGCCCCGCGCTCGGTCAGCATGGCGTCAACATCATGGAGTTCTGCAAGGCGTACAACGCCGCGACCGAGTCGCAGCGCGGCAACGTCATCCCCGTCGAGATCACCGTCTACGAGGACCGCAGCTTCACCTTCATCCTGAAGACCCCGCCCGCAGCGGAGCTCATCAAGAAGGCCGCCGGCGTGCCCAAGGGCTCGTCGACCCCGCACACCGTCAAGGTCGCGAAGATCACCAAGGAGCAGGTCCGTCAGATCGCCGAGCAGAAGCAGGCCGACCTGAACGCGAACGACATCGAGGCCGCCTCGAAGATCATCGCCGGAACCGCCCGTTCCATGGGCATCACGGTCGAGGGCTGAGGAGAATAATCATGGCTAAGTCCAAGGCTTACAAGGCTGCCGCCGAGAAGATCGAGGCAGACCGTTTCTACACCCCGACCGAGGCAGTCGCCCTCGCGAAGGAGACCGGCTCGTCGAAGTTCGACTCGACCGTCGAGGTCGCGCTGAAGCTCTCCGTCGACCCCCGCAAGGCGGACCAGATGGTGCGCGGCACCGTCATCCTGCCCCACGGCACCGGCAAGACCGCCCGCGTCATCGTCTTCGCCACCGGCCCCGCAGCCGAGGCAGCGATCGCTGCGGGTGCCGATGAGGTCGGCGGCGCCGAGCTCATCGAGAAGGTCGCCGGCGGCTGGACCGCGTTCGACGCGGCCGTCTCCACCCCGGAGCTCATGGGCCAGGTCGGTCGTCTCGGCAAGGTCCTGGGTCCGCGCGGCCTGATGCCGAACCCGAAGACCGGCACCGTGACCCCGAACACGGCCAAGGCCGTCGAGGAGATCAAGGGCGGAAAGATCGAGTTCCGCGTCGACAAGCACGCCAACGTGCACTTCGTCGTCGGCAAGGCCTCCTTCACCGCCGAGCAGCTCGACGAGAACATCGGCGCAGCGCTCGAGGAGATCGTCCGCCTCAAGCCGTCCAGCTCGAAGGGCCGTTACATCCAGAAGGGTGCGGTGTCGACCACGTTCGGCCCCGGCATCCCGCTGGACGTCAACTCCATCTGACGCTGAGTCACCGAAACGCCCCCGGGTCCGCCCGGGGGCGTTTCTGCGTCCCGGCATCCGCGCCCGATATACCAAAACCGCAACGCAACGTCATCGCCGGCCCGCCACCCCCTCGACTCCACGTACTGTGGGGGAGTCCCGCCGCGGTCGCGTAAAATCGCACCGCGCACCTTATGCCCCAGGAGGGTTCATGTCCCGTCGTCTCATCGCCGTCACCGCACTCGTCGTCGCCGCCGCGGCGCTCACCGCCTGCAGCGGTTCGAGCACGCCCGCCAGCACGTCGGGCGACGAGAGCTCGGCATCCTCCGACTTCGGCCTCGCGACGGAGGGCACGCTCACGGTCGGTACCGAGGGCACCTACCGCCCCTTCAGCTTCCACGACGACAACGGCGCGGGCGAGCTCACCGGCTACGACGTCGAGATCATCGAGGCCGTCGCCGACAAGCTGGGCCTCGAGGTCACCTTCGAGGAGACCCAGTGGGACGCGATCTTCGCGGGGCTCGACGCGGGCCGCTTCGACGTGATCGCGAACCAGGTCACGATCAACGACGACCGCACGGCGAAGTACCTCTTCAGCACGCCGTACACCGTGTCGCCCGGCGTGATCGTGGTCGCCGATGACGACGACTCCATCTCGTCGTTCGCCGACCTCGAGGGCAAGACCACCGCCCAGTCGCTCACGAGCAACTGGAAGGACCTCGCCGAGGAGTCCGGCGCCAAGGTCGAGGGCGTCGAGGGCTGGGCGCAGGCCGTCGAGCTGCTGCGTCAGGGCCGCGTCGACGCGACCATCAACGACAAGCTCACCTTCCTCGACTACGAGACGACCAACAGCCCGACGGGCCTCAAGATCGCTGCCGAGACCGACGAGGCGGGCGAGCAGGCCTTCGCCTTCACGAAGGACAAGGAGTCGCTCGTCGAAGCCGTCGACGCCGCGCTCGAAGAGCTGCGCGCAGACGGCACGATCGCCGAGATCAGCGAGAAGTACTTCGGCGAAGACGTCTCGCAGTAACCGATGGAGAGCCCCTGGCAGCTGTTCCTGGACTCGCTCGGGCCGATCGCCCTGGCGGGTCTGACGGCGACGGTCCCGCTCGCGCTGGCGTCGTTCGCCCTGGGGCTCCTCATCGCGGTCGGCGTCGCCCTGATGCGGATCTCGGTGAACCCGATCGTCTCGGGAGTCGCCCGGTTCTACATCTCGGTGATCCGCGGCACCCCGCTGCTCGTGCAGCTGTTCGTGATCTTCTACGGCATGCCCTCGATCGGCATCACGATCGATCCCTGGCCGAGTGCGATCATCGCCCTGTCGCTGAACGTCGGCGGCTACGGCGCCGAGGTCGTGCGTGCCGCGATCCTCTCCGTGCCGCAGGGGCAGTGGGAGGCCGCGTACACGGTGGGCATGAACCGCACCCGCACGCTGACGCGCATCGTCCTGCCGCAGGCCGCGCGGGTGTCGGTGCCCCCGCTGTCGAACACGTTCATCTCGCTCGTGAAGGACACCTCGCTCGCGTCGCTGATCCTCGTGACCGAGCTGTTCAAGGTGGCGCAGCAGATCGCCTCGACCACCTACGAGTTCATGGTGCTCTACCTCGCCGCGGCGCTGGTCTACTGGGTGTTCTGCCTCGTGCTGTCGTTCGGCCAGAGCGCCCTCGAGAGGAGGCTCGACAGCCGTGTCGCCCACTGACCCGATCGCACTCCCGCCCCAGGCCCCGCAGAGCGAGGAGCTGCTCGCCGCCCGCGGCCTCCGCAAGAGCTTCGGCGACAACGAGGTGCTCCGCGGCATCGATCTGACGCTGCACCGCGGAGAGGTCGTCGTGCTCGTCGGCCCCAGCGGCTCCGGCAAGACGACCGTGCTGCGCGCGCTCAACGGCCTCGAGACCCCGGATGCCGGCACGATCGTCGTCGCGGGTGGACCCGACATCGACTTCGCCCCGGACGCTCGCCCGAAGCCGCGCGTGCAGAAGCAGAAGCGTCTCGCCCTGCGCGATCGCTCGGCGATGGTGTTCCAGCACCACAACCTCTTCCCGCACCTCACCGTGCTCGAGAACGTGATCGAGGGTCCCTGGCGGGTGCAGGGGCGCCCGAAGGCCGAGGTCGTGGCCGAGGCGCGGGCCCTGCTCGACCGCGTGGGTCTCGCCGACAAGGCGGATGCTCGACCCCATCAGCTCTCGGGCGGTCAGCAGCAGCGCGTCGGCATCGTGCGTGCACTCGCTCTCAAGCCCGACCTGCTGCTGTTCGACGAGCCGACCAGTGCGCTCGACCCCGAGCTGGTGGGTGAGGTGCTGCTGGTGATCAAGGAGCTCGCCGACGAGGGCTGGACCATGGCCGTCGTCACCCACGAGCTGAGCTTCGCCCGCGAGGCCGCCGATCACGTGCTGTTCATGGACGGCGGCGTGGTGGTCGAGCAGGGGCCGCCGGACGAGCTCTTCAGCGCCCCGAAGCACGAGCGCACGCAGCGCTTCCTCACGCGCATCCTGCGCCCCCTCGACGGCATCTGACCCGGAAGCGCGCCCTCAACCCAGAACGGGCAGCACGAGGCTGACGGCGAGTGCGATCATCACGACGGCGATGAGCGCGTCGAGGATCCTCCACGAGCGCGGCGTCCGCAGCCAACGGCCCAGGTGGCGGGCGCCGAAGCCGAGAGCGGTGAACCACAGGATGCTGGCCGTCACCGCGCCGGCGGCGAAGAGCCAGCGCTCCTCGCCGTGCGTCGCGGCGATCGAGCCGAGCATCAGCACGGTGTCGAGGTACACGTGCGGGTTCAGCCAGGTGAGGGCGAGGACGGTGAGGACCACCGGCGCCAGGGCGGTGCGCGTCGCGGTGGCCGTGCCGCCCGCAGAGGGGACGGTCTCGCCCGCGGGCTCCGAGGCATCCAGCGCCTGGCCCTCGCCGCGCCAGGCGCGACGGGCGGCGAGCAGGCCGTAGGTCAGCAGGAAGAGCGCCCCGGCCCAGCGGGCGACGACGACGAGCCAGGGGGCGGCGGCGATGACGAATCCGAGCCCGGCGACGCCGGCGATGATGAGCGCGGCATCCGAGAGCGCGCAGATCACGACGACCGCGAGAACGTGCTCGCGGCGGATGCCCTGACGCAGCACGAAGACGTTCTGCGCGCCGATCGCGACGATGAGGGAGAGGCCGAGGCCGAGGCCGGAGAGCACCGAGAGCATGGTCTCAGCGTAGAAAGCGCGTCCATAAAGAGCCAGCGCAGATTCCTTCAGAACCATTAGCATCGCTAATGTGAGGATCGATCCCGAACTGGCCGCCACTCTCGCCGCCGTCGCCGACGAAGGCACGCTCGACGCGGCATCCCGCGCGCTGCGCATCACCCCGTCCGCGGTCAGCCAGCGGGTGAAGACGCTGGAGCAGCAGCTGGGGCGCATCCTGCTCGTGCGCACCAAGCCCGTCCGACTCACCGAGGCGGGGGAGTCGGTGGTACGCCTCGCTCGCCAGATCGCTCTGCTCGAGCAGGATGCCCTGACCGGACTCGGTGTCGACGACGGCATCCCGACGAGCAGGCCCGTCATCCCGCTGGCCGTCAACGCCGACTCGATGGCGACGTGGTTCCTGCCTCCGCTCGCTCGCCTCGCGGAGCGGCACGGCATCGACTTCGATCTTCATCGCGACGATCAGAACTTCACCGCGCGCCTGCTCGAGTCCGGCGACGTGATGGCCGCGGTGACCAGCGAGAGCGCACCGGTGGCGGGCTGCTCGGTCTCGCCGCTCGGGGTGCTCGAGTACCGGGCGGCCGCGGCCCCCGGGTATGCGCAGCGATGGTTCCCGGGCGGGGTGACGGCGGATGCTCTCGCCGTCGCGCCCTTCGTGGACCTCGACCGCCGCGACACGCTGCAGCACGAGTGGTTGCGCACACAGGGCGTCTCGCCCGAGGGCATCCCGCGGCACTACGTCCCGGCATCCCACGACTACGCGCGCGCGGTCGAACTGGGGCTCGGATGGGGGATGGTCCCGGCCGTGCAGGAGGCTGCGGGGCTGGTGCACCTCGGCGCCCCGGCGCTGCGCGTGCAGCTCTACTGGCAGCAGTGGAACCTGCGCTCCGCCCTGCTCGACACGATCGCCGCCGAGATCGCCGCCGAGGCGCGGGCGGTCCTTCAGCCCTGAGCGGCGGTCGGCATGCCGGGCGTGCCGCCGGAGGCGAGGGCGTGCAGGAGTCGGGTGAGGCTCTCGATGTCGTCGATGTCCCAGTCGGTGAGCGACTGCATGAGCATGCCCTCCTGGGGTTTGCGGGCGAGCGCGAGGCGCTCCTGTCCGTGGGGCGTGAGGCGCAGGATCGACGAGCGGCGATCCGACGGATCGGCCGTGCGCTCGACGAGGTCGAGGTCTTCGAGCTCGCGGACGGTGCGGCTGGCCTGCCCCTTGTCCATCAGCATCCGCTCGGCGAGCATCGACACGGTCGCCTGCTCGCAGCGCGCGATCGTCGTGAACGCCTTGTATGCCCCGGGGAGCATGCCGGGGCTCACTCGGTTCGCGTTCTCCAGGATGAGGCGACGGAAGTGCGTGATCAGATCGCTGAACTCCGCCTCGAGGGCGCGGACCGCAGCGGTCCGCGCCTCCGAGGCGTCGATCGGGTGATCAGCGGCGGTCATCGGATGCCGTTCCCGTCGAGCCGCGGCCGTCGACGACGGTCAGGGTGCCGGTGGTCGCCGCACCCGAGAGGGCGACGGAGTCGGCGATCGCCGTCTCGCCGGCACCGTCGGCCGCGGCATCCGCCGACGCCCGCTCGCTCGTGGTCATCGTCGTCAGCGGCCGGTTCGGCAGGAACAGGATCGCCACGAGGCTGATGATGGCGAGCGGGATGCCGATGACGAAGGCGTGCGAGATCGCCTGCGCGTAGAAGTCCTCGATGATCGAGCGCACGGGCTCGGGGAGCAGGCGCACCTCGGGCAACGTGCCGCTGGTGAGCTGCGCCGCGACATCGGCGCCCTTCTCGCCGAGCTGCGCGATCGCGGCGCCCAGGCGCTCCTTGCCGTCGGCGAACAGCCCGGTGAGCGAGTTTGCGAGCACCGCACCCATCACCGAGACGCCGACGGTGCCGCCGAGGCTGCGGAAGAAGGTGACGCCCGAGCTCGCGACGCCCATCTCGCTGGGCTTCGCGACGTTCTGCACGATCAGCACGAGGTTCTGCATCGTCATGCCGACGCCGGCACCCATGAGGAACATGTAGATCGAGACGAGCACGAAGTCCGTGTCGTAGTGCAGTGTCGACAGCAGCACGGACCCGGCGATCAGCAGCACGGCCCCGAGCACCAGGTAGCCCTTCCACTTGCCGAAGCGCGTGACGAGCTGCCCGATCACCATCGACGAGATCAGCAGTCCCGCCATCATCGGCAGCGTCATGAGACCCGCCTCGGTGGGCGTCGCACCGCGCGAGAGCTGCATGTACTGCGCGAGGTAGACGGAGGTGCCGAACATCGCGACGCCGATCGAAATCGACGCGATGACGGAGAGCGTGAACGTGCGCCCGCGGAACAGCGTGAGCGGGATCAGCGGCTCGCGCACCTTCAGCTCGACGATGACGAACGCGATCGCGGCGACGACGGCTCCGCCCACCATGAGTGCCGTCTCGGTGCTCCACCAGTCGAAGGTCGACCCGGCGTTCGTGATCCAGATGAGGATCAGCGACACGGCGGCCGAGAGCAGGACGATGCCAACGTAGTCGATCGACGCCTTGCGGGTGCGCTCGGTCGAGATCTTCAGCGTGCGCTGCAGGATGATCAGCGCGGCGACGGCGAACGGCAGGGAGACGAAGAAGTTCCAGCGCCAGTTCGCGGCATCCGTGATCCATCCGCCCAGCAGCGGTCCGCCGACCGTCGCGACGGCCATGACGGCGCCGAAGAGACCCATGTACCGGCCGCGCTCGCGCGGGCTGATGATGTCGGCCATGATGACCTGGCTGAGGGCGGCGAGTCCGCCGCCGCCGAGACCCTGGATCGCGCGGAAGGCGATGAGGGTGTTCGTATCCTGCGCGAAGCCGGCCGCGGCGGTCGCGCCGACGAAGATGATGATCGCGATCTGGATCAGCAGCTTGCGGTTGAACAGGTCGGCGAGCTTTCCCCAGATCGGCGTCGAGATCGCGGTGGTCAGCAGGGTGGCGGTGATGACCCAGGTGTAGGCGGCCTGATCGCCACCGAGGTCGTGGACGATGACGGGCATCGGCGTCGAGACGACCGTGGTGGCGATCATCGAGACGAACATGCCGAGCAGGAGGCCGGTGAGGGCCTCGAGCACCTGGCGGTGCGTCATCTTGGCGGGAGCGGAGTCCGTGGACATGCAGGACCTTTCGCAGTCGGAGAGTGGATGCCGCGACAGCCCTGGCGCGCACGAAGATGGTTGAACTTCGTCAACTATAGGACGGTGGTTGATGTTCGTCAACTATCGATCCGCGCCGGGTCGCGAACGCGCAACGATCGGGACCGCAGGCGAAAGATACCTTGAACGACCGTGCAGTCTCGGGAAGGATGGCCGGAACGCAACGGTGCGCGGCCTCTGAGGGGTGGCCATACGACGTACCGGAGCGACCGATAAGAATTCCTGAGGGGGAATCGCACATGGTTACGAAGGATCGGAAGCGCAAGACTCTGGCAGTGCTGGCGGGCGGGCTCGTGCTCGGCGTCGGAGTGGCGGTGACGCTCGCGGCCTGGAACGACTCCGAGTTCGCGACCGGCACGTTCACCGCCGGCTCGTTCAATCTGCAGGGGTCGACCGCGGGTGACGTGAGCGCCAACTACAGCGATCACAACGTCGACACCGGAGGAACGGCGGCCACGCTCGCCTTCACGCTGCCCACCGGCGTCGTCGGCAACATGGCACCGGGAGACGCGGTCTACGCGGGCTTCTGGGTGCGACTCGCTCCCGGAACGACGACGGGCGCGAGCCTCTCGGCCGCCGGCACGACGACGGGTGCCGCCGCGACGACGAACTCCGGCAACCTGTCGTACCAGGTGTACCAACTCGCCCCCGGTGCCACCTGCAACGCGGCATCCGCCACCGGCACCCCCGTGGCGACCGGGGCGACGATGGACGCGCAGACCGGCGTGACCGCGATGACGCTCACTCAGGGAGCGGATGCCGCGACCGCCGGAACCGCCGTTCAGCTGTGCTTCAAGGTGACCGCCGGCACGGCGCTGAAGCAGGGCGTCGCGACCACGACGACCTGGAAGTTCACGGCGACGTCGACGAGCTGAGTCCGTCATGCAGACCCGCAGAGCGATGCGGGAGGCGAAGCGACTGCGCTCCCGCCGGATACGGGCCGTCCTCGCGGGCGGACTCGTCTTCGGCGTGGGCGCGGCCATGACGCTCGCCGCCTGGAACGACTCCGAGTACGCGACCGCGACGTTCACCGCCGGACGATTCGACATCGTCGGCGCGACCGACGGGGCCACGTTCTCGAGCCATGCGACGACGGGAGCTGCGGCGACGCTGAGCTTCGCCGTCGCGCCCACGGCCATGGTGCCCGGCACGACGACGTATGCGCTGTTCAGCGTCAAGACGGCAAACCCGTCCGGTGCGGGCACGCTGCAGCTGACGGCGGGGACGCCGAGCGGCACCGGGCTCGCCACGCACCTGACGTACGGGGTGCGCCTGGTGCCGACCGCGGCGACCCCGAGCCAGTCGTGCACGGCCGCGACGTACGCCGCGGCATCCGCCTCGACGTCCATCGTCGTCGCCGACGGGTCGGCGCTCACGACGAACGGCGCAGCGACCGGCACCGTACCGCAGGCGGTGACCGCGAACGGCGGCAACCAGCTGAACTACTGCGTCGCCGTGACGCTTCCGACGACAGCGGTCAACGCCGCGCAGGGGCTCACCATGACGCAGACCTGGCAGATCCAGGGAACATCCACCTGACCGTCCGCAGCGGTCGACCACGCGAGGAGCGGTGATGAGCACGCCGACCACGAGGCGGGGCCTGCGCGAGCGGGCCGGCGCATCGGGCGCGCCCGCGATGGCGCCGGCGCCCGCGGTGCCCCGCCGCCGCGGCGGCATCGGACGGATGCTCGGCGACCTCGGGCTGTGGATCGCGGCTGCGGCCGGGGTCGTGTGCATCGTGCTCGTGATCCTCGCCATGACCGCCCAGATCACGCTCATCATGTTCCGCACCGGGTCGATGTCTCCGACGATCCCCGCAGGATCCGTGGCCGTCGTGCAGCGGGTGGATGCCGCTCAGGTCGAGGTCGGAGACGTCGTGACGGTCGACCGCGAGGACGAGCTGCCCGTCACGCACCGCGTCACCTCGGTCGAACCCGGTGCGAGCGAGTCCGAGCGCATCATCACGATGCGCGGCGACGCGAACGCCACCGACGACCCCTTCCCCTACACCGTGACCTCGGTGCGGACCGTGCTCTTCTCGATCCCCGGCATCGCGAGCGTGATCGTCGGAATGGGCGACCCGTGGGTGCTCGGAGGACTCACCGCGGGGGCCACGGTGCTCGTGATCTGGGCGTTCTGGCCGCGGTCGGGATCGGCCGCGACCCGCAAGGAGCAGGGGCTCACATGAGGCGCCGAATCGCGATCCTCCCGCCGGTGCTCGTCGCCGCCGGCATCCTGGCTGCCGCCCCCGCGTGGGCCGCTCCGACGACCGAGGTGATCCAGGGGCGCGTGCTGCGCCTCGTCTCGGTCGCCGACTGGGCGCAGGCCTCGCGGCTGCTGCCCGGCGAGCCGGTCCAGTGGGACGTCGCGGTGAGTGCGAGCCCGCCCGATCCCGGCACCGTCACGATCGCCGTGAGCGCCGCCGGGGACGCGCCGCTGCTGGTCGACGCGGCCCTCTGCATGCAGGAGTGGCAGGAGAGCGGATGCCCCGGCGGGGCCGAGGAGCTCGAGTCGGGATGGAGCATCCCGCGCGACGGTTCCGAGGTCGCGCTCGCCGCGTTCCCCTCCACCGACGTCGCGCACCTGCGGCTGTGGATCACCCTCGACGCCGATGACGACGACGGCATCACCGATGTGCGGGTGCACGCGCAGGGTGCGGGGGAGGCGGTGGACACCGGACCCGGAGGCGATCCTCTCCCGGCCACGGGCGGGGCGATCGCGCCGTGGGTGACCGGGGCGGGCGTGGGGTTGGCTGTGGCGGGCATCGGGCTCGTGGTGCTGCGCCGGCGAGACCGCCGCGGCGCGCAGATCCGGGAGGGTGACGCATGAGCGGGCGGGAGCGGATCCGGGCGCGGAGTGGGAGGAGACGGCGGATGCTCGCCGGTGTCGTGGGCCTGTCGATGCTCGCCGCCGGGGGGACGGTCGCGACGGTGCAATCCACCGATGCGCTGTTCACCGACACCGAGTTCGTCGCCTCGGGCACGTTCACCGCGTTCACCGTGCCCATGCCTGCGATCACGAGCTGCACGGTCACGAGCGTGCTGGGAACGTTCACCGGCTTCACCATCACGTGGACGTCGCCCTACCTTCTCGCGCAGCAGCGGTTCACGATCAACGATGTGGTGGTGCCGAACACCAATGTGACGCAGAGCGGCACCGGCCCGTACACATACACCTCGACGATCTCGTCGGGACTGCTGGGAACGCTCCTGACCGGAGGACTGCTGGGGGCGAACAACACCATCCGCGTCCAAGCGCTGCTGTCCGGCACGACCTGGGCATCGGTGGCGGCGACCCGCACGCTGTCGGTGGGCGGACTGCTCGGACTCGGTGGCAACAACACGTGCACCTGAGCTGCAGAGAGCAGGAGCTGAGGCGTCAGTCCGCGAGGGCGAGCGCGCGGAACGCGTCGCGCTCGCGCAGCTGCGCGCGGCGGCTGGCCGCGGCATCCGTCGTGCGGCTCGGAACCTGCTGGCCGGTCGTACGCCGGTAGAGCTCGTCGATGAGGTCGGTCGCGAGGCCCACGAGCTTCGCGATCTCGCGGTCGTCGCGGTCGATCCACACGCAGCGCGGCTCGTCGTGAATGGGGGCGAAGTCGACGTGCTCCTCCCAGACGAAGAGCGTGCGCTCGGCGCCCAGCACGTGCTGCTGCCACCACACCTGACGGAGGTAGGTGCGCGGGATGCCGCGGAACGCCTTGTTCGTCGTCTTGATCTCGGCGAGCTTGATGCGGCCGTCGGCGTCGACCGCGATGCCGTCGGGGGTCGCGAGGTGCCGGTGCTCGACCTCGGCGCGGAACAGGGCGGACGAGGGCAGGATGCCGTGGGTCGCCGCCACCCAGGCGGCGATCTCGGGCTCGCGGCGCCGGCCGTGATCGGTGTAGGCGTTGCCGCCGAAGCGGGGTCCGCCGCCGAGCTTGGACTCCGCCGCGCGCGCGATCGACCTCTCGGAGGTGAGTCCGGCGACGTCGGTGGCGGTGATGCCTCGTGACCGGGCCCGCAGCCAGGCGACGCGGTCGCGGGAGTCCGCGACGATGCGTGCGGCGAGTTCGGGGGTCACCCATCGAGCGTAACCCCGCCCTCCGACCTCGCCGACCCCACACGCCGCTCGTCCGCGCCGTGCCGTTGTCTCGGCGATCATGGCGGCGCAAAGAGACCCCGCGATTTGGGGGAGCGGATGCCGTGGGGTACAGTTGAACCAACCGAAGACCGCTGGTCATCGTCGTGTGCGCGAGTACATGTCGATCGAAGCTCTGCATCGCAGGGGCCCGCGCAGGTGTCACGATCTTCTCAGAGCTCCGTGCGCTTGCGCCGGAGCTCTTCTTGTTGCTGCGGGCGGTCCAGGTCGGCGCCCCACCACCGTGCGGCGCCTCGTACACACCAAGGAGTGACCATGGCGCAGAAGGATGCATCGGTCGCCGAGCTCACGAAGTCATTCGAGAACTCGTCCGCCGTCCTGCTGACCGAGTACCGCGGTCTGACGGTTGCCCAGCTCAAGGAGCTGCGCAACAGCATCCGTCAGGACGCTGAGTACGCCGTGGTGAAGAACACGCTGACCAAGCTTGCGGCCAACAAGGCCGGCATCACCGCGCTGGACGACGACCTCAAGGGTCCGTCGGCCGTCGCGTTCGTGCACGGTGACTTCGTCGCCACCGCCAAGGCTCTGCGTGACTTCGCCAAGGCCAACCCGCTTCTCGTGATCAAGGCCGGCATCTTCGAGGGCGAAGCCCTCACCGCTGACGAGGTCAACAAGTACGCCTCGCTCGAGAGCCGCGAGGTTCTGCTGGCGAAGGCTGCGGGCATGATGAAGGCGACGATGGGCAAGGCTGCCGCCACCATCGACGCGCTTCGCGAAAAGCTGGAGACCGCAGAGGCCGCGTAAGCGTCCGGCGATCTCGTCTACAAACCCCATCTATCTAGGAGATACATCATGGCGAAGCTTTCCACCGAGGAGCTGCTCGAGCAGTTCGCCGGCCTCACCCTCATCGAGCTCAACGAGTTCGTGAAGGCGTTCGAGGAGAAGTTCGAGGTCACCGCTGCTGCACCCGTCGCCGTTGCCGGCGCTGCGGGTGGCGCAGGCGCTGCTGAGGCTGAGGAAGAGAAGGACTCCTTCGACGTCATCCTCGAGTCGGCTGGCGACAAGAAGATCCAGGTCATCAAGACGGTCCGCGAGCTCACCTCGCTGGGCCTCGGCGAGGCCAAGGCCGTCGTCGACGGTGCTCCCAAGGCCGTGCTCGAGGGCGCGAACAAGGAGACCGCCGAGAAGGCGAAGGCTGCTCTCGAAGAGGCAGGCGCCACGGTTACCCTCAAGTAATCGCGTCTGAACGCTTCACGAATGCCCCGGCTCCGGCCGGGGCATTCGTGCGTCAAGGGGGCGTGCGTCAGCGTGGCGCGGCGGTCGACCCGCGCACCACGAGGGCGGATGCCGCGGCGACCTGCTCCACGGCTGAATCCGGGTCGTCCATCCGCTGCGTGAGGAGGCGGACGGCGTCGTGACCCTGGTCGCGCGGCGACTGGCGGATCGTCGTCAGAGCGAAGAGCTCGGCGTGCTCGTGGTCGTCGATGCCGACGACGCTGAGCTCGGTCGGCACGGCGATGCCGAGGCGCCGGGCGGCGATGATCGTACCGATCGCGGCCTCGTCGCACACCGCGACGATCGCGGTCGGTCGGTGCCGCCGATCTCCAAGGATGCCGACGGCTGCGGCGTACCCCTCGGAGAGGGTGGGGCCCGATCCTGCGACGCGTGCCTCGTCGGCGATCCCGGCGGTGCCGAGCGCGGCGAGATAGCCGTCGATGCGCTTCTCGTCGCCGTAGCTGAGCGCCGCGGCATCCGTCGTCCCGCCGACGAACGCGATCGCGGTGTGACCGAGCTCGATCAGGTGCTCGGTGGCGATGCGCGCGGCGGCGGCGTCATCGATCGAGACGGCGCTCGATCCCTCGCTGTAGGGCCCGACGCTGACGAGCGGTCGCCCGGTCTGCTGCAACCGCTCGAGTTCGTGAGCACTGGGCTGGATGCCGACGGCGATGATGCCGTCGAAACGACGGCGGGGGAGCACGTTCGAGAAGAGACGCTCGCGGGTCTCTGACCCCTCGGGGACCCCGTACAGGGCGAGGTCGTAGTCGAGCGCGAACAGGGCCTCCTGGATGCCGGCGAGGAGCTCGGCGAAGAACCAGCGGTCGACCGGGGGCATGATCACCCCGACCGTCTGCGTGCGGCCGGTGGCGAGGCTGGTGGCGGAGGAGTGGGCGACGTACGACAGCTCTGCGGCGGCCTGTTCCACGCGCTGACGCGTCTCGTCCGAGACGTAGCCGCGTCCGCTGAGAGCTCTGCTCGCGGTGGCCTTCGAGACGCCGGCGCGGGCTGCGACGTCGGCGATCTTGCTCATCGGTCCTCCTCGACCAATCTCGGCATCGAGGGTTCTCGCCCATGGCATCGACGCCGGCGCGCGGGGGGACGCGCCGATGTCAGCGTAGTGCGTGACGGGGCCGAAAAGGAACCGGTTCCACACGAAAACAATGAGAGCGCTCCCATTCCGCATCCCGATATGCCGCGAAAGGATGCGATCTTGTGACCTTCCCCAGTTGTGCCGCGGGAGGAAAGGCCAGTAGGTTTACCTGGAATCGGTTCCCCAATGGTTGCGGCGATTGCTCCCTTGGGCGGACGATGATCCACCTGAAGAGGAGAAGTAAATGGCTTTGTCACAGCGATACCGCCTTCTTGCACCGATCGCGCTCGTCGGAGCAGCGACCCTGGTTCTGGCCGGCTGCGCCGAGGGCGGCAGCGGCGACGGCGGTGGAGATGCGAAGACCACGGTCCGCATCTCCGGAGGTATCACGGGCGTCGAGGCTGACGACCTGAACAAGTCCTTCGAGCAGTTCACCGAAGACACCGGCATCACCGTCGAGTACACCGGCGACAAGGGCTTCGAGGGCAACATCGTGACCAAGGTCACCGGTGGCGACGCCCCCGACATCGCGATCGTCCCCCAGCCGGGTCTGCTCAAGACCCTCGTCGACACCGGCAAGGTGAAGGCGGCTCCCGAGGCCGTCGAGGCGGCGGTCGACGAGAACTGGTCCGAGGACTGGAAGAAGTACGGCACGTTCGAAGACACGTTCTACGCGGCGCCGATGCTCGCGAACCTCAAGGGCTACGTCTGGTACTCGCCCAAGCAGTTCGCCGAGTGGGGCGTCGAGGTCCCGACCACGTGGGACGAGATGCTGACCCTCACCCAGACGATCGTCGACACGACCGGCGGCCCCGCCTGGTGCGCCGGCTTCTCGTCCGAGGCGGCGTCCGGCTGGCCGGGAACGGACTGGATCGAGGACCTCGTGCTCCGTCAGTCCGGCCCCGAGGTCTACGACCAGTGGGTGGCCGGTGAGGTCAAGTTCACCGACCCCGAGATCAAGGAGGCCTTCGACGCCGTCGGCGAGATCCTCCTCAACCCGGACTACGTCAACGCGGGCTACGGCGACGTGAAGAGCATCAACTCCACCGCCTTCGGCGACGTGGCGGCGACGCTGGCGCAGGGCAAGTGCGCCCTGACCCACCAGGCGTCGTTCCTCTCGGCGAACTTCCTCGAGGCGCAGACCGCCGACGGCAACACGCCCGAGATCGGACCCGACGGTGACGTCTACGCGTTCATCATGCCGGGCGAGAAGGCCGGCGAGGTCCAGGTCGAGGGTGGCGGCGAGTTCGTCGCCGGATTCTCCGACGACGACGCGACCCAGCAGGTTCTCGAGTTCATGGCCTCGCCGGAGTTCGCCGATGCCCGCGTGAAGCTCGGCGGCGTCATCTCCGCCAACAAGAAGGCCGACCCGAGCCTCGCCTCGAGCGAGTTCCTGAAGGAGGCCATGGAGACGATGCAGAGCGACACCACCACGTTCCGCTTCGACGCCTCCGACCTGATGCCGTCGACCGTCGGTTCGGGTTCGTTCTGGAAGGGAATGGTCGACTGGATCGACGGTAAGGACACCGACACGGTGCTCTCCGACATCCAGGCCGGCTACGAGAACTGATCGTCTCGCTACGATCAGCGTGAGCTGAGCGGGGTCGGGCTCCAGAGCCCGGCCCCGCTCCTCCCATCCATTCGCCCGAGTACGCGGCAGTACTCAGAAGGGGACTCCCATGTCGCAAGCGACCATCGAGAAGTCCGTCGAAGCCGACGAACTTCCGGTGACGAGGCACGGCGCCGATCCGAAGGGGCGCGCGATCACGCGCGCCGTCCTCGCGATCGGCTTCGTCGTGCTCGTCGCCCTCGCTCTCCTGCTCGTCTTCACCACCTCCACCGAAGAATCCGCCCGCACGACCATCGGGTTCTCGCTCAACAGCTTCTTCGTGGCCCTCGGCGGCATGCACCCGCTCGTGCAGATCCCCGTGATCCTCGCCGTCTTCGGCGTGGTGGTGGCCATCATCCTGGTGCTCATCGAGTTCGCCCCGCGCCCCGGCCGCGGCTACTTCATCATGCGGCTGGTCGCCTGCCTGGTGATCCCGGTGCTCGCCTTCCTGCTGCTGCGTCCGTACCAGAACGCCGTGCTCTACGTCGTGGCGATCGCCCTGCTGGTCGGCGCTCTGCTCTTCTTCGCGGACTTCCGCGCCCGCCAGGGAGCCGGCTACCTCTTCCAGCTCGTGCTCTTCATGGCACCCGCCTCGATCATGCTCATCCTGGGCCTGATCTACCCGGCGATCTCGACCATCTTCAAGTCGTTCTTCGACAAGACCGGCGCGAACTTCGTCGGCTTCGAGAACTACGTCTGGGTCTTCACGAACCCCGTCGGCACCTCCTCGGTGATCAACACGATCCTCTGGGCGCTCCTGGCCCCGACCGTCTCGGTGGTCATCGGTCTCGCCTACGCCGTGTTCATCGACCGGGCGCGCGGCGAGAAGATCCTCAAGGTGCTCGTGTTCATGCCCGTCGCGATCTCGTTCGTCGGCGCCGGCATCATCTGGAAGTTCATGTACGACGCGCGTCAGGGTGACCAGATCGGTCTCCTCAACGCGATCGTCACCGCGTTCGGCGGCGACCCCGTGCAGTGGCTCGCCATCAAGCCGGTGCTCAACACCCTGATGCTCCTCATCGTGTTCATCTGGACGCAGACGGGCTTCGCGATGGTGATCCTCTCCGCCGCGATCAAGGCCGTGCCGATCGAGCAGATGGAGGCCGCCGAACTCGACGGCACCAACGCCTGGCAGCGGTTCCGCAACGTCACCGTCCCCGGCATCCGCTCCTCGTTGATCGTGGTGCTCACCACGATCACGATCGCCTCGCTGAAGGTGTACGACATCGTCGCCGTCATGACCGGTGGTCGTGACGAGACGAGCGTGCTCGGATTCGAGATGGTCAACCAGCAGCAGAGGTTCCAGAGTTACGGGCACTCCTCGGCGCTGGCCGTCGTGCTGTTCCTGTTCGTGCTGCCCCTGATCGTCTACAACGCCCGATCGATGGCCAAGCAGAGGGAGATCCGCTGATGAGCGCCACGCAACTCGTCGTCACGCCCGACAACCGCACCAAGCGGCAGGTCGCCCGTGACACGCGCAAGAACGAGGCGATCGCCCATAAGAAGCTGACGTCGAAGGGCGCGACGATCGCCGCCGCGATCATCGCCATCTTCTGGACGATCCCGACCTTCGGCCTCTTCGTCACCTCGTTCCGTCCCGGTGCCGACACGCAGAACTCGGGCTGGTGGACGGTCTTCACGAACCCCGAGTTCACGCTCGACAACTATGTGCAGGCCTGGAACTCGGGCGGCACCTCGACCACGCTCGCTTCGGCGTTCGTGAACTCGCTCGCGATCACCATCCCCGCGACGGTGTTCCCGATCGTGATGGCGGCGCTCGCCGCGTACGCGTTCGCATGGATCGACTTCAAGGGTCGCAACATGCTGTTCGTCTTCGTCTTCGCGCTGCAGATCGTGCCGCTGCAGATGGCCCTCGTGCCGCTGCTGAGCCTGTTCTCGGACGGCCTGTCGATCAACGACGTGCCGATCTTCCCGGGCTTCGGTCTCAACGAGGTGCAGTACAGCTTCGCCCGCGTCTGGATCGCGCACGCGATCTTCGCGCTGCCGCTCGCGACGTTCATGCTGCACAACTTCATCTCGGAGATCCCCGGCGAGATCATCGAGGCGGCCCGTGTCGACGGTGCCGGTCACGGCCAGGTGTTCTTCCGGATCATCCTGCCGCTGGCCGCTCCCGCGATCGCGTCGTTCGGCATCTTCCAGTTCCTCTGGGTGTGGAACGACCTGCTCGTCGCGACGATCTTCGCCTCGCCGGGTGCGCTGCCGATCACTCAGGCCCTCAACTCGTTGTCGGGCACGTGGGGCAACAAGTGGTTCCTGCAGTCGGCGGGAACGTTCATCTCGATCATCATCCCGCTGATCGTGTTCTTCGCCCTCCAGCGCTTCTTCGTGCGCGGCCTGCTGGCCGGCGCGACCAAGGGCTGACCCCTGAACGACGGATGCCGTGGCGCAACACTTCTGCGCCACGGCATCCGTCGTTCTACGCTGAACCTATGAAGTACGCAGATTCGATCGTCGACCTCGTCGGCGACACGCCCCTCGTGAAGCTCCGTCACGTCACCGAGGGCGTCGCGTGCACGGTTCTCGTCAAGCTCGAGTACTTCAACCCCGGCGGCTCGTCGAAGGACCGCATCGCCTCGCGCATCATCGACGCGGCGGAGGCGGCGGGGCAGCTGAAGCCCGGCGGGACGATCGTCGAACCCACGAGCGGCAACACCGGTGTCGGGCTCGCCCTGGTCGCGCAGCAGCGCGGGTACGCGTGCGTCTTCGTGGTGCCCGACAAGGTCGGCGATGACAAGATCGACGTGCTGCGGGCCTACGGCGCCGAGGTCGTCGTGACGCCGACGTCGGTGCCGGCCGACAGCCCGGAGTCGTACTACAGCGTGAGCGATCGGCTGGCGCGTGAGATCCCCGGCGCGTTCAAGCCCAACCAGTACGAGAACCCCAACGGTCCCCGCAGCCACTACGAGACCACGGGTCCCGAGATCTGGCGCGACACCGACGGCACGGTCACGCACTTCGTCGCCGGTGTCGGCACGGGCGGAACCATCAGCGGCACGGGGCGCTACCTGCGCGAGGTGTCGGACGACCGCGTGCGCATCATCGGCATCGACCCCGAGGGCAGCGTCTACAGCGGTGGAACCGGGCGTCCGTACCTCGTCGAGGGTGTCGGCGAGGACATCTGGCCCGGATCGTACGATCCGGCGGTGCCGCACGAGATCGTCGCGGTGGGTGATGCGGAGTCGTTCGCGATGACGCGCCGTCTCGCCCGGGAGGAGGGCATCCTCGTCGGTGGGTCGAGCGGCATGGCCGTCGTCGGCGCGTTGCGCATCGCCAAGGACCTGCCCGCGGATGCCGTGATGGTCGTGCTCCTGCCCGACGGCGGTCGCGGTTACCTCGGCAAGATCTTCAACGACGGCTGGATGCGCTCTTACGGGTTCAGCGAGGTGGAGGAGGGCGAGACCGTCGCCGACGTGATCGCCGCCCGTGCCGCGCGCCAGGGCGAGGCGATCCCGGATCTCGTGCACGCGCACCCGACCGACACGGTGCTCGAGGCGATCGGCATGATGACCGAGTACGACGTCTCGCAGCTCGTCGTGCTCAGCGCCGAGCCGCCCGTCATGATGGGCGAGGTTGTGGGCACGGTCGACGAGAAGGGTCTGCTCGACCTGCTGTTCCGCGGCGACGCCAACCCGGCCGACGCCGTCGGCGATCACGTGGGGGAGCGGCTGCCGCTCATCGGCATCCACGCGTCCGTCGCGCAGGCGCGTGCCGCGCTCGCCGACGCCGATGCGCTGCTGGTCACCGAGGGTGGCAAGCCGCACACCGTCCTGACCCGGCAGGATCTGCTCGCGTACCTCTCGAAGTGACGCGCGACGAGTGACGCGCGACGTAACAGGATCGCCGCCGCTCCGGAGCCCGCACGTAGGCTGAGGGGCATGTCCGAGCACTCCTTCGCCACCCGAGCCATCCACGCAGGTCAGGAACCCGATCCCCGCACCGGTGCGATCATCCCGCCGATCTACCAGGCCTCCACGCACGTGCAGGATGGCATCGGCGGCTTCCGCGAGGGCTACGAGTACAACCGCGCGGGCAACCCCACCCGGTCGTCGCTCGAGACCCAGCTCGCGGCCCTCGAGGGCGGTGTCTCGGCGCTGTCGTTCGCCTCGGGGCTCGCCGCCGAAGACGCGCTGCTGCGCGGCATCCTGAAGCCGGGCGACCACGTCGTGCTCGGCAACGACGTCTACGGCGGCACCTACCGTCTGCTCACCCGCGTGCTCGCGCCGTGGGGCATCGAGACCACCACGGTCGAGCTCGGCGACCTCGACGAGGTGCGCGCGGCGATCCGCCCCGAGACCAAGATCGTCTGGCTCGAGACGCCCAGCAACCCGCTGCTCAAGATCGTCGACATCGCGGTCGTCGCGGAGGTCGCGCACGCGGCCGGCGCCGTCGTCGTGGTCGACAACACGTTCGCCTCGCCGGCGCTGCAGCAGCCGCTCGCGCTCGGCGCCGACCTGGTCGTGCACTCGACCACCAAGTACCTCGGTGGGCACTCCGATGTGCTGGGCGGCGCGGTGGTATTCGGCGACGACACCCACTTCGACGCGATCAAGTTCCAGCAGTTCGCCGTGGGAGCCGTGTCGGCCCCGCTCGACGCCTGGCTCACCACCCGCGGCATCAAGACGCTCGCAGTGCGCGTGCGTCAGCACTCCGAGAATGCCCAGGCGATCGCCGAGTGGGCGGAGAGCCGTCCCGAGTTCGAGCGCGTCTTCTACCCGGGTCTCGCTTCGCACCCGGGCCACGACATCGCGGCCCGCCAGATGAGCGGCTTCGGCGGCATGCTGTCGCTCGCCCTCGCCGCGGGCCCGGACGCAGCCAAGGCGTTCGCGGAGTCGACGGAGATCTTCCAGCTCGCGGAGTCGCTCGGCGGCGTCGAGTCGCTGATCGGCTACCCGCCGGACATGACGCACGCCTCGGTGCGCGGCACCGCTCTCGCGGTTCCGGAGAACGTCGTGCGCCTGTCGGTCGGCATCGAGGACGTGCGCGACCTGATCGCCGACCTCGAGCAGGGGCTCGCTCGCATCGGTTCCTGACGCGCGGCGTCGGAGCGCGAGACACCACATCTCTTGCGAGACACCACGGGGGCCGTGGTGTCTCGTCGCGGATGTGGTGTCTCGGCACGCCGGCGCGGGCGTGCCCGTAGAATGGGTGGCTGGGTCGAATCGATTCGACCGTCCGCCCCCGCTCCGAAAGGCCGTCGTGCCCGACGCTCCTCGCACCGACTCCGTCCCGACGATCCCCGCACACACCGCGCCCGAACGCACCGCGACCGGCAGCATCCGCATCCCCGCCGCGACGGGAGCGATCCGCACGCTCGGGTCCAACCCGATCACGGCGCCGATCATGCTGCACCCGGGAGACTCGATCTCGAACGGCCGACGCGCGCTGTACATCATCCTCCTCGGAGCGCTCACCGCTCTCGGGCCGTTCACGATCGACCTCTACCTCCCGGCCTTCCCGGTGCTCGAAGAGGACTTCCAGACGACCGCCGCGGCGATCCAGCTCACGCTGACCGGAACCATGATCGGCTTCGCGGTGGGGCAGCTGCTCGTCGGTCCGCTCAGCGACAAGATCGGCCGGCGGCTCCCGCTCATCATCGTGACGGCGCTGCACGTGCTCGCGAGCCTCGCCGCCGCGTTCGCGCCCACGCTCGAGCTGCTCAGCGCCTCGCGCGTGCTCATGGGCATGGGCGCCGCGGCCGGCGGTGTGGTCGCGATGGCGATCGTGCGCGACCTGTTCGGCGGGCGCCGACTCGTGGTGATGCTCTCGCGCCTCGCGCTCGTCTCGGGCGTCGCGCCCGTCGTCGCCCCGCTGATCGGTTCGTGGCTGCTGACGCTCATGCCCTGGCGCGGCATCTTCGGTGTGCTCGCGGCCTACGGCGTCGTGATGCTGATCTCGACCCTGATCTTCATCCCCGAGACCCTCCCCGCGGCCCGTCGTCAGGGCGGCGGCGCCACGGTGCTGCAGCGCTACCGCTCGGTGCTCTCCGACCGCGTGTTCCTCGGGGTGCTCGTGATCGGCGGCATGACCTTCTCGGGCCTCTTCTCGTACCTGTCGGCCTCGCCGTTCCTGTTCCAGCAGACGCACGGTCTCGACCCGCAGCAGTACGGTCTGCTCTTCGCCGTGAACTCGCTCGGCGTCGTCGTCGGCGTGCAGACCGCCTCGCGCCTCGCCGCGCGCTTCGGCCCGCAGTGGGTGCTCGCGTACTCGACCTCGGTGCTGCTGCTCGCGGGCACCGCGATCATCGTGACCGACCAGCTCGGACTCGGGCTGTGGGGCACCGTCATCCCGCTGTTCGTCTTCATGACCGCGTGCGGCTTCACGTTCCCGAACGTGCAGGTGCTGGCGCTCGACCGCCACGGGAAGGCGGCCGGAACCGCGGCCTCGATCCTCGGCGCGACGAACTTCGGCGTCGCCGGCCTCATCTCGCCGGTCGTCGGCTGGGTCTCCCACGACGCGGGCATCACGGCCACGACGATGGCCGCGGTGATGGCCGGGTGCGCCGCGATCGGCATCCTCGCGCTCTGGTTCGTCGTGCGCCCGCGCACCGTCGGCCTGCTCACTCCCTGACGCGGCGGGCGCACCTCCCGGGTTCCCAGGCGCGCTCCGACAGAATGGGGCGATGGACAGGCGGATGCTGGTGTGGTCGGGTGTCGGGTGCGTCGCGCTGACCTTCGCGCTGGGGGCGCTGATCACCTTCGGGGTCGCGCACCCGTTCGTGTTCGACGCCTGGTGGAACGACGTCGTGGTGTCGTTCCGCTCGGAGGGACTGGTCGCCTTCGCGCACGCCCTCGACACGGTCGGCGGCGGGTGGGTCGCGGTGTATCTCGTGCCGCTCGTCGTGATCATCTCGTTCCTGCTGGCACGCCGCTGGAGATCTGGCGTGTTCGCGGCGCTCGCGTTCCTCGCGAGCGCGGGCGCGGTGCAGCTGCTCAAGCACCTCTTCGGGCGCGCGCGGCCGGAGGACATGCTGGTGCTCAGCGACTACGGGTCGTTCCCCTCCGGGCACACTGCGAACGCCGCGACACTCGCTTTCGTCTTCGCCGTGCTGTTCCCGAATGTGTGGATCCGGATCGCGGGGGCGCTGTGGATCGTGCTGATGGCGCTGTCGCGCACCTTCCTCTCGGTGCACTGGGCGACCGACACGATCGGCGGCGCTCTGCTCGGGGCCGGGGTCGTGCTGCTGCTGGCGGCGTGGCTGCTGCCGTGGGTGCGGCGCCCGGGCGCGGCGGAACCGCCCGCCGATAGTCTGGACGACGCCCCACTCACCGACGCACCCACTCACTGAGGAGTCCCCGTGTCGAGCATCCGCCCGTACCGTCCGTCCGATCGCGCGTCGTTGTTCGACGTCTGCGTGCGCACCGCCGATGCGGGGGAGGACGCCACCGGTGTGTTCTCCGACGACGAGCTCTGGGGCCTGCTGTTCGCGGTGCCGTACGTCGAGCGCGACCCGAGCCTGGCGTGGGTCGTCGAATCGGACGACGGCCGCGTGATCGGGTACATCGTCGCGACCGATGACACGGATGCCTTCGAGCAGTGGTTCCGCGACGAATGGTGGCCGCGGTTCGCCGACCGCTTCCCGCAGCCCGCCGAGCCGCAGACGCGCGAGGAGAAGATGCTCGCGTACGCCTACGGACGCCGGCCCGGCGCCGAGCCGAACGCCGCTGTGTACCCTGCTCATCTGCACATCGATCTGCTGCCCGAGACGCAGGGGCAGGGCCTCGGGCGCCGACTCATCGAGACGCTGTTCGACGAGCTCTCGCGTCGCGGCGTGAGGGGGTTGCACCTCGGGATGGATCCGGCGAACACCGGTGCCGCCGCCTTCTACGAGCGCCTCGGCATGACGCCGCTCCCGACCGCCCCGGGCGGGCAGAGCTACGGCGTGATCTTCGCGGGCTGAGGCTCTCTTCGCGGACGGGCACGTGCGCGGAAGGTAGTGTCTCGCTGGTGTCCGGGCTGGTCAACGCCCTGTGGGGGGAGCGACGGCGCCCGTAGCGTTCATGGTTCGCGACAGATCGGAGCTGGGCCATGAACGATTCGCGCAACACGCAGGGAAGCGTCGGAGGGAACGACGACGCGGGCGCCGCATCCGGTGGTGCGTCGGAGAACGGAGCTTCGGAGGAGACCGGAGCCTCGGAGGAGACCGAGAAGATGCTCCGGGACGAGAGCACCGACGACGACGGAATGCCCCTCGAGAACCCGTCGGGCGGATGACGCGGGCGTCAGGCTGATCGCCACGGACGTCGTCGCGGTGGACACCCCGCACATCGGAGACAAGAAGGCCCCGCACGAATGCGGGGCCTTCTTCGTCATCTGGCGGTGACGGCGGGATTCGAACCCGCGGTTGCTTGCACAACACACGCTTTCCAAGCGTGCTCCTTCGGCCGCTCGGACACGTCACCAGGGAACAACTTGTCCATCCTATCCGATGCGGCAGATGCTCCGTGACGCGGCGTACGATCTTGAGGTGGCAACCCCCAAGATCGTTCTCTTCTACGTCTTCACCCCGCTCGCCGACCCCGAGGCGATCCGGGTGTGGCAGCGCGACCTCGGCGAGGCGCTGGGGCTGCGCGGACGGCTGCTGATCTCGGGCGACGGAGTGAACGGCACCCTCGGCGGCGACCTGCCCGTGCTCAAGAGATGGGCGCGCTCCTTCCGCTCGTACGCGCCCTTCAAGAACGCCGACATCAAGTGGAGCGAGGGCACCGGCGTCGATGCCGAGGGGCGCAGCCTCGACTTCCCGAAGCTGAGCGTGAAGGTGCGCGACGAGATCGTCTCGTTCGGCGCCCCGGGAGAACTGAGGGTCGACGAGAACGGCGTCGTCGGCGGTGGCACCCGCCTGAGCCCGGAGGAGCTGCACGACCTGGTCGCCGAGCGCGGCGACGACGTCGTCTTCTTCGACGGCCGCAACGCGCTCGAGGCGCAGATCGGGCGTTTCCGTGGCGCGGTCGTTCCCGACACCGAGACCACCCGCGACTTCGTCGACCTGCTCGACTCGGGCGCCTACGACGACCTCAAGGGCAAGCCCGTCGTGACCTACTGCACCGGCGGCATCCGGTGCGAGGTGCTGTCGAGCCTCATGACCGCGCGCGGGTTCGGCGAGGTCTACCAGCTCGAGGGCGGGATCGTGCGCTACGGCGAGAAGTACGGCGACGACGGTCTGTGGGACGGCTCGCTGTACGTCTTCGACAAGCGCGGATCGATCGACTTCTCCGATCATGCGGCCGTGATCGGAGAGTGCGTCGGTTGCGGCGCCGCGACCTCGCGCACCGCGAACTGCCCCGACCTCTCGTGCCGCACGCAGTTCGTGGTGTGCGAGGACTGCGACCGCGTCGCCTGCGCACAGCACGCCGCCTGACGCACCGCACCCACGGTCGGAACCGGTCGGAATCGGCCGGAACCGGTCGAGACCCTAGGTCGCGGCGAGCGTGTCGACTCCCCGGGCGACGAAGAGCGAGCGGGGCACCAGGAGTGCCCGGGTGCGCGCCGGTGCATCGACGCTGCGCCGCAGATCGCGCAGCACGGTGCCCAGATCCGACGCGAGGTCGACGGCATCCGCTCCGGATCGGGCATAGGTCGCGCGTTCGACCGCATCGGCCAGGCGTCCGATCGCCGTCGCATCGACGCCGCGTTCGCGGATCAGCGCGGCCGCACGCATGCGCGGCGAATCGGCATCCGACGGCGGGATGCCGAGATCGACGAGTGTGCTCCGCACCTCGGTCCAGGCGGCGCCCGCATCGCCGTCGCGCGCGCGATCCCGGCGACGGGCGCGAACGAGGGTGCGGATCAGCGCGGGGAGCAGCAGCACCACGACCGCACCGAGGATCACGAACATCACCGGCGTCGGGTCGACCGTGCGCAGCTCGCCCGAGGAGGAGCTGTTGTCGCCGGCATCCTGACGATCGACCTCGGGGGCCGTCGTCTGCTCGGCCTGTGGAGCCGTGGTCTCCGGAGTGCCCGACGGCGTGCTGCCCGATCCCGTGGAACCCGTGACCGCCGTGCGGAACTCGGTCGGCACCCCGAGCGAGGCCGTGGGCTCGAAGGGCACCCAGCCGATGCCCGGGAAGAGCACCTCCGGCCAGGAGTGCAGGCGGTCGCTCGTGACGGAGTAGATCGACTCGTCGCCGCGCTTCTCGCCGGTGAGCGAACCGGGCAGGTACCCCACGACGATCCGGGTCTCCATGCCGAGGCTCTCGGCCATCAGGGCGAAGGCGCCGGCGAAGTGCACGCAGTACCCCGAGCGCACGTCGAGGAACCGGGCGACGGCCTCGGCTCCCGTGCCGTCGAAGTCCTCCTCGACCGGGGTGTCGAGCGAGTACGTGAAGTCGCTGCGGAACCAGTCCTGCAGGGCGAGCAGGCGGTCGTAGTCGGTAGCCTCTTCTGCCGTGACCTCGCGGGCCAACTCGCCGACGATGTCGGGGATCTCGACGTCATCGGTCTCGGCGGTGGACTCCGCCGCCGACACCGCGCGGATCTGCTCGAGCGTGGGGGTCACGCGCACCGAGGAGACGGTGTAGTCGGCGCCGACGGCATCCGCATTGCGCGAGACCAGCGTGCGGTTGTCGGGCATCACCCGCCAGGCGCGGGGCACGCCCTGGATGTCGGTCGCGGGGTAGGGGACGGGCAGCCACGAGCTCGACATCCGCAGGATGCGGATCGAGGTCGTCGTCTCCGTCACCTCGACGTCGGCACCCCACTCGGGGTCGCCGAATCCGTCGGCCTGCGACTGCAGGCCCCCTCGGTCGGGCTGCCACACCTCGCCGTCGAAGTCGGAGAGGGTCGTGAGCCGCAGATACGGCGCCGCGCCGCCCGCCGTCGCGACCGTCAGCACCTCGACGGGGTTGGGCTGGCGCAGATCGTCGCCGAGCCGCAGCGATGCGTCGACCGTGATGCCCGTGCCGGTGCCGGTGAGTCCGGCGGCGAGGGGCAGACCGGGTGCGATGGCGAGCGTCACGGCGATCGCCGCGGCGCCGATGCCCACCGCGACGGATGCCGAGGTGCGGCGCGGTGTCTGCGGATCGGCGCGCGTCGCGTAGCGCAGCTGCGCGAGGACGAAGAGGGCGAAGAGCACGAACCAGACCACGTTCGCGTCGCCGAGGGTGACGATCATCGGGACGGATCCGACGAGACCGACGAGGAGGGTCGGGAGGATCGCCGCACGGGCCGCAGCCAGCTGATCGAGCAGCACCGCGACGATCGCGAAGCCGAGCGCCATCGTCGCGGCGAGCCCGCGCGAGGCGGCGAGCGGCGCGGAGCCGACCGCGACCTCCTGCCAGGCTGCGCCCGTCAACGCGCCGAACGTCGAGAGCGTGGTGGGCGACGGGATGATCCCGAACAAGGCCGAGTCGCCCGCCGTCACCTGGGTGACGAGCGCCATCGCGACGAGCAGTTGCACGAGGAGGGTGCCGACATCGCGCAGCCACGCGCGGCGGTAACGCAGCAGCACGCGCATCACGAGCCCGGTCAACGGGAGGAGCGTGACCGCCGCGACGACGGCGAACGACCAGGCGCCCGCCTCGATCACCGAGGTGAAGGGCCACATCGCGACGAGGCCGCCGACCGCCGCGAGCACCGACGGCGCGAGGATCGCCGTGGGCGTCTCCTCGTCGCGGTGCCACGCGACTTTCGTGCGGGAGCGCGAGCGCGATCGTCGGGAGGCGCTGCCCGTCGCCTGCTCAGCCCGGAACATCGCCGACTCCGATCCGCTCCGGGAGGGCGTCCGCCCATGCCGCGGCGACGTCATCACCGAGCGGGGCGAACGACCAGCCGTTGCGCGTCGCCGCCTCTGCCGCACCCTGCTCGGGCCCGGTGGCGAGGAGGATGCCCGCGGCCGCGCCGGCGGTGCGCAACGATGCCGCGTCATCCTCCGTCAGCCTGCCCGTGATGTAGACCAGAGGGCCGGGAGGAGCGCCGCCGATCAGCGTCGCCACGTCGCGGTGGTCGCCCCGCGGCGCGATCAGTGCCAGGGCGACGAGAAGCGCATCACGGTCGTCCTCGTGACCGCGCAGGGTGCCGAGCAGCACGCCCGCGCTGTCGATCACGTCGACGCCGTACCCTTCGTCGGCGAGATGCACGGCCGACGAGGCGCAGAGCGAGACCGCGGCCTCGAACGCGGCATCCGCGTCGTCCCCCGGTCGATCCCACCGCTCGGCGCTGCGGTCGAGCACGACGATCGCATCGGGGCTCGACTCCTCCTCTTCCTGCCGCACCATGAGCTGCCCGCGGTGGGCGGTCGCACGCCAGTGGATGCGGCGCATCGAGTCGCCCGGCAGGTAGAACCGGGGCGAGAGGTTGTCGGCGCCCTGGCCGAGGCGCGTCGACGACGTGTGCGCCGTGCCGCCGGCCGCGCCGACGCGCACGGCGAGGGGTTCGAGCGCGAAGACCTCGGGTACGACCGTGACGGTGCGCGTCTCGCCGAACTCCTGCTCGCGCTGCGCGAGACCGAAGGGGTCGACGGTGCGCAGCACGAGCGGCCCGATCGGCCAGACACCGCGATGCACGCCCGTGATGCGGTACCCGAGCTGCCCGGACTGCGGCGGATACTCGCCGCCGGCGTCGCCGCTGACGGCGTCGGGCAGGACGTCGTGCCACAGCGCGTGCGGCACGCGGAGCGAGCGCAGGGCGAAGCGGATGCTGACGCGCGAGGTCTCCGACACCGTGAGCAGGTCGGTCGACACCTGTCGGGAGACGGTGCCCGTGCGCCGCGGGAGCCAGGCCATGAGCGCCGAGAAGCCGGTGAGGAGGGCGAGCAGGACTCCGATGTAGAGCAGGATCGGTGCGGCGACGAGGTTCGCTCCGATCACGCACAGCAGTGCCGCGACCAGCGCGCCCGCACCGCGGCGGGTCAGGGATCGGCGGCGTCGCATCGACCGTCTCAGACGCGGCTCGCGACGGGCACGCGTACGCGCTCGACGATGTGCGCGAGGGCCGTCTCGATGGGCTGGGCGCCGGCGCGGTGCGCACCGCGGGCGGGCAGCAGTCGGTGCGCGAACACCGGGATGAGGAGGGCGGTGACGTCGTCGGGGATCACGAAGTCGCGGCCGTCGAGCGCCGCCCACACCTTCGCGGCACGGATCAGCTGCAGCGTCGCGCGGGGGCTCGCCCCGAGGTGCAGGCTCGGGTCGGTGCGCGTGGCCTGCGCGAGGGCGACCGTGTACTCCTCGAGCGCGGGCGCCACGTGCACGGCGCGGGCCCAGGCGATGAGCTGCGAGATCGAGCCGGCATCGGCGACCGCCGCGACGGCCGCGAGCGGGTTCACCACGTCGCGCTGGCGGATCATGAGGGCCTCGGCCGCGGCATCCGGGTACCCCATCGAGATGCGCATCATGAAGCGGTCGCGCTGCGCCTCGGGCAGGGCGTACGTGCCCTCCATCTCGAGGGGGTTCTGGGTGGCGACGACGAGGAAGGGCGAGGGGAGCGGATGCGTCGACCCGTCGACGGTGACCTGACGCTCCTCCATGGCCTCGAGCAGTGCCGACTGCGTCTTGGGCGAGGACCGGTTGATCTCGTCGGCGATGACGATGTGCGCGAAGATCGCGCCGCGCTTGAACTCGAACTCGCGGTCGACCGGGTTGTAGACCGAGACGCCGGTCACGTCGCCCGGGAGCAGGTCGGGGGTGAACTGGATGCGTCGCACGGTCGCGTCGACGCTCGCCGCGAGGGCGCGCGCCAGCATGGTCTTGCCGACCCCGGGCACGTCCTCGATGAGCAGGTGGCCCTCGGCGAGCAGGCAGATCAGCGCACTGCGCACGGCATCGGGCTTTCCGTCGATCACCTCTCCCACGGAGGCGAGGATCGCGGAGGTCTGGGCGGCGAACTGTTCGGCCGTGATCAGGGGGGAGTTGTCCGTCATGCGTTCCCTCTCGTCGGCGCTGCAGCGCGCGTTATTCGATCGTAACCCGCGGGGCATCGGCGTGGGGCTGGCAGATCGCTGTGCTTCCTCGGGTCGCGGGCGCCGCCCCGCACACCCCTCAGCCCCAGACGCGGGCGCGGGGACGTGCGACGTCGACACGGCCCTCGCTGCTGCGGGCGACGCGGAGCAGGGCGAGACCCTGCGCGCCCTGCAGCTCGTGCAGCGTGCACGTGCCGATGGCCTGCCGCCAGTGGCGCTCGAACTGCTCGGCATCGCCGCGCCGCCGTGCGATCGCGCGCGGGACGGGCAGGAGGGTGCGCCCCGGGGAGAGACGGTCGGCGAGGCGTTCGAACAGACGCGTCGACCCTGCGGCGCCGCGGTCGATCCGCAGCAGGAAGCGGGGTGTGCGCACCGCCGCGAACAGCTCTTCGACGGCATCCGCCACCACCCGACGATCCGCGGGGGTGCCGCCCAGCTCGATGCGCACTCGGGCGCGGTCGTCGTCGACGTGCGCGACGATGTCGGTGTCGTCGAAGGAGCCGATGCGCCCGGCATCACGGAGGGTGCGTGCGACGACCAGGGCGGCCAACCGGTACACCTCGGCGGGGTGGCGGCGATCGCGCAGGGTGCGTCCGAGCAGGGGCAGAAGCGTCGTCGCGGCGGCCAGTGCGCCGCCGGCCGCGACGAGCGCGACTCCGATCGCCGGGTGCACCGAGAGTCCCTGACCCGCCAGCACGGCGAGCAGCAGGCCGACGCCGAGCGCCCCACCCACGGCGGAGGTCGCGCCGTCGGCGCGCGCGACCTGGGTGGTGCGCAGCAGGGGAGCCGCCGCGACCTGCCGCACCGTGATCTCGTCGCGTTCGCGCGACGTGTACGGCTCACCGATGCGCCACTCGGCGCGCGTGGTCGCCCGCGCCGGCCACGCGGCGCGCAGCAGATCATCGACGCCGCGGATGGAGGCATCCGGATGCTTGTCGAGCACCGCCTCGAACGCCTGGGCCGCTGCCGAGGGCAGTGCGTGCGCGAGTCCGCTGACGATCCGACCGTCGCGGTCGGCGTTCAGGCCCCACAGATGCGAGTGCTTGCGGCGCAGACGATCCGGCTCGCTCGTGTCGTCGAGTGCGACATCGGCGGGGATCAGACACGCCACCGACCAGTTGTGCGCCACCTTCTCGGGCCACCCCGGATCGAGGCGCAGGGTGCGGCCACGCAATTGCTGCGTCGCCGATGACGTCGCGACCGCGGTGAGGTCGATGAGGGTGTTCACGGCGGGGCAGTCCCATCCCTCGCCGAGCAGGCCACGGGTACCCACGAGCACGCGCACCTCTCCGCGACGGATCAGCTCCGACACCGCGGCGACGATGCGTCCGCTGCCGGCGCCGGACGCGCGCAGGTCGCGCGTGGCCCCGGCGGCGTCGCCGATATCGACCGTCACCCCGAGCAGATCTGCGAGCGCGGGTGCGAGCGTCGCGGCGTCGTCGGCGCGGACGCGCAGGTACTGCGCGGTCAGCAGCACCGGCCGCAGCCCCGCGACGACGGGATCGGCGACGAGGGCGTCGAAGGTGCGCAGCGCTCCGGCCGCGGCATCCGCACCGCGCCGATTGCCGTGCGTCACGAAGTCGGTGACGACGACGGCACGGACGCGCTCGCCGTCGTCGCTCGCGAGCTCGCGGTGCAGGATCTCGACGGCCGCGGCATCCTTCGCCTCCGACGAGGCCAGTGTCGTCTCGACCGGGTTGCGCCCGCGGCGCAGCCCGCGGTCGGTGAGCAGGTAGCCGAAGTCGGCGAGCGAGCGCCGCACGTGCTCCCACTGGTTCGCCGCCGATGGATCGGCCAGCAGGCGCACCTGCGCGAACCGCACGAGGACGGTGAGCAGATCATCGGTCGTGCAGCGGTCGAGCAGCACCTGCGGGATGGCGGCGACGAGCGGATGCTGCGGCACGACCTCGCGCAGCACCACCGCGCACGAGCGGGTGAGGGCGAAGTCCGCGGACAGTGCCCGATCGATGCGGGCGAGCGGGTCTTCGTCGGGCGGTCCGTCCGCGGGCTGTAGCTGCTCCTCGAGGAAGGAGATCCCGTCGGCGGTCGACAGCACGTCGACGATCATCGAGTGCAGCAGCGCTTCGTGCCGGCGGATGAAACCGGCCTCCGCGGGCGTCGGTTCGGTGAGGAGAACGAAGTCGCGGTACGGGGCGAGGTGCCCCTCCTTCACCACCGCCGGAGTCGGGACCTCGTAGTCGACCTCTCCGAGCAGTTGGCTGTAGTTCTCGTACTCCGTCTCGTCGTCCGGCGACGGCAGGGTGGCGGTGAGACCGATCAGCAGCGGCTCGACCCCCGTCTCGCGGATGCGCGCGGCGAGGTACGCCACGACCAGGGCCCAGTGGTCGAGCAGGTGGTGGCACTCGTCGAGCACGACCGTGCGCACCCCGGCGGCCACGAGGCGGTCGATGAGCGCCGTGGCGTTCGGATGCAGCACGCGCGCGAGCTCGGCGGGATTGCGCCGGGCGAACTGCGAGCGCAATCGGCGCGTGCGACGACGGATGCCGGAGCGGTACTGCGCCGGATTGTCGATCGCGAGCTCGGCGAGCCAGGTCGCGGCATCGGCGTCGCTGCGCCCCGCCTCGACCAGTTCCTCGGCCCACACCACCCGCGCCAGGTCGTCGAAGGGCGAGCCGTCGCCGGTGACGCTGAGCGCCTGGTACGTGAGAGCGGTGAGGTCGGCGATCCTCTCGGGGTCGTCCGATACGGCGCCGGCATCCGGGGCGAGATCGAGGGCGGTGCGGACCCATTGCTGACGGATCGTGACGGTCGGGGCGAGGACGAGGGTCCGATGGCGTTCGCGCGCCGCGAGCAACAGACCCAGCAGGGTCTTGCCCGATCCGGGAGGGGCGACGACGTGCAGCGGGTCCCGGCCGCCGACCGGCAGCCGGGTGAGGACCTCGGCCTGGTACGTGCGCAACTCGCCGCTGAAATTCCAGCCCGTGAGCGGGGAGGCGACGGGCTCGGGCGGCATGATCTCCCCAGTCTGTCAAAAGGTGCGCCCGCTCATCGGTTAGACTTGTCGACGGCTCTCCGCGTGGCGGCATCCAGGCCAATTCCCCCAGGGCGGAAACGCAGCAAGGGTAACCGGGCTCTGCTGGGTGCGCGGAGGGTCACTTTCTTTTTCAGCCTCCTCCGGGGCTGTCCTGTCAGGATCGTGATGTGACCGGCGCCACCACTCCTCCCCGGCAGAACGCGCTCTCGCGCTTCGCCTCGCCCGTGCTGCTCCTCGCCGCGATGTGGGCGATCCAGTTCGCGGACGCGCTCCTCCCGGGTTCGTTCATGGGGTTCGGCATCCGCTCCTGGGATCCCGAGGGTCTGCTCGGCATCGTGCTCGGGCCGCTGCTGCACGCGAACTGGGCGCACCTGATCGGCAACTCCGTGCCCTTCCTCGTGCTCGGACTGCTCGTCGCGGTCGAGGGCACCCGCAGATTCTGGACGGTCACCGCGATCGTCGCCGTCGTCGGCGGCCTCGGCACCTGGGTCTTCAACGCCCCGGGAACGGTGACGGTCGGGGCATCCGTGCTCGTGTTCGGCTACTTCGGCTACACGGTCGTGCGGGTCTTCGCGCCGGGCCGCGTCGCCCACCGCATCGGATACGCCGTCATCGCGCTCGTCGTGATCGGCGTGTACGGGGCGACGATGCTCGCGGGCGTGGTGGGCGTGAGCCAGGGCATCTCGTGGCAGGCGCACCTGTTCGGGGCGATCGGCGGCGCGCTCGCCGTGTTCGTCGGGCGACGCGGGGGCTCCGCGGAGTGAGCGCGCCGCGGTCGCGCTCGCGCACACCCGCTCGACGCCGGAAGAAGCGTCGGCCCGCGGCCCGGCGTCGACCGGGCGTCCGTGCACGGGCCGCCCGGCGTCGGCGGCGGATGCTGGTGCTCCGGCGCGTGCTGATCGGGGTCGTCGCCGTCGCGCTCTTCACCGGGATCGCCGTGCTCGTGCCGCTCGGGCTCGCGCACGAGAAGCCCCTCGCAATCTGCGCGAGCGACCCGCGCACCTACCCGTCGGCCGGCATCGAGGGGTGGCGCGGGGAGCAGCTCGAGAACGCCGCGACGATCATGGCGACGGCATCCGCCCTGGGCTTCGCGCGCGACGGGCAGATCCTGGGCGTGATGACCGCGATGGGCGAGAGCAGCCTGCGCAACATCGATTACGGCGACTGGGAGACGAGCGGATTCACGAACCCCGACGGCTCGCGCACCACGAGCATCGGCCTGTTCCAGCAGCAGGAGTGGTGGGGGAGCGTCGAGCAGCGCATGGATCCCGCCACGTCCGCGACGCTGTTCTACGAGCGGTTGGCGCGGGTGCCGGGGTGGTCCTCGATGGATCCGTCGCTCGCGATCCATCGCGTGCAGATCAACCTCGATCCCACCTACTACTCCCGCTACGCAGCCGATGCGACCGCCGTCGTCGACGCGCTGTCGGCGCCGTGTTGACCTCCGGGAATCACGCGGGGATTAAGTCCGGTCCGCTCCCAGGGCGTGCCGAGTGAGGTGCGCCTAAGCTGGAACCGTGGCGCGGAGCATCTACATCACCTCGGCCGAAGGCCATACCGGAAAATCGACGATCGCCCTCGGCGTGCTCGACGCGCTCATGCGGGTCACCCCGCGGGTCGGCGTGTTCCGGCCGATCGCGCGCTCGGTCACCGAGCGCGACGAGATCCTCGAATTGCTGCTCGCCCACGACGGCGTGCACCTCGACTACGACGACTGCATCGGCGTCAGCTACGACGACATGCGCCACGACCCGGAGCACGCGCTGTCGACGATCGTCGCGCGGTTCAAAGCGGTCGAAGCGCAGTGCGATGCCGTGGTGATCATCGGCAGCGACTACACCGACGTCGCCAGCCCTGCCGAGCTCGGCGTCAACGCCCGCATCGCCGCGAACCTCGGAGCTCCGGTGCTGCTCGTGCTGTCGGGACGCGACCAGCAGCGGCAGGCCGAGCAGCTCGGCACGACGACCGCCCGGGTGCCGGCCGCGGTCGGGCAGATCGCCGCACTCGCACTCACGGAGCTCGAACAGGAGCGCGCCGAGCTGTTCGCCGCGATCGTCAACCGCTCGGACCCCGCCGAGCTCGACGCCATCATCGAGGCGGTGCGCGGGGTGCGGCCGGGCAAGACCACGCCGGTCTGGGCGATCCCCGAGGACCGCACGCTCGTGGCGCCGTCGATCCGCGGCATCCTCGCGGCCGTCGACGGCCGTCTCATCAAGGGCGACGAGGGGCGGCTGACCCGCGAGGCGCTGTCGATCGTCGTCGCCGGCATGTCGATGGTCAACGTGCTGCCGCGCATCACCGAGGACTCCGTCGTCGTGATCCCCGCCGACCGCACCGAGGTGCTGCTCGCGACGCTGCTCGCCGACGCCTCCGGCACCTTCCCCCGGGTCAGCGGCATCATCCTGAACGGGCCCTTCGACCTTCCCGAGCCGATCACGCAGCTGCTCGACGGGATCCCCTCGACGGTCCCGATCATCGCCACCGATCTCGGCACCTACGACACCGCCGTCCGGGTCATGGGCGCGCGCGGCCGGCTCTCCGCCGACTCGCGCGCGCGGTACGACCGGGCCCTCGGACTCTTCCAGACCCATGTCGACATCGCCGAGCTCGCGACGCAGCTCGGGCTCGCCGAATCGCGGGTCGTGACCCCGCTGATGTTCGAGTACGGCCTCATCGAGCGCGCCCGCGCCGACCGCCGGCGCATCGTGCTGCCCGAGGGCGGCGACGACCGCATCCTGCGTGCGGCCGCCACGCTGCTCGCCCGCGAGGTCGCCGACCTCGTGATCCTCGGCGACGAGGCCGCCGTGCGAGCCCGCGCGGTCGAGCTCGGCATCGACATCGCCGCGGCCCAGGTGATCAGCCCCACCGATCCCGAGTACGTCGCGAGGTTCGCCGAGGAATACGCACGACTGCGGGCGCACAAGGGCATCACCCTCGCGCAGGCCGCCGACACCGTGACCGACGTCTCGTACTTCGGCACGATGATGGTGCACCTGGGCCTCGCCGACGGCATGGTCTCGGGAGCGGCGCACACGACGGCGCACACGATCCGTCCCTCCTTCGAGATCATCAAGACGAAGCCGGGCGTGAACGTCGTCTCGAGCGTGTTCCTCATGGCGCTCGCCGACCGGGTGCTCGTCTACGGCGACTGCGCCGTCATCCCCGATCCCACGAGCATCCAGCTCGCCGACATCGCGATCTCGTCGGCGGCGACCGCCCGCCAGTTCGGGATCGATCCGCGCGTCGCGATGCTGTCGTACTCGACCGGCGAGTCCGGGTCGGGAGCCGACGTCGACAAGGTGCGCGAGGCCACGGCGCTCGTGCGCGAGCGCGCTCCTGAGCTGCTCGTCGAGGGGCCGATCCAGTACGACGCGGCCGCCGATGCCGCCGTCGCGAAGGCGAAGCTGCCCGATTCCGCGGTCGCGGGTCGTGCGACCGTGTTCGTCTTCCCCGACCTGAACACGGGCAACAACACCTACAAGGCCGTCCAGCGCTCCGCCGGCGCGGTCGCGATCGGCCCGGTCCTGCAGGGACTCAACAAGCCGATCAACGACCTCTCGCGCGGCGCGCTGGTCGAGGACATCGTCAACACGGTGGCGATCACCGCCATCCAGGCGCAGGGAGAGACCGCATGAGCGCGATCCTCGTGATCAACAGCGGCTCGTCGTCGCTGAAGTACAGCCTCCTCGACATCGAGCGCGAGCACGAGCTCGCCTCGGGCCTCATCGAGAGGATCGGTCAGGACACCGGTGCGGCCTCGCACACGGTGCGACCCGAGACCGATGCGGATGTCGTGCCCACGATGCTCGACGCGACGTACAGCGACGAGCGCTCGATCCCCGATCATCATGCGGCCTTCGCGGTGATGCTCGAGCAGTTCGCCGAGCACGGACCTTCTCTCGCCGAGCATCCGCCGGTCGCCGTCGGACACCGGGTCGTGCACGGCGGAGCCCGCTTCTTCGCGCCGACCCTGATCGATGCCGATGTCGAGCGGCAGATCGAGGAGCTGTCGGTACTCGCGCCCCTGCACAATCCGGCCAACCTCGCCGGCATCCTCGCGGCGCAGGCCGTCTTCCGCGGCGTGCCGCACGTCGCCGTGTTCGACACGGCTTTCCATCAGACCCTGCCCGCAGCGGCCTACACCTATGCGATCGACGCCGATCTGGCGAAGCAGCACCGCGTGCGGCGCTACGGCTTCCACGGCACCAGCCACCAGTTCGTCAGCGAGTCGGCCGCGGCGTACCTCGGCCGCGACCTCGGCGACCTGCGCCAGCTCGTGTTCCACCTGGGCAACGGAGCGTCGGTCACCGCGATCGACGGCGGGCGCTCGGTCGAGACGTCGATGGGGCTGACCCCGCTCGAGGGGCTCGTGATGGGCACCCGCTCGGGAGACCTCGACCCGGCGGCTCTGGTGCACCTGTCGCGTCGCGCCGGCCTCTCGATCAACGAGCTCGATGCGCTGCTGAACACCCGCAGCGGACTGCAGGGCCTCGCCGGACGCAGCGACATGCGCGACATCCTCGCGGGCGTCGATGCGGGGGAGGAGGCGGCGACCCTCGCCTTCGACGTCTACGTGCACCGCCTGCGCGCCTACGCCGGGGCGTACATCGCCCAGCTCGGCGGCGTCGACGTGATCTCGTTCACCGCCGGCGTCGGCGAGAACGCCGCCCGGGTGCGCGCGGAGGCCCTCGCGACCCTCGGATTCGCCGGCGTGGAGGTCGATCAGGCACGCAACGCCGAGCGCGGTCGCGGCATCCGGAGGATCTCCACGGATGCCTCGACGGTGACGGTTCTGGTGGTCCCGACGAACGAGGAACTGCAGATCGCCCGGCAGACCGCCGACATGCTCTGAGCGCACGGTTTCCACAGGGGTTACTCTGGGGCGCGGCTCCCCATTACGCTGTCATGGTGGCACGGAGGAGTGCCGAAACCCTCGACCTTCTCCCTGGAGGCTTCTGTGCCGGAAAACCTGCCCGATCTGCTCGCCGCAGAAGGGGTGCTGTTCGACCTCGACGGCGTGCTCACCCCGACGGCAGAGGTCCACATGCGGGCCTGGAAAGCCGTGTTCGACGAGGTGTTCGCCGAGTGGGGCATCACGCCGGCCTACACCGACGCCGACTACTTCGGCTACGTCGACGGCAAGAAGCGCTACGACGGTGTCGCGAGCCTGATGCACAGCCGCAACGTCGAGATCCCCTGGGGTGAGGTCGACGACCCGCCCTCGGCCGACACCATCTGCGGAATCGGCAACCGCAAGAACGACGCCTTCGCCGCCGAGCTGCGCCGTGACGGCATCGCCCCGTACCCGGGCTCGCTCGCGCTGGTCCAGCGCCTGCACGCGGCCGGGGTGCCGCTCGGTGTGGTGTCGAGCTCGAAGAACGCCGAAGAGGTCCTCGCCGCCGCCGACCTCCGCTCGTACTTCCGCATCGTGGTCGACGGCGTCGTCGCCGAGCGCGACGGTCTGGCGTCCAAGCCCGCGCCCGACATGTTCCGCGCCGGCGCCGTGGCGCTCGGCGTCGACCCCGCTCGCAGCGTCGCCGTCGAGGACGCGACCTCGGGTGCGGCATCCGCATCGGCCGCCGGCTACGCGCACGTCGTCGGCGTCGACCGCGGCACCGGGGCCGACGCCCTGCGAGCCGCGGGCGCCACCGTCGTCGTCGACGACCTCGACCGCTTCCTCCCGACCACCCCGAACTCTGCACCGGAGACCACCGCATGATCGACCGCGACCGCTTCCCCGTCGACCCGTGGCGCCTCATCGAGACGCGCTACTCCGAGGAGGGCGTCGGCGAGACGCTGTTCTCGATCGGCAACGGATACCTCGGTCTCCGGGGCAACCACATCGAGGGCCGTGGGGCTCACGAGCACGGCACCTTCATCAACGGGCTGCACGAGACGTGGCCGATCCGTCACGCCGAGCAGGCCTACGGCTTCGCCGAGGTGGGACAGACCATCGTCAACGCCCCCGACGCCAAGGTCATGCGCGTCTACGTCGACGACGAGCCGATCTCGTTCGACGAAGCGGATGTGCGCGAGTACCGCCGCACCCTCGACATGCGCACGGGTGTGCTCGAGCGTCTCGTCGTGTGGGAGACGCCGTCGGGCAAGCGCGTGCGCATGCGCGACGAGCGCATCGTCAGCTTCGAGGAGCGCCACCTCGCGATCCTGCGCCTCGAGGTCGTCGTCGAGAACTCCGACGCTCCCGTCACGATCAGCTGCCAGATCCTCAACCGCCAGGACGGTGCGGGCGTCTACGCCGGCACCCCGACCCAGGCCCAGAAGCCGGGCTTCGACCCGCGCAAGGCCGAGAAGATCGCCGATCGGGTGCTCGAGCCCGGTGAGCACTGGCAGGACGGCCTGCGCTCGGCGCTGTCGTACCGCGTCGCCGACTCCGGCATGACCGTCGCCGTCGTCGCCGACCACATCCTCGAGACCGAGAACGAGTACAGCGCCCGCGCCCTCGTCGAGGCCGACATCGCGAAGAACGTCTTCCGGGTGCAGGCCAAGGCCGGAGTGCCGATCACCGTCACCAAGCTCGTGAGCTACCACACCTCGCGCGGGGTACCTCCGCGCGAGCTCGTCGACCGCTGCCGCCGCTCCCTCGACCGCGTCGCCGTCGAGGGCGTCGAGACGCAGTTCCAGCGCCAGCGCGACTGGCTCGACGCGTTCTGGGAGCGCAGCGACGTGCAGATCGGCGGTCACGACGACCTGCAGCAGGCGACCCGCTGGTGCCTCCTCCAGCTCGCGCAGGCCGCGGCCCGCGCCGACGGCACCGGAGTCCCCGCCAAGGGCGTCTCCGGTTCGGGGTACAGCGGCCACTACTTCTGGGACACCGAGATCTACGTGCTCCCGTTCCTCGCGTACACGTCGCCGCAGTGGGCGCGCAACGCGCTGCGCGCCCGCGTGCTGATGCTGCCGGCGGCGCGTCGGCGTGCGGCCCAGCTCAACGAGGCGGGGGCGCTCTTCCCCTGGCGCACGATCAACGGTGAAGAGGCCTCGGCCTACTACGCCGCGGGCACGGCGCAGTACCACATCAATGCCGACGTGAGCTTCGCGCTCGGCAAGTACGTGCGCGCGACGGGAGACACCGAGTTCCTGCGCCGCGAGGGCGCAGACGTCGCGGTCGAGACCGCGCGCCTGTGGGCGACGCTCGGCTTCTGGCGCTCGGCGCAGGTGGTCGAGAACGCGGATGCCGCCGACGGTCTGCAGACCTTCCACATCCACGGCGTCACCGGTCCCGACGAGTACACGACCGTCGTGAACGACAACCTCTACACGAACGTCATGGCCCGCTACAACCTCCGCTTCGCGGCCGAGGTCGTGCGCGAGATCCGCGAGACGTACCCCGAGGACTACCGCGACCTCGTCGAGCGCACGGGCCTGTTCGAGGGCGAGGCGGAGTCGTGGGAGCGTGCCGCCGAGGCGATGTTCATCCCCTACAGCGAGAGCCTGGGCATCCACCCGCAGGACTCCCTGTTCCTCGAGCGCGAGGTCTGGGACCTGGCGCACACGCCGTCGTCGCAGCGTCCGCTGCTGCTGCACTTCCACCCGCTGGTGATCTACCGGTTCCAGGTGCTCAAGCAGGCGGATGTCGTGCTCGCCCTGTTCCTGCAGGGCAACCACTTCTCGCCCGAGGAGAAGCGCGCCGACTTCGACTACTACGACCCGCTCACCACGGGTGACTCGACGCTCTCGGCGGTCGTGCAGTCGATCCTCGCGGCCGAGGTCGGGTACCAGGACCTCGCGCTGAAGTACTTCGAGGAATCGATCTTCGTCGACCTCCACGACCTGCACAACAACGCGGCCGACGGTGTGCACGTGGCCTCCGCCGGTGGCGTGTGGACCGCGCTCGTGTGCGGTTTCGGCGGCATGCGCGATTACGAGGGCGAGCTGAGCTTCGACCCGCGTCTGCCCGCGGCCTGGCCCTCACTGACCTTCCCGATGAAGTGGAAGGAGTCGGAGGTCACGGTCACGATCACGGCCCACGAGCTGCGTCTGCGGGTGCGCTCCGGCGCACCGGTGCCGTTCACGGTGCGCGACGAGGCCTACATCGCGACCGAGGGCGAAGAGGTCGTCGTCCCGCTCGCCGACCAGGGCCCGCTGATCCCCGGTCGCCCGACGCTGCGCCAGTTCGCCGACGCCCGCCGCGAGGACGGAACGCGCCTTTCGGCATCCGTCCCGGTGATCACCACGTCGATCCCGGTGCTCGCACCGCCGGAGTGATCGCGCGCGGGGGGTGTTTCTCCGGACGCACCTCCCGCGATGTCCGTGGCACGCCGTAGGCTGTTCTGGTGACCACAGCCCTCTATCGCCGCTACCGCCCCGAGACGTTCGGCGAGATGATCGGGCAGTCCCAGGTGACCGACCCGCTCATGACCGCGCTGCGCGGCGACCGCGTCGGCCACGCCTACCTCTTCTCCGGCCCGCGCGGGTGCGGCAAGACTACGTCGGCGCGCATCCTCGCGCGGTGCCTGAACTGCGCCGAGGGGCCGACCGACGTCCCCTGCGGCACCTGCCCCAGCTGCGTCGAGCTCTCGCGTGCCGGTGGCGGATCGCTCGACGTGGTCGAGATCGACGCCGCGAGCCACAACGGTGTCGACGACGCGCGCGACCTGCGCGAGCGGGCGACCTTCGCCCCGAGCCGCGACCGGTTCAAGATCTTCATCCTCGACGAGGCGCACATGGTGACGCCGCAGGGCTTCAACGCGCTGCTCAAGCTCGTCGAAGAACCGCCGCCGCACGTCAAGTTCATCTTCGCGACGACCGAGCCCGAGAAGGTGCTCGGCACGATCCGCTCGCGCACGCACCACTACCCGTTCCGTCTCGTGCCGCCCGCGGCCATGCTCGAGTACGTCGAGAAGCTCTGCGTCGAAGAGGGCGTCGTGGTCGAGCAGGGTGTGCTGCCGCTCGTCGTGCGCGCCGGTGGCGGATCGCCGCGCGACACGCTCTCGCTGCTCGACCAGCTCATCGCCGGCTCCGACTCGCCCGCGGGCTCCGAGACGGTCACGGTCGCGTACGCACGCGCCGTCGCCCTCCTCGGCTACACGCACGCGGCCCTGCTCGACGAGATCGTCGACGCCCTGGCGATCGCCGACGCGGCGACGGCGTTCCCCGCCATCGACCGCGTGGTGCAGACCGGTCAGGACCCGCGCCGCTTCGTCGACGACCTGCTCGAGCGCCTGCGCGACCTCATCGTGATCGCGGCCGTCGGCAACGGCGCCTCCGCCGTGCTGCGCGGCATCGCCGACGACGAGCTCGAGCGCATGCGCACGCAGGCGGCCGCCTTCGGCGCTGCGCGTCTCTCGCGCACCGCCGACGTCGTCAGCGCCGCGCTCGACGACATGTCGGGCGCGACCTCCCCGCGACTGCACCTCGAGCTCATGGTCGCTCGTGTGCTCGCCGGGGCGACGGATGCCGCGGCCGGGGTGGCGCCCGCTGCCGCTGCGCCCGCAGCAGCGGCGCAGCCGCACGCCGCTCCGCGACCGTCGGCTGCACCTGCACCTGCACCTGCACCGCAGCCCGCAGCTCCGGCCGCCGCTGCCCCGGCTGCGCCGGTCGCAGCACCCACCGCAGTCGCGGCCCCGACGTCCGCCCCGGAAGAGGTGGCTGCCTCCGCCGCACCGGCTGCTGCCGTCGCCGAGCCGGCCGCTGCCGCTGCCGCCGCCGAGCCCGCGCCCACCGCGACACCGTCGGGTCCGGTGACGCTCGATCGCATCGTCGCCGCGTGGCCGGCCGTGCTCACGCGCCTCGAGAGCATCAGCCGCTCGTCGTGGCTGGTCGTCACCACCGTGCAGCCCCTGGCGTACGACACCGAGTCCGAGGTCCTCACGATCGGTTTCGCGAGCCAGCACGATGTCGCGAAGTTCAAGGGAACCACGCCGGGCGCCGGCACCTCCGATCACCTGCGCACCGCTCTCCAGCAGGAGCTCGGTGTGGTCGTCAAGTACCGGCCTGCCCCGCTTCCGACCGGCGGTGCCGCGTCGAGCGGCGGCGCACCGCGTTCGGGGGGATCCTCGGGGTCCGCAGGCGGTGCCCAGGCCCCGGCCGAGCCCGCCCCGACGGAGCCTGCCCCTGCGGGTTCCTCCCGACAGTCGAGCCCGCGCCCCTCGTCCGCTCCCGCGCCCGCTGCGGTGACCGAGTGGGCCGTGGCCGCGATCCCGACGTCCGACACCGCGCCCGAAGCGGTGACGACCCCAGTCGGCCCCGGATCCTCCCTGCCGGTCGACGACGAGCCCGAAGAGGTCGAGGCCGCGGCATCCGCGCCCGTCCCTCCGACCGACGGCACGATCGATCGCGACGAGCCGCCGCTTCCCGGCGACGACGAGGCGCCGTTCCCCGACGACGAGCCGCCGTACGACCCCTCGTACGAGCCCGCTCCGCACTCGGCCCCGCCGGCACCGGTCTCCGCCGCGCGGGTGCCCGCCGCGTCCGCGGCACCTGCCGCACCTACACCCGCCGGCGCACCGTCCTCCGCCGCACCCGCGAGCGCCCCGGCACGGGTCGCCTCGGCCCACGCCGCTCCGCGCGTCACCGAGCGTGCGCCGGCGCCCGGGGGAGTGCAGCGCTACGGCGAGGCCGTGATCCGCCAGGTGCTCGGCGCGACGTTCGTGCGCGAAGAGCCCTATGAGCCCCCGACGAGGTTCGCCTGATGTACGACGGAATCGTTCAAGAGCTGATCGACGAGTTCGGGCGCCTGCCCGGCATCGGTCCGAAGTCCGCGCAGCGGATCGCCTTCCACATCCTGCAGACGCCGACGTTCGACGTCGCACGACTGTCGGAACTGCTCAGCGACATCCGCACGCGAGTGCGCTTCTGCGAGGTGTGCGGCAACGTGGCCGAGCAGGAGCGGTGCGCGATCTGCCGCGACCCGCGCCGCAACCAGGCGCTCATCTGCGTGGTCGAAGACGCGAAGGACGTCGCGGCGATCGAGCGCACGCGCGAGTTCCGCGGGCTCTACCACGTGCTCGGTGGAGCGATCAGCCCGATCGCAGGCATCGGCCCCGACGATCTCCGCATCGCGCAGCTCATGAGCCGCCTCGCCGACGGCACGGTGCAGGAGGTCATCCTCGCCACCAACCCGAATCTCGAGGGCGAGGCCACCGCGAGCTACCTGAGCCGCTACCTCACCACGATGCAGATCACGGTCTCGCGTCTCGCCTCGGGGCTCCCGGTGGGCGGCGATCTCGAGTACGCCGACGAGGTCACCCTCGGCCGCGCCTTCGAAGGGCGGCGCGTGCTGTGACGACCCCTCGCGCGGTTCGACGATGAACGCGCAGCACACCGGATTCTCGCGACGCGGATGGCTGCTCTTCGGGGCCATGGCTCTGCTGTGGGGCGTGCCGTATCTGTTCATCAGCATCGCGGTCGAGTCGTTCTCGCCGCCCGCGATCGTCGCGGGGCGCACGCTCATCGCCGCGCTCCTGCTGCTGCCCTTCGCGCTGCGCAACGGCGCGCTGAAGGCGGCATGGAAGCACTGGCCCTGGGTGCTCGCCTTCGGCGCCGTCGAGATGGCGGGCCCCTTCCTGCTCCTCGGGCACGCCGAGATGACGCTGCCCTCGGGCATGACCGGCCTCCTCGTCGCGACCGTGCCGCTGTTCGCCGCGCTCATCGCGCTCGGCGGCGGTGATCGCGGAGTGCTCAAGCCGGCGCGATCGATCGGACTGCTCGTCGGGTTCCTCGGTGTCGCGATCGTCGTCGCGGGGCCCGGCCTATTCGGCGGCGAGGTCAGCCTGCTCGCCGGCGGTGAGGTGCTGCTCGTCGCGGTGCTGTACGCCACCGCCCCGTTCATCGTCGCGCGCAAGCTCGCCGACGTGCCCTCCCTCGGAACGATCACGCTCTCGCTCCTCATGATCGGCGTCTTCTACCTTCCGATCGGTCTGCTCACTCAGCACGAGGTGCCGACCCTCCCCGCGATCGGCGCCCTGCTCGCCCTCGCGGTGATCTGCACCGCGGTCGCGTTCCTCGCCTTCTTCGCGCTCATCCGCGAGGTCGGTCCCGTGCGTGCCCCGCTGTTCACCTACGTGAACCCGATCGTCGCGATCGTGCTCGGCGCGATCGTGCTCGCCGAGCCGCTCACCCCCGGGTTGCTGATCGGCTTCCCGCTCGTGATCGCCGGATGCTGGTTCGCCGCCACCGGCGGACGGCTGCGGCCGCCGGCATCCGCTCTCCCTCCTCCCGCGGTGCCCTGACGACCGGCAGCGTCCGGCCCCGGCTGCGGCGTCACATGCACAGCGGAGCATATGGCGCGATCGTAGAATGAGCGGTGGGCGGATCCGCCCGACATCCCCGGGAGTGAACGTGGCCCTCATCGTGCAGAAGTACGGCGGCTCATCCGTCGCCGACGCAGAGAGCATCAAGCGCGTCGCCAAGCGCATCGTCGACACCCGTCGTGCCGGTCACGACGTCGTGGTCGCCGTCAGCGCGATGGGCGACACCACCGATGAGCTCCTCGACCTCGCGAACGAGGTGGCGCCGATCCCGGCACCGCGCGAACTCGACATGCTGCTCTCGAGCGGTGAGCGCATCTCGATGGCGCTGCTCGCGATGGCGATCCACTCGATGGGCTTCGAGGCCCGCTCGTTCACGGGCAGCCAGGCGGGCATGATCACCGACTCGCAGCACGGTGCCGCACGCATCGTCGATGTGACGCCGATCCGTCTGCGCGAGGCCCTCGACGAGGGCGCGATCGTGATCGTCGCCGGATTCCAGGGCTTCAACCGCGACACCCGCGACATCACCACGCTCGGCCGCGGTGGCTCCGACACCACCGCCGTCGCCCTCGCCGCCGCCCTCAAGGCCGACGTCTGCGAGATCTACAGCGACGTCGACGGCATCTTCACCTCCGACCCGCGGGTGGTGCCGGCCGCTCAGAAGCTCGACCACGTCTCGAGCGAGGAGATGCTCGAGCTCGCGGCCAACGGGGCGAAGGTGCTCTACATCCGCGCCGTCGAGTACGCACGCCGCCACGGCGTGCTCATCCACGCCCGGTCGTCGTTCTCGTCGGCCGAGGGTACGTACGTTTTGGGCGAGGGTATGAAGAACCCCCGCGAAGCCGAGGGAGCAGCCATGGAAGAACCGATCGTCGCCGGTGTCGCCACCGACCTCAGCCAGGCCAAGATCACCGTCGCCGGTGTGCCGGACGTGCCGGGCAAGGCGGCGGAGATCTTCAAGATCGTCGCGAAGTCGGGCGCGAACGTCGACATGATCGTGCAGAACGTCTCGGCCACCGGGCGCACCGACATCTCGTTCACCGTTCCCAAGGCGGATGCCGCGGCGGCGCTGAAGGCCCTCGCCGGCGACCAGGCCGAGGTGGGCTTCCAGAACCTCGTGCACGACGACCAGATCGGCAAGCTCTCCGTCGTCGGCGCGGGCATGCGCACGCACTCCGGTGTCTCGGCCGTGCTGTTCGAGGCGCTGTCGGCCGGCGGCATCAACATCGAGATGATCTCGACCTCCGAGATCCGCATCTCGGTGGTGCTCCGCGGCAGCGACCTGCTCGAGGCCGCGCGCACGGTGCACACCGCCTACGGCCTCGACGGCGACACCGAAGCCGTCGTCCACGCCGGCACCGGTCGCTGACCCGGCGCCCGGCCGTCCGGCCGAGCGATAGACTCGCCGGAACCCTGACATCGGCGCCAGGCGCGGCATCCGCATCCCGACGCCACGCCTCGCGCCTCGTACGCAGTACCGCACGACGCCAAGGAACATCATGACCCGCATCTCCGACTCAGGACTCTCCGTCGCCATCGTGGGCGCCACCGGCCAGGTGGGCACCGTGATGCGCGAGATTCTCGCCGAGAGGTCCTTCCCGATCCGCGAGCTGCGCCTGTTCTCGTCGGCCCGGTCGGCCGGCACGTCGATCGAGTACGGCGGCACGTCGGTGATCGTCGAGGACGTCGAGCAGGCGGATGCCGCGGGCATCGACATCGCCCTCTTCTCGGCCGGCGCGACCGCCAGCCGCGCCTACGCGCCGCGCTTCGCCGCCGCCGGGGCCGTCGTGGTCGACAACTCGAGCGCGTGGCGCATGGACCCCGAGGTGCCGTTGGTCGTCAGCGAGGTCAACCCCCACGCGATCGACGAGCGCCCCAAGGGCATCATCGCGAACCCCAACTGCACGACCATGGCCGCGATGCCGGTGTTGAAGGCGTTGCACGCGGAGGCGGGCCTCGAGCGCCTCATCGTCTCGACGTACCAGGCGGTCTCGGGCTCCGGCCTCGCGGGTGCGCAGGAGCTCCTCGGCCAGGTCGAGGGCGTGCTCGCCCAGGGCGACACCCTGCGCCTCGTGCACGACGGCTCGTCGGTCGACTTCCCCGAGCCCGAGAAGTACGTCGCCCCGATCGCGTTCGACGTCATCCCCTTCGCGGGCAACCTCGTCGACGACGGCGACAACGAGACCGACGAGGAGAAGAAGCTCCGCAACGAGAGCCGCAAGATCCTCGAGCTGCCCGATCTCCTCGTGGCGGGCACCTGCGTGCGCGTGCCGGTCTTCACCGGGCATTCGCTCTCGATCCACGCCGAGTTCGCGAACGACATCACCCCCGAGCGCGCGACCGAGCTGCTGTCGGCTGCTCCCGGCGTCGTGCTCGACGAGGTGCCGACGCCGCTGCAGGCCGCGGGCAAGGACCCGAGCTTCGTCGGTCGCATCCGCGCCGACCAGTCGGCTCCGGCGGGCAAGGGCCTGGTGCTCTTCGTCAGCAACGACAACCTGCGCAAGGGCGCGGCCCTCAACGCGGTGCAGATCGCCGAGATCCTCGCTGAGCGCTTGAGCGCTTGAGCGCTTGAGCGTCTGAGCGCCTGAGCGGGTCCGCGCGCGATAGCGCGACGGCATCCCCGCGATGCGGAAGCGGTCTGATCGGGCCGGCCCCGGTGGTCGGCCCGGTCGCGTCCGCGAACTAGACTGTCGTGGTGACCGAAACAGTCGATGTCGTCCTGATCGGCGGTGGCATCATGAGCGCCACCCTGGGTACTCTGCTGCACGAGCTGCAGCCGGAGTGGAAGATCGTCGCCTTCGAGCGACTCTCGGATGTCGCCCAGGAGAGTTCGAACCCCTGGAACAACGCCGGCACGGGGCACGCCGCCCTCTGCGAGCTCAACTACATGCCGCAGGGCACCGGGCCCCTCGACCCCGCGAAGGCCGTCTCGATCAACGAGCAGTTCCAGCAGAGCCGCCAGTTCTGGTCGTCGCTCGTCGACAAGGGCGTGCTCGACGCTCCGTCCACCTTCATCAACGCCACCCCGCACATGACCTTCGTGCGCGGCGAGAAGGACGTCGCGTATCTCAAGGACCGCTACGAGGTGCTCAAGAAGCAGCCCCTGTTCGACGGCATCGAGTACAGCGAGGACTCGCGCGTCATCAACCAGTGGGCGCCGCTGCTCATGCAGAAGCGCCGCAAGGGTGAGCCCTTCGCCGCGACGCGCGTGCCCGCCGGCACCGACGTCGACTTCGGGGCCCTCACCCACCAGCTCTTCGACCACCTCACCGATTCGGGCGTCACGCTGCGCACGAACCACGAGGTGCGCTCGCTCAAGCGCCAGAAGGACGGCACCTGGCTCGTCAAGTACCGCACGACGATCGGTCGCACCCCGAACGAGGTCAAGGCGAAGTTCGTGTTCGTCGGCGCCGGTGGATGGGCGCTCAAGCTGCTGCAGAATTCGGGCATCCCCGAGATCAAGGGCTACGGCGTCTTCCCGATCGGCGGACAGTTCCTGAAGACCAGCAACCCGAAGATCGTCGAGCAGCACAAGGCGAAGGTCTACTCGCAGGCATCCGTCGGTGCACCGCCCATGTCGGTGCCGCACCTCGACACGCGCGTGGTCGACGGCGAGGCCTCGCTGATGTTCGGGCCCTTCGCGACGTTCAGCCCCAAGTTCCTCAAGAACGGTTCGATGCTCGACATCGTCTCGCAGGTGCGCACGCACAACCTGTGGCCGATGCTGCGCGTCGCCTTCGCGAACCCCGACCTGATCACGTACCTCGTCGGCGAGCTCATGAAGAACCACCGCAAGAAGGTCGACAGCCTGCGCACGTTCATGCCGACGGCGAAGGACGAGGACTGGACGCTCATCGATGCGGGTCAGCGCGCGCAGGTCATGAAGAAGGACCCGAAGAAGGGCGGCATTCTGCAGTTCGGCACCGAGGTGGTCGCCGCGGGCGACGGCTCGATCGCCGGGCTCCTCGGCGCCTCGCCCGGTGCCTCGACGGCCGTGCCGATCATGCTGAACCTGCTGAAGACCTGCTTCCCCGACGACTACGTGGCCTGGGAGCCCAAGCTGCGAGAGCTCATCCCGACGTTCGGTGAGCAGCTCAACGAGGATGCCGCGCTGGCGAAGGAGTCGACGACGGCGACGGCGGCGACCCTCGGCATCAACGTCTGAGGTCGGCGGGTGGCGAAGCTCTACTTCCGCTACGGCGCGATGAACTCGGGAAAGTCGACCGCTCTTCTGCAGGCGGCCTACAACTACGAGGAGCGCGGGCAGCGGGTGCTGCTGGCCAAGCCCGCGATCGACACCAAGGGTGCGTCCGAGATCTCGAGCCGCCTGGGGATGACGCGGGAGGTCGACTTCCTCATCGCTCCCGGCGACGATGCGAAGCAGCTCTTTCTCGCTCGCCGCGACGATGCGCGGGCGCACGCCGACGACATCGCGTGCCTGCTCATCGACGAGGCGCAGTTCCTCACGCCGGAGCAGGTCGACGACCTCTTCCGCATCGCGGTCGAGGAGGGCATCCCGGTGCTCGCCTACGGCATCCGCAACGACTTCCTGACGCATGCCTTCCCCGGATCGGCTCGCCTGCTGGCGATCGCGCACTCGCTCGAAGAGCTCAAGACCATCTGCCGGTGCGGCCGGAAGGCCGTGTTCAACGGCCGGGTGATCGGCGGGCGCTTCGTGTTCGACGGAGACCAGGTCGCGATCGACGAGGGGGCCGACGGCCAGGCCGCTCCCGAGGTGACGACCTACGAGTCGCTGTGCGGCACCTGCTACCTGCAGGAGTCCGGCGGGCGCCTGGGCTGAGCCCGCCTCCTCCCTTCGCTCTTCCGGGGCGGTGATTTCGCGTACCCGCGTTGCGTGGTCTGACCACACGACGTAGAGTGTGGTCAGACCACAGCGCGGACCACAGATGGCCGCGCGCAGTGCGACCCAGGAGAGAGCGGATGGCGGAGCAGCCGGTGCGCGCGTGGAGAGTCGTGCTCGACCACATCGAGCGCGACCTCCTCGAAGGGCGTCTGAACCCGGGCGACCGGCTCGCCTCCGAGCGCGACCTCGCCACCGACCTGGGTGTCGGCCGCTCCAGCGTGCGCGAGGCGTTCCGCGTGCTCGAGGTCATGGGCCTCATCCGCACCGCGACCGGTTCCGGGCCGCAGGCGGGCGCGATCGTCATCGCGACGCCCACCGGGGGCATGTCGCAGCTCCTGCGCCTGCAGGTGGCCGCGCACGGCTTCCCGCTGGCGGATGTCGTCGCGACCCGACTCGTGCTCGAGGACGCCACAGCCCACGCGCTCGCGACGGCGCCGAATCGAGACACCGCTGCGGCCCAGCGGATGCTCGCCGCCATGGACGCACCCGACCTCACCCCCGCGGAGTTCCTCGCCCTCGACGCGCAGCTGCACCTCGCTCTCGCCGAGGCGAGCGGCAACACCGTGATCGCCGCGATGATGGCGGGTCTCCGTTCGTCGATCGAGTCGTACGTGCAGGCCGGCGCCGCGTCGATCCCCGACTGGGACGACATGGCCGCCCGCCTGCGCGAGGAGCACCGCGCCCTCGTCGCGGCGATCGACGCCGGCGACGCGGCATCCGCCCGCGCCCTCGTGCATGCGCACATCACCGGCTACTACACCGCCGCGGGCCTGACCCGCAGGGCCTCGACCGACACGACCCCCGACAGCACCCCCGACAACTGAGAGGACCACCATGGTTCAGCGCCAGGTGCCCAAGCCCGCCGAGCTCTTCGACCTGATGAAGTTCAAGAAGCCCGAGTTCAACGGGCGCAAGCGTCGCCTCGACGCCGCGCTCACGATCGGCGACCTGCGCCTGATCGCGAAGCGCCGCACCCCGAAGGCCGCGTTCGACTACACCGACGGTGCGGCCGAGGGGGAGATCTCGCTCACCCGCGCGCGCCAGGCCTTCCAGGACGTCGAGTTCCACCCCGGCATCCTGCGCCCGGCACCGACCGTCGACACGAGCGTCGACATTCTCGGCGGACCCTCCGCGCTGCCGTTCGGCATCGCCCCGACGGGCTTCACCCGTCTGATGCAGACCGAGGGCGAGTCCGCCGGTGCCGGCGCCGCGGCCGCTGCGGGCATCCCGTTCACGCTGTCGACGCTCGGCACGACCTCGATCGAGGACGTGAAGGCCGTCACCCTTCGAGAGCCTCAGGGACGGATTCCCGGAAGGAACTGGTTTCAGCTCTACGTCATGCGCGACCGCGAGATCTCCTACGAGCTCACCCGTCGCGCGGCCGCCGCAGGATTCGACACCCTGCAGTTCACGGTCGACACACCGGTCGCCGGAGCCCGTCTGCGTGACAAGCGCAACGGCTTCAGCATCCCGCCGCAGCTCACCCTCGGCACGATCATCAACGCGATCCCGCGCCCCTGGTGGTGGTACGACTTCCTCACCACCCCGAAGCTCGAGTTCGCCTCGCTGAGCACCACCGGCGGCACCGTCGGTGAGCTGCTCGACGCCGCCATGGACCCGACCATCAGCTACGACGACCTCGCCGTGATCCGCGACATCTGGCCCGGCAAGATCGTCATCAAGGGCGTGCAGAACGTCGAGGACTCCGTCCGCCTGCGCGATGCGGGCGTCGACGGCATCGTGCTCTCGAACCACGGCGGGCGCCAGCTCGACCGCGCCCCGATCCCGTTCCACCTGCTGCCGAGCGTGCGCCAGGCGGTCGGTGACGACTTCACCGTCATGATCGACACCGGCATCATGAACGGCGCAGATATCGTCGCGGCGGTCGCCCTGGGCGCGGACTTCACGCTCATCGGCCGTGCGTACCTCTACGGTCTGATGGCCGGCGGACGCCAGGGCGTCGACCGAACCATCGCCATCCTGCGCAGCGAGATCGAGCGCACGATGCGTCTGCTCGGCGTCTCGACGCTGGCCGAGCTCGAGCCCGGACACGTCACCCAGCTGCAGCGGCTCGTTCCGGTGGCTCGCCCCGCCGCCGAGGCAGTCGTGCGCTGAGGCGCATCCGTTCTGTCGAACGACGAAGCGCCGTCGTGCCCCGCTCAGGTCTGGGGTGCGACGGCGCTTCGTCGTGGCGCCCAGGGCACGAGCATCGAGGTGGTGCGGCGGTACTCGGCGTACGCGGGGTACTTCGTGGCGGTGATCGACTCGGTGAAGATCGTCGAGCCGATGAACAGGAGCGAGAGCAGCACGGCTCCGACGATCGTCGGGTTCAGGGCGCCCCCGACGAGTCCCGCGCCTCCCGAGACGGCCGCGCTCGCGCCCAGCGCGTAGAACGCCCACCACTGCGCCTGCTCGAAGAAGAAGTTGGGGTGGCGGCTGTAACGGAAGAGCCCGGTGGTCGCGAAACCGGGGGAGAGGGTGCCTCCCGCCGCCTTCTTGCGTTGGTGGAAAACCCACTGCTGCTGGTCGGCGATCGTCTCGCCGGCGAGGAAGGCGAGGAAGGCGGCGATGAAAAGCACGTCCCAGCCCGTCATCGCGGACGGATGCCGCGCGGCCACCATCGCCGGGAGCGTGATGAGCACGAGCAGGGTCATCTGGTAGGCGATGATGAAGAACAGGTTGAAGAGCTGGAACTGCCAGGGGCGCATGCGTCCGCGCAGGATCGCCCAGCGGTAGTCCTCCATGCCGGTGTAGCCGCCCTTACGGGCGAAGTTGAACGTGAGGCGCGCGCCCCAGGCCGTGGCGAGCAGCCCCATCGCGACGAGCCGCGCCGACCCGTCGCCTTCGGCGAAGGCGACGCCCACGAAGATCCAGACGTAGGCGACCGGGACGATCGACCACGCGCGATCGACCCAGGAGGTGTCGCGGGTGATCAGCGACAGCACCCAGCAGACGAGGCTGGCAGCGGCCGCCACGATGATGACGATGAGCAGAGCGTCCATGCCGCCATGTTAGGCCCGGAGCGGGCCCGAGCGGCGGATGCCTGCGAAAGGTCGATCAGAGCGTGGGGAGGAGGGCGTCGAGCTTGTCGGCCGTGTCCTCCCAGCCGTCGACCGCGACCGAGGGCACGCCGATCGCGAGCACGGGGTAGTCGTTGCCCCCCTCGTCGAGACGGTCACCGAAGAAGAGCATGTCGGTGAGCGGGATGCCGGTGAGGTCGGCGAGGCGCGTCATCCCGAACGCCTTGTCGATGCCGGCACGGGTGATGTCGATCGACGTCGACCCACCCGAGCGCACCTCGAGGCCGGGGAGGCGGGCGGCGACGGCATCGCGCAGCGCGGCGCGCTTCGCGCCCGCCGGGTCCCACGCGTGCTTGGCGTCGCTCGGCGCGCGCTGCCCGAGGGCCGAGAAGGTGATCTGCGAGCCGCGGTCCTCGAGGATCTCGCCCCAGGGCTCGGCCTCCCACAGCTCGAGGCGTTCGGCCTCTTCCCGCAGAGCGGTGAGGGCGGCGTACTTCTCGTCGTCGGTGAGGTCGTGCGCGTAGACGGTGGCGAACTCGGTGCCGTCGTGGCGCAGGTAGCGGGTGCCGCAGGTGGGCAGGAGGTGCAGTCGGCCGAGCGCGGTGGCATCCGCGTCCGTCAGCTGGGCGATCACCTGGGTGCGGAACTGCGTCTCGTTGCCGCCCGAGATGATCGCGACGTCGACCCGGTGCAGCAGGGCCTGGAGCAGGGCGGCGATGCGCGGAGTGATCGCCGCCTTCGAGGTGGCGAGCGTGTCATCGAGGTCGAAGGCGACGAGGGAGGGCGCGGTCATGATGCTTCCAGCCTACGAGATGGCGAGGGGCCGGAGAGCACGGCGACGAGGAGTGTGGACAACACCGCGAGGACGACGCCGATCGTCGCTCCGGTCGAGTTGGCGATCACGTCGGAGACGGTCGCCGTGCGGTGCGGAAGCACCAGACGCTGGAAGACTTCGATGCCGATCGAGATCGCGGGACCGACGAGGAAGGCGAGACCCCAGACCGGGCGGGGGAGCAGCACGAACGCCAGGATTCCCACCGGCACGAAGACGAAGACGTTCGCGAGGATCTCGAGGCGGGTGAAATCGAGTGACGCCCAGCCGAGACGGTGCGCGGTCGACAGCACGAGGTCGAGCAGGTTGGGCAGACGCTGTTCGACGCGCGACGGCGTGAGGGTGAGCGCGACGAGTCCGGCGAGGAACGGGATGCCGAGACCCAGAGCCCAGGCGCGTGTGCGGCGACGCGGCGGGGGGAGGAGCGAGCCCATGCCGTCCCTTCGATCCGCGGTCGGGGTACAGAGAAGGCCGCCCCGCAGGGCGGCCTTTCCGGTGTTACTGGTCGGGGTGACAGGATTTGAACCTGCGACCTCTTCGTCCCGAACGAAGCGCGCTACCAAGCTGCGCCACACCCCGTTTTGCAACCCTCCGAGTCTACAAGGAAAAGTCGCGAGCGCCCAATCGAGCGCTCAGGCCCGCGCGGTGAGCGTGAGCAGCGTCGCCTCCGGGCGGCAGGCGAAGCGCACCGGGGCGTAGATCGAGTGCCCGCAGCCCGCGCTGACGTTGAGCGGCACGGCGCGGTCGCCGTGCGTCCAGGTGCTCAGCCCCTTGGCCTGCTTCAGGGGGATGTCGCAGTTCGCGACCAGAGCGCCGAAGCCGGGGATGCACACCTGGCCGCCGTGCGTGTGGCCGCCGAGGATCGCGTCGGCCCCGAGATCGATGAACCCGTTGAGCACCCGCTGGTACGGCGCGTGCGTGACCCCGAGCACCGGTGTGCCGGCCGGTGCCGGGCCGAGCGCTGCGATCGCGTCGGGGAGGTCGTCGAGGCGGTCCCAGTCGCGGTGGGCGTCGTTCACGCCGAAGAGGTCGATGTCGCGCCCGGCGACCGAGAGTCGCGCGGCGGTGTTGTTGAGCCCCGTCCACCCGAGCTCGTCGGTGAAGTAGCGATCCATCGCGTCGGTGTCGAGCAGGCGCGGGGCGCTCGTGTGCTTCGACGGACCGGTGAAGTACTTGAACGGGTTGCGCGGCGAGGGCTCGTTGACGTCGTTCGAGCCGTGCACGAAGACGCCGGGGATGCCGGCGAACGGATCGAACGCACGACGGATGCCGTCGAGCCCCTCGCGATGCCCGAGGTTGTCGCCGGTGTTGACGACGAGGTCGGGCTTCAGCTGGGCGAGCGAGGCGAGCCAGTCCTGCTTGTGGTGCTGCCAGGGCGCCATGTGGGCATCGGACAGGTGCAGGATGCGCAGGGGAGCGGAGCCGGGCGGCAGAGCGGATGCTTCGACCTCGCGCACCGTGAACAGGTAGCGCTCGATGCCGATGCCCCAGACCGCCGCCGCAGCGCCCACGGCCCCCACCGCGCCGAGCGCGATGAGGGCCGGGTGCACCGAAGAGGTGCGGGTCACTCGCAGACCACGGTCACGGTGGTGCCCTTGGTGGTCGCCGTCCCCGGTGTGGGATCGGTGCTGCTGACCTTCGAGCCGCCGGGGTTGCAGGAGGTGTCGAACTGGGCGTTCAGGCCGACACCGGCGAGCGAGGCGAACGCGGCTGTCTTCGACTTGCCGAGGATATCTTCCGGTACGGTCACCGCCTGCCCATTGCTGGGCGAGATCGTGACGGTCGCACCCGTCGGAGCCTGCCCCGACGGATCCTGCGCGGCGACGATGTTGGTCGCCTGCGAGCCGTCGACCGGCGTTCCGACCGAGACCGAGAATCCAGCGCCCTCCAGAGCAGCCCTCGCCTCGTCGACTGTCATCCCGACGACGCTCGGCACATCTGTGAGAATCGTGCGGGTGAGGTTTCGGTCGGGCTGAGGGAAGGCACTTCCGCCATAGACAGCATTAGCGGCTGCCTGTGTCGCCTTCGCGATCGGGTAACGGATCTCGTTGAGGAGCCCGCCCTTCTGCGAGGGCACCTGGAAGATGTCGGCCTGACCCTTCCACCGTCCGGCCCAGACCGCGGTCGCGACGTTGGTGCTCGACTCGATCATCATCGTGCCCTCGCGGTTGTGCGTTCCGGTCTTACCGATCAGCGGCGTGCGGTCGAAGGGGTTGCCCCTTGCGCCGGTGCCGCCGCTTGCCATGACGCCCTGTAGCGCGAAGGCGGCGGTCGCGGCGACCTCGGGGGAGATCACGCCCTCCTTGCACGCCACGGGCGGGATCGGGTGCTCGGTGCCGTCGGCGTTCAGAACCTTCTCGATCGCGCGCGGGGCGCAGTAGGTGCCGCCGTTCGCGACGGTCGCGTAGGCCGCCGCCATCGCCATCGGCGAGATGTTCTTCGAGCCGAGCACGTCGTAGGGCGCGTTCTTGTCCGTGACCTTCTCGCCGGTGCCGAAGGTCACGCCCATGCGGTCGGCGACCTTGTTGATGTCGCAGATGTCGAGCTTCGCGGCCATGGCGAAGTACCCGCTGTTGAGCGACTGCGCGGTGAAGTTGAGCACGTTGCTCGTGTATCCGCGGTTGCCACCGAAGTTACCGATCTCCGCGGTGTTGACGGTCTGGGTTCCGCCGCACACGTTCATCTTGAGGTTCCGCTGCACGGCTCCGTTGAGCGTCTCTCTCACGGAATGCCCCTTCTCGAGCCAGTCGATGAGGGTGAAGAGCTTGTAGGCCGATCCGACCGGGAAGCCGTCGGAGTTTCCGTGGACCCGGTCGCCCGCGAACACGATCGAGGTGAACGCCTGGTCGTCGGTCACCGTCTCGCTGAACGTGGTGTTCTGCGTCATCGAGATGATGTTGCCGTTCTTGGTGTTGAGCGAGACGCCGGCGGCGCCGAAGTACTGGTTGTCCATGTTGCCCGGAGCATTGTCGGCCATGGCCTGGGCGGCCGGGCCCTGCACACGCAAGTCGAGCGTGGTGTAGATCTTCAGGCCGCCGCGGCGCAGCAGCTCGCTGCGTTCCTGTCGGGTCTCCCCGAAGATCGGGTCGTTCTCGATGATCGACTTCGCGTACTGGCAGAAGTAGGCGTTCTGGCCGGCCGTGGCGCATCCCTGCACGGACGGTGTGATCGCGGGCTCGATGGGCGAGGCATAGGCCTCGTCGTACTCGGCCTCGGTGATCTTTCCGTCGGCCTTCATGCGGTTGAGCACGTAGTTGCGACGTTCCAGCGTGGCCGCGTAACCGTCTGCGGCCGAGTTGTGGGCGACGCCATCGTTATCGGTATACGTGCCCTCCGGCAGATCGATACGGAAGGTGTTCGGGTTCTGCACGATGCCGGCCAGGGTTGCTGCCTGAGCGATCGTGAGGTTCGATGCGGATGCCGAGAAGTAGTACTTGGCGGCGGCCTCGATGCCGTACACGGTGCCGCCGAAGTTCGCGATGTTGAGGTAGCCGAGAAGGATGTCGTTCTTCGACGACGTCTTCTCGATCTGGATGGCGTAGCGCATCTCCTGCAGCTTGCGCTCGATACCGGCGGCGCCTTCGGCGTTCGTGGCGTCCGTCCAGCACTTCTGCAGATCCGCGGAATAGGTCTCCGACGCTGTGTCGGCCTTCTGCTCGCACTCCTGGATCTGCACGTTCTTCACGAACTGCTGCGTGATCGTCGACGCACCGCGACTCGAGGTCTTGCGCAGGTTGTCGATGACGGCCTTGACGGTCGCGCCGAGGTTGACGCCGCCGTGGCTGTAGAAGTTCTTGTCCTCGCTCGACAGGATCGCGTTGATGAGGGTCGGCGAGAGATCCTCGTACTTCACCGGAACACGGTTCTGCTCGTAGAACGAGGCGAGCGCGATGTTCTCCCCGGTGTTCGGGTCGGTCGCGTAGATGGTCGACTGCTCCATCGGCGCGTTGACGTCGAGGTTCGCAGGGAGCTCTTCGAACAGCGTCACGGCGCTGTTGCCGGCGATGCCGGCCATCGCGAGGACGGGCGTGACGCTGGTGGTGACAAGAAGGCCGGCGACGGCGCTCAGACCGACGAGCCCGAGCAGACCACCGAGCACGCCTTTCACCGTACGGTTCTTTTGAGGCATACGCTTGATCGTAGGGGAGTTCCCTGAATACCGCCTTTGACGGGCCCGCGTTCGTCCGCTGCGCCCGCACGACGATCCGATGGAGTGCCATGACCACGTGGGAATACCTCACCACGCCGCTGCTGATCCACAACACCGCGGCGATCCTCAACAACTGGGGCAAGCAGGGCTGGGAGCTCGTCCAGGTGGTGCAGGGTCCCGAGGGCGGACTCGTCGCCTACTTCAAGCGCCCCGTCACGCAGGACGGCTCGAACGAGACCGGTCTCGCGGCTGCCGCCCAGGCCGCCCGCCAGTTCGAGGGTGGTGCCGCATGAGCATCTCCGCCCGCCTCGCAGAGCTCGGCATCGAACTTCCTGCCGTCGCCGCTCCGGTCGCCGCCTACGTACCCGCTGTCGTGCACGCGGGGCTCGTCTACACCTCGGGCCAGCTCCCGTTCACCGATGGCGCTCTTCCCGCGACCGGCAAGGTCGGCGCGGACGTCGACGCCGCCGACGCCCAGGCCTACGCCCGCACCTGCGCGCTGAACGCCCTCGCCGCCGCGGCGGATGCCGCGGGCGGTGTCGACCGGATCGCCGGGGTGCTGCGCGTCGGGGGGTTCGTGGCATCCGTTCCCGAGTTCTCGGGCCAGCCCGGTGTCATCAACGGTGCGAGTGAAGTGCTCGGCGAGATCTTCGGCGACGCCGGCCGTCACGCCCGCGCCGCCGTCGGCGTGCCCGTGCTGCCGCTCGACAGCCCCGTCGAGGTCGAGGTCACCTTCCTCCTCGCCTGATCGGCCCGCGGCATCCGCCTCTCTCCCTACCGGGAGGCGAGACGCCCGGTCGCAGCAGATCGATGGCGAGCGCAGCGATGCCCCTGCGCCGGGCGATCGGGGTGCAGGGGTCCCCGTCTCGACCGGCGCAGGGGCATTGCGGAGCGGGCCCCCGAGAAACTACTTGACCTGCGACGAGATGATCGTCATCACCGCGGTGTCGGCCAGCGTCGTTGTGTCGCCGACCTCGCGACCCTCGGCGACGTCGCGCAGCAGGCGGCGCATGATCTTGCCGGAGCGGGTCTTGGGCAGTTCACCCACGATGTAGACGTCGCGCGGGCGGGCGATCGCCCCGATCTGCTCGCCGACCCACAGGCGCAGCTGCTGGGCGAGACCGGCGGGGTCGTGCGCTGAGAGGTAGCTCTCCTTGATGATGACGAAGGCGACGACCGCCTGGCCCGTCGTCTCGTCGGACGCCCCGACCACGGCCGCCTCGGCGGTGGCCTCGTGGGCGACGAGCGACGACTCGATCTCGGCCGTCGAGAGGCGGTGTCCCGAGACGTTCATCACGTCGTCCACGCGCCCGAGCAGCCAGAGATCGCCGTCGTTGTCGAGGCGGGCGCCGTCGCCGGCGAAGTAGTACCCCTGGTCCTCGAACTTCTCCCAGTAGGTCTCGCGGAAGCGCTCCGGGTCGCCCCAGATGCCGCGCAGCATGCTCGGCCAGGGTTCGGTCACCACGAGCAGGCCGCCGTTGCCGTTGCCGACCTCCTGACCCTGCTCGTCGACGACGTCGATGCGGATGCCGGGGAGCGGCACCTGCGCCGAGCCCGGTTTCGTGGCGGTGACGCCCGGCAGCGGCGAGACCATGATCGCGCCGGTCTCGGTCTGCCACCAGGTGTCGACGATGGGGGCGCGGTTGCCGCCGATGACCTCGCGGTACCACATCCACGCCTCCGGGTTGATGGGCTCTCCCACCGATCCGAGCACGCGCAGCGACGAGAGGTCGAACTTCTGCGGGACGCTGCGTCCGATCTTCATGAACGACCGGATGGCGGTCGGGGCGGTGTAGAAGACCGACACCTTGTACTTCTCGATGATCTCCCACCAGCGACCGGGGTGCGGGGCATCCGGGGTGCCTTCGTAGATGACCTGCGTCGCTCCGTTCGCGAGCGGGCCGTAGGTCACGTAGGAGTGCCCGGTGATCCAGCCGATGTCGGCCGTGCACCAGTAGACGTCGCTGTCGGCGTGCAGGTCGAAGACGTACTTGTGCGAGTACGCGGCCTGTGTCAGGTAGCCGCCGGACGTGTGCAGGATGCCTTTCGGCTTCCCGGTGGTGCCCGAGGTGTAGAGGATGAAGAGGGGGTTCTCGGCGGGGAACGCCTCGGCGGTGTGCTCGGCGGATGCCGCGGGCACGGCCTCGTGCCACCAGACGTCGCGACCATCGACCCAGTCGACCTCGTTGCCTCCGCGACGCACGACGAGCACGTGCTCGACCGTGAGCTGCTCGCCGTCTCCGCGGTCGCTCAGCGCTTGGTCGACGGCCGGCTTGAGCGCCGAGACGCGACCCTTGCGGTAACCGCCGTCTGCGGTGATGACGACCTTGGCGCCGGCGTCGTCGATGCGCGCCCGCAGGCTGTCGGCGCTGAATCCGCCGAAGACCACCGAGTGGATGGCGCCGAGACGCGCGACGGCGAGCATCGCGGCGACGGCTTCGGGGATCATCGGCAGGTAGATGGCGACGCGGTCCCCCTGGCCGACGCCGAGATCGGCGAGCACGTTGGCCGTGCGCTTGACCTCGTCGGTCAGCTCGGCGTAGGTGATGCTGCGGCTGTCGCCGGGCTCGCCCTCCCAGTGCAGAGCGACGCGGTCGCCGTTGCCCTGCTCGACATGTCGGTCGAGGCAGTTGTAGGCGACGTTGAGCTCGCCGTCGTCGAACCACTTGGCGAACGGCGGGGCGGACCAGTCGAGAACCCGGGTGAACGGCGTGTGCCAGTGCAGCAGTTCGCGCGACTGATCGGCCCAGAAGCCCTCGCGGTCGGCGGCGGCGCGCTCGTAGAGCTCGGGGGAGGAGATCGACTGGGCGACGAACTCCTCGGACGGCGGGAACTGGCGGTTCTCATCGAGAAGGTGGTCGATCTGACTGCTCATCGGCAGACGCTCCTTTGCGGCTGGGGTCGATCCCGGGTGGTGCGTCCGGGACAGGGCGAATCTAGTCTCGCGCACGGGGGATCAATACTGCCGAAAGTCGGTAGTCGCGTCGGTTTTGTCAGGACGGTTGCCTTGCGTACACTCGACCTCAGCCGAATACTCATTCCGGCCTTGGCGCGCCCGATTCCCCCGATCGGTGCCCGCCCCGGGCGGCACCTCATTCCCCCCGTGAGGTGCCGCCTTTCTCGTTACCGGCGAGGCGCTGCGATCGGTTCTGCACGGCGCGGCGATGCCGTGGGTTCTGCACAGCGACCGCATCCGTGGACGGGCGGCGTCCCACCCGTTGCCTAGCGTCGGGGCATGGCCGATCCGTTCATCCTCCAGCCCCGGGGCACCGAGACCCCGCACGGCGCCTCGGTGCCGAACCCGCCGGCCCCGCTGCGGATCGACCCCGCGTTCGGGATGCTGGCCGAACACTGCGCCGACGACGCCGTCACCGATCTCTTCGTCAACGGCGACGGAGGACTGTTCCTCGATCGGGGCGAGGGCGCCGAACCCGTCTCCGCGTGGCGGGCATCCGAACGCGAGGTCCGCGATCTCGCGGTCGCCCTCGTCGGACTCGGAGGGCGCCATCTCGACGACCAGTCGCCGTGCGTCGACGTGCGGCTCGACTCCGGCATCCGCGTGCACGCCGTGCTCGCCCCCGTCGCGGCCAGCGGCACCGCCATCTCGATTCGCATCCCCCGGGTGCGCGCCGCCGACCTCGATGCGCTCGCGGCGCTCGGCTGCTTCGACGCACGGATGCAGCGGTGGCTGACGAGCCTGGTGCACGAGCGGGCGAATCTGCTGATCACCGGAGGCACGGGCACGGGCAAGACGACGCTGCTCTCCGCGCTGCTCTCGGAGGCCGCGGACTCCGAGCGCCTCGTGACGATCGAAGACGTCGCCGAGCTGCGGCCGCGGCATCCGCACCACGTCGCCCTCGAAGCGCGGCAGGCCAACCTCGAGGGCGCGGGAGGGATCAGCCTGGCGCGTCTGGTGAGGGAGTCGCTGCGCATGCGGCCGGATCGGCTGATCGTGGGCGAGTGCCGCGGTGAGGAGATCCGAGAACTGCTCACCGCGCTCAACACCGGGCATGACGGCGGCGCCGGGACCCTGCATGCGAGTGGGCTGACCGATGTGCCCGCGCGGCTGGAAGCGCTCGGGGCACTCGCGGGGATGGATGCCACGGCGTTGGCGCGGCAGACCGTGAGCGCCTTCAGCACCGTGCTGCATCTCGTGCGCGATCCCGGCGGAACCCGGCGTATTGCGCAGGCGGGGGTGTTCGCGCTCGCGGACGACCGGCTGACGATCGAGGAGGTGCGGCCATGGTGAGGCGGCGAGTGCGGGATGTGACGCGCGATGCGGATACCGCGACCTCCGTGCAGACGCTGGCCGTGCTGTTGCAAGCCGGAGCCATGCCGACGGTGGCTTGGCGGCATCTCGCAGAGACCGGTGACCGGCACGCGATCGCCATCGTGTCGCGCATCGACGCGGGCGAGCCCATCGCCGCCGCGATCGAGGCGGAGGGCGGGGTGTGGGTCGATCTCGCCTCGGCCTGGGAGATCGCGACCACGGTGGGCGCACCGCTCGCCGAGGTGCTGCGCACGCTGGCCGAGACCCTTCGCGACGCCGCCTCCGCGGCCGATGACGTGCGCATCGCCCTCGCCGAGCCCGCCGGCACGGCGCGCCTGCTGCTGTGGATGCCGCTCGCCGGTCTGCTCCTGGGGTTCGCGCTGGGCTTCGACACGATCGGGGTCATCATCCGGAACCCGATCGGCGCCGCCTGTGTGCTCGCCGGGGGAGGGCTCGTGCTCCTCGCGCGGGTCTGGACGGCGAGCCTGCTCCGGCGGGCGCGGCCGTCACCGGGAACACCGGGCATGCGCGCCGAACTCGTCGCGGTGGCCCTGGCGGGCGGAGCCTCGATCGACCGGGCTCTGGGGCTCCTCGACGCGGTCGGATCGATCGCGCACGGGGGAGAGGACCGTGTGCCCGCCGTGCTCGAACTGTCGCGCGCGGCGGGCGTCCCCGCCGTGGAGCTCCTCCGCGCGTCGGCTGCCCAGGAGCGCCACACGTCGCGGGTCGAGGGCAGGTTGCGCGCCTCGCGTCTCTCGACACGGCTGCTCCTCCCGCTCGGCGTCTGCACGCTCCCCGCCTTCCTGCTGCTGGGCGTCGCGCCGATGCTCCTCAGCGTCCTGACCTCCACACCGCTCCCGATATGAGCGGAACGACGACGCGACCGCGTCACACCAGAAAGAAGGAACACCATGCACGCACTTCCCCCACTCGACCGGCGTCGGGCCGCATCGCTGTTCGGCGACGAAACCGGAGCGGCGACGGCCGAGTACGCGATCACCACGATGGCCGCCGTGGCCTTTGCGGGTCTACTCGTCGTCATCATGCGCTCCGACGAGGTGCGCGGCATCCTCACCGACCTGGTGCGCCGGGCGCTGACCGTGGCGTGATGCCGCGATCCCGACTCGCACGGCTCGGCGGTGACCGGGGATCGGTCGCCGCCGAGTTGGCCCTCGCGCTGCCGGCGGTCGTCCTCGTGCTCGCCCTCGGCGTCGGAGCGCTCGGCGCCGCCACGCGTCAGGTGTCTCTGCAGGATGCGGCGGCCGATGCCGCCCGCCTCCTCGGGCGAGGCGAAGACACGGGGCGCGCCGCCGATGCCGTGGCGCGCGCGGCGCCGGGTGCCACCATGTCGTCCGCGACCTCCGGCGACCTCGTCTGCGTGACGGCGCGCACGGAGGTGGCCGTCGGCAATCTCCTCACCGTGCCGCTGCAGGCATCGAGCTGCGCCCTGGCGGGCGGTCTCTGATGGCCGGATCCGCGCTCGCCACCGGCGTTCTGGTGACAGCGGCCGGCCTCGCCCTCGGGCTCGCCGCGGTCGGCGGCGCCGCCATCACCGCGCAACGGGTCGCCGGTGCGGCCGATGCGGCGGCGCTCGCCGCGGCGGACGCCGTCAGCGGTGCCGTCGTCGTCTCCGACGAGCCCTGTGCCGTCGCCGCGCGAGTGGCCGGGGCTGCGGGTGCGACCCTCACCGGATGCTCGATCGAGGGCTTCGTGGCGACCGTGCAGGTGGAGTCGGCGTACGCTGGAGTCGTTGCCGTCTCCCGAGCCCGTGCCGGGCCACCCGAGGGCGAATGACGGCAGAACGTACCTCCTCACTGCGACGCACCCGGATAGCAGGGGTGTGTATGGTGTGCTTCGAAGAAAGGACGCCCCCTTGGCTGAAGGCAAGAAGCTCGTCATCGTCGAGTCTCCGACGAAGATGCGGTCTATTCAGGGATACCTCGGAGACGGCTACGAGGTGCTCAGCTCGGTCGGCCACATCCGCGACCTCGCCGACAAGCGGGACATCCCGGCCGCCGACAAGGAGGCCTACGGGAAGTACTCGATCGACATCGAGAACGGCTTCGACCCCTACTACGTCGTCTCCGATCGCAAGACGAAGACGGTCGCCGAACTCAAGCGCGCCCTGAAGACCGCCGACGAGCTCCTGCTCGCCACTGATGAGGACCGCGAGGGTGAGGCGATCGCCTGGCACCTGCTCGAGACCCTCAAGCCCAAGGTCCCCGTCAAGCGCATGGTCTTCCACGAGATCACCAAGGACGCGATCCAGGCAGCCGTCGGCAACACCCGCGAGCTCGACCACGCGCTCGTCGATGCGCAGGAGACCCGCCGCATCCTCGACCGCCTGTACGGCTGGGATGTCTCGCCCGTCCTCTGGTACAAGGTCAAGACCGGCATCTCGGCCGGCCGCGTGCAGTCCGCTGCCACCCGTCTGATCGTCGACCGGGAACGCGAGCGCATGGCGTTCGTCTCGGCCGAGTACTGGGATGTCGATGCCGCTGCGGCCGCAACCGGAACGTCGTTCCGCATCCGCCTCGTGCGCGTCGACGGCGGGCAGCTCGCCCGCGGCACCGACTTCGACGACCGCGGTGCCCTGAAGAAGGCCGTCGTCGTCCTCGACGAGGCCAAGGCCCACGCCCTCGCCCAGGCCGTCGAATCGGCCGGCGCCGGGACGGTGACCAAGGTCGAGGCCAAGCCCGGCACCCGCAGCCCCTACGCCCCGTTCACCACCTCCACGATGCAGCAGGAGGCGGGACGCAAGCTCTCGATGGGGGCGAAGCAGGCGATGAGCGTCGCCCAGCGTCTCTACGAGAAGGGGTACATCACCTATATGCGTACCGACTCCACGTCGCTGAGCACCCAGGCGGTGCAGGCGGCGCGGAGCCAGGCGGTCGCGCTCTACGGCGACTCCGCGGTGCCGCTCAAGCCCCGCGTGTACAAGTCGAAGAGCAAGAACGCGCAGGAGGCGCACGAGGCGATCCGTCCCTCGGGCGACAACTTCCGCACCCCCGCGTCGCTCTCGTCCGAGCTCGACCGTGACGAGCAGCGCCTCTACGACCTGATCTGGAAGCGCACCGTCGCCAGCCAGATGGCCGACGCGAAGTACGAGACGACGACCGTCACGATCGCGGTGAACGCCGCCGGGCAGGTCGCGGAGTTCACGGCATCCGGAACCGTCTACACCTTCAAGGGCTTCCTCGAGGCGTACGAAGAGGGTCGCGACGAGAAGCGCGGCGATGCGGATGCCGCCGAGAACCAGTCGCTCCCGGCCGTCGCCGTGGGCGATGAGCTGTCGGTCGCCGAAGCCGAGGCCAAGGGGCACCGCACGACGCCGAAGCCGCGGTACACCGAGGCATCGCTCGTCAAGGTGCTCGAGGAGAAGGGCATCGGGCGTCCGTCGACGTTCGCGACGATCCCCGAGACGATCCTCGATCGCGGCTACGCGGTCAAGCGCGGCCAGGCGCTCGTGCCGACGTGGCTCGCCTTCAGCGTCGTCCGCCTGCTCGAAGAGCACTTCGCCGAGCTGGTCGACTACGACTTCACGGCCTCGCTCGAGGACGACCTCGACACGATCGCACGCGGCGAGCAGGACCGCGTCGAGTGGCTGAAGGGCTTCTACTTCGGTTCCGACGCGCACGTCGGCCTGCGCAAGGTCGTCGACAACCTCGGCGAGATCGATGCGCGAGCGCTCAACTCGACACCGATCACCGACACCGCGACCCTGCGCTTCGGCAAGTACGGCCCCTACCTCGAGGTCGCCGACCCCGAGAACCCCGAGGCCAAGCCGCGCATCGTCAACGTTCCGGAAGACCTCGCGCCCGACGAGCTCACGGCCGAGAAGGCGCAGGAGCTCATCGACGCTCCCGTCGCCGGCGACCGCGTTCTCGGAGAGAACCCCGAGAACGGCAAGATCGTCGTCGTCAAGGACGGACGCTTCGGCCCGTACGTGCAGGAGAACGACCCGGTGTCCGAGGACGCCGCGGTCGATGAGACGACCGGTGAGGTCGTCGAAGCCCCGAAGAAGCGCGGTGCCAAGAAGGAGGCCGCGCCCAAGCCGCGCACCGCATCGCTCTTCAAGTCGATGTCGGTCGACGCGATCGATCTCGACACCGCCCTTCAGCTGCTCACCCTGCCGCGCGTCGTCGGCGTCGACCCCGAATCGGGCGACGAGATCACCGCCCAGAACGGCCGCTTCGGTCCATACCTGAAGAAGGGCGCCGATTCGCGCTCGCTCGAGAGCGAATCGCAGATCTTCGACGTGACCCTCGAGCAGGCGCTCGAGATCTACAAGCAGCCCAAGTACGGTGCCCGCCGGGCATCCAGCGCGCTCGCCGAGTTCGACGCCGACCCGGTCAGTGGCAAGCCGATCCGCATTCGCGACGGTCGATTCGGCGCCTACGTGACCGACGGGGAGACCAACGTCACGATTCCGCGCGGCCAGAAGCCCGAGGACATCACGTTCGAGATCGCCGTGCAGATGCTGGCCGATAAGCGCGCGAAGGGCCCCGCTCCCAAGCGCGGCTCGCGTGCGGCGGCCAAGAAGGCGCCGGCCAAGAAGGCTCCTGCCAAGAAGGCGCCGGCCAAGAAGGCTGCAGCGAAGAAGGCTCCGACGGATGCCGAGAAGGCGGCCGCACGCTCGGCTGCGGCGAAGAAGGCGGCCGCGACGCGCGCCGCGAACGCCGCCGCGAAGAAGGCCGGTTCGTGACGGAAGGCCGCGGTCGCTGGATCACGCTCGAGGGCGGTGACGGCTCGGGCAAGACCACGCAGTCGGACCTGCTCGCCTCCTGGCTGTCGGAGACCGGCCATGAAGTCGTGCGCACGCGCGAGCCCGGCGGGTCGGAGGTCGGCCAGCTGATCCGCGACATCGTGCTCCACCACCGCGGCGACATCGCGCCGCGTGCCGAGGCCCTGCTGTACGCGGCGGACCGGGCGCATCACGTCGCGACCGTCGTGCGGCCCGCGCTCGAGCGGGGCGACATCGTGCTGCAGGATCGCTACCTCGACTCGTCCGTCGCCTACCAGGGCGCGGGCCGCGTGCTCGATGCGACCGAGATCCGCGACCTGTCGCTCTGGGCCGCCGAGGGAGCGCTGCCCGACCTCACGGTGCTGCTCGACCTCGACCCGCAGACCGCCCGCACCCGGCTCGACTCGGCCGACAAGCCCTTCGATCGGCTCGAGGCGGAGAAGGCCGAGTTCCACGGTCGAGTGCGCGATGCGTACCTTTCGCTCGCCGCCGCAGAACCGGAGCGCTTCCTCGTGATCGACGCCTCCGCGCCGGTCGACGTGATCGCCGGCGAGATCCGTGCGCGGGTCGCGTCGTTCCTGGCCTGAGCCCCCTCCTCTGCACAGCGCCACGATCGCATGCGGTCGGCGTCGGTGGTGCCGATTAGGCTGAGTGCATGCCTGAGACCATCGCCGCCCCTTTCCCGTGGGCCGATGTGTGGGGGCAGGATGCCGCGGTCGACACTCTGCGCGACGCGGCATCCGATCCGTCGGCGCTGTCGCACGCCTGGTTGATCACCGGTCCGCCGGGGTCCGGGCGTTCCACCCTCGCTTACGCCTTCGCTGCGGCGCTGATCGCCGATCGGCCCGATGATGAGGCGACCATGCGGCAGGTTCTCGCGGGCACTCACCCCGATGTGACGGCGCTGCGCACCGACAAGGTCATCATCACGATCGCCGAGGCGCGCGCCCTGGTCGAGCGTTCGTACTTCGCTCCCTCGGCCGGGCGCTACCGCGTCATCGTCGTCGAAGACGCCGATCGCATGGTCGAACGCACCTCGAACGTTCTGCTGAAGGCGCTCGAGGAGCCGCCGGAGAAGACCGTCTGGATCCTCTGCGCCCCCAGCGAGGCCGATCTGCTCCCGACCATCCGTTCGCGCGTACGCTCGCTGCGGCTCCGCGAACCGGACGTCGCAGACGTCGCGCGGTTGATCAGTCTGCGCACGGGCGTCGACGAGGTCGTGGCCGAGCAGGCCGCCCGCCACTCCCAGCGACACATCGGCATGGCGCAGCGACTCGCCACCGATGAGGCCGCCCGTCGCCGGCGCGACGACACGCTCCGCTCGGTGATCGGCGTGCGCGGTGTGGGCGACGCCGTCGAGGTCGCCGGGCGCATCATCCAGGCCGCCACCGAGGATGCGAAGGCCCTGACCGCCGAGCGCGACGCGGCCGAGCGGGCGAACCTGCTGCGCATGGTGGGCGTCGCCGAGGGGCAGGCCATCCCCGCGGCACTGCGCTCCCAGCTCTCGGCCCTCGAAGACGACCAGAAGAAGCGCGCCACCCGCAGCCTGCGCGACGGCATCGACCGCGTGCTCACCGATATGCAGTCGCTCTTCCGCGACGTCGTGATGCTGCAGTTCGGCCGCACCGACGAACTGATCAACCGTGAGCTCCGGGCTGAGCTGAGCGCGCTCGCCGAAGCCTGGCCCGAGACCCGTACGCTGGTCGTACTCGACCACCTGGCCGACACCCGGCAGGCGCTGGAGCGAAACGTCGCACCGCTGCTCGCCCTCGAGAGCTTGCTCGTGACCATCACGAGCGGGAGGACACCGTGAACATCCGCAAGACTCCCCGCCTCTGCCGTGCCGCCGCACTGGTCGCCGGCCTCGCCGTCGCCGCCGTGGCGCTCTCCGGCTGCCTCTACTCGATGATCCCCGAGGAGACGGCGACGCGCCCGTCGGCGACCGGTGCGCCCGACACCGACGGGGTATCCGAAGAGCTCCTTCCGTTCTACTCGCAGGAGCTGACCTGGGAGTCCTGCGGCAGCGCCGGCTTCGACTGCACGACGGTCACCGCACCGCTCGATTGGGAGAACCCCGCAGAGGGCGAGATCGAGCTCTCCATCATCCGGCACCAGGCCGAGCAGACGCCGATGGGCTCCCTGCTCACCAACCCCGGCGGCCCCGGCGCCAGTGGCGTCGCCCTCATCCGCGACAGTCTCGACTACGCGGTCGGCGCCGACCTCATCGAGAACTACGACGTGATCGGCTTCGACCCGCGCGGCGTGGGCGAGTCGACGGCGGTGCGCTGCTTCGACGCAGCCGAGATGGACGCCTACCTCTACGACGTCTCGACCTCGCCCCGTGGCAGCGCCGAATGGGAAGCCGAGCTCACCGAGCGCAACACGGCGTTCGCCGAGGCGTGCGACGCGAACAGCGACGGCATCCTGCCGTACATCACCACCATCAACGCGGCACGCGACATGGACCTGATCCGTGCCGTGCTCGGCGACTCGCAGCTGAACTACCTCGGTTACTCCTACGGCACCTTCCTCGGAGCGACCTACGCGAACCTCTACCCCGAGAAGGCCGGCCGCCTCGTGCTCGACGGTGCGATCGACCCGTCGGTGCCCGGGCTCGAGGTCGGTGCGACGCAGGCTCTCGGATTCGAATCGGCGCTCCGCGCGTACATGCAGGACTGCCTCGATTCCGGGAGCTGCCCGTTCAACGGCTCGGTGGACGACGCCATGGCGGATCTCGGGGCGCTGCTCGCGAGCGTCGATCGCACGCCGCTCGAGAACGGCGACGGCCGGATGCTCGGTGCGGATTCCCTGATGACGGGAATCATCGCGGCGCTCTACTCGCAGGACAGCTGGACGTTCCTCACGCAGGCACTCGACCAGGCGCTGCAGGGCGACCCGTCGACGGCGTTCGTGCTGGCGGACTTCTACAACAGTCGTGAGGCCGGTTCGTACACCGATAACGCGACCGAGGCGTTCCGCGCGTACAACTGCATGGACTACCCGGTCGAAGACGACCCCGCCGCCGAAGCCGCGACCACGAAGAAGATCGAAGAGGGTGCGCCGACCATCGCGCCGTACTGGACCGGCCCCGACTCGTGCGAGGTGTGGCCCTACCCGCCCACGGGAACGCGCGGGGAGATCACGGCCGAGGGTGCCGGACCCATCCTCGTCATCGGTACGACCAACGACCCGGCCACGCCCTACGAGTGGTCGGAGGCGCTCGCGGATCAGCTCGACGAGGGCGTGCTCATCACCCGTGTGGGCGAGGGGCACACCGGCTACAACAAGGGCAACGGATGTGTCGACAACGCCGTGGAGGCGTTCTTCCTCGACGACGTGGTGCCCGAAGACGGCCTCCGCTGCGAGTGACGTCCGCGACGCACGCGCGTGACACGCGCGTGCGTCGCGCTCGATTCGCGAGCGAGCGCGAGACAGGGTAATATCGGTGATCGCGCCGGTTCGTCCGTCGCACGCCGCTTTAGCTCAGTCGGCAGAGCATTTCACTCGTAATGAAAAGGTCGTCAGTTCGATTCTGACAAGCGGCTCCGACAGCCCCCGTGATGCGAAGAACATCACGGGGGCTTTCCTCTTCCCGGCGGCGTAGTCTCGAATCATGAGCAGAGCGCTTCTCATCGTCGATGTCCAGAACGATTTCACCGAGGGCGGTGCCCTGGCGGTCGCGGGCGGTGATGCGGTTGCCGCCGCGGTCTCGGCATACCTCGCCGCCCACGCCGGCGACTACGACGTGATCGTCGCCTCGCGCGACTGGCACGACGCCGAGGGTGACAATGGCGGGCACTTCGCCGAGAGTCCCGACTACGTCGACTCCTGGCCGGTGCACTGCGTAGCGGGCACGCCGGGCGCCGAGTACGACCCGCTGCTCGAGACGGATGCCGTCACCCACCACGTGCGCAAGGGGCAGGGGCTGCCCGCCTACTCGATGTTCGAGGGTGTCACGGATTCCGGCGAGACGGTCGGAGCCGTGCTGACGGCGGCCGGGGTGATCAGCGCCGATGTGGTGGGGATCGCGACGGATCACTGCGTCCGGGCATCCGCTCTGGACGCCGTCGCCCACGGGGTGCGCGTGCGGGTGCTCACCGATCTGGTCGCGGGCGTCGGTGCCGAGTCGAGTGAGGCGGCGCTGATCGAGCTCGCCCACGCGGGCGCCGAGCTGGTCGTGAGCGCCGAGGTGTGAGCCGCAGCGTCCTGCTGCTGCGGGCCGTGAACGTCAGCGGTCGCAATCGCGTGCCGATGGCCGAGCTGCGTTCGGTGCTGAACGACGCCGGGGTGCTCGACGACGTCTCGACGTACATCGCGAGCGGCAACATCGTGTGTCGGCATCCGTCCGATCCGGTCGCGGCCTGCGCGCGCGTGCGGTCGCTCATCCATGACGAGTTCGGAGTCGACACTCCGGTGATCCTGCGCACGCACGATGCGCTCGCGCGAGCCCTCGCGTCGCAGCCGTTCGTCGATCCGGTCGAGAAGCTGTTGCACGCGATGTTCCTGGAGGGCGCTCCGCAGAAGGGTGCGGTCGCGGCGCTACGTGAGCGTCTGGTGCCGGGGGAGGAGATCGCCCTCGTCGGGCACGATCTGTGGATCTCCTACGCCGAGTCCGGAGTGCATGCGTCGAAGCTCACGAAAGCCGTTCTCGATCGCGCGCTCGGGGTCGCCGGCACGGCGCGGAACCTGCGCACCGTGAGAAAGCTCACGGAGCTCACGGCCTGACGGTCGGCGACTCTCCGATGCTGCGGCTCATCGCGATCGGCGGCAGAGAGGTCGACGGCGCAGCGCTCGAGGGGTGCAGATCGATGCGACGTGCGGTGCACGCCCCGCACCGCACGTAGACGACGATGCCCTCGCTCGTCGAATGGCGGGACTCCGTGAGCCAGAAGTGCTCGTGCACTATCGGGGCAGTGGTCGGTCGGGGGATCGGGAGGGTGTCCGTGGAGGTCATGACACCAGCGTGATGTAATGGCCTTATGCATCTCAACCCTTACGGAGAGTACGCGGTCCTCCTGGCGACCTCGCTCGCCAACGACTGGCCCGCCGACCGTGCCGGGATCGAGGAGCGCACGATCGAGATGGGCATGACGATGACGTTCCCGCCCGCCGCCGACGACCACGCCCGCGTGCGCGACGTCATCGACGACTGGCTCCGGATCGTCGACGAAGCCGACCCCGACGCGCGTGCAGAACTCCTCAATGCCCAGCTCGCGGAGGCGGCTGCGTACCCGCGGCTCACGAATCACGACGGAGAGGGCTGGCACCTGCACTACCGCGACGACGTGCCCTCGCTTCCGTACGTGCTGCGGGCGATCATCAACCTGGGCACCTCGCTCCACCTGGTCACTCGTGGCATGAGCAGGCTCGGCCGCTGCGCGGCATCCCCCTGCACGAACGTCGTCGCGGACGTCACCCGGAACGGCCGCCAACGATTCTGTTCGGTGCGATGCGCGAACCGGGCCGCGGTACGACGGCATCGTGCCCGGGGCGAGCGCCTCGTCACCTGATGCCGAGTTCCTGGAGTTGCTTCTTGATTCGATAAGCGACGTGGGCGCCCATGGTCTCCGAGAACGTTCCGGTGATGTGGTGACGGTCTCGAAAGACCACGATGCCGCCGGTGACGAGCGGGCAAGTATCGGGTCCGCAGTAGTAGCGATTGAGGTCGATGAACGAAGCGCCGGGGGTCTGCCGCGCGGCCGAGTACATCGGGTCTATGCCGGCCAAGACTTCTGAGCGCGCGGCGGTGCAGCCGGCTGCGGCCATCCCCCGTGATCTCGTTACGCAGTCCACTGCGGCCTGCGGCAGATAGGGGAAGTCGCCGATCGCGATGACCGGGATGCCGGCGGCGGCGGCGCGGCTCCACGCCCGTACGTACTGTTGGGAGACCGCTTCGGCGCTGGTGGGATCAGCGCTCGGTTCGCGAAGCCCCGTCGCGACGATCGCATCGTAGCCGCCGTGGAGCAGCGCGGATTCGATCGCGACGGCGCGCGGTTTGCATCCGTGGCCATCAGGGAAGTCCAACCAGCGGCAGCTCACGCCGAAGTAGGTGTCGACTCGCCAATTCTCGGCTGTCAGGCGGGGTCGCAATCCCGCCATGTACCCAGCAGCATGAGAATCTCCGACGAACGCGATTCGTGTTGCATCGGATCGTGTCGACCCGTACGAGCACATCCGTACGTTATCGGTGGGGTTGGATTGCCAGCAGTCCGGCCCATAAGAGCCACCTGTTACCAGACGCAGCTCCTCGGCGACGGTCGTTGGCAAGATGACTCCGCCGAGCTCGGGATTGACGCAGTTGGGCGTGAGCGTGCTCATCACGCCGTAGCAGGTGGGGCCGCGTCCTGCCAGTTCGGCGGTCGAGCCGAGCGTGGTGAGCACGGTGTTCGGGCCTGCTTTGCCCAGCAGGCCTTGTCCAGCGGGAATGTAGATACGCAGACGCGTCGACCCGGTCCGGGTCGGTGTGAACGACATGGAGAAGGATCCGTCGGATGCGGCGTAGCTCTGAGCCACCGTCGTCCAGGCGCCGCCGACGAGGTGCTCCAGCTTGACGCGCTTGCCCGCGAGCCCGCCGTGCAGGCTGCCGGTGACGTGCTTGGAGAGGTTCACGACTGCGTAGCTATTTTGTGCTGGCACAGCATTGTAGACACCGGGCTGCACGGTGATCATGCGCGATGTGCTCGCGGCGCTCGCCGTGGTGGACGTCGCAGCAATCTCCGCCTTCACCCGGTACTGCTCCACGGGCGCGAAGGTCGCCGTGTAGGCGCCGGAGGGGTCAGTCCTGGTTGTGCTGAGGATCCGCCAGACCCCGTTGACATTCTGGCCGACGATCTTCACCTCGGCATTGACAAGCGGGGCGGAGCCGGTCCTGGCCACGCCGGTGACAGTCAGGGGGCGAGAAAACGTCACGCTCTCGGCGCTCGTGCTCAACGTGAGCGAAACAGGGGTCGCAGCGTGTGCGACATTCGATTCCAGAATCGCTACGAGCGCAAGAATCAGTACCGCGACGATCGCAGTCGTCCGTCTGCGGATCGCGGTTGATTGCGCTGTCATACTAGAACTGCCCCCCCGGGTCACGAAAGTGACGGTCATCTCGATGCAAGAACGCCGCAAGCATATTGGCATAACGGGCGTGTCTGCGGGGGCACGCGCAACGCGCAGCATTTTGATGGAGGAAACGCGCCGAGGAGAATCTCGGCGAGGCGACCGGGCCGCGGTACGACGGCATCGCGCCCGGGGAGGTGCCTGATCCTGCCCCGGGCGCGATGGTGATGCGAGTCAGGCGGTCTGGCCCTCGTGGCGCCCTTCGCCGATCTCCTCGACGACCTTCGCGTTGAACGCCGGCAGGTCGTCCGGGGTGCGGCTCGAGACGAGGCCCGCGTCGACGACGACCTCCTCGTCGACCCAGGTCGCTCCGGCGTTGCGCAGGTCGGTCTTGAGACTCGGGTAGCTGGTCAGCGTGCGCCCGTCGACGACGTCGGCCTCGATGAGGATCCAGGCTCCGTGGCAGATGACTCCGACGGGCTTGTGCTGTGCGAAGAACTCCTTCGCGAGGGCGACGGATGCCTCGTCGAGCCGCAGGTGGTCGGCGTTCACCACGCCGCCCGGCAGAACGAGCGCCTCGAACTCATCGGCGCTCGTGTCGCCGGAGATGAGGTCGACGGCCTGCTCGTGTCCGTTCTTGCCGGTGATGCTGCCCGCCGCCGGGGCGATCAACGTGGCGCTCGCTCCCGCGGCCGTCACCGCCTCCCACGGGCTGGTCAGCTCGCTGTCCTCGAAGCCGTCGGTCGCCAGGAATGCCACGCGGTTTCCGGTGAGAGTCGCCATGGTCGTCGTCCTTTCAGGAGGGGGAAGTGGATGCTCCGACTCTGCCGCGAGGGGCGGATGCCGTGAAGGGGGTGGCCAGTGCGCGGCAGGGGTGATAGCGGCCGCGCCGCTAGGCTCGCACCATGTCGACCTCCGCGCCCGTCTCCGCCCTCGCCGACCGTCTGCTCGTGCCGCCCACCGCGGCGTCGGAGCGTGCGCTGGAGGTCGCGCGGCAGTGGTGCACGCCCGCCGTGCTGAACCACTCCCTGCGCTCGTGGGTGTGGGCGAAAGCCCTCGCCGAGTCGCGGGGCCTCGAGAGCGACGAGGAACTGCTCTTCGTGGCATCCGTCCTGCACGACGTCGGGATCGTGCCCGCGTTCGACAGCCACACGGTGGCGTTCGAAGATGCGGGGGCCGCGGTGTCGGAGGTCTTCGCCGCCGGAGCCGGGTGGTCGCCGCACCGCCGCGAGCGACTCGGCCAGGTGATCCAGCGGCACATGTGGGTGAGCGTTGACGCCGACGAGGATCCCGAGGGCTACCTGCTGGAGGCGGCGACCAGCCTCGATGTCGCGCACGCTGCGGCAGATCTGTGGGACGCGCAGCTCATCGCCGAGATCGTGCGGCGCGTGCCCCGATTGACGTTCGCCGAGGAGTTCTCGGCCGCGATCGCCGACCAGGCGGCGCGCAAACCCGCGACGGCCGCCGCGAGGCTCGACGCTTCGAAGCGAATCGCCACGGGGGAGGATGCGTGGAAGGTCTCTCCCGACCGGTGAACAGTGAGGGGAATGCGGTGGGCCCCGTGGGGCTCGAACCCACGACCCGCGGATTAAAAGTCCGATGCTCTGCCAACTGAGCTAGAGGCCCGTGCTCCCAGTCTAGGGCGCAGAAAGAGGGCCGTTGACGACACAGCTATCGTCAACGGCCCTCTTGTTACCTCAGGTCATCCCTCCCCGGATGAGGTGAGGCCTCGTGCCGGGGTCCAGTCGGCACTCTCCCGCTCTTACTGAGCCGGGGGCATCAGCACCGTGTCGATGAGGTACACGGTGGCGTTCGCGGTCTGGACACCGCCGCAGATGACGTTGGCGCCGTTGACCTGCAGCTCGTCGCCGCTACCGGTGACCTCGAGGTCGGCTCCGTTGACGGTCGGGTGCGTGCCCACGATGTCGTCCGGCGTGATCTGGCCGGGGACGACGTGGTACGTCAGGATCGAGCTCAGCGTGGCGCTGTCGGTCTTGAGGGCGTCGATGGTGGCCGGGTCGATCTTCGCGAAGGCGTCGTCGACCGGTGCGAAGACCGTGAACTCGTCACCGTTGAGCGTGTCGACGAGGTCGACGTCGGGGTTGAGCTGTCCGCTGACCGCTGCGGTGAGCGTGGTGAGGATCGGGTTGTTGGATGCCGCGACCGCGACCGGGTCCTTCGACATGCCCTCGACCGAACCCGCTCCGTCCGGAACCTGCTCGGCGTACGCCGCGCAACCGGGGCCCACGAGGTTGGCCGCGGGGTCCATCTCCATGGGCTCGGACGACTGCGAGCTCTCCGGCGCCATGGGCTCCTCGGATTCGGTGGTGCTTTCGCCGCTGCCCATGGAACATGCCGAGAGCAGGAACGCGCTCGCCACCGTGAGCGTCAGTGCTGCGGTGACCTTCTTCTTGGTGCTGAACATTTCGAGCTCCTTCAGATGAACTACCACCACGGCCTCTCCGTGGCGTTGACAGGTGTTCGGAACCCCTCGCCGATCGGATGGGAAGAATTCGAGATTTCTTCGAGATCCGTCTCGAACGGCTCCGCCAATCCGATCGGCGCGCCAGCACGAACGACATCCGACGGAAAAGCAGCACGCGCGCGAGCACGCGCGCGAGCGTGACGCGATCGTGATGCGGGGCGCGGGCCGCGGAATCTTCGAGAATTCCGCGAGGAATCAGCGGATATCGGGCGTCGGATGCAGAGCAGGAGGGGTGGAATACGGCATGCTTATGGAGATGGTCATCGATGGGATGGATGTTCCCGAGGACGGCACGGCGCGGGACGCCGTCGCCGACCTCCTCCTCGCCATAGCCGCCGGCGACCAGCGGGCCTTCGCGGAGCTCTACGACCTCCTCTCCTCCCGCGTGTTCGGTCTCATCCTCCGAGTCCTCGTCAACCGCTCGCAGAGCGAGGAAGTGCTCCAGGAGGTCTTTCTCGAGATCTGGCAATCCGCTTCGCGCTTCGCTCCGAACAAGGGGCAAGGACGAACATGGATCATGACGATGGCGCACCGCCGGGCGGTGGACCGCGTCCGATCCTCGCAGTCCAGTTCGGATCGAGATGTCCGGGCGGGACTGCGGGACATCGGGGTGGCCCACGACAGCGTGGCGGAGCAGGTCGAGTTGAGCATGGAAGGTGAGCGCGTCGTCGGCGCACTCTCCGGCCTACCCGAAGCTCAGCGTGAAGCGATCGTCCTCGCCTACTACGGCGGTTACAGTCAGAACGAGATCGCGGCGCTCCTGGGGGCGCCACTGGGAACGATCAAGACACGGATGCGGGATGGACTCACCCGGCTCCGGTCGGCGATGGGGGTGATGGCATGAACGAGAAGGACTTCGCAGAGCTCGCGGCTGGCGCCGCCCTGCACGCGCTCTCTCCTGAGGACGAGGCGCGCTTCCGTCGTACCCTCGACGAGCACCCCGAGTGGGAGCGCATCGTCGAGGCGGATGCCGCGACCGCCGCCACCCTCTCGGCCCCGTTCACCGGTGAAGTGCCCCGGCCCGACATCCGTGCCGCGCTGCTCTCGCAGATCGCGCAGACGCCGCAGGTGCAGGGAGCGCAGACGCCGCAGGAGGGTCGCACGGACGACGAGCAGGCCGCGCCTGCCGCAGCGTCTTCCGAATCGGCCGACACCTCGACGGTCGACAGCATCCGTCCGCCCCGCCGCTGGTCACGGGCGATCTTCGCGCTCGCGGCGTGCCTCGCACTCCTGGTCGGCGTCGGCATCGGCTCCGTCGCGCTGAACGATTACCTCAACCGTCCGGCGAGCGTCGTGGCCCTCGAGCAGATCACGGGAGCATCGGATGCCGCGCAAGCGAGTGTCACACTCGACGACGGCACCACGGCCACGGCGCACTGGTCGGCATCGCTCGGCTCCGCCGTGCTCGTGACCGACGGTCTCGCGGCTCCGGCCGACGGCAAGACGTACGAGATGTGGTTCGTGCGCGGCGAGACCCCGGTTCCGGCCGGTGTGTTCGACGCCGATGGCACGACCGCCACCGCCGTGCTCTCCGGCTCGATGCACGAGGGTGACGTCATCGCCGTCACGGTCGAGGAAGAGGGCGGCTCGCCGAGCGGCCTGCCCACGACCGACCCGATCATCGCGATCCCCACGGCCTGAGCGTCACCGATCGCGCGTACCCTGGTGGGATGCCCGAGCAGCACCACCGCCCCGTGCGACGCCCCTCCGCCTCCTTCGACAACCTCGTCGGGGCGCACGATCCCGCCGAGGAGACGCGCATCGCGCACGCCACGGCATCTGCCCTGCTGGCGCGGGTGCGCGCCGACGAGAGCGGTGTGAGCGCCGATCGCCTGGTGGCGTTCACGGCCGAGCACGGCATCGACGAGATCGCGGAGCTGTGGTCCAAGGCGCCCTCGCGCACGCTTCCCGGTGCGCTCTGGCGGCTGTACCTGCTGCAGTTGGCGATCCACACCGATCCGCAGACCTCGGCGCTGCTGTACGAGCGCGGGCGGGTCGAGCTTCCCTCGGTCGACGCCGCCATCGCCGGTGCTCCGGTCCCGGCGAGCCCGGAGGAGATCGTCGCGCTGGTCGACACGATCCTGCGCGGAGCGTTCCGCGGCGACTTCGCGGTGGCGCTCGAGCGCGCGGCCGCGTTCTGCCGCGTACAGGCCTCCGGAGCGACGCATACGGCCGACGACTACGAGGCGACCGAGCCGGGGCGGGCCAGTGAACTGACGACCCGAGCGCTGCGACTGAGCAGCTACGCGCAGGACCTCTCCGCGGCGAGTGTGCTGTGGCGGTCGGGCGCGCTGGCCTGAGCGGACGAGTGCGGCCGGGAGGGAGAAGTCCGGGCAAGAAAAAGACCGGGCCGCAAGAACGCCTCTCGGCGGAAGGCCGCTCGCAGCGGCGAAAAATGGAGCCCGGGGTTATGCGGCCCGGCCTGTACCAGTGTAACGCGAGACGAGCGAAGGTATTCCCGGCGCTCTAGGCTCGGATCATGAACCGGCGCTTCGCACTCATGATCGATCCCGTCACCGCCGACGAGCAGCGTGCCGACTACGGTGACACGTTCACCCACGTCGATGCGGCGGCTCCCGCCCTCAGCGTGGGCGAGTTGAGCACGCAGCGCGGCGACGGCGTGTTCGAGTCGATCGGAGTGGTCGACGGCCACGCCCAGGAGGTCGTGCCGCACCTCGAGCGTCTCGCGCACTCCGCACGCCTGTGCGACCTGCCTTTGCCGAACCTGGCGCAGTGGCGGCAGGCGATCGATCAGGCCGCTGACGAGTGCGGCGAGGGCGAGGCCGTCATCAAGCTCATCCTCAGCAGGGGAGTGGAGCACGGGCCGACGCCGACGGCATGGGTGACCGCGGCCCCGGCGGCGGACTTCCGTGCCGTGCGCGCGAACGGTGTGCGTGTGGTGACCCTCGACCGCGGCTACGACCTCGGCGCCGCCGAACGGGCGCCGTGGCTGCTGCTGGGGGCGAAGACCCTCTCGTACGCCGTGAACATGGCCGCACTGCGGGAGGCGCACCGCCGTGACGCGGATGACGCGATCTTCCTCTCCAGCGACGGCTTCGTGCTCGAGGCGCCGACCGCCTCGCTGATCCTCCGGTTCGGAGACCGTTTCGTCACGCCGGCGCCGAACGGCGGCATCCTGCACGGCACCACGCAGCTGAGCGTCTACGAGCACCTCGCCGCCCGCGGTTTCGAGGTCGGGTACGACCGGATCCCGGCATCCGATCTTCCCCGAGCGGATGCCGCGTGGCTCGTGTCGAGCGTGCGTCTCGCGGCGGCGATCACCGCCGTAGACGGCGCCGCTCTCCCGGTCGACCAGCCTCTGACCGACGAGCTGAACACGTACCTGCTCTCGCCCCGCGACTGAGGCGGGCACCAGGTCTCCGAAGTCGTGCGGGGCCGGGGAGGGGAGGGCGCGCGGCAGGGCTCGGCGACCGAAGTCCCCGAGCCCTGTCAGACGGCCGACGGCGTCAGATCATCCGAAGCGGCCCGAGACGTAGTCCTCGGTGGCCTGCACGGACGGGGTGGTGAAGATCGACGTGGTGTCGTCGTACTCGATCAGCTTGCCGGGCTTGCCGGTGCCGGCGATGTTGAAGAACGCGGTCTTGTCGGAGACGCGCGACGCCTGCTGCATGTTGTGCGTGACGATGACGATCGTGAACTCGTTCTTGAGCTCGCCGATCAGCTCCTCGATCGCGTAGGTCGAGATCGGGTCGAGGGCCGAGCACGGCTCGTCCATCAGCAGCACCTCGGGCGAGACGGCGATCGCGCGGGCGATGCAGAGACGCTGCTGCTGTCCACCCGAGAGGCCGGAGCCCGGACGGTCGAGGCGGTCCTTGACCTCGTTCCACAGGTTCGCGCCGGTGAGCGACTTCTCGACGAGGTCGTCCTGGTCGCTCTTCGACATGCGGCTGTTGTTGAGCTTGACGCCCGCGAGCACGTTCTCCTTGATCGACATCGTGGGGAACGGGTTGGGGCGCTGGAAGACCATGCCCACCTGGCGACGCACGAGCACGGGGTCGACGCCGGGGCCGTAGAGGTCCTTGCCGTCGAGGAGCACCTCGCCCTCGACGCGAGCGCCGGGGATGACCTCGTGCATGCGGTTGAGGGTGCGGAGGAACGTGGACTTGCCGCAGCCCGAGGGGCCGATGAACGCGGTGACGCTGCGCGGCTGGATGTCGAGGGAGACGCCCTCCACGGCGAGGAAGTTGCCGTAGTAGACGTTGAGGTCGTTGACTTCGATGCTCTTGGACACGTGTTTCCTGTTCTGAGTGGTCGGGCGCTCAGCGGCCGGAGGTCTTCGGGGCGAACAGCTTCGCGACGAGACGCGCGAGCAGGTTCAGCACCATGACGATGAGGATGAGGGTGAGAGCAGCGGCCCAGGCCCGGGCGAGCGACGCGTCCGGGTTGGTGCCCTGATTCATGTACTGGTTGTAGGCGAACACCGGAAGGGTCATCATCTGGCCGTTGAAGATGTTGGTGTTCAGGCTCTGCGTGAACCCGGCGGTGAGCAGCAGGGGAGCCGTCTCGCCGATCACGCGCGAGATCGCGAGCATGACCGAGGTCGTGATTCCGGCGATCGACGTCGGGAGGACGACCTTGAGGATCGTCAGCCACTTCGGTACACCGAGTGCGTACGACGCCTCGCGGAGCTCGTTCGGCACGATCTTGAGCAGCTCCTCGCTGCCTCGCACGACGACCGGGGTCATCAGCACGGCCAGGGCGAGGGCGCCCATGATGCCCATCGAGATGCCCGGCTTGAAGATCAGCGCGAAGACCGCGTAGATGAACAGACCCGCGACGATCGAGGGGATGCCGGTCATGACGTCGACGAAGAACGTGATCGCCTTCGCGATCTTGCCGCGACCGTACTCGACGAGGTAGATCGAGGTCATGAGTCCGATCGGCACGGCGATGACCGTCGCCGTGAGGGTGATGAGGAGCGTGCCCCAGATCGCGTGGACGATGCCGCCGCCGTCGCCGATCACGTTGCGCATCGAGTAGCTGAAGAACTCGGCGTCGAAGCGCTCGATGCCGTTGGAGACGACCGTCCACAGCAGCGAGATCAGCGGCAGCAGCGCGATGAGGAACGCGGTCGCGACGAGCGCCGTCATGAGGCGGTCGACGGCCTTTCGGCGGCTCTCGACGATCGAGGAGATGACCGTGATGAGCACCATGTAGAGCAGGAGCCCGATGATGACGGTGCCGGCGATGTTGAAGTCCGCGAGGCTGGTGCCGATCGCGGCGACGCCGAAGACGGCGGCGCTGACCGCGAGCGATCCGCCGAGCAGGGCCCATGGGGTCCACCGGGGAAGCTTGCCCGCGGTGAGCGACGCTGCCGGGGCCGAGGCGACGGCGGTCGGGGTGGGGGTGAGGACGGTCATGTCAGTTCGCTCCCGAGAACTCGGCGCGGCGGGCGACGATCCATCGCGCCAACGCGTTGACCGCGAAGGTCACGATGAAGAGGATGAGGCCGGTCGCGATGAGCGTGTTGACTCCGGTGCCGTGCGCTTCGGGGAAGGCCAGGGCGATGTTGGCGGGGATCGGCGTCGGGTTCGTCGCGGTGAGCACGAGGAAGCTGACGACGGCCGAGGGCGACAGCACCATGGTCACGGCCATGGTCTCGCCGAGTGCGCGGCCGAGGGCGAGCATCGCCGCCGAGACCATACCGCCGCGCGCGAACGGCAGAACGGCCATCCGCACCATCTCCCAGCGGGTGGAGCCGAGCGCGAGCGCCGCCTCCTCGTGGAGCTTCGGTGTCTGCAGGAAGACCTCGCGGCAGATGGCGGTCATGATCGGGATGCACATCACGGCGAGCACGAGGGATGCCGTGAGGATCGTCTTTCCCGTCGACGACACCTGACCGCCGAAGAACGGCACCCAGGAGGCGTGGGTGTTCAGCCAGGCGTAGATCGGCTGGAGGAGGGGGGCGAGCACGAGGCCGCCCCAGAGGCCGAAGACGACGGAGGGGACCGCGGCGAGCAGGTCGATCACGTAGCCGAGGAAGGCGGCGAGGCGACGGTGCGCGTAGTGCGAGATGAAGAGCGCGATGCCGATGGAGATCGGTGCGGCGATGAGCAGCGCGATGAACGAGGCCCAGAGCGTTCCGAAGACGAGGGGCCAGACGTACACCCAGAAGGATTCGCCCTTGAGGATGTGGTTGCCGGTGGTGTCGAGCTGGAACGCCGGGATGCTCTGGATGATGAGGAAGGCGGCGACCAGCGCGAGGACGACGAGGATGATGATCCCCGCTCCGAGAGCGGTACCGGAAAACACCCGGTCGCCGAGACGCTGCTTGGCCTTGATCGGTGCGTGCGGCGCTGCGGGCGCCTGCGCGGTCGTGCTCATGGTCTCCCTGTTTCGGGGCGGGGTGGAACGGGGGCTGACCGGGCGGAGCCCCCGCGTCCGATCGGGACGCGGGGGCACCGCCATCAGTCGATCGGCTGGATCAGCCGACCTGGATCAGGTCGATCGCGGCCTGGACCTGCTCGCGCAGCGAGTCCGAGATCGGGGCGCTGCCGGCGTTGTCCGCGGCGGCTTCCTGGCCCTCGGCGCTGGCGATGTAGGTGAGGTACGCCTTGACGAGCTCGGCGACGTTGGTGTCCTCGTACTGCTCGCACGCGATCAGGTAGCTGACCAGCGCGATCGGGTAGGAACCCTCGGCAGCGGATGCTGGGTCGACGTCGAAGACGAGGTCTCCGGCGCCACGTCCCTCGACGAGGGGCGAGCCCTCGACGAGCGCGGCAGCGGCCTCGGCCGAGTAGGCGACGAAGTCGCCGCCCACGCCGACGTGCACCTGGCCGAGGTCGCCGACCTGCGAGGCGTCGGCGAAGCCGATCGCGCCGTTGCCCGCGGTGATGGCCTGGACGACACCCGAGGTGCCCTGAGCGGCCTCGCCACCCTCGATCGGCCAGACGTCGGCCGGCTCGTAGGTCCAGATGTCACCGGCGGTCGCCGAGAGGTACTTGGTGAAGGTCTCCTGCGTGCCCGAGGGGTCGGAGCGGTGGACCGGCGAGATCGCCAGGTCGGGCAGCTCGACGCCGTCGTTCAGCGCGGCGATCTCGGGAGCGTTCCAGTTGGTGATCGTGCCGGCGAAGATGCCCGCGATCGTGGCTGCGTCGAGGTTGAGCGTGTCGATGCCCTCGATGTTGAACGCGACGGCGACCGGCGAGATGTAGAGCGGGACCTCGACGATGTCGTCGGTCGCGCAGGCGCCGAAGCCGCCGGCGGCGATCTCCTCGTCGTTGAACGCACGGTCGGAGCCGATGAAGTTGCTGCCGCCCTCGAGGAAGTTCTCGCGGCCGGTGCCGGAGCCGGTGGGCTCGTAGTTGACGGTGACGTCGGGGTTCGCGGTCTGGAACGCGGCGACCCACGCCTCCTGCGCAGCGGTCTGCGACGACGCGCCGGTGGCGTCGATGGTGCCCGAGAGCGTGGAGTCGGAGGGGGCGTCGGACGAGCCGCCGGTGCCGCCTTCGTTCGCGGCGCAACCGGCCAGGGCGAGAGCAGCGACGGCGCCGATGGCGCCGATGCGAGCGATTCGGGAGATCTTCACTGTGGATCCGTTCGATCGTGGGAGGGGTTGAGGCCCGGTGCAGGGCACACAGTGACGCTAAGCGCGGCGGTTAACGAGACTCTCCCGCGCGGGTGAACGGAAGGTGAACGGCTGTCGACTCTCTGGGGTGCTACCCCCGGAATTCCGGGCCGCATTAGACCTTCGGAATGTGCGTCTCGATCGAGATGATGCCGGATCCGGGGTTCGTGGCCGAGAGGTGAACCACGGAGAACGCCGCCGGCTCGAGGTCGGCCGCGCTGCTGAGGTAGGAGCCCTGGATCGTGGCGGTCGCGAGCGCGATCTCGGACAGGAGGCCGGGCAGAACGGGCCCGTGGCTGCAGAGCACGGCGGGCTTGCCGGAGCGTACGCGCCGCCCGACCACCGAGCGCAGATCGGAGGTTCCGTCCTCCCAGGCGTCCTGGCTGATGAGCTCGGTGCGCACGGCCTTGCGATCGAGCGCCTTGGCGAGCGGCTTCACGGTCTCGACGCATCGGACGGCGTCGCTCGTCACGATCTTCCGCACGCCGAACGCGCGCAGGGGGCCGACGATCGACTTCGCCTGTCGGCGCCCGCGATCGGCGAGCGGACGCTCGGCATCCGTACCGTCCCATTCGGAACGCGACAACGCCTTGGCGTGCCGCAGCACGATCAGTGGGAACGTACGCAGCGCGCCGTCCTCGACCAGACGGGCGAAGAAATCGAGGATCTCGTGGTCGACCGGGTAGCTGAGGCGCTCCCTGGCCTTCTTCACGCTGGCCCACTCGATCGCCGCGATCTCCCGGTTGGGCACGAACGTCGACGCGCGGATCGCGTCGTCGGTGGCCTCGGCGGCCCAGTAGTGCACGACCTTCTGCTTCATCGACGCGAGGTTGTAGCGGCTCACGCCCACGGGAACGCCCAGGGAGACGCGGATGCCGGTCTCCTCCTGCACCTCGCGCACGGCGGTCTCGGCGAGCATCTCGCCGGGATCGACCTTGCCCTTGGGCAGAGTGACGTCACGGTATTTGGTGCGGTGGATCAGCAGGATGCGCAGCTTGCCGTCGACGATGCGCCAGACGACGGCACCGGCCGCGTAGACGGCCTTGTCCGTCCACTTCGACCGCTCTGCGAAGGTCTGTCCGACCGTCATCGAACCGCCCGCGCACGCCGGCGTCGCTGAATCTGACCCATGGTCTTATCCTGCAGGTCGATCAGCGGCTTGCCGTCGGCATCCGCGGCGTGGCGCTCCCACACGCCGGCCGCGCCGAGGTGCCAGGAACTCGTCCCCGGATCCATCGCGAGGTCGAAGAACGCCAGGAGCTCCTTCAGATGCGCGGGTTCGGTGACACGGACGAGCGCCTCGACGCGTCGGTCGAGGTTGCGGTGCATCATGTCGGCGCTGCCGATGTAGATCTGCGGATCGCCGCCGTTCTCGAAGGCGAAGATGCGCGAGTGCTCGAGATAGCGGCCCAGGATGCTGCGCACCGTGATGTTGTCGCTGATGCCGTCGAGATCCGTGCGGAGGCTGCAGATGCCACGCACCCACACGTCGACCTTCACCCCGGCCACGCTGGCACGGTAGAGCGCGTCGATGATCTCCTCGTCGACCATCGAGTTGACCTTGATGCGGATGTGCGCGGGCTTGCCGGCGACGGCGTTGGCGCGCTCGTTGTCGATCTGGCGCACGAGTCCCTTGCGCAGGTGCAGGGGCGCGACGAGCAGACGCTTGAACTTCTTCTCGATCGCGTAGCCGCTCAGCTCGTTGAAGAGGCGGGTGAGGTCCTTCCCGACCTGCGCGTCCGCGGTGAACAGCCCGAAGTCCTCGTAGATGCGGCTGGTCTTCGGGTTGTAGTTTCCGGTACCGACGTGCGAGTAGTGCTGGAGCTTGCCGTCTTCCTCGCGGATCACGAGGGCGAGCTTGCAGTGCGTCTTGAGCCCGACCAGGCCGTACACGACGTGCACGCCGGCCTTCTCGAGTTTGCGCGCCCAGACGATGTTGTTCGCCTCGTCGAACCGTGCCTTGACCTCGACCAGGGCGAGCACCTGCTTGCCCGCTTCGGCGGCGTCGATCAGTGCCTGCACGACGGGGCTGTCTCCCGAGGTGCGGTAGAGGGTCTGCTTGATGGCGAGCACGTGCGGGTCGCGGGCAGCCTGTTCGAGGAACGCCTGCACGCTCGTGGTGAACGACTCGTACGGGTGGTGCACGAGCACGTCGGACTTGCGGATGGCCTTGAACATGTCGGCACGCGTGCTGCTGTCGCCGGGCTGGAACGCGACGGCCGTGGTCGGAACGTGCGGCGGGTACCGCAGATCGGGGCGCTCGATGCGCGAGAGCCCGAAGAGTCCGCGCAGGTCGAGCGGCCCGGGGAGGCGGTAGACCTCCTGGTCGGTGATGTCGAGCTCCTTCACCAGCAGCTCGAGGGTCACGTCGTCCATGTCGTCGGTGATCTCGAGGCGGATCGGCGGTCCGAACCGGCGGCGCAGCAGCTCGGCCTCGAGCGCCTGGATGAGGTTCTCGCTCTCGTCCTCCTCGATCTCGACGTCTTCGTTGCGGGTGAGGCGGAAGGCGTGGTGGTCGAGCACCTCCATACCGGGGAAGAGGTCTCCGAGGTGGTTGGCGATGAGCTCTTCGAGGCGCAGGTAGCGCGAGATCTCGCTGTTGCCCGGCACCTCCACGAACCGAGGCAGCATGGGCGGCACCTTGAGGCGCGCGAACTCCTGGCGACCCGTGCGTGCGTTGCGGATGCGGATCGCGAGGTTGAGCGACAGCCCCGAGATGTAGGGGAACGGATGCGCCGGGTCGACCGCGAGGGGCATGAGCACCGGGAACACCTGGGCCTGGAAGTAATCGGTCAGGCCCGCGCGCTCGTCGTCGGTCAGCTCGTCCCACTCAGTGATCTCGACACCGGCGTCGGCGAGGGCGGGGCGCACGAGCGATGTCCAGGCATCCGCGTGCCGCAGTTGCAGCGCATGCGCCTCGCGCGAGATGTCGGCGAGGGCGTCGGAGGGGGAGCGGCCGATGTTGGTCGGCACGGCGAGGCCGGTGATGATGCGCCGTTTGAGGCCGGCGACGCGCACCATGAAGAACTCGTCGAGGTTGCTGGCGAAGATGGCCAGGAAGTTCGCCCGCTCGAGTTCGGGGAGCGAGGGATCCTCGGCCAGCTCGAGCACGCGCTGGTTGAACGCGAGCCAACTCAGCTCGCGATCGAGGTACCGGTGGTCCGGGAGGAGCGAGTCGGGGGCCTCGACGGCATCGAAGTCGTCGTCTTCGGCATCGCCGAGACCTGCGTCGGCGAGAGCGGGATCCATCATGGGGTACATCTAAGCACCGAGAGGTGACACGCGCGTGAACGGATGCCCTCGGTTACCGCGAGCCGACCAGGGTGTCGTCCTCGTACACGTTGAAGCGGTAGCCGACGTTGCGGACCGTTCCGATGATCTGATCGGCGTCGCCGAGCTTGGCCCGCAGGCGCCGCACGTGCACGTCGACCGTGCGCGTGCCGCCGAAGTAGTCGTAGCCCCAGACCTCGCTGAGCAGCTGCTCGCGCGTGAACACCCGGGAGGGGTGCGTGGCGAGGAAGTGCAGGAGCTGGAACTCCTTGTAGGTGAGGTCGAGCGGCTTGCCGTGCAGCTTGGCGGAGTACGACTGCTCGTCGATCGTGACGCCGGATGCCTGCACACGCGTCGGAGCCGCAGCGTCGTCGCGGCGCGCGATCGCGAGCCGCAGGCGGGCGTCGGTCTCGGCGGGGCCGGCGGTCGAGAGCAGCACGTCGTCGATGCCCCAGTCGCCGGAGACGGCGCTCATGCCGCCTTCGGTGACGATGAGCAGCAGCGGCGCCTCCTGGCCGGTCGCGCGGAGCAGACGGCACAGCGACTTGGCGCCCGCGAGGTCGGTGCGGGCATCGACGATCACGATGTCGTACTCGGGGGCACTCACCAGCCGCGCGGGCTCTGCGGGGATCTGGCGGACGGTGTGGCTGAGCAGCTCCAGCGCGGGCAGGACCGACTCCTCGGCAGGAGCATTCGTCAAGACCAGGATCTGGGGCACGCGTACTCCTCACCGGCGCGCGGGTCAACGCCGTGCGGCAATAATACCGGGGTCGATGAGTGACAATGGACGCATGACGCAACCCGCACTCGCTCCGCGCAGCCCGCTCGCCGGCGTGGTCGCCGTCTGGGCGGTCGCTCTGGTGGGCGCCGTGGCGATCGGCATCCTGGTCGGTGAGGAGTGGCGCATCCCGTGGATGCTGGTGGCCTTCGGCGGCGCCGTGCTCCTCTCTTTCGCCGTGCAGCTCTGGTACGGCCGCACCGAGGGATTCATCTTCCGGGTGGCGGGGAGCGTGATCGGCGCGCTGCTGCTCATGGGCGTGATCTCGGTCGGATTCGGGCTCGCCGCCCTCGCCACCGCCTCCGCCTGACAGTCGCGCTCACGCGCGGTAGGGTGGGAGCCATGGATCTCATGGCGCTCGAACTCTTCTTCATCGGCCTGCTGGGTCTGGCGAGCCTCGCGATCGTCTTCGTCTCGGCGGTCGTGCTGCGCAACCTCTTCCGCGGCCAGCGCTGAGCCGATCGTGCTCGAGCTTCCCACCGACCTCCCGGCCGACCTCGCCCCGCTCTCGTGGCTGATCGGCGTCTGGGAGGGAACAGGGGTCATCGACTACCCCATCGGAGATGAGCGGCTGCAGGGCGAGTTCACGCATCGCGTGAGCTTCAGCCATGACGGCGGCCCGTTCCTGAACTACTCGGCGACCGCCACCTTCCTCACGGAGGAGGGCTCCCCGGCCTCCGCCCTGCTGGCCGAGACCGGTTTCTGGCGTCTCGCGCGCCCGGCGACGGACGCGGATGCCGGTCCGGCACTGCTGCCCCCGACTGCGGACGCCGTGGCCCGCACGGTCGACGACGTCGAGGAGCTGCGCGCCGAGAGCGGCGGCTTCCCGATCGAGGTGTCGCTCGCGCACGCCGACGGTGCGCTCGAGCTGTACCTGGGTGAGATCAACGGCCCGCGCATCGATATCGCCACGGATGCCGTGGTGCGCAGCTCCGGAGCCAAGGTGCACACCGCCTCCTCGCGGATGTACGGACTGGTCGACGGCCACCTGCTGTGGGCCTGGGACATCGCGGCCCTCGGCACCCCGTTGCGCTCGCACGCCTCCGCGCGACTGGCCAAGGTCTGAGATGGGCGCATTCGCCGAGATCGACGGCGCCGTCTCCGACGGAGACGTGATCGCGCACTTCGGCGACGCGTTCCGCGAGCAGCGCCGTCTCGCCGAGGGAGCTGCGTTCGTCCCGCTCGGCGATCGGGTCGTGATCGAGGTCGCGGGGCCCGAGCGGCTGAGCTGGCTCGACTCCATCACCTCGCAGGCGCTCGGCGGTCTCGCTCCGGGTGAGAGCACCGAGTTGCTGATCCTCGACCCGCAGGGTCGGGTCGAGCACGCGGCCGGAGTCCTCGACGACGGCGCATCGACCTGGTTGCTGGCGGATGCCGGTGACGCCGAGGCGCTCGCCGGATGGCTGACCCGCATGAAGTTCCGCGCGCAGGCCTCCGTCGGCATCCGTCCGGATCTCGTTCCGATCGGATTCCTCGACGGCGGTGCGATCGCGTCGGTGGTGGCCACGGCGGCGGCCGCACCGAGTGGTGCGCCCCTGATCTGGGCCGATCCGTGGCAGCGCGTGTCCGCAGGCGGGCACCAGTACGCCGAGGTCGCAGCGCACCCCGCCGCCGACTACGCGTGGCGGGTCGCGCTGCTGACGACCGAGGCCGCGGATGCTCTCGCGGTGTCGGCCGATCGCGACGCGCTGGCCGGGCTCCTCGCAGCAGAGGCCTTGCGCGTCGCCGCCTGGCGTCCGCGCTGGGCGACCGAGGTCGATGAGCGCTCCCTGCCGCACGAGTCCGATTGGATCCGCAGCGCCGTGCACCTGAACAAGGGCTGCTACCGCGGGCAGGAGACGGTCGCCAAGGTGCACAACCTCGGGCACCCGCCGCGGCGTCTGGCCGCGCTGCAGCTCGACGGCAGCGATGCGGTGCTGCCGGAGGCCGGGGCATCCGTCTTCGCGGGCGACGAGGAGGTCGGGCACCTGACCTCCGTGGCCCGGCACTTCGAGGACGGGCCCATCGCGCTCGCGATCCTCAGCCGCCGCGCACCGGTCGGCGACCTCGTCGTGCGAGCCGACGGCCTCGAGATCGCGGCTTCGCAGCAGGTCATCGTTCCGGCGGATGCCGGTGCGACGGCCGACATCCCGCGCCTCACCCGTCTGTCGCGTCGCCCGTCGGCGCCGGACCCCCGCGCGCAGGTCTAAGCGAGCTTTCCGCGGCGCGGTCAGGTCGCCGGTGCGACCGCCGACCACGGCAGCGTGAGCTCGCCGAGACGCCACCGTGTCCGCCCGCCGAGGACCGGCCACCCCTGTGCGCGCAGCGCGCTCGCGGCCGCGAGGAAGCGCTGGGTCGCCCCGAACGTCGATAGTCCCGCGGCCCGATCCCACTCGCGGTCGAGGTCGACCAGGAGGGCGTGGATCCGTTCGCCGGGCACGTTGCGGTGGATCAGAGCCTTCGGGAGACGCTCTGCGACGATGCTCGGACGGTCGAGATCGGCGAGCCGGAGCGAGAGCGTGAAGCGCAGCGGCACAGCGTCAGGGGCGACGTCGATCCAGCTCGCGATGCGCCCGATCTCATCGCACGTGCCCTCGAACAACAGTCCACCGGGCGCCAGGCGCGAGGTCATGCGCGCCCAGGCATCCGGCACGTCCTGCTCGTCGTACTGGCGGAGCACGTTCATCGACCGGATGACCGCCGCGCGGCGACCGTCGGGAAGCGGCACCTCGAACCCGCCGCGGCCGAACGAGACGGGAAGGTCGGCGGCGAACGGCGTGCGGCCCGCCCGCACCTCCGCGAGCTGCGTCTCGGCGCTCGCGACGCGCGCGGGATCGATCTCGAGCCCGCGCACCTCGACGTCGGGCCGCACACGCACGAGGCGGGTCGCCAGCTCGAACGCGGTCACGCCGCTCGCCCCGTACCCGAGGTCGACGACGAGGGGATCGGATGCTCGACGGAGAGCGTCGCTCGCGGCGATCCAGCGGTCGTTGCGCCGCAGCCGGTTGGTCCCGGTGGTGCCGCGCGTGGGCCTGCCGAGGGGAGATGACGCCATGTCTCCATCCTCCCAGCATCCTGTTCGGTCGCACCGTCCGGGCGGATAAACTGACGGCATGACTGCGAAGCGCACCCTCATCCTGCTCCGTCACGGCCGGAGCGAGTGGAACGAACTGAACCTCTTCACCGGCTGGGTGGACGTCCGCCTGAACGAGCAGGGGCAGAAGGAGGCACGCCGCGGCGGAGAGCTGCTCGCCGAGTCCGGCATCCTGCCCGACGTGCTGCACACCTCGTTGCTGAGCCGCGCGATCCAGACCGCGAACATCGCCCTCGACGCCGCCGACCGGCTGTGGATCCCTGTGACGCGCTCGTGGCGCCTCAACGAGCGTCACTACGGTGCGCTGCAGGGCAAGGACAAGGCGCAGACGCTCGAGGAGTTCGGTCCCGAGCAGTTCCAGCTGTGGCGTCGCTCGTTCGACGTGCCGCCGCCCGTGCTCGACGACGACAGCGAATTCAGCCAGGTGCACGACGTCCGCTATGCGGGCATCGACGGCGAGGTGCCGCGCACCGAGTCGCTCAAGCTCGTCATCGATCGACTCCTCCCGTACTGGGAGAGCGCGATCGTCCCCGACCTCGAGGCCGGCAAGACCGTGCTCGTCACGGCGCACGGCAACTCGCTGCGCGGCCTCGTGAAGCACCTCGAGGGCATCAGCGACGAAGACATCGCCGAGCTGAACATCCCCACCGGCATCCCGCTCGTCTACGAACTCGACGAGAACAACGTGCCCACCGGTCCCGGCCGCTACCTCGACCCCGAGGCCGCCGCCGCCGGTGCTGCTGCGGTCGCCGCGCAGGGCAAGAAGTAACCTCCACGCACGACACGACGAAGCCCCCGGTGCTCAGGCGCCGGGGGCTTCGTCGTGGGGATGCCGCGGGTCAGGCGTGACCGAGCTCCTGCTGCTGCTCGACGGCGAGGGCGATGTCGTCCTCGGCGACGGCCCAGTCTCCGGTCGACAGGTAGACGTACTTCTTCGCGACGGCCACGGCGTGGTCGGCGAAGCGCTCGTGGTAGCGGCTGGCGAGCGTGGCGTCGACGGTGGCCGTGGCCTCGCCCTTCCAGTTGTCGCTGAGGACCTTCTCGAAGACGGTGGCGTGCAGTTCGTCGACGTCGTCGTCCGCATTGCGGATCGCGTCGGCGAAACGGAGGTCCTGGGTGCGCAGCAGCTCGGAGAGCGTCCGCGAGATCTCGACGTCGAGCTCGCCCATCTTCACGAAGGTGCCCTTGAGGCCCTTCGGGATGGCGCGCTCCGGGAAGCGGAGGCGTGCGAGCTGGGCGATGTGCTCGGACATGTCGCCCATGCGCTCGAGCGACGCGCTGACGCGCAGTGCCGTGACGACGATGCGCAGGTCGCGGGCGACCGGCTGCTGGCGGGCGAGGATCTCGATGGCCTGCTCGTCGAGGGCGACGGCGAGCTCGTCGATCTTGGCGTCGTCGGCGATGACCTCTTCGGCCAACGCGACGTCGCTCGTCGCGAACGCACGTGTCGCCTTGTCGATCGAGACCGTGACGAGGTCGGCGATCTCCACGAGGCGGGACTGCAGGTCCTCGAGGGACTGGTGGAAGACTTCGCGCATGGTGGGGCGCAACCTTTCATGTGAATCTCGACTGGTGTCAGCGCGAGACGGCGGGGTCGTCCGCACGGGAGGAGCAGGACCGCGCTCCCGCACAGGCCCGAAGCGATTGTCTGCTCCGAAGGTTAACGAACGGTGCCCAGCACGTGAATAGTACTTCTCTCGTTGCCGCTGTGGCCCGGAAACCCGCCGGAGAGAGGGTGAACGCACTCTACGCTGGAGATATGACCGAGACGCAGATCGCCTTGATCGCCCTGGCCGTCGGCCTGGCGATCGGTATCGGCCTCTCGCTCCTTCTCGCCTGGGCGTACCGTGCGCGGGCCCGTGTCGCGGAGGAGACCTCGAGCGCCGTTCCCGAGGGGATCGTCGACGTTCTCGCGAGCATGGACGATGCGGCGTGCGTGGTCGACACGTCGGGCCTCGTGCTCGCCGCATCGGTCGCCGCCTCGCGGTTCGGGATCGACGTGGGCTCGACCCTCGACAACCCGGAACTGCGTCTGCTCGTGCGCGGCGTGCGCGCCGACGGCGGCACGGCGACGGAGTCGATGCGCATCACCCGCGGGGGGCTGAGCCTCGACCCGCGTCTCGTCTCGGCGCGGGCGAGCGTGCTCGGACCGCGTCTGACCCTGCTGATCATCCGGGATGTCACGGAGCAGGAACGCCTCGACCAGATGCGGCGCGATTTCGTCGCGAACACCAGCCATGAGCTCAAGACCCCGGTCGGTGCGGTGACTCTGCTCGCGGAGGCGATCGAGTCGGCCGCCGACGACCCGGCCCAGGTGCGCATCTTCGCGACGCGCATCTCGGCGGAGGCGGGCCGTCTCGCGCAGCTGACCGGTCGCATCATGAGCCTCTCCCGGCTCCAGGCCGACGACGGCCTGGGCGACGTCACCCCCGTCGCGATCGACGAGGTCATCGCGAAGTCCATCGAGGCGCACGTCGTGCAGGCCGATGCCGCGGGCGTCGAGATCACGCGCGGCGGAGACCGCGGGATCTGGGTGCGCGGCGACGCGCAGATCCTCGTCGAAGCCGTCGGGAACCTCATCGTGAACGCGATCGTGTACTCGCCGAGCGGATCCCGCGTCGGGGTCGGCGTGCGCGCCGAGGACGGCGTCGTGGAGATCGCGGTGTCCGACCAGGGGATCGGAATCGCCGAGGCGGATCGCGAGCGCATCTTCGAGCGTTTCTACCGCGCGGACGAGGCGCGCTCGCGCCGCACCGGCGGCACCGGCCTCGGCCTGTCGATCGTCAAGCACGCCACGCAGCGGCACGGTGGCGAGGTGCGCCTGTGGTCGCGCCCGGGGCGCGGCTCGACGTTCACGATGCGGCTTCCCCTGATCGACGCGCCGCCGAACGCGGATGCCGGCAAGAAGAGCAAGAAGAAGCGCGAACGGAAGGCCGCCAAGGCCGGTGCCGTTCGCGCACGGAAAGGTGATCGCGCATGACCCGCATCCTCCTCGTCGAAGACGAGCCCGATCTCGCCGATCCGCTGGCGTACCTGTTGCGTCGGGAGGGGTACGAGGTCGAGATCGCCGAGGACGGCCCGACGGCGCTCACGGCGTTCCGCGAGCGCGGTGCCGACATCGTTCTGCTCGACCTGATGCTGCCGGGGATGCCGGGCACCGAGGTGTGCCGTCAGATCCGCTCGTCGTCGGCGGTGCCGATCATCATGCTCACGGCGAAGGACTCCGAGGTCGACATCGTGGTGGGGCTCGAGCTCGGAGCCGACGACTACATCACGAAGCCGTACTCCTCGCGCGAGCTGCTCGCCCGTATGCGGGCGGTGCTGCGCCGGGTGGTGCAGGCCGACAGCGAGCTCGACGAGCGCGTGCTCGACGGCGGGCGCGTGTCGCTCGACATCGACCGGCACACGGTGTCGGTGGCGGGGCAGCTGATCAACATGCCGCTGAAGGAGTTCGAACTGCTGGAGGTGCTGATGCGCAACGCGGGTCGCGTGCTCACCCGCGGACAGCTCATCGACCGGGTCTGGGGCAGCGACTACTTCGGCGACACGAAGACCCTCGACGTGCACATCAAGCGCATCCGCTCGCGCATCGAGGTCAACCCCAGCGAGCCGGTCATGCTCGTCACCGTGCGGGGTCTCGGCTACCGCTTCGAGGCCTGAGCCACCGCGTCCCGAGCGCACCGGACGGTCTCCGGACAGCGAGAAGGCCGGCTCCCGAGGGAGCCGGCCTTCTCTGCGTGCGTCTGGATCAGTTCTCTTCGGGAACCAGATCCGCGTAGTAGGGGAGGCCGCCGTCGAGCACCGGGATGGCCGTCTTCACGCCGGTGGAGTCACCGGACTGGAAGTGGATCTCGACCGTGGAACCGGGCTTCGAGTCGAGGCCGACGATGCGCAGCGGCTCGGCGTCGGCGCCCAGGCTGATGCTGTCGCCCGCGGGAACCGTGATGGTGAACGCGTCGTTGTCGGCGAAGGCGATGGTGATGGTCGCGCGGTCGTCGGTCGGGTTCACGAAGGCGCCGATGAGGTTGCCCACCGTGCCGTCCTCGTTCGCGACGATGAACACGTTGCGCGCGTCGATCGGGCCCTCGGCGTCGGAGACGTTCACGCCGTCCGAGGCGGAGTACTCGATCTTCGTCGCCTGCGGCGAGATGAACGTGCATCCGGTCGCGCCGAGAAGAACGACGGCGCTGAGGGCAGCAGACGCAACAAGGCGCGATTTCACGGGTCCTCCTGGGGTACGACGGGATATCCGCAACCATTCTACGGGTACGCGGACCGCGCCTCGGGACGAGGGGGCGCAAACCTTAGCGCATAACCCCTGTGGTATCCTTGAGGTTGCCGAAAGGATACGTTTTTATGCTTTTTGAGGTTGGCGAGACCGTCGTCTATCCGCACCATGGCGCTGCGACCATCATCGAGGTCAAGGAGCGCATCATCAAGGGTGAGGCGAAGAAGTACCTGAAGCTCAATGTGACACAGGGCGACCTGATCATCGAGGTTCCTGCCGAGAACGTCGACCTGGTCGGTGTCCGCGACGTGATCGGCAAGGAGGGCCTCGACCACGTGTTCGAGGTTCTGCGTGCTCCGTTCACCGAGGAGCCCACCAACTGGTCGCGCCGCTACAAGGCGAACCTCGAGAAGCTCGCCTCCGGCGATGTGATCAAGGTGAGCGAGGTCGTGCGCGACCTGTGGCGCCGTGACCAGGACCGCGGTCTGTCCGCCGGAGAGAAGCGGATGCTGGCGAAGGCTCGTCAGATCCTCATCTCCGAACTGGCGCTCGCGGAGAAGACCGACGAGGACAAGGCGGGCGCGATGCTCGACGAGGTCCTCGCGTCCTGATCCGAGTTTCCCGAAGGGGGCGGATGCTTCGGCATCCGCCCCCTTCGTCGTTCCCGGCAGGCGGTAGCGTGAAGACGTGACTCTGCTTCCCGTGCCGCACGTCGCGGTCATCGTCGTCGCCGCCGGATCCGGTACCCGCCTGGCGGCGGGCGCGCCGAAAGCCCTCGTCGGAATCGACGGGCGTTCGATCCTGCGCCACGCCCTCGACGGCGTGTTCGCCGCCGCCCCCGCGCAGGTGATCGTCGTCGCGCCCGCGGGCTTCGAAGGCGACGCCGAGACCGAGGTGCGCGAGGCCGCCGGGGATCGCGTCGACCTCGCACGGGTCGTCGTGGGAGGGGACACGCGCCAGGAGTCCGTCGCGGCGGGGATCGCGGCGCTCTGGGGCGATGTGCGCACCGTGCTGGTGCACGACGCCGCTCGTGCGCTGACCCCGCCCGCACAGATCGACGCCGTCGCCGCCGCTGTCGCCGAGGGCACCGGCATCATCCCCGCGCTCCCGGTGATCGATACCCTCAAGCGGGTCGACGGCGACAGCATCGTCGCCCCGGTCGATCGTTCCGAGCTCGCCGCGGCGCAGACTCCCCAGGGCTTCCCGCGCACCGCGCTCGAGGCGGCGTACGACGCCGCCGCCGCTGCGGGGATCGAGTACACCGACGACGCCGCGCTGTTCGCCGCCGCCGGATACGCCGTCCGACACATCCCCGGCGATGCCCGCGCCTTCAAGATCACGACGCCGGACGACCTCGACCGAGCGCGCCGGCTGCTCGCCGAGGCGCCCACGCTGCCCCTGCACGTGCCGGCATCCGCTCCCAACCTGCCGCGCGTCGGCCTCGGCACCGACGTCCACGCCTTCGGCGGAGAGGGCGACCTGTGGTTGGCCGGACTGCGGTGGCCCGGCGAACCGGCGCTCTCGGGGCACTCCGACGGCGACGCGGTCGCGCACGCCATCGTCGACGCACTGCTCGGTGCTGCCGGCCTGGGCGACATCGGTGAGCACTTCGGCACCGCGCATCCCGAGTACGCGGGCGCGCACGCCGCGGTCTTCCTGGCGCGCACCCGCGAACTGCTCGGCGAGGCGGGGTTCGTGATCGGCAACGTCTCGGCGCAGTTCCAGGGCAACCATCCCCGGTTCAGCGCGCGCCGTGCCGAGGCCGAGCGGGCGCTCTCGGATGCTCTCGGCGGTGCCCCCGTCTCGGTGACCGCGACGACCACCGATGCGCTCGGCTTCCCGGGGCGCGGGGAGGGCATCGCCGTGACCGCGGCCGCACTCGTCTTCCCGGCCTCGGCGCCCTGAACCACCGACCGCGGCCTGCGCGTCACTCTCGGGGCGCGCGGGGGCGGGCCGAGTAGGCTTGAGCGGTGACTCTCCGCCTCTACGACACCCGTGCGCAGGACCTGCGCGACTTCGTGCCGCTCGACCCCGGAAACGTCACGATGTACGTGTGCGGTCCGACCGTGCAGTCCGGTCCGCACATCGGGCACGTCCGCGCGGCGCTCAGCTTCGACCTGCTGCGCCGCTGGCTCGAGAAGCGGCACGGACGCGTCACCTTCGTGCGCAACGTGACCGACATCGACGACAAGGTGCTCGCGAACGCCACCGACGCGGAGCCCTGGTGGGCCCTCGCCTATCGGATCGAGCAGGAGTTCGCCGCAGCCTACGCCGGCATCGGCATCCTGCCCCCGACGTACGAACCGCGCGCGACGGCATCCGTCCCGCAGATGCAGGAGCTCATCGCGCTGCTCATCGATCGCGGCCACGCGTACCCCGCCGCCGACGGCTCGGGCGATGTGTACTTCGACGTGCGCTCGTGGGCCGAGTACGGTGCGCTGACGCACCAATCGATCGACGCGATGGAGGCGGCGGAGGACGCCGACCCCCGTGGAAAGCGCAATCCCCAGGACTTCGCCCTCTGGAAGGGGTCGAAGAGCGATGAGCCCGCGGATGCCCGGTGGGTGTCTCCGTGGGGTGAAGGCCGGCCCGGCTGGCACATCGAATGCTCCGCGATGGCGAAGCGCTATCTCGGACCGGAGTTCGACATCCACGGCGGGGGTCTCGACCTGCGCTTCCCGCACCACGAGAACGAGTTGGCGCAGTCGACGGCCGCGGGCGACGCGTTCGCGCGGTACTGGGTGCACAACGGCCTGGTCACCGTGAACGGGCAGAAGATGTCGAAGTCGCTCGGAAACTTCACGCTGGCCGCCGATGTGCTCGCCGCCCGCGATCCGCTCGTCGTGCGGTACGCGCTCGCGGCCGCGCACTACCGCTCGAGCCTCGACCTGACGGAGTCGTCGTGGACGGAGGCCGAGGCTGCGCTCGGACGCATCCGCACCTTCCTCGAACGGGGCGAGCGCCTCGCGAAGCCGGGCTGGGGCCAGGCGAAGGAGGGACTCCCGCAGGAGTTCGTCGAGGCCATGGACGACGACCTCTCAGTACCCCGGGCGCTCGCCGCGATCCATACGAGCATCCGCTCCGGGAATGCGCTCCTCGACGCGGGCAAGTACGATGAGGCGAGGCAGGACGTGATGGACGTCATTCAGATGACGCTCGTCCTGGGGATCAATCCGCACTCTTCGCAGTGGAACGGCACCGGCGGGGGAGCCGAGGCCGCCGCACTGGACGCACTCGTCCAGACGATGATCACCCAGCGCGCACAGGCGCGTGCCGACAAGGACTGGGCGGCAGCCGATCGCATCCGTGACGCGATCGCAGCCGCAGGAATCACGCTGGAGGATACTCCGGCCGGAACTCATTGGAGTATCGATGGCTAAGCCACAGCGCCCCGGCGCGAACAAGGGCAACAAGAAGGGCCCCACCAAGGGCACCGGCGGTCTCGGGCGCAAGGCGCTCGAAGGACGCGGACCCACGCCGAAGGCCGAGGACCGCGCCTGGCACCCCGCCGGCAAGCGCAAGGCCGCGGCCGAGCGCTACGCCGCATCTGGCGGCAAGGGCAAGCCGGGCCAGCGCCAGACCGCCGGCGGCAACCCGAACCGTTCGGCGCGCTCCAAGGACAACACGACGGAGACCGAGGTCGTCACCGGCCGCAACTCGGTGCTCGAGGCGCTGCGCGCGAAGATCCCGGCGACGGCGTTCTACATCGCGCAGCGGGTCGAGATGGACGACCGCGTGAAGGAGATGCTCTCGATCGCGACGCACCGGGGCATCCCGGTGCTCGAGGTCACGCGCCAGGAGCTCGACCGCATGGCCGGATTCGACGGCGTGCACCAGGGCGTCGCCATCAAGGTGCCGCCCTACGAGTACGCGCACCCGCAGGATCTGCTCGAGAAGGCGATCGACAAGGGGCAGGTCCCGCTGTTCGTCGCTCTGGACGGCATCACCGACTCCCGCAACCTCGGCGCGATCATCCGCTCGGCGGCCGCGTTCGGCAGCCACGGCGTGATCCTGCCGCAGCGCCGTTCGGCGGGGGTGAACTCCGCCGCCTGGAAGACGAGCGCCGGTGCCGCCGCGCGTCTGCCCGTCGCGCTCGCGACGAACCTGACCACCCAGCTCAAGGAGTTCAAGAAGCAGGGTGTGTTCATCCTCGGCCTCGCCGGTGACGGCGACGTCGATCTGCCCGCGCTCCAGCTCGCCGATCGCGCGGTCGTCATCGTTGCCGGCGCCGAGGGCAAGGGCCTCTCGCGCCTCGTTCGCGAGACCTGCGATCAGATCGTCTCGATCCCGATCTCCACGGCCACCGAGTCGCTGAACGTCGGCATCGCCACCTCCGTCGCCCTGTACCAGGTCGCGACGATCCGCTCCACGAAGTAGTCGCCGCAGCATCCGAAGGGAAGAGCCCGCATGAGTCGCATCGTCATCCTCGGAGGGACCGGCTACGCCGGTCGTCACATCGCCGCAGAGGCGGTGAGCCGCGGTCACGAGGCCGTCGCGGTGTCGCGCTCGGTGCCGACGGATGCCGTGGAGGGCGTCGCGTACATCCAGGGCTCCGTGCTGGACCTCGCTCCTCTCGCCGGCGCCTTCGCAGGGGCGGATGCGGTGGTCTCCGCGCTCTCCCCGCGCGGCGACATGGAGGACCGTGTGCTCGACGCGCTCGAGGGCGTGGCCCGACAGCTCAGCGGCACCGGCACGCGCCTGGGCGTGGTCGGAGGAGCGGGCGGCAGCCTGGTCGCCCCGGGCGGCCCGCGACTGTTCGACCAGGACTTCCCCGAGGAGTACAAGCACGAGGCGCAGGTGGGAATCGACTCGCTCGCGTTCCTCGAGAGCACGGATGCCTCGCTCGACTGGTTCTTCGTGCACCCCGCGGAGGTCTTCGGGCCCTGGGCCGAGGGCGAGCGCACCGGCCATTACCGTGACGGCGGAGACGTGCTCGTGCGCGACGCCGACGGCAAGTCCTACATCTCGGGCGCGGATTTCGCCGTCGCGGTCGTCGACGAGATCGAGCAGGGCAACCACCACCGCGAGCGGTTCACCGTCGGCTACTGACCGCGAACGGGCATCGCGCCCCGAGGATCAGACGAGATCGCGCCAGTCGATGTCGCCGTCCTCGTCTTCGTCGGTGGTGCGCGTGGCGCCGGTGATGACGGGAAGGCTCATCGTCTCGGTGGGAGGCCCCATGATCGTGGCCTCGTCGCGACGGTGGCGGAGCACCTCGTTGATGTAACTCGTCAGCACCTCGGCGAGCGGTACCGGGCGTCCCTGCGCCTGCGACAGGTACCACCGGTGCTCGAGCACCTGGTGGAACACCTCCGCCGGTTCGAGCTTCGCGCGCAGGTCGTAGGGGATCGCGCGCACGACGGGCTCGAAGACGCGCGTCAGCCACTCGTGCGCGTACATCTCCTCATCGGACCACTGCTTGGTGGAACGCGCACGGAACTCGTCGAGGTCGTTGAGCAGGCGACGTGCCTGATTCTCCTCGACGTCGAGGCCGGTGAGGCGGATGAGTCGCCGCTGATGGTGGCCGGCATCGACGACCTTCGGCTGGATCTCGACGACCGCGCCGTCGGCCGTGGTCGTCATCGACATCTCGTCGATGTCGAAACCGAGGGCGTTCAGCCGCTCGACGCGCTCGGTGATGCGCCAGGTCTCGGATGCCGAGAAGGAGTCCTGTGCGGTCAGCTCGGCCCAGAGCGACCGGTACGACGAGACGATGCCGTCGGCGATCGCGACCGCGTCCACACCGTTCTCGAGGCGCCCGCCGGCGGCCAGGTCCATGATCTCGCCGGCGATGTTCGTGCGGGCGAGATCGAGATCGTAGGCGCGCTGCCCGTCGGTCAGCCCCTCCTCGTGCAGTTCGCCGGTCTCGGCGTCGACGAGGTACGCCGCGAACGCGCCCGCATCGCGGCGGAACAGCGTGTTCGACAGCGATACGTCGCCCCAGTAGAAGCCGACGTTGTGCAGGCGCACCAGCAGGAGGGCGAGCGCGTCGACGAGTCGAGTGGCGGTGTCGGGGCGCAGCACGCGGGTGAACAGCGCACGGTACGGCATCGAGAAGCGCAGGTGCGAGGTCACCAGGGCGGCCGGGAGCGCTTCGCCGTCGGCATCCGTTCGCCCGGCGATGACGGCGACCCGGTCGACGCAGGGCACGTCGAGGCGGGCGAGGTTGCCGAGCATCTCGTATTCGCGGCGCGCCATCTCCTCGGTGGTCTCCTTCACCGCGACGACCCGTCCCGACAGATCGGCGAAGCGCACGAGGTGCCGCGACAGACCCTTCGGGAGCGAGACGATGTGCTCGGAGGGCCAGCGGGCGAGCGTCGTCGACCAGGGGAGGCCGAGGAGGCCGGGGTCGACGGTGCTGGCGGTGATGCGCAGCGAATCCTGCATGGCGCTCCTGGGAAGTCGGGGTGGACGCAGACGCGGCGCGGGCGACCGAAGTCGACCCGCGCCGCGAGTGGTGTGTGCGATCAGGCCGAGACGACCGGAGCCGTGTTCAGGCGGCTTCCCGACTCGAGGTCGAACGCGTGGACGTGACCCGGGTTGGCGGCCAGGGTGACCGTCTCGCCGGCGTTCGGGTGGCTGCGACCGTCGACGCGCGCGACGAGGTCGGTGCGCTTGCCGTTGATGTCGGTGTGGCCGTAGAGGTAACCGTCGGCGCCGAGCTCCTCGACGAGGTCGACGACGACCGAGAGGCCCTTGCCGTCGGCCGGTCCGACCGTGATGTCCTCGGGACGCACGCCGACCGTGACCTGCGTGCCGTTCGCGCCGGCGACCGCGTCACGCTCGAGCGGGACGACCTCGGTGCCGAAGCGCACGCCGCCCTCGGCGAGGTCCGCCGTGAACAGGTTCATGGCGGGGGAGCCGATGAAGCCGGCGACGAACACGTTGTTCGGCTTCTCGTACAGGTCGCGCGGCGTGCCGACCTGCTGCAGGAGGCCGTCCTTGAGCACCGCGATGCGGTCACCCATGGTGAGGGCCTCGGTCTGGTCGTGGGTGACGTAGACCGTGGTGACGCCGAGGCGGCGCTGCAGCGACGCGATCTGCGTACGCGTCTGCACGCGCAGCTTGGCGTCGAGGTTCGACAGCGGCTCGTCCATGAGGAAGACCTGGGGCTGACGCACGATCGCGCGACCCATGGCGACACGCTGACGCTGACCACCCGAGAGGGCCTTCGGCTTGCGGGTCAGGTACTCCTCGAGGTCGAGCAGCTTGGCGGCCTCGAGCACGCGGGTGGCGCGCTCTTCCTTGCCGACGCCGGCGATCTTGAGCGCGAAGCCCATGTTCTCGGCGACCGTCATGTGCGGGTACAGCGCGTAGTTCTGGAAGACCATCGCGATGTCGCGGTCCTTCGGCGGGACGTCGGTGACGTCGCGGTCGCCGATGAGGATGCGGCCCGCGTTGACCTCTTCGAGGCCGGCGAGCATGCGGAGCGACGTGGACTTACCGCAACCGGAGGGTCCGACGAGGACGAGGAACTCGCCGTCGGCGACCTGGAGGTCGAGCTTGTCGACGGCCGGACGGGTGCCGCCCGGGTAGAGGCGGGTGGCCTCGTCGAAAGTCACAGATGCCATTGTGTTTCTCCTTCACCGGCAGGTACGTGCCGGACGATCCGTAGTGATGGATGCGGCGGTTCGACCCGCCGTGACCCCTCATTGGGTCGCCCTCAGTATGACATGGACCGCGGCATCTGGGTATTTCTCAGGTGCGATGGTTAACATCGAATCCGGCCGTGCAACGCGGCGATCGTCGCCTATCCGATATCCGATGATCGGGGCCACCCTGCCCCCGTGAGACTTTCAAGAGGAACGATGTCGAGCGACGAAACGCCGAACGTCCCCACCCCTCGCAACTCCCGCGAGGCTGTGCGGGAGAAGGCACAGAGAGTGCATGCAGCGCAGTCCCGTGCGCGCATCATGCGACGGATCATCATCGGGACGCTCGCGGTGGTCGCCGTCGGCGCGATCGGTACCGCCGTGACGCTCGCGGTGTCGGCGCAGGTCTCGAAGCCCCAGCTCTCGCCGACCGGCATGCACGGGGACGGCGTCGTCGTCTCCGAGCTCTCCGCATCTGCGGCATCCGATGCCGGTACGGCCACGCCCACCCCCGACTCCTCCGAGGCCGAGGCCCCCGCCGAGCCGACGGCCGAGCCCACTACGGCTCAGAAGGTCGACATCCACATCTACGTGGACTACCTGTCGGATGACGCCGGTGAGTTCGAGCGCGCCAACGCCCGCCAACTCACCAACTGGATCAGCGAGGGTGCGGTCACCGTGACCTACCACCCGGTCGCCCTGCTCACCGCGAGCTCCAACGGAACCAAGTACTCGCTGCGCGCCGCCGCTGCGGCCGCCTGCGTCGCGACGCACTCGCCCGACCAGTTCTACGCCTTCAACCACGACCTGCTCGACGACCAGCCCGAGGTGAACACCGACGGGCTGTCCGACAGCGAACTCGCGGATCTCGCGGGGGCCGTCGGCGTCGACAACACCAAGACGGTGCGCAGCTGCATCCAGGACGGCGACTACCTCACCTGGGCCAAGGAGGCGACGACCCGTGCACTCGAGGGTCCGCTGCCCGGTTCCGATGACCTCGTGCTCGCGTCGACCCCGATGATCGTCGCCAACGGCGAGGCATACGTCGGCGCGCTCGATGACCCGGCCGAGTTCTCGCAGTTCGTGCTCACGGTCGCCAGCGACGCGTACTACCAGGCCACCGCGACGCCGACGCCAACACCGACCGAGACTCCGGCCGAGTAAGTCGGAAGCCCGAGAGGTCGGGAGACCTCCGCCACCATCGCTAAGCTGGTGGCACCCGCCGACTTGGCGCAATTGGTAGCGCACCGTACTTGTAATACGGGGGTTACGGGTTCGAGTCCCGTAGTCGGCTCTCAGGAATCGCAGGGGACTGCGGTCACTCGTGCGGGTGTTCTCCGCGCAGCAGTTCCGCACGCTGATCGGCGACGCCGCTCGGGATGGTCTCGCCGTAGGTCGTGACGTCGGGGCCCGCGGAGGTCTTCTCGATGCCGCAGACGGCCGCGCCCTCGTTGCCGTCGCGATCCGTGGGCACGACCACGAACCAGGTCGTCTGCTCGGCCAGCCACTCGACGGTGCCCCGGTCGCTCGCGTACGTCGCGCCGCCCGCGTAGGCATCGACCTTCTCGACGCACATCGTCACGAGCTCGCCGTCGGTGGGATCGGACGCGACCGGCGGCGACGAGGGGGCGGGCGCCGTGGACGGGCTCGACGAGGGAGCGGGCGTGGCCGTGGAGGTGGGCGCGGTGGTCGCCGTTCGCGTCGGGGCCGGTGTCGCCGAGGATGCGGGGATCGGAGCTCCCGTGCAGCCGGCGAGCAGCGCGACGAGAGCGATCAGGGGGACGACGGCAGAACGGCGCATTCCTGAATGCTATTTCACGGTGATCACGGACTGCGCGTTGGTCGCCGTGTCGCACATCGTGATCCGCCAGACGTCGGAACCAGCGTCATCGACCCGGGCCATCTCGATGATGAGGGGGCTGGGCCACTCCTCGCCCGAGCGGTCGGCTGCCGTGTAGGCACTCGTTCCCGCCGTCTGCTCCGCTTTCGTGAGGGTGACGTCGCGGCTGGCGAAGACCTCGAGGGTCCGCACGTCCGCGAGCGTCTCCCGCCCCGCCGCGGGATCGTCGACCCGCTCGCCGAAAGCATCCGTCCGACCGCTCGCACTGCGGATGCGCCACGCCCACCGCTCGTCGATGTACTCCAGCCGCAGGCCGACGATGGAGCCGCCCACGGCCTCGGACTCGCTCGGCAGCGCCTCGAGGAAGTCGGTCGGCCAGGTGAACTCGGCGGGCATGCACGTGCCGGGGTAGTTCTCGCCCACCGCAGCGGGCGGGTCGGGGACGGATGCCGCGCACCCGCCGAGCAGCCCGGCGAGGGCGACGGCGACGACGGCGACGGATGCTCGGCGGAGGATATGCATGCGGTGAGAGTATCCCGAATCGGAAATACCCCACGGGATCGATCGGTTGCGACGAGTATGACTCGTATCGGAAACAGCGACCTTGATGTCTTCCCGCTCTCTCTCGGCGGCAACGTGTTCGGCTGGACGGCCGATCGCGACACGTCCTTCGACGTGCTCGACGCGTTCGTGGCGGGCGGGGGCGATTTCATCGACACCGCCGACGGTTACAGTGCGTGGGTGCCCGGAAACTCCGGCGGCGAGAGCGAGACGATCATCGGCGAGTGGCTGGCGTCGCGCAAGCCGCAGGGCGTCACGGTCGCGACGAAGGTGAGCACGCACCCGGAGTTCCGGGGACTCGCCGCAGCGAACATCCGCAAGGCTGCCGAGGCATCGCTCGGGCGTCTCGGCGTCGATGCGATCGACCTCTACTACGCCCACTTCGACGACGAGAGCGTGCCCCTCGAGGAGACGGTCGGCGCATTCGGTCAGCTCGTGACCGACGGCCTCGTGCGCAACGTCGCCGTCTCGAACTACTCCGCCGACCGGATCCGCGAGTGGATCGAGATCGCCCAGCGCACGGGTGCCGCGCTGCCCGTCGCCGTGCAGCCGCACTACAACCTCGTGCACCGCAACGACGTCGAGAACGAGATCATCCCGGTGGCCGAGGAGTTCGGTCTCGGACTCGTGCCGTACTACTCGCTGGCGAGCGGCTTCCTCACGGGCAAGTACCGCTCCACCGAGACCGCGGGGCAGTCCTCGCCCCGCGCCGAGGGCGCCGCCAAGTACGCGACTCCGGCCGGCCTGAAGATCATCGACGCCCTCGAGGAGATCGGCTCCGCGCACGGAGCCTCGATCGCCGCGACGTCGCTGGCGTGGCTGCGCGCGCAGCCGACGGTGGCAGCCCCCATCGCGAGCGCCCGCACGGTCGAGCAGGTTCCCGACCTCCTCGCCGGCGCTCGCCTGGAGCTGAGCGCCGACGAGGTGCAGACGCTCGACCGCGTCTCGGAGTGGACTCCCGCTCAGGCCTGAGCGGCCACCGGCGTCCTCACCAGAGGAAGGTGACGCCGACCGCGGCCGCGACACCGATGGCCGCGGTCGGCCACCAGTACCACCGTCGACGCGCGGGGAGGAACGGCAGCGAGCGGCCGCGCAGCGCGAGCAGTCCGACCGCTGCCAAGGTCGGCGCGAGAGCGACGCCCCACACCCAACCGCCGACCGCGAACCACGGGCCGCTGTGCCAGAGCAGCAGGAGCCCGGCGAGCGCCCACACGAGGTCGCTGAGCGAGGGGAGCAGCGCCTTCGCGCGGAGGGCCCGGAGCAGCGCGACGACACCGAGCGCCAGCGCGATGCCGAAGACCGACCATCCCAGGATCAGATACGGCTCGGCGGGGCCGGGGATCGGCGCACCCGAGAGATACGACATCGCGACGTAGTCGACGGTCGCGACGGTGTTCGACAGGGCGATGAAGGCCGTGCCGGCGTCGCGATCCATCGTGAGGATCGTGCGGAAGCCCGCTGTGCCGCCGTTGTGCCAGGTCTGAGTGCCGGCGCCGTCGAAGGACGCAGAGGTGATCCAGCCCCAGCCGATCTCGCCCTCCGCTCCCAGGGGAGCGGTCGGCTCGAGTGCGGCTGCGCCCGGCGCCGAGCCGTCGAGGTTGGCCTGTGCCCAGATCGCCAGGTCGGATGCCGTGGTGAACGTCGACGACCCCGCGGGCAGGTATCCCTCCCCCCACCAGCGCGGTGCGGGTGTGCCGTTGAGGAGGAAGCCCGGAACCGCATCGACCGGCACCTCTGCGGCCGTCGCCGCGACCGTGGTGTGCTCCATCCCGAGCGGGCCGGTGAGGCGCTCGTCGAGCAATGTCGCATAGTCGTCGGCGCCGGCCGCCTCGACGAGTGCGGTGCCGAGGAGCGAGACGGCGAAGTTCGAGTAGACGGCGCCCTGGTCGGGGTCGACGGGGGCGATGGCCGCGTCGGCGATGAGCTGCGCCGTGGTCGACGACGCGTAGGCGTTGTCGTTGAGGATCAGGCTCGTCACCGCGCCGTCAGCGGCCGTCGCGCCCAGGCCGGGGAGTCCGGAGGAGTGCTGCGACAGCGACGCGAGGGTGACGTCGCCGGCATCCGTTCCCTCGAGGGCCGTGAGGTGCTCCGCGAGTCGATCATCGGGGGCCACCTCTCCGCGTTCGATCGCGTCGGCGAACAGCGCTCCGGTGAAGGTCTTCGTGATCGAACCGAGCTCGAACACGGTGTCGGGCCCGGGCGCCTCCGGGTGTGCGGGATCGGCGTCACCGAGACCGGCGAAGACGACGCCGCCCGGATCGATCTCCGCGACCGACAGCGAGCGGAATCCGTCGAGGCCTCCGGGCAGAGTGCGGATGCTCTCCGCCAGGGTCTCGTCACCGCTCCAGGCCGAGCTCACGGTCTGCTGCTGCGGCCCGACGGCCGCGCCGAGGGCGATCGCGGCGACCGCGCCGCCCACCAGGAGGCCGAGCACGGGACCGGGGGAGCGTCGCGCGGGCGACGTCACTGTCGGGGTGGGGTCTGTGAGTGCGGGGGCGGGGGAGGTCACGGTGCGGCTGCTCCTCAGCTCGAGGCGATCATGGTCAGGACGAGGAGCGGCACGATGCGCGCCCCCGGCACCTCGTAGAACCCGCGGCGCGGGGAGGACAACCACCCCGCGCCCACGAGCTGGCGGAGGTGGTGGTAGAGCTGGCCGGACGACGCGAACTGCTCCAGTTCGAGCAGCTCAGCGGTGGTCTGGGTGCCGGTGAGGATGACGCGCACGAGCTCGAGACGTACCGGGTGCCCCAGTGCTTCGAGGGGTCGAGCGAGTTCGCCCCAGTCCTTGCCGAGGAGCTCTTCCGCGTAGAGGCCGTACTGCCAGCGGATGGGCCCGGCCGGTACCTCGACGGCACCCGCCATCATCACCGCGCCGGGAGCCCGGCGTCCGAGTTCATTGACGAACCAGAGCGGATCGGCGGCGGGGTCCGATGTCGCAGCCCCCGGTTCCGGTGTCACGGTCGAGGCGTCGGCAGACGGCTCCTCGACCTGCGTACGCAAACGCTCGAGTTCGCGTTCGAGGGCGTCGACCCGGCTTTCGATCGCGTGCAGCGCGTCACGTTCCATGGCTACAACCGTAGCAATAGTTCGTAATTACGGAGAAATCGAACTTCTATGATCAGCTGAACAGCACGATCACGTACACCGCGAAGACCGCGAGGTGCGCGGCGCCGTGCATGGCCGTCACCCGCTTCGCCGCGAACGTGGTCACCGAGAGCAGCAGCGTCACACCCAGCATCAGAAGGTTCGCCGGAGACTCGGCCAGCACCACGGTCTGGCCGGTGAGCATGCCGATGATCAGTACGGCGGGGATCGTGAGCCCGACCGTCGACACCAGCGCCCCGTGGCAGAGGTTCACCACCCGCTGTGCCTCGCCCCCGAGAGCTGCCCTCACTGCGGTGAGGGACTCCGGCAGGAACACGATCGCGGCGATCAGCACGCCGGCCAGGGCGGCCGGGGCTCCGAGACGACCGAGGCCGTCGTCGAGGAGCGCCGCCATGTCGTGCGAGAGCAGCACGATCGGGGTGACCGTCACCACGAGCAGGGCGAGGCGCACCAGGACCTCGGTGCGGTGCGCGGCGAGAGTCTCGCGGATGCCCGTGCGCGGCGCAGCGTCCGCGGCATCCGTCCGTCGCCGCAGGCGTTCGTCGACCTCGGTGAAATCGCCCGCCTGCGCCCCCATCTGCCGGAAGAGGAAGAATGCGTAGATCCCGAGGGTCAGGATCACGATCGGGATCTCCTGGCCGAGGGTGTACGAGCCGTCGCGGCCGATGAGAGCCGGGAGGGCGAACGCGAGCGCGACGAGCACCACGAGCATCGCCAGGTAGGTCGAGGTTCCCGTGCGGTTGTGCGCCATGCCGCGGTGGCGGAGACCGCCGAGCAGCAGTGCGAGACCGATCACGAGGTTCAGGATGATCATCGCGACGGCCATCACCGAATCCCGGGCGATGGTGGCGTGGTCGCCCGGTCCGAGCATGACGGCCGAGATGAGGATCACCTCGATCAGCACGATCGACAGGGTGAGTACGAGCGATCCATAGGGGTCGCCCAAGCGGTGGGCGAGGGCTTCGGCCTGCTTCACCACGCCGAACGCGCACACCAGGATCACACCGATGATCACCCCGAGGGCGACGATCAGCAGGGGGACGGCTACAGGGGCCGCGAGCAGGGGGTGCGCCAGCAGCACCAGGATGTAGGCGCCCCAGCCCAGGGCGATGCGGGCGATATCGGGTCGTCCGACGAACTGCTTCACAGCGGTGGGGATCATCATCCGGTTCCTTCGCGGGGCCGTCCCCGGGTGATGACGCGATCCGGGTCGTCCCGGCCGCAGCGTGCACCGTGCACACCCAGTATTCTACCGGCTGTGTCCGACGGATTCCTGGGCAGTACTCGTCAAGGAGAAGGGGAGCGCATCGCGCTCCGGAGAGGAGAAGCGGATGCTGGCGGTCGTCGTGCACATCGCGGTCGCCGCGATCGCGGGGTGGCTGGCCGTCGAGGCCGCGCACTACGCCCGGAAGCATCCGAATCGTGATCGTCGCGATCCGCGCCGCCTCCGACTGATGAAGATCCTGCCGATCGGCGGGTGGACCCTGCTCCTGCTCAGCATCCCCATGATCCTGCTCTCGGATGCTTCGCGCGACGATGATCGCACCGCCATGGCGATCGCCTCGTTCGCGATCCTCGGCGGCGGCATCCTCTTCCTCGTGATGTACCGCAATTGGTACGTCGCGTTCGGCGACGAGGAGGTGACCTTCCGCACCCTCGCGGGTGTCACGCGCAGCTTCCGCTACTCCGACATCGCCGACTACTCGGTACGGCGCTCGGATCAGGGGCCGATGGTCACGGTGCGCACCGCGCGCGGGGTGCGGCTGAGCCTCAACATCCGGATGTACGACGCCTCGCCGTTGCTCGCACAGCTGCAGTTCCACCAGGCGACGGGGCGTTGGGCGGTTCGTGGAGAGCTACGACGCTGACTCTTCCTCGTCGTCGCTGCGCAGATGCGCGATGTGGGCCGCGTGCCGCTGCAGGTGGTTCGGCGAGCGGCGCACGAACAGCCAGGCGACGACGAGCAGCGCGAACCAGATCGGCGTCACGAGCAGGGCCGTGAGGGTGTCGGGCTGGGTGGTCAGCGCCCACAGGATGAAGACGAAGAACGCCAGCACGACGGAGACCATGAACACTCCGCCCGGCATCCGGAAGGCCGAGGTCGCGGCCTTCTCCGGGCGCCGGCGGCGGTAGACCACATAGCTGAGCAGGAAGATCGTCCACACGAACATGAAGCACACGGCGGAGACCGTCGTCACCATGTCGAAGGCGGTGCCGATGTCCTTGCCTGCGTAGAGCAGCACGACGCCCGAGAGCAGGAGGATGCAGGAGAGGAACAGCGCGTTCTGGGGCACGCGGCGCTTCGACAGGCGACTGAACAGCTTCGGCGCGTCACCGTCCTGCGCGAGCCCGAAGACCATGCGCGAGGTGGAATAGATGCCCGAGTTGGCGCTCGACATCGCCGAGGTCAGCACCACAAGGTTCACGACGGTCGCGGCGATGCCGAGGCCGGCCAGGGCGAACATCGCGATGAAGGGGCTCTCCCCGGCGACGTACTCGGTCCAGGGGGTCACCGCCATCAGCACGATCAGCGCGCCGACGTAGAAGAGCAGGATGCGGATCGGGATGGCGTTGATCGCCTTGGGGAGGTTCCGTTTCGGGTCCTTCGTCTCGGCGGCGGCGGTGCCGACCAGCTCGATCCCGACGAACGCGAAGACCGCGATCTGGAAACCGGCCACGAACCCCATGAACCCGTGCGGGAACATGCCGCCGTGGCTCCAGAGGTTCGCGAACGACGCGGTACCGGCGTCGTGCTGGAAGCCGGTGAAGATCATCACGAGACCGGTGACGATGAGAGCGACGATCGCCACGATCTTGATCAGCGCGAACCAGAACTCCATCTCACCGAACGCGGCGACCGTGGGGAGGTTGAGCGCGAGCAGGATGACGACCACGGCGACACCCGGGATCCACAGCGGGATGCCGGGGATGAGGGTGTTCGTGTACCCGGCGATCGCGATGACATCGGCGACGCCCGTCACCACCCAGCAGAACCAGTACGTCCAGCCCGTGAAGAACCCGGCCCACGGCCCCAACAGGTCGCTGGCGAAGTCGCTGAACGACTTGTACTTGAGGTTCGACAGCAGCAGCTCGCCCATCGCGCGCATCACGAAGAAGAGCATGAACCCGATGATCATGTAGACGAAGATCACCGAGGGACCGGCCACCGAGATCGTCTTGCCGCTGCCCATGAAGAGCCCGGTCCCGATCGCACCGCCGATCGCCAGGAGCTGGATGTGGCGGTTGCTCAGCGCTCGCCGGAGGTGCTGTTCTTCGTCGGTACTCTGCACGGTCACCCGATGCAGAGTAGCCGACGAGAACGGGTCACTCCGAAGCGACACCCCTGCGGCGCAGCGCCAGCGCACCGAGGGCGAGGAGCGCGAGTGCGACGAGCGCGACCGGCCCTGCGGGGAAGTCCGACCCCGTCGTGGCGAGTGCGTCACCGGCATCCGATCCCGCGCCGGATCCCGCTCCGGCACCGCTGTCGCCGCCGCCGTCCGTGCCGTCGCCGCCGTCGGCGACCGGGGCGAGCACCGTGACCGCGAGTTCGGCGGCGCCCGAGGCCGCCGTGGCGGTCAGGGTGTGCGCCCCCGGAGCGACGGATGCCGGGGGAACGACGACCGCGCGCGCCGTGCCGTCCGCTCCCGCGATGAGGGTCGCGAGGCGCACCGGGTCGGAGTTCAGCACGAGCTCGATCTGCTCGCCCTCCGCGAAGCCCGAGACGGTGATCTCGGAGGGCGAGCCGATTCGAAGGGTGCCGCCCGTGACCGCGATCCGCTTCTCGGTGAACGCCGCACCGAACGACAGTTCGACGGTCTGCGAGGGGAAGAGCTTGAACTCGACGGGGGAGAGGTCCTGCGCCTCGGTGCCGTCGCCGTAGATGTCGACCGTGCCCGAATCGAGCAGCAGGCGCACGGAGGTTCCGTCGGCGAGGTCGCGCACGCCCGCGATGCCCTCGTAGGAGCCGGGCCAGTTCGCGAGCCCGAGGGTGCCGGATGCCGCGATCGGGGCGTCGTCCAGCGAGCCGGACCACCCGAAGAGGGCGAAGCGGCCGGTGTCGTCGGCGCTGCCGGCGACGATCAGGTAGTCACCGGACTCGGCGCGGGCCATGTCGCGGATCGCTCGCCCGCCGAGGTCGAGGAGGAGCGGATCGCCGACGACGGCATCCGCCCCGGCGACGACGTCGGCGATGTCGGCGACGGGCACGATGAGAGCATCCGCGTCATCGCCGACCTCGGGCGAGCGGAAGCCGAGCCACAGCGTCGTGCCGTCCGGCGCGATCGCCGCTCCTTCGATGTTGAGCGAGTCGGGACCCTCGGCCGAGACCCCCGGCTGGGTGGCCGCGAGGAACCCGAAGCGGTCGGCGCCCAGGCCGTGCTGGCCTTCGTGATCCCAGGCGACGAGCGCATCGCGCAGCACGTTGCGGTAACCGACGAAAGCGAGCGTCGCGTCCGCGCCGGATCCGGAGATCTGCGTCTGGAGCACGATGTCGCGGTCGAGCCGCACGTTGCCGCTGCGGGTGTTGCCGGTCGATCCGATCCAGAAGACCTGGTCTCCGGCCTGAGCGACGGCCTCGAAGTCGTGGGCTTCACCTGCGCGTTCGAACTCGATGCGATCGCTGAAGTCGAACGCCGCGACGGCTTCTCCGCCCTCTTCCGAGATGAGACGGATCGCGTTCGAGTCGTCGTCGGCCGCGAAGAAGAACCCGTCGCCGGCGTCGATCGCGGCGGAGGCATCCGACATGCCGAAGTGCCCGCGAGCGCCGCCATCGGCGAAGGCCGGGGCGACGCGGTAGGGGAGCTGAGAGATCGCGGTGCGTCCGTCGTCGGTGCGCAGATGCACGGTGAGCACCGCGGTGCCGGTGGCCGCGGGTGTCGCCGCGAGCCGGAACGATCCGTCGTCGGCGACGTCGAGGCGGATCGCCTCGTCGGGCACGACCGCGGGGTTGCTGCTGGTCACGGTCGCCGTGACGGCCTCACCGGCGGCATCGGCGATCACGCCGGTGGCTGCGGGGTTGGTGTCCTGCCCGAGCACGGCGGCGAGGGCGCTGCCGGCGCCGCCGGGAACGCGCACGTCCCATGACAGGGTCGGCTTCGCGAGGATGGGGCCGACCGCATCCGCGCCCGGCTCGAACCCGGGCGCGAAGGCGACACCGCGGAACGCGGTCTGGGGCGCCGCCGTCGCGAGCACATCGGTCTGCGCGGTGAACGCGGAGTCGTCACCGGAATCGACGATCCGCACGATCTCGTTGCCCTGGTTGAGTCCGCGCACGGCGTACAGCACCGAATCGTCGCCGGCCGGGCGTGCCTCGAGGCCCCAGAAGTCACCCGGCAGGGTGTCGACCCAGGTCCAGGTGGCACCGGTCCGGCGGTACTTCGCGATGCCCTCGTTCGCCCCCTCCGTGTAGCCGACGTACAGGTGTTCGCCGGCGAAGGCGAAGTCGTGCGCGACGGATGCCCCGGCCGGGGCCGCGGCCACGAGCGTGAGCGGTGATCCCGCGGCGGTGGGGATGCCGGTGCCGACCGTGTTCAGCCCCGAGAATCCGCTGCGGTCGCTCGTGAGGTAGAGCTGGTCGTCGTGGATGTCGACCACGCGTCCGTTGTTGAGGTTGCTGCTGCCGGAGACGACGGCGGTGGGGGTGGTCCCACCGGCTTCGACCGTGAGGACGCCGCCGGCGGGAGCCGTGGAATCGCCGCCGTGCCCGCCCGCCCAGTAGCGGGTGCCGTCGACCGTGGCGGTGCCCCGGATGTGACGCAGGGAGAACCCTCCGGCGAGCGTCGTGGCGGTGTCGACGTCGCCCTCCGATCCGATCCGGGCGATCACGCGCAGCGTGTCGGGGGCGGCCGTGTCGTTGAGCGAGCCCGATCCCGGGGCCGCGTCGTATCCGCCGAGCGTCACGTAGCGGTGATCGGCGGACTGCTGCAGTGCCCCCTGCTGGTCGCGGTTCGCCCCGAGGGTGAACGCGTGCTGATCACCGGCATCCGTCGTCGGCAGCGCGATCGTGTCGCCGAGCTCGCCCTGTCCGTCGAGGAGCTGGATCGCGACCGGAACCGCGTCGTTGCCGGTGGTCGCGCCGTCGCCGACGACCGAGACGGCGAGCTGGTCGGCGGGGGCATCGGCGGCGACGGCCGCCTGCGGGGCGACGATCGCCGCGCTCGCCGCGACGAGCGCGGCGAGGCCGAAGGAGAGGGAGCGGGGGATGGGCACGGCGAGTACCTCCGGTCGGGGGTCGGGTCGATCCGACACAAACGGAAGCGGACGAACGGATGCCGACGCAGGGGTGAACGGCAGGCGAACAGCGCACCGGGAACATGACGGATGTCATCCGCACCGCGTGACATCGGCCTCCGGTGCGGGCCGTGCTCGCGGCGCTTCACTGGGAGCATGAGCCAGCCCCTCGTCGCCCCCACCGATCGCCTTCCCGCAGATTCCGCGCCCGCCGTCGATCTCACCGGCATCGTCCGCCGCTTCGGGCACGGCGCGAATCGGATCGTCGCGGTCGATCACGTCGACCTCCGCATCGAGCGCGGCGAGGTGGTCGCTCTGCTCGGCCCGAACGGCGCGGGCAAGACCACCACGATCGACGTGCTCCTCGGACTCTCCGAACCCGACGAGGGCACGGCGCGCGTGCTCGGCACGAATCCGCACCGCGCGGTCACGGCGGGGCGCCTCGCGGCGGTGCTGCAGACCGGCGGACTGCTCTCCGACCTGACCGTGCGCGAGACGATCTCGGTGGTCGCCGGGCTGCACGGCGCCTCCGGTCGCATCGCCGAGGTCATCGATCGCGCCGACCTCACCGCGATCGCGCGTCGCCGCGTCGGCAAATGCTCGGGTGGCGAGAAGCAGCGCGTGAAGTTCGCCCTCGCACTGCTGCCGGACCCCGACGTGCTGGTGCTCGACGAGCCGACCGCGGGGATGGACGTCACCGCCCGTCGCCGCTTCTGGGAGGCGATGCGGGCGGATGCCGACGCCGGCCGCACGATCGTGTTCGCCACGCACTACCTCGAAGAGGCCGAACAGTTCGCGCGTCGCACGATCGTCATGAACCACGGCCGTGTGGTCGCTGATGGCGCCACCGCCCGTCTGCGCGCGTCTCTGGGCGGCCGCATCGTCTCGGCGACGATCCCCGGCGGGATCGCTGCGCTCGCCGCGGAACTCCGCGCCGACGCCTCCGTCGCCGAGGTGTCGACCGACGCCGATCGGCTCACGGTGCGCACCGAGGCGTCCGATCTGCTCGCGGGCCGACTGCTGTCGCTCGGTGCCTGCGATCTCGAGATCACCGCGCCCACCCTCGAATCCGCCTTCACCTCGCTCACGGAGGACCCGTCATGACCACGCTCGTCGCCCCCGCGCTGTACCGCACCGAACTCGTGCGGCAGATCCGCAACCCGTACACGCTCGCCTTCACCCTGGCGATGCCGGTGGCCATGTATCTGCTCTTCGGTGCGAGCATGTCGTACGCCTCGCAGAGCGTGGGGCAGGCGAACGTCTCCTTCTACGTGATGGTGTCGATGGGGGCGTACGGCACGGCCACCGCGATGAGCTCGCTGTGCTCGCTCGCCGCCTCCGAGGTTGGACAGGGGTGGGGGCGTCAGCTCGCGCTCACCCCGCTCTCGACCGTGGGATACGCGGTGACGAAGGTGCTCGCCGCGGTGTCGTTCTCGGCGCTCGCCGTGCTCTTCGTCTACGCAGCCGGCCTCGCGACGGGTGCCGAGGCATCCGACGCCTGGCGCTGGTTCGCCGCCGCCGGGGTCACCCTGGGGCTCGGGCTGATCTACGGCCTGTTCGGACTCGGGGTCGGCCTCGCCTTCAACTCCGACTCGGCGGCCGCTCTCGCCTCGATCTCGATCACCTTCTTCGGGTTCTTCGGCAACGTCTTCATTCCGCTCGACGGCGTGATGCTCGACATCGCGAAGTGGACCCCGATGTACGGGTACGTCGCGCTCGTGCGCTGGCCCGCCACCGACGGCACCCTCGTGGCGGGCGGGGCCGACCCGCTCTGGGCCGTGCTGCTGAACGTCGTCGTCTGGGCCGTGCTGTTCGCCGCCCTCGTGCGTCTCGGCGTGCTGCGCTCGCGCAGCCGTCGTTAGGCTGGGCCGATGACCACCGAGGCTGCCGTGACCCCGGCGCACACCGGCCCCTGGGAGCGCTGGGGATGGTTGATGGCCGTCGTCTGGATGGTCTTCCTCGTCTACCCGGTGCTGGCGCTGCTCGCCTCGGATGCCGCGACCGGATGGGTCGTGCTCGGATGGGCGGGACTCGTGGCATTCGCCACCGTGTACGTGATCGGATTCGTCATCGGGATGCGCTCGTCGTGGGGACGACCGCGCCCGATCGTGCGCACGCTGTTCTGGGTGCAGATCGCGTGTGCGCTCGCGACGATCCCGGCGATCGAGTCGCAGGCGCTGAGCTTCCTCCCGTACCTCATGTCGTACGCCAGTTACGGACTACGGGGTGTTTGGCACTGGGTGACGACCCTCGCGGGCATCGCGATCGCGGCGGGGACGATCGTCGCGACGGGGAGGTGGGGCGGTCACTTCCAGATCCTCGTCATCGTGCTGCTCATCGCGGTGGTCAACACCGTGAACACCTGGCTGATCGGGCGCTCGGTCGATGCCGACAAGGTGCGGATGGACCTCGCCACCAGCGAGGAGCGCACGTCGATCGCCCGCGACGTGCACGACCTGCTCGGGCACACTCTCACGGCCGTGAAGCTCAAGGCCGAGCTCGCCGAACGCCTCGTCGACCACGACCCCGCGCGCGCCAGGGCCGAACTCGCGCAGATCGTGCACCTCACGGGTGAGGCGATCGCCGGCGTGCGCAGCACCGTCACCGGCATCCGCAGCGTCGCACTGGCGGAGCAGATCGATGCGAGCACGGTCGCGCTCGAATCGGCGGGGCTGCACGTCGACGTCGAGGGTGACGCGGCGGCCCTGTCGCCCGCGCAGGCCCTGCCCGCCGGGTGGATCGTGCGGGAGTCGACCACGAACATCCTGCGCCACGCGAAGGCACGGCGGGTGCGCATCACGATGGCCCCCGGCGTGGTGGCGATCGAGGATGACGGCCGCGGCGCACGGGGGCCCGCGGGCAACGGTCTGCGGGGGATGGCCGAACGCGCCGCGGCGGCGGGGGCCGTGCTCGCCGTGGAGGATGCCCCGACCGGTGGGACGAGAGTGAGCGTGACCTGGTGACCGATCCGATCCGGCTGCTGCTCGTCGACGATCAGGCCCTCGTACGGGGCGCGATGGGTGCCCTCCTCGAGCTCGAGGACGATCTGACGGTCGTCGCCGAAGCCGCCGACGGCGCCGAAGCGGCGGACCGAGCGGCGCGGGCGCGGCCCGACGTGTGCCTGATGGACATCCAGATGCCGGGCGTCGACGGGGTGGCCGCGACGCGCGCCGTGCGCGAGGTGAGCCCGTCGACGCGTGTGCTGATCGTGACGACCTTCGCGCGCCCCGGGTACCTGCGCCAGGCTCTGGATGCGGGGGCGAGCGGCTTCATCGCCAAGGACACCCCGGCCGCGCAACTCGCGCACGCGGTCCGGCGGGTGCATCAGGGCCTCCGCGTCGTGGATCCCGCGCTCGCCGAGGCCTCGCTGTTCGAGGGCGCCAACCCGCTGAGCGAGCGCGAGCAGCAAGTCTTGCGGCTGTCGGCGGACGGGCGCGCGATCGCGCAGATCGCCGCCGAGGTGTTCCTGTCGGCCGGGACGGTGCGCAACCATCTGTCGTCGGCCATCGGCAAGACGGCGACCGAGAACCGAGCGCAGGCGGCCCGCATCGCCCGCGACAAGGGGTGGATCTAGGACCCGGCTGGATCTGGAACCGGCGGGATCTCGGGGGTGGGTCTCGCGAACAGCTCGGGATCCACGGGCCGCTGCGCTCGGGGCAGTTTCTCGACGACCAGCAGGTAGGACTCGGTGACCAGCTCGGTCACGAGTCCCGGTTCGAGAGACGGACCCGGGCGTAGCGAGATCCAGTGCTTCTTGTTCATGTGGTACCCCGGCAGGATGTCGGCGAACGTCTCGCGCAGGGCGACCGCGTCGTCGGGATGCGACTTGACGGTCACCCGACCCGTGCCGTCGAGGGGGAGGAGCAGGAAGACGCGTCCGCGCACCTTGTAGACGTCCCACTCGGGGCCGAACGGGTTGGTCAGCTCGGCGCCGGGGAGTTCTTCGGCGCGTTCGGCCGCCGTGGTGGTGAGGGCATCGGCATCCATCGTCAGAACAGCCGATCCGTCCCCTTGTCGTCGGATCGCGCGGCGACGGCGACGCGATCGTCGAGGGATGCCGCCGCCAGTAGCGCCTCGTCGATGAGCTCGCGATCGCCCTGCGCGGTGAGCCACTCGTGGGCGAACGCGGTCGGGATGAGGACCGGCATGCGGTCGTGCACGTCGGCGAGATGGGCGGGCGCGGGGCGCATCACGATCGAGTAGCAGGTGAACCATTCGCCATCGGCGGTGCGGCCGCGCTGCGTGACGGCCGCCATTCCGAACAGGGTGCCCTCGCCCATGCCGAACTCGTGCCACACGCGCTCGGGCTTCTTCATCTCGAACCAGCCGGTCGCCGGCACCAGCGCGCGGGTCTTGAGCGAGCCGGGGCGCTCCTGCAGGCGCTCGGAGCGGGTGTTGATCGAGGGGAACTTCGCGGGTTCGCCGTTCACGAGGAACCCCCACCACGCGGGCTCGAGCGTGGTCTGGCCGTCGGCGTCGACGACCACGGGATTGAGGTTGCGGAGGTTCTTGCCGGTCGGGCGCAGGGTCTCACCCGCGTTCTGCTGCGCCCACTGGCGCAGGCCGTCGAGCACGTCGGCGTCGGCCTCGGCCAGCAGCTCGGCGTCGGCGAATCGGGGATCCAGTCCATAGCTCGCGCACATGCCCACAGGCTAGCCCGGGCCACCGACATCCGTCAGGGGGTGGGAGGGGGATCCGGTACCGTGAAACGAGTGACTCCGACCCGATCGCTCCCCGCGCCGCTCGCGATCGGCGGCGCCGTGGCGATCGGCGTCATGACCGCGATCCAGGCGCGCATCAACGGCGTCCTCGGCATCCGTCTGGGCGATGGGATCGTCGCCGGTCTCGTCTCCTTCGCCGTCGGTACGGCCGTCCTCGCCGTCATCGTCGCCGCCCTCCCGTCCGGCCGCGCCGGTATGGTCCGGCTCGTCCGCGGAGTACGTGGCAGGACCATCCCGCCGTGGATGCTCCTCGGCGGCGCCTGCGGCGCGCTCACCGTCTCGACGCAGGGGCTCACCGCCGCCGTGCTCGGGGTCTCGCTGTTCACCGTGGGAGTGGTCGCGGGGCAGACCCTGCACGGACTCGTGCTCGACCGGATCGGTTTCGGACCCGCGGGCGTGGTGGCCGTGACGATGGGTCGTGTCGCCGGTGCCGCGCTCGCGCTGGTGGCCGTCGGCGTCTCGCTGGGCGGAGACGTGCTGCGCACCGCCCCGTTGTGGATGCTCGTGCTCCCGTTCGCCGCCGGCGTGGGCATCGCGTGGCAGCAGGCCGTGAACGGGCGCCTGGCGCAGCGGTTGTCGTCGCCCATGGTGGCGACCATGACGAGCTTCATCGCCGGCACCGTCGTGCTCGCCGTCGCCGCCGCGATCAGCGTCGTCTCGCAGGGGGCCCCGCACGGACTGCCGGTCGAACCGTGGCTGTACACGGGCGGTTTCCTCGGCGTCGTCTACATCTTCCTCGGGGCGTTCCTCGTCGCGCACACCGGGGTGCTGCTGCTCGGACTGGGATCGGTGCTGGGGCAGCTCGTCGCCGCGGTCGCGATCGACCTGATCTGGCCCACCGAGGCGGGGCCTGCGACCTGGCAGATCGTCACGATGGTGGTGATCGCCGCGGCATCCGTGCTCGTGGCGGTCGTCCGCCGACGGCGCTGACTACTTGTTCTTCTTCTTCTTCTTCTTCTTCTCGGGCTTCTCGTCCTTCGTCGCCCCGTCCGACGGCATCCGCGTCAGCAGCGCGTCGGCGTCGACGGGCGTGCGCCGCCCCGGTGACTTCGCCGGCTTGCCGCCGACGTAGAGCCACCCCAGCAGCACCTCGTTCTTCGCCAGTCCGTGCGCCCGCGCGACCGCCTTCGACCGCGTGTATCCGCCGGTGCGCCAGAACACGCCCCACCCGGCCTCGTCGAGCAGCAGGCTCAGCGTGTGCGCGACACCGGAGGCGACCGCCTCCTGCTCCCACACCGGCACCTTGTGGTTCGTGCGATAGCTGCCGACCACCGCGATCAGCAGCGACGCGCGCAGCGGCTTGGTCGACGGCTTCTTCTCGCCCTCGGCCTTCGCGATCGCGGCGCCCAGGGCGAGCCGGTCGTCACCGCGCAGCTCGATCAGTCGCCACGGGCGCAGCGACGAATGGTCGGCCACGCGCCCGGCGGCGGCGATCAGCGGAAGGAGCTCCTCGCGGGACGGCGCCTCCTCGGTGACCTTCGACCAGGACTGCCGCGAGCGGACGGCGTCGAGCGCGCTCACGCCTCGGGGGCCTCGGGAGTGAAGTTCATCGCCAGCGAGTTCATGCAGTAGCGGTCGCCGGTCGGGGTGCCGAAGCCGTCGGGGAAGACATGGCCCAGGTGCGATCCGCACGTCGCGCACCGCACTTCGGTGCGGACCATGCCGAGCGAGGTGTCCTCGATGAGCTCGACGGCCTCGGGGCGGATCGACTCGTAGAAGCTCGGCCAGCCGCAGCCGGAGTCGAACTTCGTGCCGCTCTGGAAGAGCTCGGCGCCGCATGCGCCGCAGGTGTAGAGGCCGGCGCGTCCCTCGTCGAGCAGCTCGCCGGTCCAGGCGCGCTCGGTCGCCGCCTGGCGCAGCACGGCGTACTGGTCGTCGCCGAGCTCCTTGCGCCACTCGTCTTCGGTCTTTTCCACGCTGTACGACATGAGTCCTCCTAGGGTCCTCTCCATTCTCCCCTGTCGCGGGACGCCGGGCTGCGTGCATCCACAATGGAGGGATGACGGATGCTGTTCGCGAGCGTTACGCGCGCTTCGCCGAGAAGGAGGCGCCCGGTCGCAGCGCGCTGTACGCGGAGTGGGCGGCGGGCGTTGCCGGCGACGGCCCGGTGCAGGGAGTGCTCGCGCGCATCCCCGACAACCGGCGTCAGCCGCCACTGGTCTTCGCGGTGACCCGGCTTCTCGGAGCAGCGCTCGAGGGATATCCGGTGTGGCGGGACTTCGTGCTCCGGAACGCGGATGCCGTCGTCACCGAGTGCTCCGCGCGCTCGCTGCAGACCAACGAGCCGCTCCGGCTCGCGGCGCTCCTCCCGGTGCTGTCGGAGATCGACGGACCGATCGCGCTGCTGGAGATCGGGGCATCCGCGGGCCTCTGCCTCTACCCGGATCGTTACTCGTACCGCTTCAGCGGTTCCGATGGCGAGGTGCGGGTGGCGCTCGATCCGCTCGACGGGGTCTCCCCGGTCGTGCTCGCCAGTCGGGTCGACGGGGAGCTTCCGGAGTTGCGGCTGCCCGAGATCGTGTGGCGCGCCGGGATCGATCTCGCACCGCTCGATGCCCGCGATGCCGACGATCGTCGGTGGTTGCAGGGGCTCGTGTGGCCGGGGGAGACCGGCCGCGAGCAGCGGATCGTGGCGGCGCTCGACATTGCGGCATCCGATCCGCCGACGCTCGTCGCCGGCGACGCGCTCGAACGCCTCGATGCTCTCGTCGCCACGGCGCCGGTCGGGGCGACGCTCGTGATCACCACCCCGGGGGTCCTCGTCCATATCCCGCGCGCCGCCCGGTCGGCTCTGGTCGCCCGCATCCGTGAGCTCCCGGCGCGGTGGGTCACGATCGACCCGCCCGGCCTGCTGGACGTCTGGGAGCCGCCGATCGACGTGGAGGAGTGGCCCGGGTTCGCGGTCGCGCTCGACGGGCGGGTGCGTGCGGCGGCCGACCCGCTCGGCGCGTGGTGGGAGTGGCGCGCGGCCGAGCGGCCGCACCCGTCCTAACCTGGGCACATGATCGGTGACCTCACGGAGCGCGACCGCGCGATCCTCGCGCTGGAGACGGTCTGGCCCCGGCACAGCGGGGCCAAGGAGGAGGCGATCCGGGCGCAGCTGGGCATGAGTGCCGCGCGCTACTACCAGCTCCTCGGCCGGCTGATCGACTCGGATGCCGCCCTTGAGTTCGATCCGATGCTGATCCGTCGGCTGCGGCGTCTGCGCGACGCGCGCGTCGTGCGCCGTTCGGCACGCACGCCCGGTTTCGTGGGCTGACCGCGCTCTCGGATAGCATCGTGGGGTGTCCAAGCCCACCCGTGATCGTTTCGACGACGTCCCCCGCTCATCCGGCCGCGTCGGGGCGCACCGCGCCGAAGCGCCGGGAATGAACGGATGGGTGGTGCTGCTGTGGTCGTTCGTCGCGGCGCTCGTGCTCATCATCGTGGGCATCTTCGGCTCGCTGGTCGTGATGGGGCGGATCGACCTCTTCCCCGAAGCGGTACCGACCGCCGAGCCGACCCCGGTCGAGACGGGTGTGGTCGACACGACGTTCGAAGTGACGATCCTCAACGCCACGCCCGATGAGGGTCTCGACGAGCAGATGCGCGACACCCTGCTCAACGCCGGGTTCGCCACCGTGTATGCGAGCGACAGTGGCAGCCAGGACTTCGAGACCACGACGGTGTACTACGTCGACGAGGCCGATCGTCCGGCCGCACTCGGCGTCGCCGATCTCATCGGGGGAGCGGCGGTCGAGCAGAGCGACTTCTACGCCGACCTCAACGACGGCGAGGCGAAGCAGCTCACGATCGTCGTCGGCCTCGATCGCTCCGCCACGGCGCCCGAGACTTCGGCCGAGACGCCCGCTCCCTGAGACGCGTCGGGCACCCTCCGTCCGCGGCTTGCACTCGCAGGGGTCGAGTGCCAGAATGGCGTTAGCACTCTCTCACTCTGAGTGCTAAACCCAACGTCTACGTCCAGGAGGGACGAAAAAACTCATGGCAAAGATCATTGCTTTCGATGAGGAGGCCCGCCGCGGCCTCGAGCGCGGCCTCAACATCCTCGCCGACGCGGTCAAGGTGACCCTCGGCCCGCGCGGTCGCAACGTCGTGCTCGAGAAGAAGTGGGGCGCCCCCACGATCACGAACGACGGTGTGTCCATCGCCAAGGAGATCGAGCTGGACGACCCGTACGAGAAGATCGGCGCGGAGCTCGTCAAGGAGGTCGCCAAGAAGACCGACGACGTCGCCGGTGACGGAACCACCACCGCCACGGTCCTCGCACAGGCCCTGGTCCGCGAGGGACTGCGCAACGTCGCAGCCGGCGCCGACCCGATCTCGCTCAAGCGCGGTATCGAGAAGGCCGTCGCCGCGATCACCGAGGAGCTGCTTTCCAGCGCCAAGGAGATCGATTCGAAGGAGCAGATCGCCGCCACGGCATCCATCTCCGCCGCAGACCCCGCGATCGGCGAGCTCATCGCCGAGGCGATCGACAAGGTCGGCAAGGAGGGTGTGGTCACCGTCGAGGAGTCGCAGACCTTCGGCACCGAGCTCGAGCTCACCGAGGGCATGCGCTTCGACAAGGGCTACCTGAACCCGTACTTCGTCACGGACCCCGACCGTCAGGAAGCCGTCTTCGAGGACCCCTACATCCTGATCGCGAACCAGAAGGTCTCCAACATCAAGGACCTCCTGCCGATCGTCGACAAGGTGATCCAGGACGGCAAGGAGCTCGTCATCATCGCCGAGGACGTCGAGGGCGAGGCTCTCGCGACTCTCGTGCTCAACAAGCTCAAGGGCATCTTCAAGTCGGTCGCCGTCAAGGCTCCCGGCTTCGGCGACCGTCGCAAGGCGCAGCTGCAGGACATCGCGATCCTCACCGGTGGTCAGGTCATCACCGAAGAGGTCGGCCTGAAGCTCGAGAACGCCACGCTCGACCTGCTGGGTCGTGCCCGCAAGGTCATCGTCACCAAGGACGAGACCACGATCGTCGAGGGTGCCGGCGAGGCCGAGCAGATCGAGGGTCGCGTGACCCAGATCCGCCGCGAGATCGAGAACACCGACAGCGACTACGACCGCGAGAAGCTGCAGGAGCGCCTGGCGAAGCTCGCCGGTGGCGTCGCCGTCATCAAGGCGGGCGCGGCCACCGAGGTCGAGCTCAAGGAGCGCAAGCACCGCATCGAGGACGCCGTCCGCAACGCGAAGGCAGCCGTCGAGGAGGGCATCGTCCCCGGTGGTGGCGTCGCGCTGATCCAGTCGGGCACGAAGGCGCTCAACGGTCTGTCGCTCACGGGCGACGAGGCGACCGGTGCGAACATCGTCCGCGTGGCGATCGAGGCTCCGCTCAAGCAGATCGCACTCAACGCCGGCCTCGAGCCGGGCGTCGTGGCGAACAAGGTCTCCGAGCTCCCCGCGGGCCAGGGCCTCAACGCCGCCACGGGCGAGTACGTCGACATGTTCGGCGCCGGCATCATCGACCCGGCGAAGGTGACGCGCTCCGCGCTGCAGAACGCCGCGTCGATCGCCGCGCTGTTCCTCACCACCGAGGCCGTCGTGGCCGACAAGCCCGAGAAGGCGTCCGCTCCGGTCGGCGACCCGTCGGGTGGCATGGACTTCTGATCCATCGCGCATGACAGAACGCCCCCGGCTTCGGCCGGGGGCGTTCTGCGTTCCTGCGGACGGCGGGGAGGAGCCACCGTCCCCAGGAGGTCGGTGTCGGCCGGCGAGCGTCGGCCGACGGGCGTCAGCGGAACAGGCTCGCGGAGTACTGGTCGGCGTCGCTGTACTGCATCGCGGCCGAACCGAGTGAGGTGCCGATCGAGTCGAGCACCTGCTCGACCTGCAGGGCCGCCGTGCGCCACTGCTCCGCGCACCCCTGGAACGCGGTCGAGGCGCTGCCCACCCACGACGACTGCAGCTGCGTGAGCTGGGCCATGAGGGTGGTCGATTCGGACTGCAGGCGCTCCATGGTGGCGCGGGCGGCGCTGTTCGCTGCCTGGACTGCTTCGGTGTCGACGGTGAAGACGGACATCTGGATTCTCCTTCGTGATGGGAGTTCCGAGATTAGGTCGAGCATCCGCCCGTCCGTCCACGCGATTCGCGTGCTCGACGGCGTCGCGGAAGAACCTGTGCGATCGCCCGGCTGTGCAGGGAGTGTGCCGGGCCGGGCGGGGCGTGTGCCGGGCGCGGCCGTGTCAGAGGTCGAGCGGCTCGAGCGGCTGCGTGTCCTCGAGCAGGTGCGCGGGCGTCGCGCGCGACGGTGCCAGGGGCAGGGTCACCGTGAAGGTGGCGCCGCCACCGGGGGTCTCCGAGACGGCGACGCTGCCGTGCAGCGCCTTCATGATCGACGCGACGATCGCGAGGCCGAGGCCCGACCCACCGGTCTCCCGTGCGCGCGACGTGTCGGCGCGCCAGAAGCGCTCGAAGATCTGCTCGCGGGTCTGCGGCGGGATGCCCTCTCCGTGGTCGACGATCGCGATGCTCGCCGTGCCCTGCACGCGGTTCGCGTCGACGACGATCTCGATCGGACCGTCCTCGGGAGAGAACCGGCGCGCGTTGCCGAGCAGGTTGGTGACGACCTGCCGCACCTTGTTCTCCTCGCCGAGCACGATCGGGGGAGTCCGGACCGGGGTGTCGGGGGTCTCCGAGAAGTCGATCGCGGGGATCTGCTCGGTCGGCGTGGGTGTCGAACGCGGACGCCGTCGCAGACGCGAGAGGGCTGCGCGCGAGAGCCCGCGGGGCGGGGGCGGGGGTGCGGGAACCGAGGCGATGCGCACGCTCGTGGTGTCGCTCGTCTCGGCAGTACGGTCGATGACCGTCACGGTGCGTCCCGGAGCGGCCGCGCGCAGGTCGAGGGCGGCGTCGCGGGCCACGGGGCGCAGGTCGAGGGCGGCGATCTCCGGCTCGCGCTCCTCGTCGAGACGGGCGAGAGCGAGAAGATCCTCGACGAGCACACCCATCCTGATCGCCTCCTTCTCGATGCGCTCCATGGCACGGGCGGTGTCCTCGTCACCCTGGATCGCGCCCATCCGGTACAGCTCGGCGTAGCCGCGCACGCTCACCAGCGGCGTGCGCAGCTCGTGGCTCGCATCGCCGATGAACCGGCGCATGTGCCGCACCGTGCGCTCGCGCTGCGCGAGCGAGCGGTCGACGCGGTCGAGCATCGTGTTGATCGCGGTGTTGAGACGACCGACCTCGGTCGTCGGCTCCAGATCGGTGAGCCTCTGGCTGAAGTCACCCGCGGCGATCGACATGGCCGTCGCCTCGACCTGTCCCAGCCGGCGGAAGGTGAGGGTGACGAGCCCGCGGGTGGCGAGGGCGGCGATCAGGATCGTGATCAGGGCGATCGTGATGTAGATGCCGAAGTACTGCGAGATGATCCGGTCGGCCTCGTCGAGCGGCATCGCGACGAGCTGGATGCGCAGAGCGCCGCCGTCGGCGGGGATGATCGCGACGGCGCTGCGGTAGACGCTGCCGTCCTTACCGAGGAGGTCGGCCACTTCGTCCTCGTTGGCCGCGGCCTTCTGCGGGGAGTACGACGAGGGGAAGAGCGGGGCGGACTCCAGCGGCATCGCTCCGGACGACGCGAGCAGATCCCCGTCCGCGTTGTAGATCGCGACGGCGAAGTCGCGCGGGGTGTCGCGGGGCGTCAGCGTCTCGCCGTCGTCGGCGAGCACGAAGTAGCGATCGGCGAGGTTGCTCGACACCAGGGCGGGCAACTGCGCGTCGATGTTCAGCACGAGCGCGTTGCGCAGCACCGGGACGGTGCCGACGCCGGCGACGAGCAGCCCGAGCGCGAGGATCGCGACCGTGACGCCCGTGACCTTGGCGCGCAGACTGATCCGACGCCACCATGCGGTGACCGCATCGGGCTTGTGCGCCATGCGGTCCTCCCGGTGCGGCGTGGTTCTGGTCGAGCGGGCTCGGGTCAGGCGGACTTGCCGACCTTGAGCATGTAGCCGAAGCCGCGCTTGGTCTGGATGAGGGATTCCTCGGTGTGCGGATCGATCTTGCGGCGCAGGTACGAGATGTAGCTCTCGACGATGCCGGCGTCGCCGTTGAAGTCGTACTCCCACACGTGGTCGAGGATCTGGGCCTTCGACAGCACGCGGTTCGGGTTGAGCATGAGGTAGCGCAGCAGCTTGAACTCGGTCGGGCTCAGCTCGATCGGCTCCTTGCCCACGTGCACGTCGTGCGTGTCCTGATCCATCGCGAGCTCACCGGCGCGGATGATCGACTCCTCGTCGGCCTGCATGGTCCGCCGCAGGATCGCCTGGGCGCGCGCGACGATCTCGTCGAGGCTGAACGGCTTCGTGACGTAATCGTCACCGCCGGCGTTCAGCCCCTCGATCTTGTCGTCGGTGCCGTCCTTCGCCGTGAGGAAGAGGATCGGCGCGGTGAATCCGGCGCCGCGCAGCCGCTTGGTGACGCTGAACCCGTTCATGTCGGGCAGCATCACGTCGAGGATGATGAGGTCCGGCTCCTCCTCGAGCACGGCCGAGATGGTGGCGGCGCCGTTGGCGACCGTCTTCACCTGGAACCCCGCGAAGCTGAGGCCCGTGGAGAGCAGGTCACGGATGTTCGGCTCGTCGTCGACGACAAGGATGCGCGCAGCAGTCATGACCCCATTATGGTGACTCCGCCGATGCTCTGGCTGATTATCTGCCGGTGCGCCCCGTCGATCAGCGGTCAGCGAACGATGAGGCGAGGTCGTGCGCGTCGAGGATCGTGTAGCTGTAGCCCTGCTCGGCCAGGAAGCGCTGGCGGTTCTGCGCGTAGTCCTGGTCGATCGTGTCGCGGGCGATCAGGGTGTAGAAGCTGGCGGTGTGACCCGACTGCTTCGGGCGCAGCAGACGGCCGAGGCGCTGGGCCTCCTCTTGGCGCGATCCGAACGATCCCGACACCTGGATGGCGACGGATGCCTCGGGCAGATCGATCGAGAAGTTCGCGACCTTCGACACGACGAGCAGCTCGATCTCGCCCTCGCGGAACTGGCGGTACAGCTCCTCGCGCTCGTCGACCGGTGTCGCTCCGGTGATCTGCGGCGCATCGAGTGCCTGCGACAGCGTCTCGAGCTGGTCGAGGTACTGACCGATCACGAGGATCCGCTCGCCCGGATGCTTCGCGATCAGCTCGCGCACGGCGTCGATCTTCGCCGGCGCCGAGGCGGCGAGACGATAGCGCTCGTCGTCGGTGGCGGCCGCGTACTCGAGCCGGTCGTCCGGTGGCAGGTCGACGCGCACCTCGTAGCAGGCGGCGGGGGAGATGAAGCCCTGCGCCTCGATCTGCTTCCACGGTGCATCGAAGCGCTTGGGGCCGATCAGGCTGAAGACATCGCCCTCGCGACCGTCCTCGCGCACGAGCGTGGCGGTCAGGCCGATGCGGCGGCGGGCCTGCAGGTCGGCCGTGAGCTTGAACACCGGCGCGGGGAGGAGGTGCACCTCGTCGTAGACGATCAGACCCCAGTCGAGCGCGTCGAGGAGCGCCAGGTGCGCGTACTCGCCCTTCCGCTTGGCCGTGAGGATCTGGTACGTCGCGATCGTGACCGGCTTGACCTCCTTGGACTGGCCGGAGTACTCGCCGATCTCCTCGGGGGTGAGGCTCGTGCGCTTGAGCAGTTCGTCGCGCCACTGCCGCGCCGACACCGTGTTCGTGACGAGGATGAGCGTGGTCGTCTTGGTCGCCGCCATGGCGCCGGCGCCGACGATCGTCTTCCCCGCGCCGCAGGGGAGCACCACGACGCCGGAGCCGTCCTTCGCGAAGGCGTCGACGGCATCCTGCTGGTAGGGGCGGATCTTCCAGGAACTCTCGGCGAGGTCGATCTCGTGCGGTGTGCCCGGCGTGTACCCGGCGAGGTCCTCGGCCGGCCAGCCGATCTTGAGGAGCTCCTGCTTGATCTGGCCGCGGGCCCAGGCGTCGACGACGAAGGTCTCGGGAGTCGGGTGACCGATCAGCAGCGGCTGGATGCGCTTGTTGTGCGCGACCTGCGACAGCACCGCGGGGTCGGTGGAGCGCAGGATCAGCACGCCCTCGTCGTCGCGCTCGATCACCAGACGGCCGTAACGGTTCACCGTCTCCTTCAGATCGACGGCCACGGAGGGCGGCACGGGGAAGCGCGACCAGCGGTCGAGGGTCTCGAGCATGTCGTCGGCGGTGTGCCCGGCGGCGCGTGCGTTCCACAGTCCCAGGCGTGTGATGCGGTACGTGTGGATGTGCTCGGGGGCGCGCTCGAGCTCGGCGAAGATCGCCAGTTCGTGGCGCGCGCTCTCGGCATCCGCGTGGGCGACCTCGAGCAGCACGGTGCGATCGCTCTGGACGATCAGGGGGCCATCAGACATAGCAGACAATCCTACCCGCGCCCGGCTGTGCGGGCGCCTACGGGGCGACGATCGTCGCGCTGCGGATGCTCGACACGGGCAGGGTGCGCTCGACGTCGGCCGCTCGATCGCGACCGCGCAGGCGTCCGCCGCCGAGCCCGGTCGCTTCGAGGAGGAGGTCTCGGGTCGATCCGTCGGGCATGCCGACGGTGACGCGCACCACGGCACGCGCGCGGACCGCGGCCTCGAGTTCGCGGTCGAGCCAGGCGGCATCCGCGTCGGGGCCCTGTCGGGAGCGCAGGCGGGCGATCAGCGGGGCGTAGTCGACGGCGGCGGTCGCCGGTGCGGACGCCGTTCGCGGCGGATGCCGGTCGCCGATGAGAGGCGCGCCGTCGGCGCCGATGAGGGTGGCCGGGTACCGCGCATCGGTGAGCGCCCAGTACACCGTGTCGCGACCGACCTTGGTGGTGAGAGAGGCGACGTGAGCGGTCAGGCCGAGCGGGCGCAGGCTCTGGTCGACGGCCATCGCGTCGATGAGGTGCCGGTCGTCGCTCTCGATGCGCGTGCGTCCGGTCTCGTCGTCGGTCGAGACGCGCACCAGCCCGTGACGCTGAGCGGTCTGGGCGATGAGGTAGGCGAGCGGCTGCGGGATGCCGGTCAGCGAGATACCGCCGAGGAAGTCGAGGATGCCCTGTTCGCTCTCGCCGACGACGAAGGCGTGCGCGATCGACTCCGCGGTGAAGCGGTAGGAGGATGCCTGCGCCGCGGATTCGCGAGCGGCGATCGTGCGCAGCCGCACGTCGAGCGCGGGGGCGAGGGGGCCGGGGGCGATCGCCGTGAGGTCGTTCTGGAGGAAGATGCGATCGACCTCGGCGGGCAGCAGAACGCTGAGCGCCGAGGTGTCCGCGGGGGCTCCCTCGCGCAGCGGCGTCGCCCACGCGGGCTCGCTGCCGTCTCCGGCGACGAGTCCGAGCAGTCGGGCCGTCTCCCGCAGCGCGCGGCTGCGGTCGGGCCAGGCGGGATCCCACGGGTGAGCGTCGATCCAGGCGTCGGTGGCGATCCAGCCGCCGCTCGGGGTGCGCACGCCGCGGGGAAGAACGTCGCGGAACGACGTCGCGAGTCTCGTCCAGCGATCGGATGCCGAGGAGCGCAGCCAGCCGTCGCCGTCCGCGGTCACGCGCAGTCGACGCTCGGCCGCGGTGGCGAGCCCCGCATCGACGGCGATCGACACGAGGGCGTCCACCAGGTCGACCGCGATCCCCGCGTCGGCGAGCTGGCGCTTCTCCGCGGCGCTCACGGTGCCGCCCGCGAGGAGCGAGAACGGGGCATCCCGGGTGATCATCAGCAGGTCGGCGAGGACGGCGACCGTGGTGAAGGCGCGCTCGGCGGCGTGCGCCGACGCCGCAGGGTCGGAAGGGTGCGGCGCCGATGCGTCGAGCGGTGCAGGGGCGGGGCGACCCTCGAGCGCCGTCGCGAGCTCCGGCCAGGTCGAGCCGTCGGCGGTCAGGAGTGCGAGGGCGTCGAGGGCCTCGCGCTGATCGCCGGCGTCGCCCGTACCGTCCGCACGCAGCAGGGCCGCCGCCTCATCCGAGGTCAGCCGGGGCAGCGCCTTGGCCAGCGACGAGGGATCGAGCAGGGCCTCGGCGGCGTCGAAGAAATCGTGCCACCCGGGGTCGGCGCGCACACCGCGCGCGGCGAAGAGCCGCGTGAGGTCGTCGTCGCCCGCCGCAGCCAGGCGATCGGCCAGCGGTCGTGCGTGCGTGCTCATGACGAGGCCGCCCTCAGGGTCGCGATGCGCGACCCTTCCGGATGAAGCTCATGGTCAGCAGCGTGATGATCATCGCGAAGGCGAGGGGGAGCCCCCAGTAGGGAATGAAGGCGATGACGGGCCAGGCGCCGTGGCCGAACGCCTTCTGATCCATGCCGAGCGCGGTTCCGATGATGATCGCGAAGAAGCAGACGACGGATGCCGCGGCGATGCCGAGCGCAGTGAAGGCCAGGATCCGATCCACTCGGCGGATCGGAACATCCGGCTGGGAGTTCTGCGTGCTCATCAGTCTCACCCTACCCGCACCGGGGCCTTCGAGATCTCGACGCCGGTGACCGGTAGGCTGGAGGGGGTCGCGCACGTGCGCGGCTGTCTTGTTCTGCACCGATTCAGCGAGGTTTCTCCCATGCCCACCGGCAAGGTCAGGTTCTACGACGAAGACAAGGGCTTCGGCTTCATCGCATCCGATGACGGCCAGGACGTCTTCCTGCATGCGTCGGCGATGCCCGCCGGCACCGCCGTCAAGGCGGGCGCCCGCGTCGAGTTCGGCGTCGCCGACGGCAAGCGCGGTCTGCAGGCGCTCTCGGTCCGCGTGCTCGAAGCGCCGGTGAGCCTCGCGAAGGCCAAGCGGAAGCCGGCCGACGACATGGCGATCATCGTCGAGGACCTCGTGAAGCTGCTCGACGGCATCGGCGGCGATCTGCGTCGCGGACGCTACCCGTCCTCCTCCCACGGCCGCAAGATCGCGGCCGTCCTGCGCAAGGTCGCTGATGACCTCGAAGCCTGACGCCGACGAGCGTCTCATCGGAGCCCACGATCTCGCGCTCGCCGCACTGCGCGAGATCACTCCCGCGAACACCATCGGCCCCGCTGCCGGCTTCCTCCCCGAGGAGGACGGCTCGGTCTCGCTGCGCTTCGAGAACCGCCTCGCCGGCTATCCCGGCTGGTACTGGATCGTGACGGTCGCACGGGTCGACGACGAGGACCCGACGGTGCTCGAGGTCGAGCTGCTGCCCGGCGACGGTGCGCTTCTCGCACCCGAGTGGGTGCCGTGGGCCGAGCGTCTCGCCGACTACCGTGCGCACCAGGTCGAACTGGCCGAGCAGGCCGCAGCCGCCGGTGACGATTCCGGCGCGGCGGTCGACGGTGCCGCCGACGACGAGAGCAACGACGCAGACGACGATCTCGACGACGACGATCTCGACGACGACGAGCCGGACATCCTCCACGCCGGGGATCTCGACGGTGTCGACATCGACGAGCTCGACGAGGAGTCTGAAGATGAGGAGTCGGAAGACGACGACTCGGAAGAAGAAGATTCCGACGAGGAATCGGATGACGATTCCGATGACGACGACTCGGACGAGGACTCCGACGACGATTCGGACGAGGATTCCGACGACGAGGAGTGATCCTCCCCGGCATCCGGGGAGGGGCGCGGGCTCCGGGCCCGCGCCCGCACCTCAGGAAGCGGTGTTCGCGAGCACGAAGTCGAGCGCGCGGGTGAGCTGACGCACGTCGTCGGGCTCGATGGACACGAAGGTCGCGACGCGCAGCTGATTGCGCCCGAGCTTGCGGTAGGGCTCCGTGTCGACGATCCCGTTGGCGCGGAGCGTCTTCGCGATCGCCGCCGCGTCGATGCTGTCGTCGAAGTCGATCGTGACGACGACGGGGGAGCGGTGCGCCGCTTCCGCGACGAAGGGTATCGCGACCGAGGAGGCCTCCGCCCAGTCGTAGAGCACGCCGGAGGACTCGGCGGTGCGGGCGGCGGCCCAGCTCAGGCCCCCGTTGTCGAGGATCCACCGCAGCTGGCTGTCGAGCAAGTGCAGGGTCGTCAGCGCCGGGGTGTTGAGCGTCTGGTTCAGACGCGAGTTGTCGAGCGCGTTCTTCAGGCTCAGGAACTCCGGGATGTACCGATCGGATGCCGCGATCCGCTCGATCCGCTCGATCGCCGCCGGCGAGGCGACGGCGAACCACAGCCCGCCGTCGGACCCGAGGTTCTTCTGCGGGGCGAAGTAGTAGAGGTCGGCCTGCGTGGCGTCGAAGTCGATTCCGCCCGCGGCGCTGGTCGCGTCGATGACGGTCAGTGCCCCCTCGGAGGCGACGCGCTCGACGGGAACGGCCACGCCGGTGGAGGTCTCGTTGTGCGGCCAGGCGTAGACGTCGACGCCGTCGACGATCTGCGCGGTCGTCGCCGATCCGGGCTCGGCCTTGCGCACGTCGGGGGCGTCGAGCCAGGGGGCTCCCGCAGCCGCGGCGAACTTGCCACCGAACTCGCCGAAGACGAGGTTCTGGCTGCGGCGCTCGATGAGGCCGAAGGCCGCCGCGTCCCAGAACGCCGTGGACCCGCCGTTGCCGACCAGGATCTCGTATCCCTCCGGCGCACGGAACAGGGCGGAGAGCTGCTCGCGCACGCTGCCCACGAGGTTCTTCACGGGTGCCTGGCGGTGCGAGGTGCCGAGGATCGACGCTCCCGCGGTCACCAGAGCCTCGAGCTGCGCGGGGCGCACCTTCGAGGGTCCGCAGCCGAAACGGCCGTCGACGGGCAGGAGGTCACGCGCAATCTCGATCGCCATGCGTAGATTCTACGGGGGCGCGCAGGGCGTGTTTCACCGTGCGCGAGCCCGATGTCCGTGCGGGAATGTAGGCTTGCCTAAGAACCTCGGAGGGCCACAACATGACGGATCTGATCGACACCACGGAGATGTACCTCCGCACCATCCTCGAACTCGAGGAGGAGAACATCGTTCCGCTGCGTGCGCGCATCTCCGAGCGCCTCGGCCACTCGGGTCCCACGGTCTCGCAGACCGTCGGCCGGATGGAGCGCGACGGCCTGGTGATCGTCTCCGAGGATCGCACGCTCGAGCTCACCGATGCCGGCCGCCGCAAGGCCGTCGACGTGATGCGCAAGCATCGCCTCGCCGAGCGGCTCCTCTCCGATGTGATCGGACTCGACTGGGCGTTCGTGCACGAAGAGGCCTGCCGCTGGGAGCACGTCATGAGCGAGCAGGTCGAGCGTCGCCTCGTCGAGCTCCTCGGGCACCCGACCGAGTCGCCCTACGGCAACCCGATCCCCGGTCTCGACCAGCTCGGCGACCTTCCGGCGCGCACCTTCGACGAGGGCGTCATCGGCCTCGTGCAGAAGCTGAATGCGGCGGGTGAGCCGATCGACGGCACCGTCCGTCGCCTTGCCGAGCCCGCGCAGGTCGACCCCGAACTGCTCGAGCAGCTGCGCGACGCGGGTGTCATGCCCGGTGCGCGCGGCGACTTCCGCTTCAACGAGGGATACGTCCTGATCCAGATGGAGGGCAAGGACGACGGACTCGAGCTTCCCGTCGAGCTGGCCTCGCACATCTTCCTCGTGGGGGAGCCTGCCTGAAAATGGCTCCTGAACTGGCTCTCCGAGGATTGCCAGGTTCACAGGGTGACATGATCGTTATCTTCCGGTAACCTCGGTCGAGTCGTCCGCGAAGCCCGCAGACGATGAATCGCGTCGGTTGCCTCCCAGGCTCGTCGTCGACGCGGTGAGAAACGCACAACGTACCCGAGATACACACGTGCCACGAGAGCAGAGTGCCGACGAGTCAGCGCTACCCGAGCGCGCAGGCGCTGGAGGATGTTTTGGTCGCAGACAACGAATTGCCCGTGAAGAAATCTGAAGACCGCGCTGTCGCCCGCCGTACCGGTGGGAAGAACGGCACCCGCTCCATCGCGAAGCCGATCCGGTCGGTCGCCATCTTCGGGGCAGTCGGTGCTCTGGTCGCCGCCGTCGCTCTGCCCGCGTACGCCGCCACCAAGCCGGCGGAGGCCGCCACCACCGTCCAGCAGCTCGCCGCCGTCGACGCGCAGTCGCTCGTCGTGGCATCCGAGGCCACTGCAGCTCCGCTCGATCGCGGAACCTTCACGGCGACCACGCCGGAGGAGATCGAGAAGAAGAAGGCCGAAGAAGCCGCCGCCGCACGTGCCGCTGAGGCGGCGAAGGCCGCCGCTGCCAGCACCAGCACCAGCTTCAACACCGCGGGCTACGCGCTCGTCGCGCCCGGATCGGGCGAGGTCCGTTACCCGCTTCCGCTCGGCTCGTGGAACGTCAGCCGCACGGTCGGCGGCGGTCACAACGGCGCCGACATGCTCGCCCCCGCGGGCACCCCGATCTACGCGGCCGCGGCCGGCGTCGTGCGCGCCTCGGCCGAGAGCATCGGCGGATACGGCGTCTGCGTCATGCTCGACAGCGTCATCGGTGGCCAGCGCGTGCAGACCACCTACGGCCACATGATCTACGGCTCGCGTATGGTGCAGCAGGGGCAGACCGTCGAAGCCGGCCAGCTCATCGGTTACGTCGGCAGCACCGGTCGCTCGACCGCCAACCACCTCCACTTCGAGGTCTGGGTCAACGGCGGACTCGTCGAGCCCATCGGTTGGCTCGGAGCCAACGCCGGCTGACCCTTCGTGAGCCGCTCGGCGGGGCGATCGCTGGGCGAACACGCCCGAACGTTCACCGGCTGTTTCGCCCTGCACCGTCCGTAATGGGTTAGCCTGAACCCGTCGTCGAACTGACGGGAGAAGCCGATGGACACGCAACCGAGTATCCGCACCATGGATGCCCTCGGTCGTCACGTCCTCCGGCATTGCCCGCAGGGACGCCGCGGTTCTTCCGCGCGCAGAAGGCGCTGTCTTTAGACAGCGCCTTTTTTCGTCTCTGCGATCATTCCTCCGCCAGCACGACGTCGTGTGAGTCGAGAGTGCCGGGAAGCCGTCCCGGCGGATCGAGAGGATGACGAATGCGCACACTTGTCCTGAACGCGGGCTACGAGCCCCTGGCGATCGTGTCGTTCAAGCGGGCCCTCGTGCTCGTGATGAACGACAAGGCCTCCGTGATCGAACGCATCGAGGGGGACCCCGTCTGGGGGAGCCGCGGTGCCTACGACCGCCCGGCGGTGATCATCCTCTCGCGCTACGTGCGCGTGCCGAACAGCAGGCGCGTGCCGGTCACGCGTCGCGGCGTGCTGCGTCGCGACAATCATCGCTGCGGCTACTGCGGCAAGGCGGCGTCGACCATCGATCACGTGATGCCGCGTTCGCGAGGCGGAGCCGACTCGTGGGAGAACCTCGTCGCCTGCTGCCTGCGCTGCAACAACGTCAAGAGCAATCGCACACCGCAGGAGATGCGCTGGGAACTGCGGTTCGTTCCCCGGCCTCCGCACGGCACGGCGTGGACCGTGCGCGGCACCGAGCGCAGCGACCCGCGATGGGAGCCGTACCTGGCGCTGGCGGCCTGACCGCGAGCGACAGGCGCGACTCGGAACGGATCAGAGGAAGTAGTCGAGCGCGAGTTTCGCGAGGATGCCGATCGCGCCGAGCACGATCCCGATGATCGCCATCGTCGTATGGGCACCGCTCGTGGGAAGCCCCTGACGACGTGCGGTCGACTGCGTGCGGAGGGTGAACACGCCCATCCCGATGCCGATGAATCCGGCGATCCAGGGCAGGACGATGATCGAGACCGCTCCGGCGACGACCGAGATGATGCTGCTGGTCTGCGGTGACGTGTGCTTCCGACCGGCGGGCACAGGGGCCTGACCGGGGTAGCCGTAGGGCGCGACCTGCTGCGGGGGCTGGACCGGCTGCGGCGGCGTCGCGTACTGCGGCGCGACCGGGGGTGCATACTGCGGCGCGGGCGGCGGCTGGTACCCGAGCGGGCTCGCGGTGGGTGCCGGGGGAACAGGCGGCACCGACGTGGCCGGCGGGACGGGCGGGATGCCCGCGCCCGGTGCGGGCGGCGGAACGTACGGGTTCTGCGTCGGATCGGTCATCGTCGTGTCCCCACTCGTCGTCGGATGATCATCGCCGCGTTCGCACACCGTGGTGCGATACGACATGGTGCCCTCGACAGGATTCGAACCTGCGACCTGCCCTTTAGGAGAGGGCTGCTCTATCCTGCTGAGCTACGGGGGCCTGGGATCCAGTCTAGCGACCGGATACGGCAGGCCCCCGAGGCTCGGCAGAGACTCAGTCCAGGCCCCGGCGCCAGAGCTTCGACGGCCACCAGATCTTCTTACCGATGTCGTAGGCGAGCGCGGGCACGAGCAGCGAGCGCACGATGAACGTGTCGAGCAGCACCCCGAACGCGACGATGAACGCGAGCTGCACGAGGAAGAGGATCGGGATCACCGAGAGCGCGGCGAACGTCGCGGCCAGCACCAGGCCCGCCGAGGTGATGACGCCGCCCGTGATCGACAGTCCGCGCAGCACACCCTCGCGCGTGCCGTGCGCCAGGGATTCCTCGCGCACGCGCGTCATCAGGAAGATGTTGTAGTCGATGCCGAGGGCGACGAGGAAGACGAAACCGTAGAGCGGCACGGCGGGGTCCGCCCCGGGGAAGTCGAAGATGCCGTTGAAGACCAGCGCCGAGACGCCCATCGCGGTGCCGAACGACAGCACCGTGGTGAGGATCAGGAGCACCGGCGCGAGGATCGAGCGCAGCAGCAGCATCAGGATCAGCATGATGACGACGAGGATCACGGGGATGATCAGATTGCGATCGTGGATCGATGCGTCGTTCGTGTCGATCGCCGTCGCCGTCACGCCGCCGACCAGGGCGTCGACGCCCGCGAGCTCGGTGCGCAGGGAGCGGACGGTCTCGGCCGCGGCATCCGAATCGGCGGCGTCGGTGAGCGTCGCCTGCAGCAGCACCTCACCGTCGACGACCGTGGGATCGGGTGCGGCGGTTCCGGGAGGGCCGACCGCGACGACGCCATCGGTCGTCACGCTCGCGGTTCCACTGGGGGAATCGGATGCCGTGACCGCGACGCTGTCGACACCGTCGTTCGCGAGCAGCACGTCCGCGGCATCCTGCAGGGAGTCCTCGGCGACGATCACGTAGGCCGGGCTGCCCGAACCGCCCGGGAAGTGCTCACCGAGCGCCGCCTGGCCGTCGCGTGCGTCGGACGCGCCGAGCACGAGATCGGACTGCGGTACGCCCACCGCGTTGAGCTGAGTGATGCCCGCGGCGCCGGCGAGCAGCACCAGCGTCGTGACGATCCAGATCACACGCGGGCGACGGGTGATGACTCCCGCGAGGCGCGCCCAGAGGCCCGTGGTGCGCATGCCGTGCTCCTCGGCGACGACCTCCGGCTCGAACCGCGGCCGTCGCGGCCAGAAGACCGCACGGCCGAAGAGCAGCAGCAGTGCGGGCAGCAGGCTGATCGCCGCGAGCATCGCGAACACGATGCCGATCGCCGCGACCGGACCGAGGGTGCTGTTCGACTTGAGATCGCTCAGCAGCAGGCACAGCAGACCCGCGATCACCGTGCCGCCGGAGGCGACGATCGGCTCGAACGACCCCTTCCACGCGGCCATGACCGCCGTGCCCTTGTCTTCCGCGATGCGCAGCTCTTCGCGGAAGCGCGCGACGAACAGCAGCGCGTAGTCGGTCGCGGCGCCGATGACGAGGATGAAGAGGATGCCCTGGGTCTGCCCGCTCAGCAGCAGGATCTCGAACTTCGCGAGCCACCACACCACCAGCAGAGCGACGCAGAGCGCGAAGAGGCTGGTGGAGAGCACCACCAGCGGCAGCAGGAACGAGCGGTAGACGAGCACGAGGATCACCAGAACGGCGAGAAGAGCGACGCCCAGGAGGAGTCCGTCGATGCCCGCGAACCCGGCGGCGAGATCGGCGGTGAATCCGGCGGGGCCCGTGATGTACACGCTGACCCCGTCGGGGGCGGAGGCACGCAGCTCGTCGCCGAGCTCGGCCGTGACGTCCTTCAGCTCGGCGTCTCCACTGATCGGGATGAACGCCTGCACCGCGTATCCGTCGTCGGAGACGAGCGCGGGCGAGACGTCGTCGGCGATGCCCTCGAGCGAGGGGGCGTCGGCGACGGCGTCCGTGATCGCGGAGATCTCGGCATCCGTCAGCGCCGTCTCGGAGGTGAAGACGGCGATCGCGGGGATCTCGTCGCTGTCGCGGAAATCGCCCAGCAGCTCCTGCACCTGGGTGGCATCCGCCGACTCGGGGAGGTAGGTGGTCTGGTCGTTGGAGGAGACCTCGTCGACCTTGCCGAAGAGCGGGCCACCGAGCGACGCGCCCACGAGCCAGACCAGGATGAGCGCGACCGGCAGGAACACGCGCACCCAGGAGTGGCGGCGTGAGCGTTCGCGGATGGCCGGCGTCGTGGCGCGGTCGGATCGGGGCATGGTGCGGGCCTTTCGGGTGGTGCGGGGTCAGGAGACCCAGGCGAGGATGAGGATCATCGTCGCCAGGAAGCCGGCGAAGTAGTTCAGGAAGATGAAGCGGCGCCAGGCTCGGTTGGTCGCGCCGGAGTCCTCATCGCTCACGCGCCACCACGGCGCGGCGTTGATCAGGTAGGGGAGGGCGAGCAGCGCACCGAGCGGCCCCGGCCAGGCCGTCAGCAGCATCAGGATGCCGGCGAGCGCCCACAGGCCCAGCGAGAGGCGCACGGTCGCGGCTGCGCCGATCACGGTCGCCACCGAGCCGATGCCGGCTTCGCGGTCGGGGCCGACGTCCTGCACCGCGCCGAACGCGTGCGCCGCCATGCCCCAGAGGAAGAAGGCCACGAGCACGAGCACGGTGTCGCGCGTGACCCCCGAGCCCGCCAGGGCCAGTCCGACGATCGCCGGGGTCACGAAGTGCAGGCTCGAGGTCACCGAATCGAGGAACGCGCGCTCCTTGAACCGCAGACGAGGCGCGGAGTACGCGATCACCGCGAACACGCTGACCGAGAGCCACGCGGTCGAGGCGGCGTTGCCCACCACGACGAAGTAGACCAGGAACGGGATGTTCGACACCGCCGCAGCCCACAGTGTCGGGCGGTGCATCCGCGGAGCGAGGAGCGCACCCTCGATGCCCCCCTTGCGCGGGTTCGCGAGATCCGAGGCGTAGTCGAACACGTCGTTGATCCCGTACATGGCGAGGTTGTAGGGGATCAGGAAGTACACGAATCCGATCACGACGGTGAGGTCGAGTTCGCGCGTCGTGAGCAGATAACCGGCGGCGAACGGGAACGCGGTGTTGATCCAGCTGATGGGGCGCGACGAGAGCAGGATCTGCCCGAGGTCGCGGGCGAGGGACGGGCGGGCGGCGGGGGCGGTCATGCGCGGGTCCCTTCAGAGGAAGGAGCGTCCTCCGGAGAGGTACGCTGCGAGCGGAGCGCAGCCCACAGCGCCGGCAGCAGCAGAGCGCCGGCGAGCGGATACGCGAAGTCCTCGATCGGAGCGAGGCCGATGTGCACGCCGAGCAGCTGCGGCCCGGCGTAGTGGAAGAGTTCGCTCGCGATCATGATCGTGTCGAACACCGCCGTCAGCGTGAGCATCACCAGGACGGTCAGGGCGACGGCGCCGGCGTGCGGACCTCGACCGCGAGCGAGGAGCGTCAGGCCGATCGCGATCACCACGGCGGCGCCGAGGAACCACGCGGCGAGCTGCAGGTAGGTCATCGCGCCTCCGCGTTCGGCACCGGGCGAGCGCGGCCACGCGCCAGCAGGCGCACCGCCCCCGTGTAGACGACCATCGTGCAGATCACCAGGAACGTGAGGAAGACCGGCTCCTCGAGCGGCATCTCGGGCGCGAGCACGATGCCCGTCGCGATCGCGCCCTCGCCCCGGTAGAAGATGCCGGTGACGATGCCGAAGACGTCCCAGATCAGGAAGAACGCCAGACCCGCGATCGTGACGACGGTCGCCGCGATCGCATCCCGCCAGAAGAACAGTCGGAAGCGCCGGTCGAGCAGCAGCATGCAGCCCGTCGAGACCAGCAGGGCGCCCAGGTACACGGAGCCCATCAGCGCTCCGCCGATCCGCGGGGAGTGCGCGCGGGCTCCGGAAGGGGGCCGGCGGAGTGATCTCCGCGGATGCGCTTGAGCACGATCTCCGCGCTGATCAGGCACATCGGCACACCGACGCCCGGCGCCGTGGTCGCCCCCGCGTAGTAGAGGCCGCGGACCCGCTTCGAGGCGTTCTGCGCGCGGAACATCGCGCTCTGCGACAGGATGTGCGCCGGCCCCAGCATCCCCCCGCTCCACGAGTGGTAATCGTCGCGGAAATCGGCCGGTCCCTTGGTCTCGCGTACCACGATCCGCTCTCGCAGGTCGGAGATGCCCGCCCACGTCGAGACGAGGTCGATCGCGGCGTCGGCCGCGCGCTCGATCGTCGCCGATCCGGTTCCGTCGGAGCCGCCGTGGCCGAGGTCGGGGTCGGCGGGGACCGGCACGAGGATGAAGAGGTTCTCGTGTCCGGCCGGGGCCACGGCGTCGTCGGTCGCGCTGGGGCGGCAGACGTACGTCGAGGCGGGGGAGGGGATGCGCTGCTCGGATCCGAAGATGGCGTCGAAGTTCGCGTCCCAGTCGTCCGTGAAGAACAGGGAGTGGTGCGGCAGCTCGGGGAGCGCGCCGCGCACGCCGAGCATGACGAGCACCGCGCCGGGGCCGCTCGTGCGTCGGGTCCACCAGGACTCGGGATAGCTGCGCTGCTCGGCGGGCAGGAGCGCGGTCTCGGTGTGGTGCAGATCAGCGCCGGAGACCACGATGTCGGCGTCTTCGACGTGGCGTTCGCCGGCGGCATCCGTCCATTCCACACCGGTCGCGCGCGTCGCCCGACCTCGGCCGGTGGTGCGGATGCCGGTGACCTCCGCCTCCGTCACGATGCGCGCTCCCGCGTCGCGGGCCAGCGCCTCGATGCGCAGGGCGACGCCCCAGAATCCGCCCTGCGGGTAGCTGACGCCCTCGTCGAGGTCGAGTGCGCTCATGAGGTGGTACATCGCGGGGGCGCTGCGCGGATCGGTGCCGAGGAAGACCGCCGGGTAGCCGAGGATCTGCCGGAGCAGCGGATCGCGGAACCGTCGGCCCGCGAAGGCCTGCAGGCGCGTGCCCAGGAGGGAGAACAGCCGCGGAGCAGCGCGCAGCACTTCGCCGGTCGTCAGCGTCGTCAGTCGGGTGAACGGGTTGTAGAGGAAGTACTTCTCGGCCATCGAGGTCGCGTGGTGAGCCGAGTCGAGGTAGTCGGACAGCACGCTCGCCGCACCCGGCTCGCGCGACTCGAACAGCCGGGAGACGGCGTCGCGCCCGGCCGGCACCGTGACCTCGGAGGGCGTCGTATCGCCCTGCGGCTGACGGAATACGCGATAGCCGGGGTCGAGCGGCACGAGATCGAGCTGTTCGGCGGCCGAGGTGCCCATCATCGCGAACCAGTGGTCGAACACCCCCGGCATCAGGTACCAGGAGGGGCCGGTGTCGAAGCGGAAGCCGTCGCGCTCGATGCTGCCCGCGCGCCCGCCGACCTGTGCGTTCTTCTCGAGGACGAGCACCTCGTGGCCGTCGCGTGCGAGCAGGCCCGCCGTCGCGAGTCCTGCGACGCCGGCACCGATCACCACCACCCGGCTCATCGGGGCTCCACCGCGGTGACGAGCACGGAGCGTGCGGCGAGCAGTGCCTTGAGCGGATCGGGCACGCGCACGCGCCGTCGGTAGAGATCGTCGACGGGCGTCTTCGCGACGCGTCGGGTGAGTGCGGCGAACAGGGCGAGCGCGCTGCGCACGGCGGCGCGCGCATCCTTCGGGAGGAGCGGGATCGAGGCGCGGGCGTCGTCGAGCTGGGTCTCGACGGTCGCGACCCAGGTATCGCGGTCGGCGTCGGTGAGGCGCTCGGCCGTGCCGAGATAGCTACGGCGCAGCCGGTCGGTGTCGTCGGCGAGGTCGCGCAGGAAGTTCACGTTCTGGAACGCGGCGCCGAGCTGGCGTGCGCCGTGCTCGAGCGTCTCGAGCTGCGCGGGCGTGCGCTCGGCGTCCCGCAGGAACACGCGCAGGCACATCAGGCCCACCACCTCTGCGGATCCGAACACGTACCGAGCGTGGGCATCGGCGTCGTACGCCGCCGCCGCATCCGCCGTCGGGATGTCGGCGCGCATCGAGTCGAAGAACGGCTGCGTGAGGTCCTCCCCGATGCCGCACGCGCGCGCCGTCTGCGCGAAGGCGTGCAGGATGAGGTCGCTGCTGTACCCCGTCCGCAGAGAGCGGTGGGTCTCGGCGATGTACGACGTCAGGGCGTCGGCCTGCGCTCCGGCGTCGAGCCCCGCCTCGGCGGCCACGCCGTCGACGATCTCGTCGGCGATCCGCACCATCGCGTAGATGTTGCGGATGTGCTGGCGGTGGCGGGGGCCGAGCAGCATGGTCGCCATGCCGAACGACGTGGAGTAGGCGCGGATCACGCCGGCGGTGGCGATCTCTGCGGTCCTGCTGAACCGGCGCAGGGATTCGTCGCCGCCGGTCGCGGGCGACGCGGTCACGATGCGCGCCCCTCGATGCGCGCGATCAGGGTGCGGATGCTGTCGATGACGTCGCCCGAGACGATGTGCGCGGACTCGATGTCGACCGCGACCGCGGATGCCGCGGCGAGCTCATCGGTGACGAGGCCCTGCACGAATCGCTCGGCCCCGCAGTCGCGCAGGTGCTCGCGGATGCGCACGGCCTCGTGTTCGTCGAGCATCGTGGAGCCGAAGTGCTGCCGGATGTGGGGCCAAGCGGTCGTCATCCGCGCATAGGCGATGATGGCCGTCTCCTTGCCCTCGCGCAGGTCGGAGAAGGCATCCTTGCCGTGCACCTCGTGATCGCCGAACACGCAGAGCAGGTCGTCCTGGAGCTGGAAGGCGAGTCCGAGATGACGGCCGATAGCCGCCAGGTCGCCTTCGAGCTCGGCCGAGGCTCCGGCGAGGATCGCCGCCGCCCGCAGGGGGAGCGAGAACGAGTAGGTCGCGGTCTTGTAGGTGCTCATCTCCAGGATCGTGCGGAGGTCCGGTTCGATGATCCCGTCGCCCAGGCCGACGTCGATGTGCTCCCCGGCGACGGTCTCGACGATGGTGTGCTCGATGAGGTCGAGCAGGCGCAGACGTGCGGCGCTCGGGACACGGGCGCGCGCGAAGCCGAGGACCGAGGTCGCCAGCAGCAGGTCACCCATCAGGATCGCGCTCGAGCGCGCCCAGTGCAGTTCGGAATCCTCGCGCGCCCGGCCCGAGGACGCCGCGAGGGTGCCGATGAGGTTCGGCTGCCGCCGACGCACGAGATCGCCGTCGATCACATCGTCGTGCAGAAGGAAGGCGTAGTGGAGCAGCTCGACCTCCGCGGCGATCTCGATGGCGGCTGTCTGGTCGGCCTCCGATCCGGATGCCGACAGCGCTCGGTGCGCGTCGAGGAGCAGGCGAGGACGGATCATCTTGCCGCCCATCGCGTGCGCCGCGGCGGCGCGCCAGAGTGCGGCGAACGGCTCTCCGTAGTTCTCGGCCGCGGAACTCCGCTCGGCGAAGCGTTGGCGGAGGGCCTCCTCGACGCGGGTGCCGAGTTCGTCCTGAGTCGCGACGGAAGTCATGATCAGAGTGCTCCGCTCTCTCGGAGCAGCGGAAGCTGCTCGACCAGCCAGGGGCTGAAGGCGAAGGGGGCCCCGGCGACGGCGGCGGCGATGTCGGCGGCATCCGCCCACGCCCATTCCGCGACCTCGTCGGGCCGGGGAGAGAGGTCGCCGTCGAGCCGGGCGACGTAGACGGGGCACACCTCGTTCTCGACGATGCCGCTCGCATCGACGGCGCGGTAGCGGTAATCGGGGAGCGCGGGCCGCAGGTCGACCACGCGGGCACCGAGTTCTTCATGCGCTCGGCGGTGCACGGCATTCGCGATGGCCTCACCGGGGCGTGGGTGCCCGCAGAAGCTGTTCGTCCATACGCCGGGCCAGGTCTTCTTGGCGAGCGAACGACGGGTGAGCAGAACCTGCCCGCGCTCGTTCAGGAGGTGGCAGGAGAAGGCCAGGTGAAGCGGTGTATCGGTCGTGTGGACGTCGCTCTTCGGCAAGGAACCGATCGCGGTTCCGTTCTCGTCGAGAAGGGTCACGTCGTCCATGGCGTCCTCTGCAGGTCATTTCACTAGCTTGGCGAGTAATTAACTTAGCATGAAATAGATCGTTGTGTAACATGATCGCATGGACACTGCACCCGGCACTACCCCGAAGACGGGGGCGCCGGTCGACGGTACGCGAGCGGATGCCGCGGCCGACGGGCTCAGCCACGCCGCGATCTACGACGTCGAGGCGAGCGACCCGCGCAGTGCACTCGTCGATCGCTCGGGGGTCGCGCCGGAGGACCTGCAGCAGATCGCTCTCGTGATGGGAGCGCTCGGCGAGTTGCGCGAGGCCGAGCAGAAGCTGTCGCGCGCCTCGCGTCGCTACATGCAGCTCAACGAGACCGACATGCGTGCCCTGCATTACCTCATCGTGTGCGCCAACCGGCACGCGATCGCGACCCCGGGCGGCATCGCGCAGCACCTGGCGATCTCGACCGCGTCGACCACCAAGCTGCTCGATCGCCTCGAGAAGGGCGGTCACATCGTGCGCTCGCCGCACCCGACCGACCGCCGGGCGCTCGCGATCACGATCACCGAGGAGACCCGCCACGCGGCGATGCAGACCGTGGGGCGTCAGCAGGCGAAGCGGTTCTACGCCGCGGCCAGGCTCACGCGCGAAGAGCGCGCGGTCGTCATTCGCTTCCTCGAGGACATGACGCAGGAGATCGCCCTGCCCGATGAGGCCTGGGTCACCGAGCACGACGAATGAAGGCTCCCCCGGAGGAGAGCCTTCACGCGTGGTATTCGTGCGCGATCAGTGCGCTTTGTTGTATGCCTCGATGACGGGGGCGGGAATTCGTCCGCGCTCCGAGAGCGAGTATCCGTTGTCATTCGCCCAGGCGCGGATGGCCGCGACCTCGGGGTTTCGCGCAGGTCGCTTACGGGCGGAACCCGATGAGCTGCGCGGGGAGCTCGCGGAACCCGCACGGCGCCCGGCGGAGATGTAGGGCTCGAGGGCCCCGCGGAGTTCCGCGGCGTGCTCCGAGTTCAGATCGATCTCCCACGCGGTGCCGTTGAGGGAGAAATGAACGGTCTCCCCCTCGCCGATCTCCAGAACGCTGCCGTCGATATCGTCGACCAGTTGATGCACAATTCGTCTCGCCATGGAGTGAACATTACTCGCCGAATCTAATTGCGGCAATCAATTCGACGGCGATTCCTTTTGCATACAGGAGTGAATGCAAATGGAATTCCGGTGTTATTCAGGCGATCATGGCAGGAGCCCCGCCCGCCGGGCTCGAGCGACAGCGGAATGGCGCGTCGATGCGTCGAGCTTCGACATGGCGGTGCCGAGGTACGCCTTGACCGTTCCCTCGCGGAGGCCGAGCTGCGATGCGATCTCGGCATTCGTCGCCCCGAGCGCGGCGCACGAGAGGACATCGGTCTCGCGCGGCGAGAGGCGGACCACGGGCGACGGGCCGGTCGCGGTCGGCGTCTGCTCACCCGAGAGGGCGAGCAGACGCCCCTCGACGCGAGCGAGCCGGGCGCGCAGCTCGTCGTCGTCGATCGATGCGGCGATGCTGCGCAGATCGGCGAACGTCTCACGCAACTGCTCCTGCTGACCGGCCGGCAGGGGGGTGGATGCCGGGGCGCCGGCGCGAAGTCGGCGTTCGACCTCCTCGCGGATGCGCAACTCGTCGGCGACCGACTGCGCGACCTGCATGGCCGGAGCGGTGGTGATCCCGCCGATCTGCTCGTCGTCCCAGGCGCCCGCGTAGAGCACGCCGCGGGATCGTCCCGCGACGACGATCGGAACCGCCAGGAGTGTGCGCAACCCCTCGCCGAGCACGAAGACGTCGTAGTCGTGCGTGATCTGCTGCGAGGACCCGTAGTCGCTGGTCATGCGCGGACGGAGCTCCATCATCGCTCGCCCTCCGAGTCCGCGCTCGGGTCGAACACGCAGGCCGTCGAGACTGCGGGTGCGGTTGCCGACGATCGTCGTCACGTGCACGACACCGTCATCGAGGAGGCCGCCGAAGGCGACCGGGAACCGGGTGCGGCGGGCGAGTTCCCGCACGGCGCGGGCGATGAGCTCGGTGTCGGATTCGGTTCCGGTCGGAGTGCTCACGGCCACCTGCCTTCCGCGCGACGGCGCCGTTCCCGTCACGCGGTGAGATTACCACCGGCGCCCCTCCGGCGCGGATCCCGACGGCCTACTCGGCAGGACCCGCGCCGATCCTGTGGCGCTAGACGCTCCGCCCGCCCGATTCGAGGTCGAGGAGGAACCGCTTGCGCTCGGGGTGCGCCCCGTAGTGACCGGGAGAGCCGTCGGAGCGGATGACGCGGTGCACGGGCACGATGATCGAGAACGGGGTGATGCGGCAGGCCGATCCCACGGCGCGGGCCGCACCCGGGTGGCCGGCGAGGACGGCGACCTCTCCGTAACTCAGGGTCTCGCCCCACTCGATCGTTCCGATCGCCTCGAGGGCGCGTCGAGGGAAGCCGTCGACGAGGCGCCAGTCGAGAGAGAGGTGCTCGTCGAATCGGATCGGCGCGCCGTCGAAGTAGCGGTCGAGGAGGTCGGCCAGCTCATCGGCCGCACCCGGGTCGGGCTCGGGCACCGCCCGCAGCTCCCGGGCGACGTTCTCGAGGAGCCACGGGACCGAAGGGTCTTCCGACTCGGACAGATCGAAGCGCACGATGCCCTCGTCGGAGAACACCGCGAGCGCATCGCCGAAGGGCGTGGGGGCGAAGTCGTAGCGGAAGGTCATGCGTCCATCCTGACGCCCGGCGATCGCCTGCCGTGAGGGGAGGTCCACGGACGGGGAAGAGTCGCTCTCGACGTGTGGCGGTGCAGAAGGAGTTCGCCGCGGCATCCGCGACCGGAATTCCGCGAAACCCGCCCGGGATACCGGGCCTCGCGCCCGGCGCGCTTAGTGTGTGAGTTGTGTGGCGACGGGAAGGCAAGACGGTAGAAGACACGGGAGCAGCGCTCGCCGTGACCCTCAGTGACCTCCGGTCCTCGTCGACCGGGGTCATCGTGACCCACGCCGCCGAGGGCGAGCGCTCGCGACTCCGTAGTGAAGCCGCCGATCTGGGCGGCCCCTCGCCGCTGACCAGCTTCCGCGACGGGGCCGAGTCCGGTATCGACATCTCCAAGGCGCATCCCGGCAGCCTCCCGCAGTTCATCACCGGAAAATCGACGCTGCTGTCGAACCTCTTCCGCGACGAGGTCGGTCTGCGCACCGCGCGACTCGCCGCCGAGCGGATCACCGCGAAGAACACCGAGCTGCGCACCGTGCGCGGCATCGAGGCCGTGCACCTCGCCGTCGGCGTCGCCCGCTGGCGGATCGGGGGAGCGTTCTTCGCCGCCCCCGTGCTGCTGCGCCCGCTCGCGATCCGCCGCCATCACTCCGACTACGAGCTGAAGCTGCAGGGGGCGTTCGAGGTCAATCCCGAACTCGTCCGCATCGCCCGCGAACACTTCGGCATCTCGATCGACGCGTCGACCCTGGCATCCCTCGCCTACGACGGGGGCATCTTCAAGCCTCAGCCGGTCATCGACAGCCTGCGTGCGATCACCCGTACGATCGACACCTTCTCGGTCGAACCGCGCCTGGTCGTGTCGACCTTCGCCGACGTCGCGGGCTCCATGTCGCGCGACACCCGCACGCTCGACCACCAGGTGCTCAACGCCCTCGCCGGTCACGTCGGCGACCGCGAGCGGGTCAGGGCCCCGCGGGCCACGCCGCACTTCACCGGGCCGGACGACCGCGCGCCGGCGTCCGACACCCTGCTGCTCGATGCGGATGCCGAGCAGGAGGCCGTGCTCTCGCGCATCGCCGCCGGCCACTCGCTGACCGTCGCGACGCTGCCCGGCACCGGCGGCACGCAGACCGTGATCAACGCGCTGGGCGAGCTCGTCCGGGCGGGGAAGCGCGTGCTCGTCGTCTCGGCCCGCCGCTCGACGCTCGACGGAGTCCGCCACCGCCTGGCCGGGATCGGTCTCGACAGCCTCGCGATCTCGCCGGTGAGCGTGCGTCGTGACCTCGTGCGCGCCATCGGTCGCAACGAGAAGGCGAGCGCTCCCAAGGTCGGAGAGGTCGACGACGCGCTCGTGCGCCTGCGCACCGTGCTCCGCGACTACCGTCACGCGCTCACGTCTCCCGTGCCCGGGATGGATGCCTCCGTGCTCGAGGCGACCCGTCACCTCACCCGACTCGCCTCCCTGCCGACACCGCCGTCGACCACGGCGCGACTCAGCAACGAGTCCCTGCGGCGTCTCGCCGGCGATCGCGGGCCGGCCGCCGCCGCCCTCGCGCAGGCCGCGCGTCTCGGGGAGTTCCGCTTCGGCCCCGACGATTCGCCCTGGTACGGCGTCACCTTCGCCACGACCGAGGCCGCACGCGCCGCGCACGAGCTGGCGGGCCGCTTGCACTCCGACAGCGTTCCGGCGCTGCTCGAGCGGGGCTACGAACTCATCGCCCAGACCCACATGCGCCCGTTCTCGACCATCGACGAGCTCGGCGACTACCTGCGGCTGCTCGAGGGCATCCGCGACTCGCTCGACCGCTTCAGCCCGACCGTTTTCGAGCGCCCGCTGGGCGAGCTGATCCAGGCGCACGGGTCCCGTCGCGATGCACCGGGGATGTCGTCGGCGAACCGTCGGCGGTTGCGCCGTCTGGCGAAGGAGTACGTGCGCCCCGGTGTGCACGTCACCGAGATGCACGAAGCGCTTCTGCGCATCCAGACCCAGCGCACGCAGTGGCAGCGCTGCGTCGATGCGGGCGTCGCCCCCGAGATCCCGCTGGGTCTCGGGGAGGTCGCGGCCGCGTGGCAGCGCGTCGAGGCCGAACTCGCCGAACTCGACGCGGCTCTCGGCCGACGTGAACCGCTGGCGACGCTGCCCGTGGCGCGCCTGGTGCGCACGCTCGCGGGTCTCGCGGCGAAGTCCGATGTCTTCGAGAACCTCGTCGAGCGTGCGGAGCTGCGCGACGAACTCGCCCTCCTCGGCCTCGAGCCCCTGCTCACCGACCTCTCGGTGCGTCACGTCTCCGAGTCGCGCGTGGGCGACGAGCTCGAGTTCGCGTGGTGGCAGTCTCTCCTCGAGCGCGCCCTCCAGGACAACCGCGCCCTCCTCGGCGCGAACACCGCGGTCGTCGATCGGCTCGAGCGCGACTTCCGTCTCGTCGACGAGGCGCACGCCGCGATGGCCGGCCCGCTGCTGGCCTGGCAGCTCGCCAACCAGTGGAAGATCGCGATCGTCGACGAGCCGCAGGAATCCGCGAACCTGCGTCGTGCCCTGACGCAGAGCACGACGACGTCCGCCGAGGTGGTCAGCGCCGCCCCGACGCTCGTCTCCACGCTCGCGCCGGTCTGGATCTCCTCGCCCTACCTCGTGCCCGAGATCCCGGACTCCGTCGAGTTCGACGCCGTTCTCCTGGTGGATGCCGCGGCGATCAACCTCGCCGAGGCCGCGCCCGCGATCCGTCGTGCCCGCCAGGTCGTCGCGTTCGGCGACCCGGTGACCCAGCGTCCGTCGCCGTTCCAGATCGCCGTCGACCCGGATGACCTCTGGGAGCCCGAGGTCGAGTTCGACGAGACCTCGGTGTTCGAACGTCTCTCGGAGCTGCTTCCGGTGATGACGCTCACGCGCAGCTACCGCGCCGGGGGAGAAGACCTCGCCGAGCTCATCAACGACGCCTTCTACGGCGGCGAGATCGTGTCGCTGCCCTGGGCCGGGTCGTATCTCGGTCGGGGAAGCCTCACGGTCGACTACGTCGAGGGAGGCACGGGCACGCCCGACCCGATCTCGGGTGCGGTCGAGAGCCCCGACGCCGAGGTCGCCCGCGTGGTGACGCTCGTGGTCGAGCACGCCGTGCACCGCCCGTCCGAGTCGCTCATGGTCGTGACCGCCAGCGCCCGACATGCCGAGCGCGTGCGCGCCGCGGTCACGGCAGCCTTCGCCGGGCGCTCCGACGTCGCCGACTTCGTGGGGCGCGATACCGCGGAACCCTTCGCCGTTCTCACCCTCGAGCAGTCCGTCGCTGAGAGCCGCGACCGGGTGATCTTCTCGCTCGGCTTCGGTCTGACCAAGCACGGCCGTGTGCTCAGCGACTTCGGCGATCTCTCGACGCCCGACGGCGAGCGGCTGCTCACGGTCGGCATGACCCGCGCGCGCCGTTCCATGGTGATCGTGTCGTCGATCCGTCCGTCGTCCTTCGACGATGGACGCCTCGAGCACGGCGCCGCGACGCTCATGTCGATCCTCGGCGGCCTGGCCGCCCGTGCCCGCGACGCGCGTCTCGAAGACCTCGCCGACCCGTTGACCCTCGCGCTCGCCCGCGAACTGCGCCGGCTCGGAGCATCCGTCGACGTGGACTACCGCGGTCTGCTGCCGCTGGTCGCGCAGCACGGTGGCAAGGCCGTCGTGATCGAGTGCGATCCGGAATCGCGCGGCGACTCGCTGCGCGAGACCCTGCGTCTGCGCCCGCACGTGCTGCGCCGACTCGGCTGGCACTACGTGCGCGTGCACGCGTTCGACCTCTACAGCGACCCGGCCACGGCGGCGACGCGGATCGCCTCGGTGCTCGGCATCTCGCCGTCGACCGCGCGTGCCGAGAACGACACGCAGCCGCTCGACCTCGATGACGGCGCGAACGGCTGACCGAGCGGATGCCTGAGGATGCCTCTCCGGGGGAGCCCGCATCGGATGCTCCGCGGCAGCGGGTCGAGCGCGTGCCGGGTTCCCGCCGCGCACGCCTGACGCCGGTGGAGGGAAGCGATCCCGACCCCGAGAGCGGTCCCGAATCGGTCGCGAAAGACCGGAAGCGGCGCCCGGACGGCCCCGCGGGTCCCAATGACGACCGCATGATGCAGGACGTCCCGCCCCACTACTGAGCGTCGTGGTGACGCTGCGGAGCGGAACGGGACGTCCGGTGCGGCTGCCTGTGCAGCGAGGGTGTGCCCGTCAGTCGCGGGCGTTGCTCTTCGCGAGCAGGTCGCGGATCTCGACGAGCAGCTCGGCCTCGGTTGCGGCGGCCGGCTCCTCTTCGGGCTGCTCGGCGGACGTTCCCTTGCGGGCCTCGACGTGCGCCTTGAAGGTGTTCATCGGCAGCACGAACACGAAGTACACGACGAGGGCGACCGCGAGGAAGCTGATGACGGCCGAGATCAGGTCGCCGAGCGGGAACGTGACCGTGTCGCCGTAGATGTTGGTGACCTGCGGGCCGAAGCCGCCCATCGCGTCGGCCTTGAAGAAGAGGGCGACGAGCGGGTTGATGACACTGGCGACCACGGCGTTGACGATCGCGGTGAACGCCGTGCCGATGACGACGGCGACCGCGAGGTCGATGACGTTGCCGCGGAGGATGAAGTCCTTGAATCCTTTGAGCATGCGAACCTCCGAGTGGTGGGGAATCAGGATGAGGTCGGGCTCGACGTCGGCGCGGGGGCGCTGGTGGTCGTCGACTCCTTCTTCGATGATGTCGAAGCATCCGATGATCCGCCACTCTTCGCCCGCGAGTCCGTGCGATAGAAGCCGGAGCCGTTGAAGGTCACGCCGATCGACCCGTACTGCTTGCGCAGGCTGCCGCCGCACTCGGGGCAGACGGTGAGCGACGCGTCGGCGAAGCTCTGCACGGCGTCGAAGCGGTGGCCGCACGACGTGCAGGCATAGGCGTAGGTGGGCATGGTGTCCTCAGAGGGTCAGCGTCGCGTCTGCGACAGGGAGAGGGTCTGCGTCGGTGTCACGATGCCGTCGACCGGCTGGTCGTGCACCTCGCGAGGCAGGGAGTCGAGTATCTCGGAATCATAGATGACCGCGTACACGGGAGGGCACTTCTCCATCGACCCGATGGTCTTGTCGAAATAGCCGCGGCCCCATCCCATGCGCATGCCCGAACGGTCGACCGCGGCGGCGGGCACGATCATCAGGTCGACGTCGTTCACTGCGATCGGGCCGAGCACCTCGCCGGTCGGTTCGGGCAGGCCGAAGAGTCCCTCGGCCACGTCGTCGTCATCGTTCGCGACGGCCCAGTCGAGCAGTCCGTCGGCGCGAGTGACGGGGAGCAATACGCGGATGCCGCGGCGCACCGCCCGCGTGACGAACTCACGGGTGCCCGGTTCGGCGGTCGCCGACAGGTAGCACGAGATCGACTGGGCACCGAGGCTCTCGACGAGTTCGTCCAGGCGTTCGCCGATCGAGGAAGCGGCGGCATCGCGTTGCGCATCGGAGAGGAGCGCCCGGCGTTCGCGGAGCTCGGCGCGCAGTGCGCGCTTGGCGTGCTCGACCTCGTTCGACATGGCTCAGAGTCTACGCGGCGCCCACCGGTAGGCTGTCGGGATGGGTACACAGAAGTTCAAGGCGGTCATTCCTGCGGCAGGTCTGGGGACGCGCTTCCTGCCGGCGACGAAGGCGATGCCGAAGGAGATGCTGCCGGTCGTCGACAAGCCGGCCATCCAGTACGTGGTCGAAGAGGCGGCGGATGCCGGGATCGACGACATCCTCGTCATCATCGGACGCAACAAGAACGCGATCTCCAACCACTTCGACTCGGTGCCCGAGCTCGAGGTCAAGCTCATGGAGAAGGGCGACCACGGCCGCCTGGAGCGTGTCGTGCGCTCGAGCGACCTCGCCGACATCCACTTCGTGCGCCAGGGCGAGCCGAAGGGACTCGGCCATGCCGTGCTGCGTGCCCGCGCACACGTCGGCGACAGCTCCTTCGCCGTGCTCCTGGGCGATGATCTCATCGACGAGCGCGATCCGCTGCTCACCGAGATGCTGGCCGAGCACGAGCGCTCCGGCGCCGCCGTGATCGCCCTCATGGAGGTCGATCCCGCGAACATCCACATGTACGGCACGGCGGCCGTCGAGGACATCGAGGGATCGGATGCCGTGCGCGTCACCGGCCTCGTCGAAAAGCCTGCGCGCGAGGACGCCCCGTCGAACCTCGCGGTCATCGGGCGCTACGTGCTTCCCGCCTCGATCTTCGACATCCTCGAGCACACCGAACCCGGCAAGGGCGGGGAGATCCAGCTGACCGATGCGCTGCAGGAGATGGCGGCCGACCCGTCGGGCCCCGGAGTGGTCGGCGTGATCTTCGGCGGTCGGCGGTACGACACCGGTGACCGGGTCGAGTACATCAAGGCGATCGTGCAGCTGGCCTCCGACCGCGACGACCTCGGCGGCGAGCTGCGCCCGTGGTTGAAGGAGTTCGCCGAGCGCCTCTAGGCCTCCGGCGGGTCGAGCGCGAGATGATGGATCTCATGGCGGGCATGCGACACGGATCGATCGAGCTGCGCCTCGTGCGCACGAAGGATGCCCGCGTGCTCCAGCAGGAGCTGCTCGCGAACCGGTCCTGGTTGCAGCCGTGGGAGGCCACGGTTCCCTACGGCTCGGTGTCGTTCGACATGCGCCTGAGCATCCGTCGTCTGCTCCAGCAGTACCGCGACGGCGCCGGATACCCGTTCGTCATGGAATACGACGGCGAGGTCGCCGGTCAGCTGAACGTGTGGGGAGTCTCGCGCGGGTCGCTCTGCTCGGCGACGATCGGCTACTGGGTCAGCGAGAAGTTCGCGGGCAAGGGCATCACGCCCACGGCCGTCGCGCTCGCGACCGATGCGTGCTTCGTGGAGTACGGCCTGCACCGTATGGAGATCTGCATCCGCCCCGAGAACGCCGCGAGCCTGCGGGTGGTGCAGAAGCTCGGTTTCCGTTACGAGGGACTGCGTCGTCGGTACATCCACATCGACGGCGATTGGCGCGACCACTACGCGTTCGCGCTGACGAAGGAGGACGTGCCGCAGGGGGTGCTGGCGCGTTGGTTGAGCGGTCAGGTTCCTCCGGATGCCGCGACGATCCCTCCGTCGGACCGTCTCTCCGTCTGACGACACGCCGACTCCGGCCAGATCTCTGGTCGCGACACGCGTCCGGCTCTCGGCTCGGGGAGGGTTGTTCCCTTACCGTTATCGATATGGACGGGCCGGTGCTGAGCGGGGGAGTGATCGTGCTCGTCGCCGTGCTCCTGTGGATGCTCTATCTGCTGCCCTCGTGGCGCGGCCGCTTCCAGTACAACGCCGCCGAGCGCAACGCCGTGCGCCTGAACCAGGCACTGCGGATCCTCGCCGAGACGAGCGAGACCCCCGAAGAGGTGCGCGTCGAGCTGAGTGCTCGCACCGCCCTGGCGCAGCAGAAGCTCGCCAAGCGCGTGCAGTCCGAGCGCGAGTCCGCGGAGCTCGAGGCGCTGCGTGCCGAACTCGCGGCGACACGGGCCGATCCGGTGATCCGTCAGGCGCGTGCGCGCCGTCGGGTGCGGATGCTGTCGACCGTCGCCGCGCTCGTCGGAGTGGTGCTCGCGGGACTCGGCGTGTGGCAACTGCTCGCGACCGGAGCGTCGATCCTGCTGTGGGTCGGCGGGTCTCTGGCCCTGCTCGGCGCGATCGCGCTGCAGCGGATGGCCGCCGTCGCTGGTCGAGTCGCCCGTGCGAGTCATGTGGTCGCCGAGGCGCCGCGAGAGCGCGTCGCGCCCGAGATCCACGACCAGGGTCGTGCGACGTGGACCCCGCGTCCGCTGCCCGAGCCGCTCGTCGCGGTCGCCGGGTCGCGCGCTCAGACCGCCCGCGCCGAGATCGACGCGCAGGAGCAGCTGCGCAAGGCCGCCCGCCTCGCGGAACTCCGCGCCCGCGCCGAGCAGATCGCCGCCGAGCAGGCTCCGGCGCCCGTGCGGATTCCCGCTCCGCGCACTGCCCCCGCCGCCGAGGCTTCGCCCTACGCGAAGATGGGATTCGTCGACGACGCCGAGATCGAGGCGCACGTGCGCGACATGCTCGCCCGTCGCGCCGCAGGGTGATCCCCGACGTCCGAGGTGGGGTCGACGTCGTGATAATGTTGATCTCCGTAAGGGCCTATGGCGCAGTTGGTAGCGCGCCTCGTTCGCATCGAGGAGGTCAGGGGTTCGAATCCCCTTAGGTCCACCACCGCAGAAACCCCCAGGCAGCCGCCCGGGGGTTTCTGCTTTTCCCGACGGGTGGCTGAAGGACTCAGCGCGAGGCGAGCCCGGCGAGCAGCTCCAGCACGCAGAGGGCTGCGAGGCGCACGGTGCGGGCGTCGTCGGCATCGGCTGTGGCGTCGACCTCGGCGAGGTCGGCGCTGACGACGCGCGGGTCGGCGGCGACGGCGCGGGTGAGGGCGCGCAGCTCCCACGCCTGCAGGCCGCCGGGCACGCTCGCGGGGCAGCCGGGGGCGACCGAGCGGTCGCAGACGTCGACATCGATGTCGAGGTGGACGCGGGCATCTGATCCGGCACCGGCGATCTCGAGGGCTTCGGCCACGACGTCGTCGACACCGCGGCGGCGCACCTCGTCGAGCGTGATCACCCGGATGCCCCAGTCCGCTGCCCGGCGGGCGTAAGCGACCGAGTTCGCGAAGTCGGCGATGCCGATCTGCACGATGCGCGTCGGGTCGATGCGGGCGGTGTCGAGCGTCGAGAGCACGGGGACGTCTTCGACGAGCCGGCGCACCGGGGTTCCATTCGAGACGCCGTCGCGCAGGTCGAAGTGCGCGTCGAAGGTGATCAAACCGGTCGCCTGGGCGCCCAGCGCCACGGGGTAGGTGAGGGAGTTGTCGCCGCCGAGCGCGATGACGAACGACTCCGAGAGCTCCCGCACCCGCGCGATGACGGATGCCTCGCCCTCGTCGCCGTCGGGCTCGTGCACGTCGCCGGCATCCGCGATGCGCAGCACCTCGTTCAGGTCGATCGCCGGCGGGCCCATCAGCGCGGTGCCGTAGCGGGGGAGTGCGTCGCGGATCGCGGCCGGAGTCGCCCCGGCACCCGTGGGTGAGAGCGACGTGCGCCAGGCCGGGACACCCAGCAGCACGGCCTCCGCGTCGTCGACGGCGTCGGGAGAGGGCCAGGATCCGGCGCGCGGCCAGAGGGGATCGTGCGAGAGGGCCATGTCAGACTCCGGGGATCAGGGCGTGGGCGATCGAGAAGATGGCGAGGCCGGCGAGAGCACCGACGAACGTGCCGTTCAGGCGGATGTACTGCAGGTCGCGGCCGACCATGAGCTCGATCTTCTCGGTCGTCTCGGCCGGGTCCCAGCGTTCGACGGTGTCGGTGATGATCGATGCGATGTCGTGCCGGTAGCGATCGACGAGGAAGACCGCCGCATCCGATACCCAGGTGTCGACGCGGCGCTGCAGCGCGGCATCCGTCGTCAGACGCTCGCCCACCTCCTGCAGCGCCTGCACGGCCCGGCGGCGCAGCCCGCTCTCGGGGTCGGCCAGGGCCGTGAGCAGGCCGTTCTTCGCGGTGTTCCACGCCTCGGCGGCGAGGGCGCCGACGCGGGGGCTGTCGAACAGCGACGCCTTCGCGTTCTCGAGCTTCGCGCGGGTGATCGGGTCGTTCTGCAGACTGTCGGCGAGGCGGCCGAGGTAGCCGTCGATCGCCAGGCGGGCCGGATGCCGGGGGTCGGCCTGCACGGCCTGCACGAACTTCACGGCCTCGTTGTAGACGGTGTCGTCGACGAAGCGGTGCGCGAGCCGCGGCACCCATGAAGGCAGGCGCCGGGAGACGAGGCCGGAGAACGACTCGGCGTTCGCCTCGAGCCAGCGCCCGATGCTGTCGGCGGCGAGGTCGACCGCGCCGTGATGGGCGTCGGCCTCGACGATCTTCTCGAGCCAGGCGCCCGCGGGCGGGCCCCACTCGGGGGAGACGAGGTGCTCGCGCGCGAGGTCGGAGATGAGATCGCGCACGTCGTCGTCGCTGAGCCCGTTGAGGATCGCGGTGGCGATCGTCGCGCCCTCGGCGCCGACCCGCTCAGCGTGCGGCGTCTCGCGCAGCCACTCGCCGGCACGCTGCGCGATGGCGGTGGAGGACAGCTTCGTGCGCACCACGCTCGCCTCGAGGAAGTTCGTCTCGACGAACTCGCCCAGGCTGCGGCCGATCTCGTCCTTGCGGCTCGGGATGATCGCGGTATGCGGGATGGGAAGGCCCAGCGGGCGGCGGAAGAGCGCCGTCACCGCGAACCAGTCGGCGAGGGCACCCACCATTCCGCCCTCGGCCGCGGCGCGCACGTACCCGAGCCAGCTCATCCGCTCCTGGAACGCGAAGGCGAACACGAACACGACGGCCATGAAGATCAGCGCCCCCAGGGCGACCGCCTTCATACGGCGCAGCGCGCGGAGACGGACCTGATCGGCGGGCGAGAGCATCGCCATCGGTGTGCGCGGCATGAAGGCATCCTTTCACGCCGTGTCAGTGTAGTACCCTCACTACATCAGAAAACGAGGTGCATCGTGTTCCGTATGACCGCTCGAGATTTCAATCAGTCCGTCGCGCGTGCGCAGCGCATCGCCGACGAGGAGCCGGTGCTCGTGACCCGCCGAGGCGAGCCGGCCTACGTGCTGCTGAACATCGACGAATACGAGCGGCTGCGGTCCGAGGCGCCGGCAGGCGACGATCGGTCGCTGCTCGATGTGATCGCGCCCGTGCCGACGAGCGCGGATCCCGACGACGTCTTCGGCCGCATCATGGACGATCTCGCGTCGGAACGAGCGCGCGACCTCGGGCGGGAGGTCGACCTGTGACGGGGTTCCTGCTCGACACGAACGTGGTCTCGGAGACCCGTCGACTGCGGCCCGATGCCGGTGTCGTGCGCTGGTTCGAGGCGACGCCGCGGCGATCCCTGCGGATCAGCGTGGTCACCGAGCTCGAACTCCGACGCGGCATCCTTCTCGTGCAGCGTCGTGATGCCGTCGCCGCAGCATCACTCGACCGATGGTTCCGATCCGTGCTGCAGGGCCTCGCCATTCCCGCGCTTGAGGTGACCGGTGCGGTCGCGCAGCTGGCGGCGGCGATCCAGGTGCCCGATCGTCGTCCCCTCGGTGATGCGTTGATCGCCGCGACCGCTCTTCACCACGGGCTCACGCTGGTGACCCGCAACGTGAAGGACTTCGACGTTCCCGGGCTCCCGGTGGTCGATCCCTTCGACGGGCTCAGCGACTCATGAGCGGGGTAACCTCGATGCGTGATCGAAGACATCAAGAAGCGCGCCCTGCACCGCACCGCCATCCTCGAGGGGCAGCTCCGCGGGGTCGCTCGGATGATCGAGAGCGAGGACTACTGCATGGACATCATCACGCAGTCCCGCGCGATCCAGAAGTCGCTCGAGTCCCTCAACCGGCTGCTGCTCGAGAACCATCTGCGCACCCACGTGACGCACATGTTCGAGGCGGGTGGGGAGGAGCGCGACCAGGCCGTCGCCGAACTGCTCAAGGCGTTCGACTTCGATTCGAAGTAGCGCTCCTCGCCTCTCACGCCTTGCCGTCGAAGACCTCGCCCTCCATCGCGTCGTAGCCCTCGGCCTGCGGGTCTCCGTGCGAGCCGCCCGAGAGCGCGTACTCCTCTTCGGGGGAGAGCACGAGGCGGTGGCGGAAGAAGAGCCCGAATCCGAGCAGGATGATCGCGTACACGATCGCGATCGCGATGATGGCCGGGCCGAACGTCGGGTTGAGCAGGAAGCCGACGAAGATGAGCGCCGCGATGACGAGCGCGATGACGGCGCCGGGGATGCCCCAGGGGCTGACGTACGGGCGATCGACGTTCGGGAACTTCTTGCGCAGGATGATGAACGACACGAGCTGCAGCCCGTAGGCGACGACGGCGCCCCAGACCGCGATGTTCAGCACGATCGCCCCGGCCACGGTGCCCGCGCCCTCGGAGTCGACCGCGGTGAGCACGTCGAGCACGATCAGGGCGACGAACCCGATCGCGGCGCCGACCGTGAGAGCGACCCAGGGCGTTTGGCGCTTGCCCGTCAGCGAGAGGAAGCGCGGGTAGTACCCGGCGCGAGACAGCGAGTACATGTTGCGGCCGTAGGCGAACATGATGCCCTGCAGCGAGGCGAGCAGGCCGATCAGGGCGAACAGTGCGAGCACGGCGGCGAGCTGGTCTCCCACGATCGCGCGGAAGCCATCGAGCAGAGGCTCTCCCGCGGTGCCGGTCGCCTCGGCGCCGATCACGCCGGTGTTGAGGAACAGCACCAGGAGTCCGGTGACGATGAGGGTGCCGCGCGCCCAGAACCCGGCCTTCGGGATGTCGCGGGTGGGGTTGTGCGATTCCTCGGCCGCGAGCGGCAGCTCTTCGATGCCGAGGAAGAACCACATCGCGAACGGGAGGGCGAACAGGATCGGCAGGACGCCGTGGGGGAGGAAGGTCGATTGGCCCTCGTCGGGGACGATGTCCCACAGGGCATCCCACGAGAACGCACCGGAGAACAGCGCCATGAGCGAGAAGACGAGGATGATGCCGATCGAGATCACCGAGACGACGATCGCGAAGCGGAACGAGATGGCCGCTCCCGCGGAGTTCAGCGCGATGAAGACGACGTAGAGGATGAGGTACCAGACCCATCCGGGGAGTTCGAGACCGAGCAGTTCGCTCGTGATCCCATTGGCATACGACGCCGAGAAGTAGACGATCACCGCCGTGGTCGCGACGTACTCGATCGTCTCGGCGGCTCCGGTGACCAGACCGCCCCAGGGCCCCATGGCCGAGCGGGCGAAGGAGTAGGCGCCACCGGTGTGCGGCATCGCAGCGGCCATCTCGCCGATCGCGAAGATCATGCCGTAGTACATCGCCACGAGGATGACGAAGGCGATGAGCATCCCGCCGAACCCGGCGAAGTCGATACCGAAGTTCCATCCCGAGAAGTCTCCCGAGATGACCGCGGCGACCGCGAGTCCCCACAGGCCCCAGACGCCGGCCGACCTCTTCAGTGTGCGTTTCTCGAAGTATTCGCTCCCGGCACGTGTATAGGTCGCTCCGGCGACCTTGCGGGATTCATTGCTCTGCCCAGACATACGTTCTCCGCTCACTCGCATGCAGGCGCCGGGTGCACCTTGCGGATGATTGTGACAGTCAATGGTGGTTTCGTCTACCTTTAAACGCCGAGGTGATCTACTCTGAGGGCGAAGCCGGTCGGCCGATCGCTTCACCGCAGGAGAACGGAGCGTCAGATGTCGGGAAACCTGAGCATCGAGCAGCTGGACGCCGGCATCGCCGCCGGCGAGATCGACACGGTGATCGTGGCCTTCGCCGATGCGCAGGGGCGTCTGGTCGGCAAACGCGTCTCGGCCCGCCTGTTCCAGGAGGACATCCTGTCGCACGGCGCCGAGGCCTGCGACTACCTGCTGTCGGTCGATGTCGACATGAACACCGTCGACGGCTACGCGATGTCGGGATGGGACCGCGGGTACGGCGACATGGTGCTGCGGCCCGACGCCGAGACGCTCCGCAACATCCCGTGGCTCGAGGGGACGGCGCTCGTGATGGCCGACCTCGTCTGGCAGAACGGCGAGCCGGTCGGACCGTCACCCCGGGCCATCCTCGACCGCCAGCGCGATCGGCTCGCCGAACGCGGCTGGACCGCGTACTCGGGCACGGAGCTCGAGTTCATCGTGTTCGAAGACACCTACCGCGAGGCCTGGGCGCGCAAGTACGAGGGGCTCACCCCCGCCACCGACTACAACGTCGACTACAACCTGCTCGCATCGACCCGCATGGAACCGCTGCTGCGCGACATCCGCAACGGCATGGACGGCGCAGGTCTCTACTGCGAGGGCGTCAAGGGCGAGTGCAACTTCGGTCAGCAGGAGATCGCCTTCCGCTACGCCGAGGTGCGCGAGACCGCCGACCAGCACGCGATCTACAAGAACGGCGCGAAGGAGATCGCCGAACAGCACGGTCAGTCGCTCACGTTCATGGCCAAATTCAACGAGCGCGAGGGCAACAGCTGCCATATCCACCTGTCCCTGCGAGATCGGTCGGGCGCTCCGGTGATGGCCGGTGACGGCGAGCACGGATTCAGCCCCGTCATGGAGCACTGGATCGCCGGCATCCTCGCGACGCTGCGCGAGTTCACCCTGCTGTTCGCCCCGAACATCAACTCCTACAAGCGCTTCGCCAAGGGCAGCTTCGCCCCGACGGGGGTCGCGTGGGGCATCGACAACCGCACCTGCGCCCTGCGCGTCGTCGGATCCGGATCGGGTCTGCGCGTCGAGAACCGGGTGCCGGGCGGAGACGTGAATCCCTACCTCGGCATCGCAGCGATCATCGCCGGCGGTCTGCACGGCATCGAGAACGAGCTGCCGCTGCCCGAGCGCTTCACCGGCAACGCCTACGAGGCGGGCGTCGATCACCTGCCCACGACGCTGCGCGAGGCCGCGCAGCTCTTCCGCGAATCGACGATCGCGCGTGCGGCGTTCGGCGACGACGTGGTCGAGCACTACCTGAACCAGGCGCGCATCGAGGTCGAGGCCTACGACGCGGCCGTCACCGATTGGGAGCGCATCCGTGGTTTCGAGCGCCTCTGACCCCGCGCCGCTGATCGGCATCACGACGTACCTGGAGCGCGCGCAGCAGGGGGTGTGGGACGTGCGGGCGGCCTTCCTGCCCGAGCAGTACCTCACGAGCGTGACGTCGTCCGGCGGCATCGCGCTGCTGCTGCCGCCGCAGGATCCGGATGCCGCCGACGCGGCCATCGCGGGAATGGACGGGCTCGTGCTCTCCGGCGGCGCGGACGTCGCGCCCGAACTCTACGGCGAGCAACGGCATCCGCTCACCGACCCCGCGCGGGTCGATCGCGACGCGTGGGAGCTCGCGCTGTTCCACGCGGCCGAGCGCCGCGGCATCCCGGTGCTCGCGATCTGCCGGGGGCTGCAGCTCGTGAACGTCGCCCGCGGCGGCACGCTGCAGCAGCACCTGCCCGAATCGCTCGGGACCGAGAGGTACCGGATCGGCGGCGGCGTGTTCGCCGAGAACGAGGTCGAGGTCGAGGTCGATACGGCGCTCGCCGGGATCCTCGGAGAGACCGACATGCGCGTGCACAGCTACCACCACCAGGGCGTCGGTCGGTTGGGCGACGGGCTCGTCGCCGCCGCGCACTCCGATGACGGCCTCGTGCAGGCCTTCGTCGACACAGCAGGCGCCCACATCGTCGGCGTGCAATGGCACCCCGAGGAGAACGCCGAGGACCGGCGACTCTTCGCCGATCTCGTCACACAGGCACGCGCGTTCGCCGCGCGGCGGAAGGAGGACGCCCGATGAGCGCGTTCACGGTCATCAACCCGTCGACGGGCGCGGCCATCCGCGAGATCGCCCGCGCCGATGTCGGAGAGACGGATGCCGCGATCGCACGCGCCGTGTCCGCTCAGCGCCGGTGGGCGGCGCTCGCCCCCGTCGCGCGCGCCGACGCACTGCGGTCGTTCGCGCGCGCCGTCGGGGGCGCTGCCGAGGAGCTGGCGCAGCTGGAGGTGCTCAACTCCGGGCATCCGATCGGCTCCGCCCGTTGGGAGGCGGGTCACGTCGCCCAGGTGCTCAACTACTACTCGGCCGACCCCGAAAGGCTCTCGGGCCGGCAGATCCCGGTGGCGGGCGGGCTCGACGTCACCTTCCACGATCCCTACGGCGTGGTCGGGGTGATCGTGCCGTGGAACTTCCCGATGACGATCGCCGCGTGGGCGTTCGCTCCGGCGCTCGCCGCGGGCAATGCGGTGGTGCTCAAGCCCGCCGAGCTGACCCCGCTGACCGCGATCCGTCTGGGCGAGCTCGCCCTCGAGGCGGGGTTGCCCGCGGGACTCTTCGAGGTCGTGACCGGGTCGGGCTCCGTGGTGGGGCAGCGTCTCGTCGAGCATCCGGACGTGCGCAAGGTGGTCTTCACGGGGTCGACCGAGGTCGGCATCGAGGTCGCAGCCGGCTGCGCGCGGGCGCTCAAGCCCGTCACCCTCGAACTCGGTGGCAAGAGCGCCAACATCGTCTTCGCGGACGCCGATCTCGAGAAGGCCGCCGCGGCCGTCCCGGGATCGGTGTTCGACAACGCGGGGCAGGACTGCTGCGCGCGCAGCAGGCTCCTCGTGCAGCGTTCGGTGTACGACCGATTCCTCGAGCTGTTGGAGCCGGCGGTCGCGGCGTGGCGGGTCGGTGACCCGTCGAGTGCCGACACCGACATGGGTCCGCTCATCTCCGCCGGTCACCGCGACACGGTCGCCGGGTTCCTCGATGACGCGACTATCGCGTTCCGGGGGAGTGCACCGGAGGGCGATGGGTTCTGGTTCGCGCCCGCGGTGGTGCTGGCCGACCCCGCCGATCGGATCGCGCAGCAGGAGGTGTTCGGTCCAGTCGTCGCGGTCATGCCCTTCGACGACGAAGCCGACGCGATCCGGCTCGCGAACGACACCGCCTACGGCCTCGCCGGCTCCCTCTGGACCGAGAACCTCGGCCGCGCCGTCCGCGTCTCGCGCGGGGTGCAGAGCGGCGTGCTGTCGGTGAACTCGCACTCTTCGGTGCGCTACGCGACGCCCTTCGGCGGCATGAAGGCCTCCGGACTCGGACGCGAGCTGGGGCCGGACGCCGCCGAGCACTTCACCGAGACCAAGAACGTTTTCTTCGCGACCGACTGAGCGCGACCCCGACCCCCTCGACCACCTGCAACGGAGAAACACACATGAGCATCGATCTGACCCAGCGCCTGAAGGACCGCGTCGCCATCATCACCGGTGGAGCGAGCGGCATCGGCTTCGCCACCGCCCAGCGCTTCGCCGCCGAGGGGGCGTTCGTCGTCATCGCCGACGTCGACCCCACCTCGGGCGAGAAGGCGGCGGCCGAGGTCGGCGGGGCGTTCCGCCCGGTCGACGTCGCCGACCAGACCAAGGTCGACGCGCTGTTCGACGGCGTGGCAGCGGAGTTCGGGCGCATCGACATCGCCTTCAACAACGCCGGAATCTCGCCCGCCGACGACGACTCGATCGAGACCACCGAGCTGCCCGCCTGGGACCGCGTGCAGGACGTGAACCTCAAGAGCGTGTACCTCTGCAGCCGTGCGGCTCTGCGTCACATGGTGCCGGCGGGCGGCGGATCGATCATCAACACCGCCTCGTTCGTCGCGCTGCTGGGATCGGCGACCTCGCAGATCAGCTACACCGCGTCGAAGGGCGGCGTGCTCGCGATGTCGCGCGAGCTGGGCGTGCAGTTCGCCCGGCAGGGCGTACGGGTCAACGCGCTCTGCCCGGGGCCGGTGAACACCCCGCTGCTGCAGGAGCTGTTCGCGAAGGACCCCGAGCGCGCGCAGCGGCGTCTCGTGCACGTGCCGATGGGGCGCTTCGCCGAGCCGTCCGAACTCGCCGCCGCTGTCGCCTTCCTCGCCTCCGACGACTCGTCGTTCATCACCGCCAGCGCCTTCGTCGTCGACGGCGGCATCACCAACGCGTACGTCACTCCACTGTGAAGCGGGATGCGGTGATGGCGGATGCTGTGAAGCGGGATCATGTCGCTGTGACAGGCTGAGAAGCATGAGCGAGCACCCTTCCGACGGCGATCTCGTCGAGGTGCGCCGGGCGGTCTACCGCCCGCTGCGCCGCGGGAACGCCCTCGAGGATGCGGTCGCTCGCCTCGTGCAGACCATCCGACTCGGCGTCGTCGCTCCGGGGGAGTCGTTGCCCCCGGAGCGCGAACTCGCGGCGTCCTTCGGGGTGAGCCGCGACACCGTGCGCGATGCGATCCGTGAGCTCGCCGACACCGGCTATCTGGTGCCGAAGCGCGGGCGGTACGGCGGCACGTTCGTCGCGGATCCGCTGCCGGAGCCCTCGGATGCGGGGGCCGTGACCGCGGCCGAGATCGACGACGTGCTCGGCCTCCGGCGCGTGCTCGAGACCGGTGCCGTGCGTGCGGCGGCGAGCCGCACGCTGGATGACGCGACGCGGGCGGATCTGTGGGCGCGGCACGAATCGGCGCTTCCGGCCGGCCCCGAGGAGTACCGCCGACTCGACACGCTGCTGCACCTGGCGATCGCCGAGGCCGCGGGCATCCCGTCGCTCGTGGCGCTCGTCGCCGAGAACCGGGCCGACGTCAACGCCTGGCTCGACACCTTCCCCCTCCTGCCGCGCAACATCCAGCACTCGGGAGAGCAGCACGAGCGCATCGTCACGGCGATCCTCGCGGGCCGGCCCGACGTCGCCGAGGCCGCGATGCGCGACCACCTCGCGGGTTCCGAGGCGCTGCTGCGCGGCTTCCTGATCTGAGTACGCGTCCCGTCGTCAGCGCGCGGCGGCCGCGTCGGCGACGTTCAGCGCCTCGTCGATCACGGCGAGTCCGCGCACCAGGTCGTCCTCCGAGATGATCAGCGGCGGCGCGACGTGCACGCGGTTGAAGTGCACGAACGGCCAGACGCCGCCCTTCTTCGCCGCGGCGGCGAAGGCACCCATCGGCGCGGCATCCGCCCCCGAGGCGTTGAACGGCACGAGCGGTTCACGGGTCGCGCGATCGCGCACCAGCTCGATCGCCCAGAAGAGACCGCGTCCGCGCACCTCGCCGACGCTCGGATGCGTCTCGGTCCAGCGGCGCAGGGTCGGTTCGACGATGCGCTCGCCCAGATCGCGCACGCGCTCGAGGATGCCGTCGCGACGGAACACCTCGAAGGTCGCGACGCCCGCCGCGCACGCGAGCGGATGCCCGGAGTAGGTGAGTCCGCCCGCGAACGGCATCTCGTCGAACGCCGCGGAGATGCGATCCGAGATCACCACGCCGCCCAGCGGCACGTAGCCGGAGTTGACACCCTTCGCGAAGCTGATCAGGTCGGGTGCCCCATCGAACGCGTCGATGCCGAACCACTCGCCGAGGCGGCCGAACCCGACCATCACCTCGTCGGCGATGTAGACGATGCCGTAGCGGTCGCACAGCTCGCGGACTCCTTGGAGATAGCCGGGCGGCGGCACGAGCACGCCGTTGGTGCCCACGACCGTCTCGATGATGATCGCCGCGATCGTGCCCGGCCCCTCGAGCTGGATCGTCTGCTCGAGGTGCGCGAGCGCGCGCTCGGACTCCTGCTCGGGCGTCTCGGCGTGGAAGGGCGACCGGTACAGGTAGGGGCCGAAGAAGCGCACCGTGCCGTTGTCGACGCCGTCGTTCGCCCAGCGCCGCGGGTCTCCGGTGAGCGAGATCGCGGTGGAGGTCGACCCGTGGTAGCTCCGGTACATCGAGAGCACCTTGCGGCGGCCGGTGAACTGGCGAGCCATGCGCACGGCGTACTCGTTGGCCTCGGCGCCGCCGTTGGTGAAGAACACCTTCTGCATGCCCGCGGGCGCGACCTCGGAGATCAGGCGGGCGAGCTCGCCGCGCACATCGTTCGCCATCGACGGCTGGATGGTCGCGAGGCGGCCCGCCTGCTGCTGGATCGCCGCGACCAGATCGGGATGCTGATGGCCGAGGTTGAGGTTCACGAGCTGACTCGAGAAGTCGAGGTACGCGTTGCCCGCGTAGTCCCAGAACGTCGACCCCTCGCCGGCGGCGACGGGCAGAGGATCGATCAGAGCCTGTGCGCTCCACGAGTGGAAGACGTGCCCTCGGTCGTCGGCGCGCACCTGCGCCTCGGCATCCGGAGCGGGCAGCGCGTGGGCCGCACCGTGGCGGTCGGTGAAGTTCGTCATCGGTCGTGGCTCCTCGATCAGTGGTTGCTCGGGAAGCCGAGGTCGATCTGCGACGGCGTGTGGTCGGGCCAGCGGGTGGTGACCACTTTGGAACGCGTGTAGAAGTGCACGGACTCGGGGCCGTAGATGTGGGAGTCGCCGAACAGCGAGTCCTTCCAGCCGCCGAACGAGTACGCACCGATCGGCACGGGGATCGGCACGTTGACCCCGACCATCCCGACCTCGATGTCGAACTCGTACTGACGCGCCGTACCGCCGTCGCGGGTGAAGATCGCGGTGCCGTTGCCGTAGGCGTTGGCGTTCACGAGCGCCACGGCGTCCGCGTAGGTGTCGACGCGCACGACCGACAGCACCGGCCCGAAGATCTCGTCGTCGTACACCTTCGTGCCCGGGGTGACGTGGTCGATCAGACTGACGCCCAGGAAGAAGCCGTTCGAGTCGAACTCCTTCGCGGTGCCGTCGACGACGACCGTGGCACCCTCGGCTGCCGCCCCCGTGACGTACGAGGCCACCCGGTCGCGGTGCTCGCGGGTGATGAGCGGTCCCATCTCGCTGGAGGGATCGGTGCCGTCGCCGATCGTGAGTCCGTCGATGCGGGAGGCGATCGCCGAGACCAGGTCGTCGGCGACGTCGCCGACGGCGACGAGCACCGACACGGCCATGCAGCGCTCGCCGGCCGAGCCGTAGGCGGCGGAAACAGCGGCATCGGCCGCCGCGTCGATGTCGGCATCCGGCATCACGACCATGTGGTTCTTCGCGCCCCCGAGGGCCTGCACGCGCTTGCCCGCGGCCGAGGCGCGCTGGTAGATCGAGCGGGCGATCGGGGTGGAGCCCACGAAGCTGACGGCCGACACGGTGGGCGACTCGAGCAGGGCATCGACGGCCTCCTTGTCGCCGTGCACGACGTTGAGCACGCCGTCGGGGAGGCCCGCCTCCTGGAAGAGCTTCGCCAGCCACACGGCGGCCGACGGGTCCTTCTCGCTGGGCTTGAGCACGACCGTGTTGCCGCAGGCGATCGCCGAGGCGACCATCCACAGCGGCACCATCACGGGGAAGTTGAACGGCGTGATCGCGGCGACCACCCCCACCGGCTGCTTGACCGAGTGCACGTCGACGCCGCGTGAGACCTGCTCGCTGCGCTCGCCCTTGAGCAGGTGCACGAGACCGGCGGCGAACTCGACGTTCTCGATGCCGCGCGACACCTCGCCCGCGGCATCCGAGAGCACCTTGCCGTGCTCGGAGGTGACGATCGCCGCGAGCTCGGGCGTGCGCTCCTTCAGCAGCTGGCGCAGCCGGAAGAACACGTCGGCGCGCTTGATCAGGCTCGTCTCGCGCCAGGCGGGGGCGGCGGCCGCGGCGGCGGCGATCGCGCCGTCGACCTCGGCGGTCGAGGCGAACGCGACCTCGCGGGTCACCTCACCGGTCGCGGGGTTGAAGATCTGACCGGTGCGGGCCGCCTCGGCGGTCTCCGAACCGTTGATGACATGACGGACGACGTCCACAGTGCTCCTGAGGGTGTGAAGGGAAGGGGAGAGGGGCTGCTCAGAGAACGGCCTGCGCGCGCGTCAGCACATCGCGCAGGATCTGCTCGATCTCGCGGAACTCGGCCGGCCCCACGGTCAGCGGCGGCGCGAGCTGGATCACGGGATCGCCCCGGTCGTCGGCGCGGCAGTAAAGACCGGCCTCGAACAGTGCGGGGGAGAGGAATCCGCGCAGGAGGCGCTCGGACTCGGCGTCGTCGAAGGTCTCGCGCGTCGCCTTGTCCTTCACGAGCTCGATGCCGAAGAAGTAGCCGTCGCCGCGCACATCGCCCACGATCGGCAGATCGCTCAGCTTCTCGAGCTCGGCGCGGAACAGCGGCGAGTTCTCGCGGACGCGGGCGTTGAGGCCCTCCTCGTCGAAGATCGCGAGGTTCTCGAGCGCCACCGCCGCCGAGACCGGGTGACCGCCGAACGTGTAGCCGTGCGGGAACGACAGGTCGCCCTTCGAGAACGGCTCGTAGATGCGGTCGCTGACGATCGTCGCGCCGATCGGCGAGTACCCGCTCGTCATGCCCTTGGCGCAGGTGATCATGTCGGGCACGTAGCCGAGTCCGGTGCAGGCGAAGGTGTGGCCGAGGCGTCCGAAGGCGCAGATGACCTCGTCGGAGACGAGCAGCACGTCGTGCCGGTCGCAGATCTCGCGTACCCGCTGGAAATAGCCGGGAGGGGGCGGGAAGCATCCGCCGGAGTTCTGCACCGGCTCGAGGAAGACCGCGGCGACGGTGTCGGCGCCCTCGAAGAGGATCATCTCTTCGATGCGGTCGGCGGCCCAGCGGCCGAAGGCCTCGAGGTCGTCGGCGGGGGCACCCATCTCGGCCGCCCGGTAGAAGTTGGTGTTCGGCACCCGGAATCCGCCCGGGGCGACCGGCTCGAACATCGCCTTCATCGCGGGGATGCCGGTGATCGCCAGGGCGCCGTGCGGGGTGCCGTGATAGGCGACCGAGCGCGAGATCACCTTGTGCTTGGTGGGCTTGCCCTGCAGCTTCCAGTAGTGCTTCGCGAGCTTGAGCGCGGTCTCGACGGCTTCACCGCCACCGGTCGAGAAGAAGACGCGGTTGAGGTCGCCGGGTGCCTCGTCGGCGAGGCGGTCGGCGAGTTCGATCGCCGCCGGGTGCGCGTACGACCACAGCGGGAAGAACGCGAGCTCGGATGCCTGCTTCGCCGCGGCCTCGGCGAGACGCTGCCGCCCGTGGCCGGCGTTGACGACGAAGAGGCCGGCGAGCCCGTCGAAGTACTCCTTGCCCTTCGCGTCCCAGATGCGGTGGCCCTCGCCCTTGACGATGATCGGCACACCGGAGGTGGCCATGGTCGACTGGCGCGTGAAGTGCATCCAGAGGTGGTCCTGAGCCTTCGCCTGGAGTGCGGCCTCGGCCTCGGGTGAGAGAGCGGTGTTCATCGGGTCCCCCAGTTGTAGAGCTGCTTCTGCAGCTTGGCGTAGATGAAGGTCTCGGTCGACAGCACGCCGTCGATCGGTCGGATGACGTCGTTGATCAGCGACAGCAGGTCTTCGTCGTCCTCGCAGACGACCTCGGCGAGCACGTCGAAGGCGCCGACCGTGATGACGACGTAGTCGATCGCCTCGATCTCGGCGACGGCCTCGGCGACGCGGCGCGCATCGCCGGACACGCGGATGCCGATCATCGCCTGCCGGTGGAAGCCGAGCTGCATGGGGTCGGTGACCGCCACGATCTGCATCACCCCGGATTCGGTGAGCCGCTGCACGCGCTGACGGACCGCCGCTTCGCTCAGGCCGACGACGCGGCCGATGTCGGAGTACGAGCGACGCCCGTCGTCCTGGAGCAGCTCGATGATCGTCTTGGAGACGGCATCGAGGGGGGACTGCTTCTTCGAGGAGACCATGGTGCGATCCTCGCACCCGTGGCTGGTCATTTCAACCGATTTCGCAGGATCGATTCATTCAATCTGCGAATTCGGCAGGAAGTGTCAGGTTTCGCGGGGGCCGAGCCAGGCGCTCGCCGCCGTCGCGTGGGCGGATTCGGGGTCGGAGGGGTGGAAGGCCCCGGCGAGCACGTCGCGGTAGAGGCGGGACAGCTCGTTGCTCGAGAAGTACGAGCCGCCTCCGGCGACGAGCATCGCCTCGTCGACGACCTGCTTCGCCGTCGTGATCGCGCGGTGCTTGAGCCCCGACAGCAGCGTGAACCAGCGGGCGCCGTGATCGACGCGCTCGTCGACGTCGCGCGCGAGGGCCCGGATCTGCGGCGGCAGCGCGTCGTAGGCGAGGCCCATGTCGGCGATCCGCCAGCGGATGTCGGGGTCCTGGCTGTACGCGGCACCGGTGCTCTTCGAGCGGCGCCGGTGGGCGGTCTCGACCGCGAGATCGAGCGCGCGGCGGGCGAGCCCGGTGTAGACCGAGGCCAGCAGCACCTCGAAGACGCTGAAGATGCCGAACACGATCGGATCGGGGTTCGGTCCCGGGTCGATGCGCCGCACGACGTGCTCGGCGGAGGCCACTGCCCCCGACAGCCGAGTGGTGCGGCTCTGGGTGGCGCGCATGCCGAGGGTGTCCCAGTCGTCGCCGGTGACGACGGCATCCGTGCGCTCCACGAACGCGAACACGAGCTTCGGAGCGTCGGCGCTCGTCGTGTCGAGGCCGTGCAGTCCGAGCTTCGTCCACACCGGGGCGAGCGAGGTGAAGATCTTCGTGCCGGTGAACGTGTAGCCGCCGTCGGCGGTGGGCAGGGCATCCGTGTCGCTGCCGAACAGCACGAGGTCGTTGCCGCCCTCGCTGATGCCGAAGGCGAAGACCTCGCCCGCGACTGCGCCGTCCTGCACGAACTCGAGGCCGGGGACCCCGCGGTCGGAGAACACCTTCGCGACACCCGTCCAGACGAGGTGCATGTTGATCGCCAGCGCGGTCGCCGGCGCGGCCGTGGCGAGGCGCTGCTGCAGGATCGCCGCCTCGGCGAGCCCGAGTCCCGCACCTCCGCGGTCGGCCGGGACGAGGATGGCGAGGTACCCGGCGGCGCGGAGCTCGTCGAGATCCTGCTGGGGGAACGTGTTCTCGCGGTCGTGGATCGGTGCGCGTTCGCGGATCCGCTCGAGCAGATCGTCGGGCAGGAAGGCGGCCGGGTCGAAGGCGCTCATGCCAGGGCCTCCCGGAGCTGACGAATCGACTCCTCCGGCTTGTCGCGGTGCAGCGAGTGGCCGGCGCCGTCGACGATCGACATCGTCACGAGCGGGTTCGCGCTCAGCACGTCGGTCGCGGTGTCGCCGGTGAAGATGCTGTAGACCTCGGGATCCGACGCGATCACGTGCGTGGGAACGGCGAGGCGCGCGGCATCCGCTCGCACGTCCCAGGGGGTGTTCTGCACGCTGGTCTGCTCGACCGCCCAGGCGCTCGCCCTGCGGACCGCGTCGACCTTGAGCTCCCAGTCCTGCGGGTGCCAGTGCGGATGCTCCTGCTGCACGACCTCGATCCGCTGGTCCGCGAACGCGCGCTCCTGACTCGTGCGCACGATCTTCGCGTCGCGGCCCTCGACGAAGATCGCGGGGTCGAGCAGGATCAGGCGGCGCGTCCAGTCCGGGTCGGAGGCCGCGGCCACCGTGCTCGATGCGCCGCCGAGCGAGTGGCCGACGACGGCATCCCACGTGCCTCCGCGCTGTGGTCGCGCGATCCCGAGATCCGCGGCGTACGCGGCGACGGTGTAGTCGAGCGCCCGCGGTGCGTCGCCGTGACCGCGCAGGTCGACGGCGACCGCGTGCCACCCGGACTCGGCGAGGCCCTCGCCGAGGCGCCACATCAGCGCGCCGGACGAGCCTAGCCCGTGCACGAGGAGCGCATGACGGTCGGCGGTCGGATCGCCCCAGGAGAGGCGGGGGAGCGTGAGCGGTGCGGCCATGCCCTCAGCCTAGAACCGCGACGGAAGGGAGTCTCCGTCGGGTGTCGATCGCCGTCATCCGAGCGGCGGCAGGTCTCCGTGGGTGCGGAGCACGCGCGCGGCGGCGGCGTGCCCCGCGGAGAGCCGGTCGGCGAGGGCCGCGCCATCGAGGGTCGCGGCGAGGAAACCCGCGGCGAAGGCGTCGCCGGCTCCGACGGGCTCGACGACGTCGACGCGTGGAGCGGGGACGAACACGGGCTCCTCGCCCGCGGCGAAGGCGGTCGCGCCGACGTCGCCGTCCTTGACGATCAGGAGAGCGCAATTCGGCAGATGGGCGCGCACATCGGCGGCGGTCGCGGTTCCCCAGAGCCGCTCGGCCTCGTCACGGCCCACGAAGGCGATGTCGGCGGCGTCGGCGAGGCGGGTCAGAGTGGCCTGCGCGTCGTCCATCGACCACAGCGCTCGGCGGTCGTTCACATCGAACGAGATGAGGGCCCCCGCCTCGCGGGCGTCGACGTACAGGTCGTCGACCATGGCGCGGCACGAGGCGGAGAGCGCGGGCGTGATGCCCGTCGTGTGCACGACGCGCACGCCCCGCAGCCGGTCGACGGAGAGGAAGCCGGAATCCATCAGGGAGGCGGCCGATCCGCGGCGGTAGTAGTAGACCGACGAGGACTCGACGCCCGGATCCTTGAACATGACGCCGGTGGGAGCATCCGCGTCCTTCTCGGCCCAGAGCTCGACCCCGCGCCGAACCAGCTCGCCGGTGATGCGCTCAGCGATGGGATCGTCGCCGAGGCGCGACGCCCACACGGCCCGGTGCCCCGCAGCGACCAGGCCGACGGCGACGTTGCCCTCGGCGCCCGCGATGCCGAGGGCGGCGGTCTCGGTCTCGGCCAGAGGAGCGCCCAGTGCGGTGACGAGGCCCATGGACTCGCCGATGCAGATGACCTCGGGCGCGGACGGAGAAGAGGGGAGCGTGCTCATGAGGGGGTGACCGCCAGGGGTTCGGTGTCGGGGTAGGGGCTCGCGTCGCGATGACGCAGATCGGGGAGGGCGCGGACGAAGACGATCGAGACGACCAGACCGAGCGCGGCGAAGAGGACGGCGGCGAAGTAGGCTCCGCGGGCGTCGGTGGCGTCGACGAGGAAGCCGGCCACCGCGGATCCGGCAGCGGCGCCGATGAGCTGACCGGTGCCCGCCCAGCCGAAGGCCTCGGCGGTCTCGCTGAACTTGACGCTCGCCGTCGTGATCGCGAACAGCACCGCAAGGGCCGGCGCGATGCCGATACCGGCGAGGATGAGCGTGCCGCCGAGCCAGAACACGTTGAGCGAGACCATGGTGAGCGTGAGGCCGACCGTCACGATCGTCAGGCGGCGCGCCATCGCCCACGGTCCGATCGGGATGTGCCCGAACGACAACCCACCCGCGAGGCTCCCCACCGCGAAGACCGCGAGCACGAGCCCTGCTTCGAGGCTGCCGTGCTCGAAGGTCGCGATCACACCCACCTCGACCGCGGAGCACGCGCCGATGAGGAGGAAGCCGATCATGGTGGCCATCAGCACCGGGGGCTTGAGCACCACCTTGCCGAGCGCGCTGCGGCTGCGCGGGATGCGCACCCGCCCGACCTCGGGGGAGAGGATGAACCACGAGCCGCCGCCGACGAGGAACACCGCCACGAGGAGCAGGCCCTGCGTGGTGCCGACCTGGGTCGAGACCAGCGTGATGACCACCGGCGCGAGGATCCAGATGATCTCCTGCAGCGAGGCGTCGAGGGAGAAGAGGGGAGTGAGCTGCTTGGCGTTGACGAGCTTGGGGTAGATCGTGCGCACCGCCGACTGCACGGGCGGTGTCGAGAGCCCGGCGATCAGACCGAGCGCCATGTACCCGGGCAGGCTCAGGGGGAGCAGGGCCAGGCAGAGCACGGCGACGACGCAGACCGTGAGGGTGAGGGTGAGGACGCGACGCATGCCCCACGCGCCCATCCAGCGGCTGGTCACGGGGCCGGCGACGGCCTGCCCGACGCTCGTCGCGGCGAGCACGAGGCCCGCGGCGCCGTACGACCCGGTCTGCTGCTCGACGTGCAGCAGGATCGCGAGCGAGGACATGCCGTTGGGGAATCGCGCCGTCAGCTGAGCCGCGATCATGCGCGCCACTCCGGGCGTGCGAAGAAGGTCCTGATATCCCGCCACCACACAACGGTACCGGCAGCCGCGGACGCTACGGGAACGGTCGGATGCCCCGGCATCGGCGACACGCCGACGACACGCCGAGGAGCAGTTTCCACAGGAATCCGAATGTCGGATGCCCGGCGTAGCGTGCGACCTGTGGATGGATCTCTCACAGGTGCCTCCCAGCCGCGATTTCTCGCGGTTCGGGAGCCCTGCGCCCGCCCCTCCGCCTGTGGAAGAAACGGTGGAGAACCTGTGTTGTATCTGGGGAGAGCGGTGGAAAAACTACACGAATGTAACTACTACCCCTTGTGGTCACTCCGAGTGTCCGTCCCTATATGTAGTATTGAACTCCCGGCGGAGGACTGCCGGCCACACAACGATTCTGAGGGGAAACAGATGTCGATCACGGTCTACACCAAGCCTTCCTGCGTCCAGTGCAACGCGACCTACCGCGCCCTGGATGCCAAGGGCATCGAGTACGAGATCCACGACCTGTCGGAGGACCCGACGGCCCTGGAGCAGGTCAAGGCGCTGGGCTACATGCAGGCGCCGGTCGTCGTCACCGACGAGGACCACTGGTCGGGCTTCCGTCCCGACAAGATCGACGAGCTCGCGACCCGTCTGGCCTGATCGGGCAGCCGCGCAGCGGGGTGAGAGAGCGAATCGACGCATGAACGCCATCGCGACCGCAGCACCGCTCCTCGTCTACTTCTCGAGCGTGTCCGGAAACACGGCGCGCTTCATCGAGAAACTGGGCCTTCCCGCCCGACGTATCCCGCTCCACCGGAACGACGGAGAGCTCGTCATCGACGAGCCCTACGTTCTGGTCACCCCGACCTATGGCGGGGGCGAGGGGCGAGGCGTCGAGCGGGGCGCCGTGCCCAAGCAGGTGATCCGGTTCCTCAACGACGAGCGCAACCGTCGTCACATCCGCGGAGTGATCTCCGCAGGCAACACCAACTTCGGCGAGGCATTCTGCCTCGCCGGCGACATCATCAGCCGCAAGTGCCACGTGCCTCACTTGTATCGGCTAGAAATCTTCGGCACACAGGACGACGTGGATCGCGTCAGCGACGGATTGGAACGAGTGTGGGCAGCGCAGTTGACGAGCAGACCGTGACACAGCAGGCGGCGTTCAAGATGAACCAGGCGTACGAGGGGCTGGACTACCACGCCCTGAACGCGATGCTGAACCTCTACGACGCGAACGGCAAGATCCAGTTCGACGCCGACAAGCGTGCGGCGCGGGAGTACTTCCTGCAGCACGTCAACCAGAACACGGTCTTCTTCCACTCCCTCAAGGAGCGCCTCGACTACCTCGTCGAGAAGGAGTACTACGAGCCGGCCGTGATCGAGCAGTACTCGCTCGAGTTCATCCAGAAGCTCAACGACCTCGCTTACGGCAAGAAGTTCCGCTTCGAGACGTTCCTCGGCGCCTTCAAGTACTACACGAGCTACACGCTCAAGACGTTCGACGGCAAGCGCTACCTCGAGCGCTTCGAGGACCGCGTCGTCATGACCGCCCTCGGACTCGCCGACGGTGACGAGAAGCTCGCCGTCGCCCTGGTGGAGGAGATCATCTCCGGCCGTTTCCAGCCGGCGACGCCGACGTTCCTCAACGCGGGCAAGGCGCAGCGCGGCGAGCTCGTCAGCTGCTTCCTGCTGCGCATCGAAGACAACATGGAGTCGATTGCCCGCGGCATCAACTCGGCGCTGCAGCTCTCCAAGCGCGGCGGCGGCGTGGCGCTGCTGCTCTCGAACATCCGTGAGGCCGGCGCCCCGATCAAGCAGATCGAGAACCAGTCCTCGGGCATCATCCCCGTGATGAAGTTGCTCGAAGACAGCTTCAGCTACGCCAACCAGCTCGGTGCCCGTCAGGGCGCGGGTGCGGTGTACCTCAACGCGCACCACCCCGACATCATGCGGTTCCTCGACACCAAGCGTGAGAACGCCGACGAGAAGATCCGCATCAAGACCCTCTCGCTGGGTGTCGTCGTTCCCGACATCACCTTCGAGCTCGCCAAGAACGGCGAGGACATGTACCTCTTCTCGCCGTACGACGTCGAGAAGGTCTACGGCGTGCCCTTCGGTGACATCTCGGTCACCGAGAAGTACCGCGAGATGGTCGACGACTCGCGCATCAAGAAGACCAAGATCAACGCTCGCGAGTTCTTCCAGACCGTCGCCGAGATCCAGTTCGAGTCGGGCTACCCGTACATCATGTTCGAGGACACGGTGAACAAGGCCAACCCGATCAAGGGCCGCATCAACATGTCGAACCTCTGCAGCGAGATCCTGCAGGTGAACACGCCGACCACGTACAACGACGACCTGTCGTACGACCAGATCGGCAAGGACATCTCCTGCAACCTCGGCTCGATGAACATCGCGCTCTCGATGGATGCCGACGACCTCGGTCAGACCGTCGAGACGGCGATCCGTGCGCTCAGCGCCGTGAGCGACCAGAGCCACATCCGCTCGGTCCGTTCGATCGAAGACGGCAACGACCGCTCGCACGCCATCGGCCTCGGCCAGATGAACCTGCACGGCTACCTCGCTCGCGAGCACGTCTACTACGGCTCCGAAGAGGGCATCGACTTCACGAACATCTACTTCTACACGGTGCTGTTCCACGCGCTGCGCGCCTCGAACAACCTCGCGATCGAGCGCAAGCAGGCGTTCGACGGCTTCGAGGACTCGACGTACGCCTCGGGCGCGTTCTTCGACAAGTACATCGACCAGGAGTGGGTGCCGGCGACCGAGAAGGTCAAGGAGCTCTTCGCGGGCAAGCACATCCCGACGCAGGCCGACTGGGTGGCGCTGAAGGCGTCCATCCAGGAGCACGGCATCTACAACCAGAACCTGCAGGCGGTGCCGCCGACCGGATCGATCTCGTACATCAACAACTCGACGTCGTCGATCCACCCGATCGCGTCGAAGATCGAGATCCGCAAGGAAGGCAAGCTCGGTCGCGTCTACTACCCGGCGGCGTTCATGACGAACGACAACCTCGAGTACTACCAGGACGCCTACGAGATCGGCTACGAGAAGGTCATCGACACGTACGCCGCGGCGACGCAGCACGTCGACCAGGGCCTGTCGCTGACGCTGTTCTTCAAGGACACCGCCACGACGCGCGACATCAACAAGGCGCAGATCTACGCATGGCGCAAGGGCATCAAGACGATCTACTACATCCGTCTGCGTCAGATGGCGCTCGAGGGCACCGACATGACCGAGTGCGTCTCCTGCATGCTCTGACACTTCGACAGGCTCAGTGACCCAACGATCGAGAAACGACGAACATGACTCCTCACCCTCCGCTCAAGCTGGTCGACAGCGTGCAGGCGATCAACTGGAACCGCATCGAAGACGACAAGGACCTCGAGGTCTGGAACCGTCTGGTGAACAACTTCTGGCTGCCAGAGAAGGTGCCGCTGTCGAACGACATCCAGTCGTGGAACACGCTCACCCCCGAAGAACAGCTGTTGACGATGCGCGTCTTCACGGGTCTCACGCTGCTCGACACGATCCAGGGAACCGTGGGCGCCGTGTCGCTCATCCCCGACTCGATCACCCCGCACGAAGAGGCGGTGTACACCAACATCGCGTTCATGGAGTCGGTGCACGCGAAGAGCTACTCCTCGATCTTCTCGACGCTCGCGTCGACGAAGGAGATCGACGAGGCGTTCCGGTGGTCGACAGAGAATCCGAACCTTCAGAAGAAGGCTCAGATCATCATGGACTACTACCAGGGCGACGACCCTCTCAAGCGCAAGATCGCCTCGACCCTGCTCGAGTCGTTCCTGTTCTACTCGGGCTTCTACCTGCCGATCTACTGGTCGTCGAAGGCGAAGCTGACGAACACGGCCGACCTCATCCGCCTCATCATCCGTGACGAGGCCGTGCACGGCTACTACATCGGCTACAAGTTCCAGAAGGGTCTCGAGAACGAGACCCAGGAGCGCCGCGACGAGCTGAAGGACTACACCTTCTCGCTCCTCTACGAGCTCTACGACAACGAGGTGCAGTACACGCAGGACCTCTACGACGGTGTCGGGCTGACCGAGGACGTCAAGAAGTTCCTGCACTACAACGCCAACAAGGCGCTCATGAACCTCGGCTACGAGGCGATGTTCCCGTCGACGGTCACGAACGTGAACCCGGCGATCCTGTCGGCCCTGTCGCCGAACGCGGACGAGAACCACGACTTCTTCTCGGGTTCGGGTTCCTCCTACGTCATCGGCAAGGCCGAGGCGACGGAAGACGACGACTGGGACTTCTGAGGTCCCGTGTGCGGGGCGGTCCGCTCGGCGATCATCTCGCCTGATCGGTTCCGGCGCGCTCGTGATCGGTTCAGGCGCGCTCGCCGGCAAGGCGAGCGCGCCGCTCCTCCTCGCGTTTCGAGTAGGTGGCGGCGCGGATCGAATCGTCCGACTCCAAGCCGGTGCCCAGTGCCCCGCCGAGCGTCGCGGCCGACGCGACGAACCAGGTGAGCACGAACAGGTCGGGAAGCGCGACGGCGCGACCGAGGGCGTCGCTCATCACCGCCGTATCGAGGACGAAGAGAGCCCAGGCGAGGTTCACGGCGTACAGGGCCAGATAGCAGATGACGATCCCCACGGTCAGAGTCAGAATCGTCGAGGTGTTGTAGAGACGGGATCTCTCCCGTGACGCGGGCGAGTCGTCCTCGGGGCGGTCCCAGAGCTCGCCGTCGATCACGATCCAGGCGATGAGGATAGCGATGGAGGCGACCATCGCTGCCGCCAGGCGCCAGCCCGACAGGGAGATCGCGAGCGACCACACCGTGGGTTCGATCGTCGCCACGGCGCCAGTCGCCAGGGCCGCGACCAATGCCGACTTGAGTCCCGCGGCGAGCATCCACGGGCGGTTCGCCAGCACCATGCCCATGAGCAGGCGCCCGCGGGCGCTGATGCGGGGGAGCGGCAGGCGCTGATCCTCGCGCATGGCGGGTTCGGCCATCTCATCCATGAGCCCTCGCACGGCGTGGCGTGCTCGCGCCTGTACCCGCACGCCGCCCAGAGCGGGCAGTGACAGCACCGCGGACCGGCGCCGCGCGTCGATCGCCGCCAGCAGATAGCGGCCGTCGTCGGCGCGCAACGGGAGTTCGGTGACACCGACGACGAGATCCCACCCGTTCTGCTCGGCGTGCTCGCCCAGTCGAGCCACGGCGACGTCGACATCTTCGGATCCGAGGGTGAACGGTTCGCTGACGAGTTCGACCGTCCAGCCGACGGCCTCGGCGGTGATCGGCGGCGCGAGGTCGGTCATCCGACGAGCCACGGCCGTGGGCGAAGCCGGATCTGCGACGAGCCCTACGCGCAACGGCTCCATCTCCGCAACATACACCTGCATCGCGCCCGCGCGCCAAGACTGAATCACCGTTCAAAGTAAATTACGTATGAAGTGTGGCGCACTCCTCGCATTCGACACTTCCTGTCCAATAAGGTAAACGCACCGGAATATCGCGGGGGATTCGAAAGAACGCGATGTGCCGGTGATGCGCGCATCGGTATCCGACAGATGCGCGTAATGATCGGGCCGTTCCGGCGTCTCTTGAAGGGGAGGCGTTGATGGGACGCTGCCCACCTTCACCCAGGGGAGAGCGCTTGTGAGCGTCAAGAAACTGTCGGCGTTCGCCGGCGCCGCAGCACTGTTGGCCATGTTGTTCACGGGAGTTGCGGCGGCTCCGGCATCCGCCGCTCCGATCGAGACCAGTTGCGGGTATGCCAACCCGGATGGGGGCGGGAAGTTCCCGGGCTCGATCTGTTGGCTCGACTTCGCCGGTTACGACTCCACCGTCGGTCTGACGGCAGGAGGCCAGGAGTTCGAGATGTCGCTCGGCGCGTATGACGTGTCGTACACGGTGACACAGCGGCCCATCGGCAACGGGTGGGCGCAGCGTGGTGTGATCGCTGCAGCGGCGACCGTGCCGCCGTTCGTTCTGGGAGTGCCCGGATACTACGACGGGATCCCCGGGCAACCGTTCCTCTACGCGACGTCCGGCCTCCGCAACGGCGCGATCCAGATCAACATCACGGACTTCGAGGTCACCCTGAACGGCACGCCCGTGACGGGTTACGATCTCGTCGCCGCTGCACCGGAGACGACGGATTCCGCTGTCGGGCAGTTCGGTGAGTTCATCAATTGGGCTTCCGACGCTCCGTTGAGCCTGATCGACAGCCTCACGCCGGTGACCACCGGCGGCGGCTGTGCGCTGCCGCTATCGGGGAACGGAACGGGCAATGTGTGGTGCTATCCGGGTGCCGCGGGCAACGCTTCCGCCTACGGCTCGATCCTTGCTGCGCCGTCGGCGACCTCCATTTCGGGATCTCTCTACATGTACTCGCCCGGCGAGCGCGAAGGCCTCGCCTTCGGCATCCGCACCGCCAGCGTCTCGGTCGACAAGCAGGTCGCCAGCCGCGTCGACCCCACCGACTCCTTCGACCTGAGCGTCGCATCGAGCGAGGGTCCGCTCCTGGCATCCGCCTCGACGGGCGGCTCCGACTCTGCGTCGACCGACGTCGTGCCGGTGATCCCGAGCGGTCCGCTCACGCTCTCCGAAGCGTCGACCGCGGGCTCTGGGAGCCCGGTGGACTACTACGACGCCGACTGGGCCTGCGCCAACGCGAATGCGACCAGCACCACCGAGCTGCCGGAGGGCGCGGGCGCGAGCCAGCAGCTCGCCCTCGTCGCCGGTGACGCGGTCAGCTGCACGGTCACGAACACCGCGAAGGCGGCGTCGCTCGATCTCGTGAAGACCGTGAGCCCGACCACCGCGGCCGCGGGCGACACGGTCGTCTACGACTTCGCCGTCACGAACGACGGCGACCTGCCGGTCGACGGTCTCGCGATCGACGAGACGGCGTTCTCCGGCACGGGCGAGCTCGGTGCGATCGTGTGCCCGGTCACCGAACTCGCCGTGGGCGAGAGCACGACGTGCCAGGCGCCGTACGAGATCACGCAGGCCGATGTCGACGCCGGTGGGGTGAGCAACGAGGCCGTCGCGACGGCGCTGATCGCCGACACCACGGTGTCGTCGGCATCCGCTGCGTCCACCGCGCTCGTCGCGGTCGAGGGTGAATCCGCCCTCGCCGTGACCAAGACGGCATCGGTATCGACCGCCGCGGTCGGCGACGACGTGCTCTACACGCTCACCGCGACGAACACCGGATCGCTGACCCTTTCCGATGTCACGCTGACGGACACCGACTTCTCGGGGTCGGCTCCGCTGGGTGACCTCGACTGCGACACGACCGCACCCGTGACGCTCGCCCCCGGCGACGTGCTCACCTGCACCGTGTCGTACGAGGTGCGCGCCACCGACGTCGGCACGCTGACCAACGGTGCCGCGGGTTCTGCGGTGGACCCCGATGAGAACCTCCTCACCGGATCGGCATCCGCTGCCGTGACCGTCACCGCACCCGCAGCCCCCGGTGGCACCACCCCGCCCGCGACCGGCCAGGCCGGCGCCGGCCTCGCGATCACCGGAGGCGACCTGCCCTGGTACGCCGCCGGACTCGGAGCACTGCTCCTGCTCGCCGGAGCAGCGACCGTCGCAGCACGCCGCGCACGCCGCAGCTGATCCGCAACTGACACCTGGCGCAGCGCGGGGCGGGCTTGATCCTAAGCTTGTCCCGTGCTGCGCCGTCCGCTCTTCTGGGGAGTCGTCCTCCTCGCCGCCGCCCTCGCGGCAACCCTGGCCGGCGACGACCTGAGCTTCTTCCCGTTCCTGCTGATGCTGGTGGGCGGGTGGTGCTTCGGCTTCGCCTTCGTGGGCCTCACACTGCGGATGCCGAATCGCACGGGCGTTCCCCTTCACATCGGGGTCGCCGTGGTGCTGGCCGCGCTGATGATCGTCGTGGTCGAGTCCGCCGGGCCCTGGCTCGCGACGCTCCCCGACCCGGTGCGCGCGGTCGTGGTGGTACTGCAGATGGCCGCGATCCCGGCGGCGGGATGGATCTGGCTCGGCCTGCTCTCGCGCGTGACCTCGGCAGTGAGCCGTCGGGATGCCGCGAAGCGTCCTGCCCCCGTTCCCCGCACCTGGGAGCGTGCGCCGAGCGGCGACGGCTCGGAGCTGCGCGTCGACGCGGTCGAGATGCGCATGCGCGCCCTCACGCTGGCTCTCGTCGGCATGATCGTGCCGGCCGGGCTCGTGGCGTTCATGCTGATGGTCGTGTTCGACGACCTCGCGATGAGGCTCGGCCCGCGCATCATGATCATCGCGCTGGGCCTGCTCGTCGGGTTGCCCGTGTATCTCGTGTTCACCGCCTGTGCGCGGCGTCGGTCAGTTCCCACCGTCATCGAGTTCGGAAACGACGAGCTGCGCCTCACGGTCGGCTCGGTGCACCATCGCGTCCCCTATCGCGACCTCGATCACCTGCTGTGGAGACCACGCAGCGACTACGCGCGCATCGAGGTACGCGCCGAAGGCGTCGACCTGTCACTCCTCCTGGGGCTCGTCACACCTCCGCGCGGTGTGGAGCGCGGGCTGCCGGACCTGCCGAAGCGCGTGTTCCGGCGGCTGGAGGTCGCAGGTCTCTCGGTGGATCGATCGCGTCGCGACGAGGTCGTCACGTTCAGTCGGCCGGATACGCACTCGTCTTCAGCGCCCGGGCGAGATGCGCGGCGTTCCGCGACGCGGTCGTGATCGTCTCGACGACCTTCTCGGGCGTCTCGTCGAGATCCTTGTAGTCGACGCCCTGCATCGCTTCACCGTTCCAGTAGACCGACGCCTGCGCGGGGACCGTGTACCCGACGTCGTTGAGCGACTGGAAGAGGATCGCGGCGATGTGGTGCGCGCCGTCCTCGTTGCCCACGATCCCGGCGATCGCGACCTTGTCGAACAGGATCGGACGCCCCTCGGCATCCGTCTCGGCGAGTTCGGCGTCGAGGCGCTCGAGCACCCGCTGGGCGACGCTCGAGTGCTGCCCCATCCACGTCGGGGTCACGAGCACGAGGATGTCGGCGCCGAGCACCTTCTCGCGGATGGCGGGCCACTCGTCGCCGTCACCCATGTCCGTCTCGACGCCCGGCTTCACGGCGAAGTCGACGGCGCGCACCAGGTCACCGGTGACGCCGTGGTCGGCCAGCGCGTCGAGGATCTGCGTGGCGAGCAGGTCGGAGCTCGAGTCGGCGGGGGAGGGCTTGAGTGTGCAGGTGATGGCGAGTGCGGTGAGCGCGGTATCCATGATGACGAGTAGACCGGCGGATGCCGCGCACGCGAAGGGGCTTTCGCGGATCGGTGGCCTGCGCTACGCGCGCTAGGCTGGAGGGGCGGCCGCTACGACAGGAGATCCCGTGATCCTCAGCTTCATCTTCTTTCTGATCCTCTTCCTCGGAGGGATCTACCTCATGGCCTTCGCGCAGACCGCCGAGGACTACCAGGCGATCATCTTCGTCGCGGGTCTCCTGATCACGATGCTGTCGCTCGCCTTCATGATGCGCGAGCGCGGCTCGGCCACTCGTCGCACGAACAACTGGTCTGGCCCCTCCACCGACTGATCCCGCTCAGCAGCGGGCTCTCACGCCCGCCGCGACAACCGCATCTCGAGGTTCGCGCGTACAGCGGGCCACTCCGGCTCGATGATCGAGTACTCGACGCTGTCGCGGAGCGCGCCGTTGCGGTAGCGAGATATCGCGCGCATGACGCCGTCCTGCTTGGCACCGAGCCGTTCGATCGCCGCACGGGACTGGAAATTGACCCACTGGGTCGTCAGTCCGACGCGGAAGACACCGAGCGTCTCGAAGGCGTGGCGCAGGAGCAGCAGCTTCGACTCGGCGTTCGTGCCGGTGCCGTGGGCGGACGGGCGGTTCCACGTGTATCCGATGTGCAGGCGGGGCACGTCCTCGGCGATGTCGTAGTACGAGGTCATGCCGAGAACGCGACCGGTCGCATCGACCGCCACGAACGGGATCATCTCGCCCTTCGCGCAGAGGTCGAGCCGCCGATCGATCTCGGCGGCGACCCCGTCGGGTGACGGCACCGAGGTGTACCAGGCCGTCTGCCAGAGGTCGCCCTCTTCGACGGCTTCGATCAGGGCATCGCGGTGCGACGCGTCGAGCGGGCGCAACTCGACGAGGCGGCCGGTGAGCGTGACGGGGGCGGGGGGAACCAGGAAAGCCATACGGCCATTCAACCAGCGCGGTGCCATCGATCAGCCGCGCGGGCCAGGAGCGCCTGGTACGCGGTGACGAGCTCGACGGTCACGTCGAGCTCGAACGCGAGACTCGCCGGATGCGGCCCGCGGAGGTGCTCGGCAGCGGCGTAGGCCTGAGGAGAGATCAGGAGGCGTGCGGCCCAGGCATCGGCCTGGCGCTCCTGGCGAGCGCGCAGACGCGCGTGCGTCGTCGGCGCGTGGCGGAGCGTGGCGTGCCCGAGTTCGTGGGCCAGGACGCTGCGGGTAGTGCGGGCGCTCATGCCGGGTGCGACGCGGATGATGCTGTGCGCGGGGTCGAAGCCGCCGCGCGTGGGCCCGGCGCGTTCGACGATGCGCAGGCCGCGCTCCTCGGCGAGGCGGAGGAGCTGCGGGTCCATGTCGTTCCTACGAGTAGAGGTCGTCGGTATCGCGATCGTGCGGGAGGGGGGAGCCGAAGGCGACTTCAGGGACATCCTGGCCGAGGGGTGCGACATCGCGCTCGCGGCGCAGCGGGGTGATCGTCGCCGGGGCGCTCGCGGTGTCGGCGCTCAGGCGCTCTTCGGCGCGCGCGAGTACGAGATGCGGCGCGACGTTGATGATCGCGCAGACCGTGTAGACGACCGGCACCGGAATGGCGCGTTTGCCGGTGACGTAGTTGTCGAGCGCGCTCCGCGCGACTCCTGCATCGCGCGCCATGGCGGCGATGCTGCTTCCTGCGGCGGCGATCTCGGCCCGCAGCTGACGGCCGACGGCCGCGTTGAACAGCTCCGCTGATGTCTTCACACGAGTCACGATAGCACCGAGATGGATGCAGTATGCCGTCATATTGGACACATGCCGTGTTGCGTGTCGCCAATCGGGAGGATACTGTCTACGTGTGACGGCAGATGATCGACAATTGGTAGCATCCGCGATCGTCTCCGCCCTGCGCGAGAGCCAGCGTTCGAAGCGGTGGCTCTCGGAGCACTCCGGAATCGCCTACTCCACCCTACGTCGCAAGCTCGACGCGCAGGCCGACATCAGCGTCGTCGACCTCGCCCGCATCGCCGAGGCGCTCGATCGTTCACCGGCATCCCTCCTCCCCGACCTGCGCTCGGGTCGCTGACCGCTGACCGCTGACCGCTGACCGCTGATCGCTGACGCGGGCGCCCGCCGCCGCGATATCGTGGCGCCATGAAGACCGTGCCTTTCGGAACCACCACCGCACCCGCCGTCGTCGCCGGGATGATGCGCATCGACGACAAGGACGACGCCCACATCCGTGCGCTCTACGACTCGGCGCGCGCCGCCGGGATCGACTTCTTCGACCACGCCGACATCTACGGCGGACGCATGCACCACTGCGAGTCCCGGTTCGCCGCTGCTCTGCGTCTCACCGCCGCCGAGCGCGACGAGATCGTGCTGCAGACCAAGTGCGGCATCGTGCCCGACAAGGGGATGTTCGACTTCTCGTACGAGCACATCGTCGCGCAGGTCGAGGGATCTCTGCGTTCGCTGCGCACCGATCGCCTCGACGTGCTGCTGCTGCACCGCCCGGACGCGCTGGTCGAACCCGAGGAGGTCGCGCGCGCGTTCGACGAGCTCGAAGCCTCGGGCAAGGTGCGCGCATTCGGGGTGTCGAACCACACGCCGCGCCAGATCGACCTGCTGCGTACCGCGGTGCGCCAGCCTCTCGTCGCGAACCAGCTGCAGCTCTCGATCACGCACGCCCCGATCATCGCCCAGCCGATCGCGATGAACATGGCGGCCGAGGACCAGAGCATCGTGCGCGACGGCGGCGGGATCGTCGAGTACTGCCGCATCAACGGCATCACGATCCAGGCGTGGTCGCCGTTCCAGGGCGGCTTCTTCACCGGCGTCTTCCTCGGCAACCCGCAGTACGCCGAGCTGAACGCGGTCATCGACCGCCTCGCTGCGGCCCACGGCGTGACGCCGATCGCGATCGCGACGGCGTGGATCGTCCGTCATCCGGCGCAGATGCAGGTCGTCCTCGGCACCACGACGCCCGAGCGCGTGACGGATGCCGCGGCCGGGGCGGATGTCGAACTCACCCGCGAGGAATGGTACGAGCTGTTCCGCGCTGCCGGGCACCTGCTTCCCTGATCTACTCTGAGTTCATGCCGTTCCTGTTCACGATCATCACTCTCGCGCTGACGATCGGCGCGGTGGTCGACATCGTGCGGCGTGAGGACTCGCAGGTGCGGTTCCTGCCCCGCCTCGTCTGGCTGATCGTGTTGATCCTGCTGCCGCTCCTCGGAGCGCTCCTCTGGTTCGGTCTCGGTCGGGATTACGGCGACGCGGGGATCACGATCCCACGTCTGCGGAGGGCTCCTCGCACGGCCCCGTCGACGGGCACCGCGGCACCCCCGGCACCGCCCCGCGACACCCGCACGACCGAGCAGCAGATCGCCGACCTCGACCGCGAGATCGAGGAATGGCGCCTGCGCGAGGAGATCGAGAAGCGCAAGCGAGATGCCGGCGAATCCGGCGAGGAAGGCCTCTGATATGGCGAAGCGGGCAGTCATCGGCGGCGGCAGCGGGTTCGTCGGCACGGCGCTGACCCAGGCGCTCGAGGCCGATGGATATGAGGTGAGCGTGATCGGCCGCCACGGCCCGGATGCCCGCTGGGACGACCCCGCGTCGATCCGGCGCGTCGTCGACGGCGCGGACCTGATCATCGGCCTCGCGGGCAAGAGCATCAACGCGCGGTTCACCGATCGCAATCGCGAGGAGATCCTCCAGTCGCGCATCGACACGACCCGCGCGCTCCACGACGCCATCGCGGGAGCCGAGCATCCGCCCGCCGTCTGGATGAACGCATCCAGCGCGGCGGTCTACCGCTACGCGCTCGACCGCGCTCAGACCGAGGCCGACACCGAGCGCGAAACCGGCTTCCTGCCGGACGTGACCCGGGCCTGGGAAGCCGAGCTGTTCCGGGGCGATCTGCCGTCGACGAGGCGGGTGGCGCTGCGGATCACCTTCGTGGTCGGCGACGGTCCCGCGCCGGCACTGCTCTTCCGCCTCGCTCGCTTCGGCGTCGGCGGGCCGCAGTTCGACGGCTGGTGGTTCCCCCACCGGCGCTATCGCGGCATCGGCCCGCACCCGACCGAGCCGCGGAAGCCGCTGGGACGGCGGTCCCGCGGGCATCAGCGGTTCAGCTGGATCCACATCGACGACCTCGTGGGAGCCGTGCGGTTCATCCGCGACGACGCGCGCATCTCGGGTCCGGTGAACATGTCGGCGCCGGGCGTCGTGGACAACCGCGGACTGATGCGGGCGCTGCGTCGTGTCGTCGGGATGCCGATCGGGCTGCCCTCGTGGCGGTTCATGCTCGAGCCGGCGATGTGGGTGCTGCGCGCCGAGCCGGATCTGGTGCTCAACAGTCGGTGGATCGCTCCCGGAGTGCTCGAGGACGCAGGCTACCCCTTCGCCTTCCCCGAGCTGGAGCCGGCGCTGCGCGACGTACGCGAGAAGGATTCACGGACCGCGCCCTCGAGCTCCGGATAGGCGAAGGCGAATCCGGCGGTCGTGAGCTTCTCGGGGACGACCCAGCGGCTCTTCAGGACCAGTTCGGTCTCGGTGCGGATGCCGATGGCGCCGAGTTCGAGCATCCATCGGGGGAGCGGGGGCCCGAAGCCGACGCCGAGCACTCTGCGCACGGTGGCCATGAACCCGGCGTTGTCGGAGGGGTTCGGGGAGGCCGCGTTCACCGGGCCCTCGATCGAGGGGGTGACCTCGAGGAAGTCGATGATCCGGGCCACGTCGTCGATGTGCACCCAGCTGAACCTCTGCGTCCCGTGGGGTGCTCCCGGGAAGTGCCCGGTTCCGGCGGCGCGGCGCGCCCGGCTGACGGGCCAGCGCCCGTCGTGCTGTGCGCCGCCCAGCCCGAGTCTCGCCAGGCGTTCGAGCGGACCGAGCACACCGCCGTGCCCGAGCACGATGGCGCTGCGCAGCGCGACCCGTCGGGTGTGCGGCAGATCGTCGGCGAACAGAGCGCGTTCCCAGGCCTTCGCCACCTCCACGGAGAAACCGGCGCCGAGATCCCCCGACGACTCGGTCATCGGCCGATCCTCGGCATGGCGGTAGATCGTCGCCGTCGAGGAGTTGATCCACAGGGGCGGCGGGGCCGTCGCGTCGGCGATGGCCGAGCTCAGCGATGCGGTGGTGTCGAGCCGCGACCGGAAGATCTCGGCGCGGTTCTCGGGGGTGTATCGGCAGTTCACGCTCTTGCCGGCCAAACCGATCACGAGCGACGCGCCGTCGACGGCGCGATCGATCGCGCGCTGGTCGCCCCAGGAGATGTCGGCTCCCGATCGCGAGATCGTGATGACCTCGCGTCCGGCGGACCGCAGGCGCGGGACGAGGTGCCTGCCCATGAATCCCGAGGAGCCGCCGATGACGACGGGGCCCGCGGGGAGGGGCGTGGCATCGGTCACGGGGTCTCGCTCTCGATCACGTAGTCGAAGTAGCCTGTGTACTCGTAGACGCGACCGAGGAGTGGCGCGTCGATGGTCATGTTCACGTGGTGCTGCTGCCGGCCGTCGTCCCAGCGCTCGACGAGGCCGATGCGCGGACGCAGGAAGCGCGGAGCGGCGATGCGCAGCCGCCCGAAGCGCATCCCGACCCGCCGGATGGTGAGCACGACCGCGCCGTCCTGCACGTCGAGGTCGAAGGTCGTCACGACGGTGCGGTGAGGGCCGATCTCGTTGCGGAGGATGCGATTCTCGCCGAGGGCGACCGTGTCGGGCATGACCCAGGTGCGGCCGGGGAGGTCGAAGTACCGCACCGCGACGGCCGTGCCGCCGACGGTGCGGTTCTCGATGCGGAAGGGCACGTCGCTCTCCCACCCGGCGAACGCGACGCCCAGGGACTCGGCGATGCGGAAGACCGGCCACAGCCAGCGATGCGGGGACCCGGCTCGGGTGAAGACCCCGGTACCGATGCCGACCTGACCTTCGGGGATCGTGCGGAAGTACCAGGCGGTCTTCGGGTGGAGCTCGGAGATGCGATCTCCGAGCGCACGCTCGTAGGGTGAACTCATCGGGTCCTCACCGACACGTATCGTTCGACGTTGGCGGGGGAGAGCACCTCGCGGGCGACCATGATCGCTGCGCCCAGCACCGCGGCGCGCTCCCCGGTCGGGGACTGCACGATGGCGAGATGCTGCGTGGCGAGGGGGATCGATCGGCGGTAGACGACCTCGCGGACACCGGCCAGCAGATGCTCGCCCGCTCGTGCGATGCTGCCGCCGAGCACGACGATCGAGGGGTTGAGCAGGTTCACGACCGTGGCGAGCACCTCGCCGACGTCGCGCCCGGCCTGGCGCAACGCTTCGATCGCCGCGGTGTTCCCCGCCCGCACCAGTTCGGTCACGTCTCGGCTGGTCTCGGCGTCGATCCCCTGCGCGCGCAGTGACGCGGCGATCGCGCTGCCGCTGGCGAGGTCCTCGAGGTCGCGCTCCTCATCGGCGGCGTGCGTGGACTCGGCGGAGTGCGGCACGCGGACGTGCCCCATGTCGCCGGCCGAGCCCTGCGCGCCGCGCTGCAGCTGGCCGCCCGCGATGATGCCGGCACCGATGCCGGTGGCGACCTTGACGAAGATGAGATCGGAGGTGTCCGGGAAGCTGGTGGTCTGCTCGCCGAGGGCGAGCACGTTCACGTCGTTGTCGACGAGCACCGGCACGTCGAACGTGCGCTGCACGTACCCGGGGATGTCGAAGCGGTCCCATCCCGGCATGATCGGCGGGTTGTAGGGACGCCCGGTCGAGTGCTCGACCGGGCCGGGCACGCCGATCCCGACGCCGACGAGCGCGCTCGTGGGCGTCTCGAGGTCGGAGAGAAGGGCCTCGGCCTCGACGAGCATCCGATCCAGCACCGGCTCGGGCCCGCCGGCGATGTCGAGCGGATGGGTGGTGGAGCCGAGGATCCTGCCGCCGAGGTCGGCGATGGCGATCGTGGCGTGGGAGGCGCCGAGGTCGACGGCCAGCACGAGGCCCGCGCGCGGGTTGAAGGCGACGCGCGACGGGGGTCGCCCGCCGGTGGACGCGGCCTCCCCCGCGGCGACGAGCAGTCCGGCGGAGAGGAGGGCATCGACGCGCGCCGACACGGTGGAACGGGCGAGGCCGGTGAGGTGCACGAGGTCGGCCTTGGTGCGCGCCTGACCGTCCAGCAGGAGCTGGAAGATGTCGCCCGCGCCTGTGGAGGCGTTCGGGAGGTGGCGTTCCGCATCACTCATAGGGGTCAGTAAATCACAGGACTTCCATTGCTCAGCGGAGGAGATCTGACGATTAAGAAAAATCTTTTGACGAAGAGCTAGCAAAAGTAGGAGAACTCGTGTCAGAATCATCGACATGACAACGGACGTCACAGCTACCGGCGTCGGGACGATCCGATCCGGATTCCTCGGCGGAGGATTCATGGCCCAGGTGCACAGTCGCGCAGCACGCGCCGCCGGTGCCACCACCGCAGTGCTCGCGAGCTCCTCGCGAGAGCGGGCCCTCACCGCCGCTCAGGACCTCGGGATCGAACGCGCCGCCGATGATCTCGCCGAACTCCTCACCCAGGACGTGGACGTCGTGCACGTGTGCACCCCCAACGCCACCCACGCCGCCTTCGCCCTCGCGGTGATCGAGGCCGGCGTGCACGTGATCTGCGAGAAGCCGCTCGCCACGCACGTCGACGACGCCCGCGCGCTCGCCGCCGCAGCCGCCGAGCGCGGTGTGGTCGCCGCGGTGCCCTTCGTCTACCGGTACCACCCGATGGTGCGCGAGGCCCGCGCCCGCGTCGCCGCCGGTGAGATCGGAGATCTCCTCACGGTGGACTGCGGATACCTGCAGGACTGGATGCTCCTGCCCGGCGACGACGACTGGCGCGTCACCTCCGCCGACGGCGGACCCTCCCGCGCCTTCGCCGACATCGGCTCGCACCTGTGCGACCTGCTCGAGTTCGTCGCGGGGGAGCGGATCGTGCGCCTCACCGCCCGCACGCGCCGCGTCTACGCCGAGCGCGCCGGGCGCCCCGTCACCAACGAGGACGCCGTATCGATCCTCGTCGAGATGGAGTCGGGCGCGATCGGCACGCTGCTGATCTCGCAGATGGCCGCCGGCCGCAAGAACTTCCTCACCCTCGAACTCCACGGTGCGCAGGCGAGCATCCGCTTCGACCAGGAACGCCCGGAGGAGCTGTGGATCGGCGAGCGCGAGGGCAGCAGGCACCTCTTCCGCGACCCGCAGACCGCTCACCCCGGAGTCGCCCGGTTCTCGACCGTTCCCGCCGGTCACGCGCAGGGCTATCAGGACGCCTTCAACGGCTTCGTCGCCGACGCCTACGCGGCGATCCGCGGTGAGTCACCCGACGGCCTGCCCACCTTCGACGACGGCGTGCGTGCCGCTCAGCTCACCGAGGCCGTGCTGATCGCCGCCGACGAACAGCGCTGGGTCGACACCCCCGCACTCTGACCCCGGTGCATGCACCTCTCCTGATTCAACGCAGAACAGAAGGAACACAGATGACTGACAACTTCGACCTCGTGATCGTCGGCACCGGTCCGAACGGCGCGATCATCGCGCAGCAGGTGCACCAGCAGGTGCCCGAGGCGACGATCCTGGTGCTCGAGGCCGGTCGCGAGATCACCTCGGTGCCGGGCGAGCACCTCGTCGAGGCCGATGAGAGCGCGATGAACGCCTCGTACGACGACCTCATGCGCCGCGCGCGCCAGATCGAGTACGTCAAGGACGCGGTCTCGATGAGCGCGATCGAGGGCGACGGATGGGACCCCGAGTCCTCGGGTGTGTTCCCCGCCGCGTTCTTCGGGCACAACTTCGCCGCTTTTCCGGGGGCGTCCGTCGCCTGGAACATCGGCGGGATGGGCGTGCACTGGACCGCCGCGACCCCCTGGCCCTACGCCGAGGAGATCCCCGCCTTCCTGCCGCGCACGGAGTGGGACGCCGACCTCGAGACGGCGCGCGGTCTGCTGCGCACCTCCGTCGGGCCCCTCGTCGCGGGCGTGCCGAACCCGTTCGAGCAGCCGCTGTTCGCCGCTCTCCGCGAGGCCGTGCCGAGCCCCGATCCCGCCCGCGAGTTCGGGTACATGCCGATGGGCGGCGTGCCGCGCGTCGGCGAGCCCTTCGCCCGCACCGGTCCCCGTGATATCGCGCCGTTCGTCTTCGACGGCAGCGAGCCGAACGTCACGCTCCGCAGCGGCGTGCTGGTGCACCGCATCGAGCACGACGGAACGCGCGTCACCGGACTCTCCTACCGCGACCTCGTCACCGGCGAGGAATCGACCGCCCACGGCGCGCAGGTGCTGATCGCGGGCGACGCGCTGCGCACCCCGCAGCTGCTCTGGGCCTCCGGCATCCGTCCCACCGCCCTCGGCGCCTACCTCAACGAGCACGCGACGATCGACGGCGAGGTCGACATCGACGCCTCCCGCTTCGGCCTGACGGATGCCGACATCATCCAGCCGCCCGCGGGGGAGCCGTTCATCGGCTCGTTCTGGAGCCCGTCGATCGGTGCCGCCCGCCCCGCGCACGGCCAGCTCATGGAGCGCGAGTTCGAGGGGCGCCACAAGCTCAGCGTCGGATGGTACTGCGCCACCGAGATCCGCGCCGAGAACCGCATCGAGTTCTCCGACGAGCTGACGGATGCCCTCGGCATGCCGCACATGACCGTGCACTTCTCGTACTCCGACGCCGACCTCGAGGAGATCCGCCGCACCCAGGAGGTGCAGCGGACGGCAGCGGCCGTGATCGGGGACTTCCCGACCGAGGACCGCGAGGTGCAGCCCCCCGGGGCATCCCTGCACTACACCGGCACCGTCCGCATGGGGCCCGATGACGACGGCACGAGCGTCGTGGACACGGACGGCCGTGTCTGGGGCTTCGACAACCTGTATCTCGCCGGCAACGGCGTGATCCCGACCGCGTTGACGTGCAACTCGACGCTCACCGGAGCCACGCTCTCGGTGCGCATCGCGCGCGCGGTCGCCGCTTCCCTCTGACCCTGCAGTACCCCTACCCACCAAGGAGATGATCGCGATGCACTTCCACACCACTTCGCGACGCCGGGCGACGATGCTCGGAATCGCGCTGGTCACGTCCGGCGCCCTGCTGCTCACCGGCTGCGGCCGCAGCGGCGACAGCGGCGGCGGCGATGCCGGCGCTTCCACGAAGGTCGACGACGAGCCGGCCACCGGAACCCTCGAGATCTGGACGCAGGGTGCCGACGGCGCCGAACTGCCCCAGATGTTCGAGGAGTTCACGAAGGACAACCCCGACGTCGAGATCAACATGACGCAGATCCCGGAAGCGGAGTTCGCGTCGAAGATGACCGCGGCGATCACCGCGGGCACCGTGCCCGACCTGATCTACGCGTTCACCGAGACGCAGTCGTCGCTGATCTCGACCGGAGGATTCGACGCCGTGCCCGACGGCCTCGTCGACCCGGACGACTTCTTCGAGGTCATCTGGGACAACTCGGTCTACGACGACGTGGCCTACGGCGTGCCCTGGTACGCCTACGCCGACATGGTCATCTACCGTACCGACCTGGCCGAGGCCGCGGGTGCCGAGGCCCCCACCGACTGGGACAGCCTGCGCACCTTCGGCGAGGACCTCAAGGCCTCCGGTGTCGAGTGGCCGCTCGCGCTCTACGCGGCCTACGACTCGTACACCGCCCGTCAGCTGCTGACCTTCGCGAAGCAGAACGGCGGCGGGTTCATCTCCGACGACCTCTCGACGTGGACGATCAACTCGCCCGAGAACGTCGAGGCGCTCGAGTACTGGGCGGGCCTGATGGCCGACGGCCTGGCCTCGCCCGACGGCCCCGCCTTCCTCGACACGGTCTCGTGGTCGACCACCGGTAAGAACGCCGCGATCATCGACGGCGGACCCTGGTTCGTCGGCTGGTTCGACGATGCCAACGGCGAGGGCTGGGCGGACGAGCACCTCTCGCTCACCACGATGCCCGTCGGTCCCGACGGCGACGCCGCGACCACGGTCGGCGGCGGCAGCTGGTTCGTGCCCTCGGACTCCGAGAACAAGGACGCGGCGTGGAAGTTCGCCCGCTTCATGTCGGAGCCCGAGAGCCAGGTCAAGTGGTTCGAGATCTTCAAGAACATGCCGGCCGTGAAGTCGGCCTGGGAGGACCCGGCGCTCGCCGGCGACCGTCTGCTGCAGACGGTCGAGGCCGGTCTCGAGACCGGCGTCACCCTGCCGAAGGTCTCGACCTGGAGCCAGGTCGGCACCGTGATCGGTGAGCAGATGGAGAAGGTCGTCCGCGGCGGAGTGTCGGCGCAGGACGCTCTCGACGAGGCTCAGGCGCAGGCCGAGTCCATCGGGACGGGTAACTGACCCCGATCATGTCCACCACTGCGACCCGCACCATGGTCACCTCGGGGGCGTCCGCGCGACGCCCCCGGGGCACCGGTCCTCGACGGATCAGGAAGGTGCACGAGGGATCGCGGGCCGAAGCCACCACCGCGTGGCTGTTCCTCGCCCCGTTCCTCGCGATCTTCCTGCTCTTCACCGGTATCCCCGCCGTGCTCGCGATCGGGGCGAGTCTGACCGACATCAGCGCCCGCGACATCCGCGATCCGTTCAACGTGAACTTCACCGGCTTCCAGGGCTTCATCGACATCATCAACAACCCCGGATTCCAGAGCGCGTTCCTGAACACCGTGATGTTCGTGGTGATCTGCGTGCCGATCAGCATGGCCCTGGGCCTCGCCCTGGCGCTCATGCTCAACAACGGCATCCGTCGCCTGCGCAATTTCTTCCGGGCCGCGGCCTACGTGCCGGTGATCACCAACATCGTCGCCGCCGCCGTGATCTGGCAGTACGCGTTCTCGATCACCGGGCCGGTGAACACGACCCTCACGGATCTGGGACTCGGAGCGCCGAACTGGCTCGGCGAGCCGGGCTGGGCCATCACCACCGTCGTGATGATGGGCGTGTGGCGCACGACCGGAACCTGCATGATCCTCTTCCTCGCCGGCCTCCAGGCGGTGCCGGAGGAGATCTACGAGGCCGCGGCCACCGACGGGGCGGGCGCCTGGCGCCGGCTCTGGTCGATCACGCTGCCGCTGCTGCGCCCGACGACACTGCTCGTCACGGTGCTGCAGACGGTCTCGTTCCTCAACATCTTCGAAGAGCCGTACCTGCTCACCAAGGGCGGCCCGCTCGGATCCACCAAGTCGATCGCCGTCTGGGTGTACGAGCAGTTCGGGTTCGGCAACGTCTCCGCCTCGATGGCGGGATCGGTGCTGCTGCTCGTGCTCGTCGGAATCGTCGCGATCGTCCAGTTCAGAATCCTGAGGCCGAAACATTGAAAACTCTGTCTCCGACGCGTCAAGCGCTGAACTACACGGCGCTCACCGTCATCACCGTCTTCATGCTCCTGCCCTTCGTCTGGGTGTTCTTCGGATCGTTCAAGACGCAGGCCGAGTTCCTCGGCAACCCGGGGGCGTGGTTCCCGGAGTCCTTCCAGATCCAGAACTACATCCAGCTGTTCGCCGACCGCGGTTTCGGCACCTACATGCTCAACAGCATCGTGGTCTCGAGCGTCGCGATCGTGGGCAACGTGCTCTTCAGCGCGATGGCCGGGTATGCGCTCGCGAAGCTGCGCTTCCGCGGACGCGGCCTCGTGTTCCCGCTCGTGATCGCATCGATGATCGTGCCGTACGTGGCGCTCTTCGTGCCGCAGTTCGTGATCGTCGTGCAGATGGGCCTGGTGAACTCGCTCATCGCGATCATCCTGCCGGTGCTCGTGCTGCCGCTGTGCGTGTTCATCATGCGCCAGTTCGCGCACGGCGTGCCGTTCGAGCTCATGGAGGCCGCGCGTCTGGACGGCGCGGGGGAGGGCCGGATCTTCTTCCGGGTCTTCCTGCCGCTCACCGGTCCCGGTCTCGCGACCGTCGCGATCCTGTCGTTCCTCACCTCGTGGAACAACTTCCTCTGGCCGCTCGTCGTCGCCCAGTCGCAGGACACCTACACCGCGCCGGTCGGACTCTCGGTCGCGTCGCAGGCATCCAACACCATCTCCTTCGGCCTGTTGCTGGCCGGTGCGATGGTCGTGCTGCTGCCGATCCTCATCCTGTTCCTGTTCCTGCAGAAGTACTTCATCCAGGGCGTCGCCGCCACGGGTCTGAAGTGACCGCCGCGTCGTGACCCCTGCAGCGACCCCCTTGAAAGGACCCCTCCCATGGCCGTGAAGGACCTGAAGTTCGCCCTCAACGCGATCCAGTGGATCAACGTGAAGGAGGACCCGCAAGACCTCGAGAGCGCGAGTCTGTGGCGCTTCGCCGACCCCGCGTTCGTCGCCGAATACCCCGATGTGCTCGGCGAGATCCGACAGGCCGGGTTCGGGGCCACGATGATGGAGGTGCTCGACACGCAGACCCTGCAGAACTACGCGGCGATGGTGCGGGAGTCGGGTCTAACCCTCGCCCCGGGGTACGTGCAGGTTCCGCTGGCGAGCGATCACGGCGGACGGCTCGAGCGCGGCACCTTCGAGCGCATCCACTGGTTCGACGCGGTGCGTCGCAAGGCCGAGGAATCGAACTACTTCGGGATCGGCACGATCTTCCTCGCCGCCGAGGTCGACCAGACGGCGATCCGCTGGCAGAAACCGGCCATCGGCGCGGACTTCTCGCAGGATCGCCTCGACGAGCTCACCGACCTGATCGACGAGGCCGTCGACGTGCTGAACGCCGAGGGCGTGAAGCCCGGGCTGCACAACCACGTCGGCACCTGGATCGAGACGCAGCACGAGTACGAGCACGTGCTGAACGCGATCGACGCGCAGCGTCTCGGCGCGGCCTTCGACATCGGTCACCTGGAGTGGGCGGGCATCAGCGCGAAGGACACCATCGCGCGCTGGGCGGACCGCGTGCAGGATCTGCACCTGAAGGACCTCGATCTCGAACTCGCTCGCCGCAGCCGCGAGGAGGGACTGAGCTACGAGCGGGCGACCGACCTCGGACTCTACCTCGAGCCCGGGCTCGGGCAGGTCGACCTGCGGGGCACGCTCGAGCAGCTGCCCGAGGGATGGGACGGCTGGGTGATCATCGAGGTCGATCGCGCCAGCATGGACCCGGTCGCCAGTGCCCACCACACGGCCCGCTGGGTCGCAGAGATCACGGAGTGACGCGATGACGCTCACCAGGGACCACTTCTCGCTCAACACCCTCCAGTGGATCACCGTCTCGCTCGGCGACTCGACGGGCGATCCGGGCAGCGTCGGATGGGAGTTCGACCGCCCGAGCTTCCTCGCCCGCCAGCCGATCGTGCTCGGTCAGGTGCGCGACGCCGGGTTCTCGTCGGTCATGCTCGAGGTGCTCCCGACCCAGACCCTGCAGGCGTACGCCCGCGTCGTCGCGGACTCGGGGTTGACGGTCACGCCGGGCTACGTGCACATCGGCCTTCCCGAGGAGTTCGGGCGCGATCACACGGGTGACGACGAGGCGCACTTCCGCTGGTTCGACGGCATCCGTCGGCGTGCCGAGGAGTCGCTGTTCCTCGGTCTCGATCGCGTGTTCCTCGCGGCCGACATGGCCCCCGGGCGGCCGCGCATCGACGAGGCGGCGGCCTCCGGCCACGCCTTCGACGCCGCGCGGCTCGATCGGGTCGTGAACGTCATCGGCGAGGCAGCGGAGGTGCTGACGGCCGAGGGCGTGACGCCCGCGCTGCACAACCACGTCGGCACGTGGATCGAGACCGAGGCCGAGTACGACCACGTGCTCGACGCGATCTCGCCGTCGCTCCTCGCCGCCGGGCCCGACATCGGTCACCTGGCGTGGACGGGCACGGATGTCGTGGCCTGGGTCGCCGCGCACGCCGATCGCATCTCGGACCTGCACGTGAAGGACATGGATCTCGCGCTCGCGAAGACCGCGCGCGAGAAGAAGACGCCCTACTTCGACGTCATGGCCGAGCGCTTCTTCCTCGAGCCCGGGCTCGGCGACGTGCCGATCCGCGAGGCGCTCGCCGAGCTGCCGGACGATTTCGGCGGTACGGTTCTGATCGAGGTCGACAAGCCCAGCATGGAGCCGTTCGAGAGCGCGAAGACGAGCTGGGCGTGGATCGCCGAGAACTACCCCGCAGCGCCAACGGAGGCACATCGATGAGCACGCATCCCGTCACCCTGTTCACCGGCCAGTGGGCCGATCTGCCGTTCGAGGAGGTGGCCCGGCTCGCCGCCTCGTGGGGCTACGACGGGTTGGAGATCGCGGCATCCGGAGACCACCTCGACCTGCAGCGCGCGGACGGGGACGACGCCTATGCGGCCTCCCGCCTCGAGATCCTCGACCGCCACGGCCTGCAGGTCTTCGCGATCTCGAACCACCTCGCCGGTCAAGCGGTGTGCGATGCGCCGATCGACTTCCGCCATCAGGCGATCCTCCGCGACTACGTGTGGGGCGACGGCGAGGCCGAAGGCGTGCGTCAGCGTGCCGCCGACGATATGAAGCGCGCCGCCCGCGTGGCCCGCAAGCTCGGCGTCGACACCGTGGTCGGGTTCACCGGGTCGTCGATCTGGCCCTACGTGGCGATGTTCCCGCCGGTGCCCGAGTCGGTGATCGACGGAGGATTCGACGACTTCGCGGCACGCTGGAACCCGATCCTCGACGTCTTCGACGCCGAGGGCGTGCGGTTCGCGCACGAGGTGCACCCGAGCGAGATCGCCTACGACTACTGGTCGTCGGTGCGGGCCCTCGAAGCGATCGACCACCGGGAGGCCTTCGGCTTCAACTGGGACCCCTCGCACATGATGTGGCAGAACATCGATCCGGTGGGTTTCATCGTCGACTTCGCCGACCGCATCTACCACGTCGACTGCAAGGACACCCGGCTGCGCCCGCACAACGGACGCGCGGGCGTGCTCGGTTCGCACCTGCCCTGGGGCGACCCGCGCCGTGGCTGGGACTTCGTCTCGACCGGGCACGGTGACGTGCCCTGGGAGGATTCGTTCCGCGCGCTCGACGCCATCGGGTACGCGGGTCCCATCTCGATCGAGTGGGAGGACGCCGGCATGGATCGCCTGCACGGCGCAGCGCAGGCCGTGGAGTACGTGCGGTCGCTGCTGTGGCCGAAGCCGACGGCCTCGTTCGACGCCGCCTTCAGCAACCAGTGAGCTCCTGGCGCGATCGCTTCACGCGCGAAGCCCTGACCCGGTCGTTCGCCGCGCTGCGCATGCGCGACTACCGCCGATGGAGCATCGCGCAGCTGCTGTCGGCGGCGGGTGGGGCCGCCTCGCAGATCGCGATCGCGTGGCTCGTGGTCGAGCTCGGGGGTGATGGGCTCGCGCTCGGCGCCGTGACGGCCTGCATGATGGTGCCGACGCTCGCCCTCGGCCCGTTCATCGGCGTGCTCGTGGATCGCTATTCGCGGCGCTCGGTGCTGCTGGTGACGGCCGTCGCACAGATGGTAGTGGCCGCCGTGCTGGCCGCGCTCGCCTTCGGCGGTGCACTCGAGATCTGGATGCTGATGGCGCTCTCGCTCGCGCACGGCCTCGCGTTCGCCGCCGACAACCCGGCGCGTCAGCTGCTGGTGCTCGACCTCGTCGGGCGCGAGCGCGTGACGAGCGCGGTGAGCATGAACGAGGTCATCATCAACGGCGCGCGGGTGCTGGGCCCCGCAGTGGCGGGGGTGCTGCTCGTGTTCGCGGATGCCGCGTGGTGCTTCGTCGTGAATGCCCTGGTGTTCGTGCCGTCGATCATCGTGCTGCTGACGCTGCGGCCGCGGTCGCGGCCGACGTCGGCTCCGGTGGTCGAGGAATCGGCCGCGCCCGACCCGCCGACGACGGGCGCCTGGCGGTTCGTGGCCCGCGCGCCTGCGGTGCGGCAGACGCTCCTGCTCGCCGTGTGCGCGGCGGCCGGGTACAACATCGCGGTCGTGATCCCCTTGATCGTCGCGAACGTCTTCCGCGCCGACGGCGGAACCTACGGGCTGCTGGCCGTCGCCTTCGGTCTGGGCGCGCTGCCCGGCGCATTCTTCTCGGCCACCGGGCCGACGACGCCGCGCGGCGGCGAGGTGCGGATGCTGGCGGCGCTGATGGGCCTGGCGGTGCTGCTGTCGGCGGCGGCGCCCACGCTGCCCCTGCTGTTCCTCGGCCTCGCGGTGGTCGGGGCGATCGTGATGTGGTTCATCGCGCGCGCCAACGCGCTCGTCATGCTCTCGACCCCGACGCCGATCCGTGGCCGCGTCATGGGCATCTGGGCCATGGCGCTGCCGGGATCGACCGTCGTGACCGGCGTGCTCGTGGGGGCGCTCGCGCAGCTCACCGACCCGCGCCTCGCCTACGCCGTCGTCGGCGCGGTCACGGTCGTCGTGGCCGCCCTCTCGTGGCGCGCCCTCGGGCGTCACGACACGGGCGGCGACGAGGTCAGCGGTCGCGCAGCCTGACCAAGCGCTCGTGCCCGGTCTCTTCGAGCTCGGCGATGTCGTCGCGGGACTTCAGGAAGTCCGAGAACGACCGGTAGCCGAGTCCCTTCTCGCTGAACGACGGATCCATGCGGCGCATGTGCGTCTTGACCGCCGAGCTGTGCAGCCACTCGTCGGCATCCGCCTTGTCGTGCCCCAGGCGCAGCGCCCGCTCGAGCAGCTGCGTCGCCTCGTTCTGCGGGTCGATCACGGGCTCGGGCGGCGGCGCGGCCGGTGCCGACTTGGCGCGACGCGAGCGGGTGCTCTTCTTGACCGTGTCGGTCGGAGCCTCGGCCACCGGCTCGGCCTCCGCCTCGGCCGCCTCGGCAGGCGCGGCGACGACCTCGGCCACCGGGGCGGCCTTGACGGGACGGTGCACGCCGGGGAGCGAGTCGTAGGCCTCGAACTCGTCGCAGGCCGCGGCCAGCGACTTCGCCGTGGACCCGGCGACGCCGACCCCGATCACGTACCGGCCGAGACGCTTGCAGCGCTGGGCGAGCGGCACGTAGTCGCTGTCGCCGGCGACGATCACCACGTGCGTGAGGTCGGGCAGGCGGAACATGTCTTCGACCGCATCGACCGCGAGACGGATGTCGGCGCCGTTCTTCGCGTAGGCGGCGGCCGGGAACAGCTGCACCAGGTCGACCGCGCGGGCGACGAGCTGCGAGCGGTAGACCGCGTTCACGGGCGATGACCAGTCCGCGTAGGCGCGGGTGAGCACGAGCGTGCCGAAGGAGGCGGCGTAGTCGATGATCGCGCCGACCTCGATCATCGCGAGGCTCAGGCGTTCGGCGACCTCGGGATCGTTCGGGTTCTCGCTGATGCGCTGACGGTCCTTGCCGTAGGCATTGCGACCGTGCACCCGGTCGTACCAGGAGATGACGATGTTGTCGAAGTCGAGGTAGACCGCGACGCGGACGTCGGTGGGCTCGGCCATGCTCAGGCCTGCTCGCCGGTCGACTCGCCGGGATAGCGGACGCCGATCTGCCGGCGGATCTCGTCGAGCGTGCCCATGATCGCGACGGACTCGGCGAGCGGCAGGATGTCGCCGGCGAGGTTCCCCTCGCGCACGAGGCGTTCGGCGGCGAGAGCCTCGAACTGCATGCCGCGGCCGCCGGCTTCGGGGTCGAGACGCCCGTCGAACTCCTCGAGCACCGAGCCCTCGGGGTCGATCACGCGCAGCACCGACGGCGACCAGAAGAAGCGATCGATCTCGATGCGGGCTTTCGTGCCGAGGATCGTCGCGCGGTTCGGGCCGGCCGTGCGCGACGAGGAGAGCGTGGTCGAGACCGCACCGCCCTCGTGGGTCATGACGGTCGCGACCTCGGCGTCGGCACCGGTCTCGATCAGACGCGCGACGCTGTGGATGGTGGTGGGCGCACCGAGGATGTCCCAGACGAACGAGATCGGGTAGATCGCCAGGTCGAGGAGCGCGCCGCCGCCGAGCTCGAGCGCGTTCAAGCGGTGCTCGGGGTCGGAGGGCAGCAGCTGCGTGTGGTCGGCGCTCACCGAGCGCACCTCGCCGAGGATGCCGGAGGCGACGATCTCACGCGCGCGGATCATGTGCGGCAGATAGCGGGTCCACATCGCCTCGGTCGCGAGCAGACCGCGCTCGGTGGCGAGGGCCTGCAGGTCGGCGGCCTCGGCCTGGTTCAGCGTGAAGGCCTTCTCGACGAGCACGTGCTTGCCGGCCTCGAGCGCCAGGCGCGCGTTCGCGTGGTGCATCGGGTGCGGGGTCGAGACGTAGATGATGTCGACGTCGGGATCGGCGACGAGAGCCTCGTAGGACGGGTGGGCGTGCGGGATGTCGAAGCGGGCGGCGAAGGCATCCGCCGATTCCTGCGAACGCGACCCCACGGCCACCAGGTCGAGACCCGCGGCGCGCAGGTCGGAAGCGAACGAGCCGGCAATGCCGCCCGTCGCGAGGATTCCCCATCGAAGACCAGTCATGTCCCCAGCGTAGAGGGTGCCTGCGACACCGCGGACGCGCGGGGCGTATGTCGGTCTGTTGCGCCGCGTGACCCGCGGCTTCGCCGACCGAGCACGGGGCGATCCGCGCTCCTACCGTGGCGGGCATGACCGAACCACTCATCATCGGCGCCATGGTGCGCACCCTCGGCGCCTATCCCTCCGGCTGGCGCCACCCCGGCGCCCATCGCGATCCCGCCGGAGACGCCGCGGTGCTCCGACGCATCGCCGAGCTGGGCGAGGAGGCGGGTCTCGACTACCTCTTCTTCGGAGACTGGCTCGCGACCGGTCCGGATCTGGAGTTCCGCGACCCCTACCTGCTGGCGCGCATCGACCCGCTGAGCGCGGTGCTCTTCCTCGCCGGGGTCACCTCCCGGATCGGGCTGATCGCCACGGTCAACACGACCTACGCCGACCCCTACGCGACGGCCAGGGCGCTCGCCTCGCTCGACGTGCTCACCGGCGGTCGCGCCGGGGTGAACCTCGTCACCGGCGTCGAGCCGCGAGCGGCCGGCAACCACGGCCGCGACGCGCACGCCGACAACGAGAGCCGCTACGACCGCGCCGAGGAGTTCGTCACGGCGCTCGACCGGCTGTGGGACTCGTGGAGCGCCGACGCCTGGATCGCGGATGCCGATCGCGGCGTGCTCATCGACCCCGACGGGCTCCGCGAGGCCGGGGTCGAGGGGGCGCACGTGCGCGTGACCGGCCCGCTGAACGTCGCGCGGCCCCCGCAGGGACGCCTGCCGATCGTGCACGCGGGCACCTCGCCGCGTTCGCGCGCGCTCGCCGCGACCGAGGCCGACCTCGCCCTCATCGCCGCGCCCTCACTGGCCGATGCGGTGGCGACGCGCACGGGCCTGCGGCTGCTCGCGGCCGAGGCCGGGCGTTCACCGGAGGCGGTGCGGGTCATCGCCCCGGTGCTGCCCGTGGTCGGGGAGACGGATGCCGAGGCGCAGGCCATCGTGGTGCGGCTGCTCTCGCTCGTCCCGCTGGCCGAGGAGCATCAGCGATCTCGTCCGGCTTTCCCCGCGAACCGCTCGGTCACCGCCCTCGCGGATGCGCTCGGCATCCCGGCCGATGATCCGCTCCGTTCCGCGGCCTTCGACGCCCCGGTGACGGCCGCCGAGGCCGACCGGCTGGGGGAGGGCGGAGCGGCGTTGATCGAGCGCCTCACCCGCATCGCCGGGCTCGAGGTCTCCGGGTCCGCTCGCGGCACCTCGCTCACCTGGCGGCACCTGGTCGCCGCATACGCCGTTCCCGGTGCGTTCGTGGTGGGGAGCGCGGCATCCGTCGCCGACCACTTCGAGACCTGGCGCGATGCCGGCGCCGTCGACGGCTTCAACGTTCTCTCGGCCTTCCAGCCGGCGCAGTTCGAGGCGTTCACGCGTCTCGCGGCCCCCGAACTGCGCCGCCGCGGGCTGCTCGGACGCGAGGGATCGACCCTCCGGGAGCGCCTGAGTGTTACCCCGCGAGTCGGGTCGAGTCGGCTCGTGTCGAGCGGTGTCGACGCGTGACCGCACGGCCGCACGGCACCGATCGCTCTGCCTAACGTGAACCCCATCCCGCACCGCACACCCCTCCGGAGGACCCTCGCATGACACGTCGCATCACCCGCGTCGCCGCCCTCGCACTCCCGTTCGCCCTCGCGGCGAGCCTCGTCGCCTGCTCCTCGTCGCAGGCTCCGTCCGACGTGCCCACCGAGGCGGGCGACCCCGTCGAGGGCGGCACCCTCACCTACCTCGAGCACCAGGCCTACACGAACCTCTACCCGCCGCAGGCCGGCTTCTACCCCAACGGCGGCATCGTCAACAACATCGCCGCCCGGCTCACGTGGCAGAACCCGGAAACGCTCGAGATCGAGCCGTGGATCGCGGCCGACTGGACCGTGAACGACGACGCGACCGAGTACACGTTCGACCTCAAGCCCGATGTGACGTTCTCGGACGGCACCCCGGTCGACGCCGCGGTCGTGGCGAAGAACTTCGACACCTACGGCCTCGGCGACGCCGATCGCGGACTCACGATCTCCGAGGCGATCAACAACTACGCCAGCAGCGAGGTCGTCGACGACGACACCGTGACGTTCCGCTTCACGGCGCCGTCGCCCGGATTCCTGCAGGCGACCTCGACGATCAACTCGGGGCTGCTGTCGTCCGACACGCTCGACGGCACGATCGAGGACTTCGGGGCGGGCAACGCCGCCGACATCGTCGGCGCCGGCCCCTTCACCGTCTCGGACGAGAAGCTCGGCACCGAGTACACGCTCGCCGCGCGCGAGGACTACGCGTGGGCGCCGGAGAGCGCCGAGAACCAGGGCCGCCCCTACCTCGACGCGGTGCACGTGCTCATCACCCCCGAGGACTCGGTGCGCATCGGCTCGCTGCTCTCGGGCCAGGCCGACTACGTGCGCTACGTGCAGGCGTTCGACGAGGACCGCGTCGAGGCCGCGGGTTTCACGCTCTACGCCCCGCAGACCCGCGGCGTGAACAACTCGATCGCGCTGCGCCCCGAGAACCCGCTGCTCGCAGACATCCGCGTGCGGCAGGCGATCATCGCCGGCGTCGACGCGCAGGAGGTCGTCGACACGCTCTTCACCGAGAACTACCCGGTGGCGACGTCGGTGCTCTCGTCGCAGGCACTGGGCTACAAGGACGAGTCGGAGCACTACGCCTACGACCCCGAGAAGGCCGAGGAGCTGCTCGACGAGGCCGGGTGGGAGCCCGGAGCCGACGGCATCCGCGAGAAGGACGGCGAGCGCCTGTCGATCACCGTCTACGAAGCCAAGCCGCAGCCGCTGTCGAAGCAGTCGCTCGAACTGGTCGGCCAGCAGCTCGCGAAGATCGGCGTCGAGCTCACCGTCAAGCCCGGCGACGCCGGCACCTACGCCGAAGACACGCGCGACCCGCTCAAGACCGGTTTCTACCACTCGATGGTCGGCCGGGCCGATCTCGACGTGATCAAGAGCCAGTACTTCACGAAGAACCGCGACGTGCTGATCTCGCAGGACGCCGAGCTCGACGCGCTGCTACTCGCGATCGCCTCCGAGCCCGACGCCGACGAGCGCGTCGCGGCCACCGAGGCCGCGCAGGACTACATCGCCGAGCAGGCGTACGTGATCCCGCTGTTCGAGGAGCCGCAGGTGTACGGCGCCGCCACCTACGTGCAGGGCGTGGACTTCGAGTCCGTCGCCCGTCCGACGTTCTCGGGCGTCTGGCTGCAGGAGCACTGATGACCTTCGTCCTCCGACGAGCCGGGCAGGCCGCGATCGTTCTGATCGCGGCCTTCACGGCCACCTTCTTCCTGCTGCAGCTGCTGCCGGGCGACGCGATCCTGATCAAGTTCTCGGACCCGAGCCTCGGGCTCTCTCCCGAACAGCTCGACAGCATCCGCGCCACCTATGGGGCGGACCTGCCCTGGTGGGAGCAGTACCTGCACGCGGGACTGGGGTTCCTCGCGGGGGACTTCGGCTATTCGACCCAGTTCGGCACCCCGGTGCTGACGATGCTCGCCGAGGCGCTGCCGCAGACGCTGCTGCTCGCCTCGCTGGGCCTCGTGGTCGCGCTGCTGATCGCGGTGCTCGTCGCGGGCCTGTCGTCGCTGTCGCCGTTCGGGTGGCTGCGCGACGGTCTGCGCCAGGTGCCGGGGCTCTTCGTCGCGGTGCCGGTGTTCTGGCTCGGCATCCTGCTCATCCAGGTCTTCTCGTTCGGGCTCGGCTGGGTGCCGGTCGTGGGTGCGGATCCGGTGAGCGGTCTGATCCTTCCCGTGCTCACGCTCGCGGTACCGATTTCGGCTCCGCTGGCGCAGGTGCTCGTGCGCGCGATCGACCAGGTGCAGGCGCAACCCTTCATCACGGTGGTGCGCGCCAAGGGGGCGCCGCCGGTGTGGGTGCTCACGCGCTCCGTGGCCCGCAACGCCGCTCTGCCGGTGCTCACGATCGCGGGCGTGCTGTTCGGCGAGCTGGTCGGAGGGGCGGTCGTGACCGAGACGGTGTTCGGACGCTCGGGCATCGGACGGCTCACCGAGCAGGCCGTCGCCAACCAGGACATCCCTGTGCTGCAGGGCGTCGTGCTGCTGTCGGCGCTCGGGTTCGTCATCATCAGCTTCGCCGTCGACCTCGTCACGCCGCTCATCGATCCACGGCAGCGACGCACGGGCCGTGGGCGGGCGCGACGGGCACCCGCCGCCTCGCGAACCGTTCCCTCGCAGAACGCCCAGGAGGTTCCCGCATGACCGTCTCCGTCTCGCCCGCCGATACAGCGAACATCGGCACAGAGAACGCCGTCGCAGAGAGCGCCGTCATCGAGCAAGTAGCAGAGAAGACGGATGCCGCGGCTAACGAGTCCTCGCGGCGACGCCGACGGTGGTCACCGCGCGCGCGTCCGTGGGGGTTATACCTTTCCCTCTTCGTCGTGGCGCTCGCTGTGCTGTGGGCCGTGGTGCCCGGGGTCTTCGCGCCGGGCAGCCCGATCGATGCGGTGCCCGCCGACAAGCTGCTGCCGCCGAGCGCCGTGCACTGGTTCGGTACCGACACCCTCGGCCGCGACCTCTTCGGCCGCGTCGTGCACGGCGCCGTCCACTCGCTCTCCGGCGCCCTGATCGCGGTGACCGTCGGCCTCGCCCTCGGCACCCTCATCGGTGCGGTCGCGGGCGCGCTAGGCGGGGTGATCGACGACATCCTCATGCGGGTCGTCGACGTGCTCCTCGCGATCCCGGGCCTGCTGCTCTCGCTGTCAGTGATCATCCTGCTCGGGTTCGGCACCGTGAACGCGGCGATCGCCGTGGGGCTCGGCAGCGTCGCCGCGTTCGCGCGGCTCATGCGCGCCGAGGTCGCGCGGGTGCGGCGCACCGAGTACGTCGAGGCCGCCTACGGCAGCGGCGGCACGTTCGTCACCGTGCTGCGGCGGCACGTGCTGCCCAACTCGCTGACCCCGATCGCCGCGCTCGCCGCGTTGCAGTTCGGCACGGCGATCCTCGCGATCTCCACCCTCGGCTTCCTCGGCTACGGCGCCCCGCCGCCCACCCCCGAGTGGGGGCTGCTGATCGCCGAGGGCCGCAACTACGTCGCGACCGCCTGGTGGCTCACCGCGCTGCCCGGCCTCGTGGTCGTGGCCGTCGTGCTCAGCGCCAACAGGATCAGCCACCGTCTGGGAAGGAACGTCCGATGAGCGTGTTGAGCGTGCAGGATCTGAAGGTCTCCTACGGCGCCCGCGCGGCCGTCCACGGCGTCTCGTTCGAGATCGCCGAGGGCGAGACCCTGGCCCTCGTGGGCGAGTCGGGATCGGGCAAGTCCACGACCGCGCACGCGATCCTGGGCCTGCTCCCCGCCGGGGGACGGGTCGACGGCGGCAGCGTGCGCCTCGGCGAGCTCGAGATCGCCGGCTGGAGCGACCGTGCCCTGCGCGGCATCCGCGGTCCGGAGATCGGCCTCGTGCCGCAGGATCCGGTGACCTCGCTCGATCCGGTGCGTCCGATCGGGGCGCAGGTCGAGGAGATCCTGCGGCTGCACGGTCACCGGGATCGCCGGGCCCGCCGCGCGCGGGTGATCGAACTGCTCGACCGGGTCGGCATCGACGATCCGGCGCTGCGCGCCCAGCAGTACCCGCACGAGCTCTCCGGCGGCATGCGCCAGCGCGTGCTGATCGCGACGGCGATCGCCCTGCGCCCCCGGCTGCTGATCGCCGATGAGCCGACGAGTGCGCTGGACGCCACGGTGCAGCGCCGCGTGCTCGACCTGCTCGACGAACTGCGAGAGGAGGAGGGCACCAGCATCCTCCTCGTCACCCACGACCTGGGTGTCGCGGCCGATCGCGCGCAGCGGATCGTCGTGCTCAAGGACGGCCGCATCGTCGAGCAGGGCGAGAGCGGACGGGTGCTGGAGGCGCCGACGGATGCCTACACCCGCCGGCTCCTCGCCGACGCTCCCGCGTTCACGACGGGCTTCCGGCGCCCCGAGGCGCCGCCGTTCCTGCGCGATGCGGCGGCGGTCGCGGCCGAGAAGCCCTATGCGATCGTCGCGGCGAACCTGGTCAAGGAGTTCCGGGTGGCGGGGCGCGAGCGCTTCTGCGCGGTCGACGACGTGTCCTTCCGGGTGCGCAAGGGCACCACGCACGCGCTGGTGGGGGAGTCCGGCTCGGGCAAGACCACGACCGCGCGTCTGGTCACGCGGTTCCTGCAACCGGACGCCGGCACGATCGAGGTCGACGGCGCGGATGTGACCGATGCGTCGCGGGAGCGCCTCCGGGCGCTGCGCCGGCGGATCCAGCTCGTGTACCAGAACCCGTTCGCGTCGCTCGATCCGCGGCAGCGGGTGGTCGACATCGTCGCCGAGCCGCTGCAGAGCTTCCGCGTGGGCACCCGGGCCGAACGGCGGGAGCGATCCCTCGCCCTGCTCGATCGGGTCTCGCTGCCGCAGGATCTCGCGCAGCGCCGACCGAGCGAGCTGTCGGGCGGTCAGCGCCAGCGCGTCGCGATCGCCCGTGCGCTCGCGATCGACCCCGAGATCGTCGTGCTCGACGAGGCGGTCTCCGCTCTCGACGTCACGGTGCAGGCCCGGATCCTCGAGCTACTCGCCTCGCTGCAGAGCGAACTCGGACTCACCTACCTCTTCATCTCGCACGACCTCGCGGTGGTCCGCCGCATCAGCCACACGGTCTCGGTGATGCGGCACGGGCGCATCGTCGAGGAGGGCGCGACCGAAGAACTCTTCCACGACCCCCAGCACGACTACACCCGGGAGCTGCTCGCCGCGGTCCCCGGCAGAACGGAGGTGCCCGCATGACGGCATCCGCTCCCACCGTCGCCTTCTTCACCCGGCTGCTCGACGATGCGCCACCGGCCGAACGGTACGCGCTCGCGACCGCGCAGATCCAGCACGCGGAACGGCACGGGATCGGCCGCGCCTGGGTCGCGCAGCACCACTTCCACGCCGCGGAGGGCGGGCTGCCCTCGCCGCTCGTGTTCCTCGCGCACGTCGCCGCGCAGACCTCGCGCATCCGCCTCGGAACCGGAGTGGTGACGCTGCCGCTGGAGGATCCGGTGCGGGTGGCCGAGGATGCCGCGGTCGCCGATCTGCTCTCGGGCGGGCGGGTCGATCTCGGGCTCGGCAGCGGCGGCACCCCGTCGTCGTTCGTGCCCTTCGGGGAGGACGTGCGCGCGAAGGCCGCCACCTACGACCGCAAGCTCCAGGTTCTGGTCGACGCCCTGGAGGGGCGGGACGTCGGCGCGGGCAACGCGATCTATCCCGACACCTCCACGCTCGCCGAACGCGTCTGGCAGGCGACCTTCTCGGCTCCCGGCGGTCATCGCGCCGGCATCCGCGGGCACGGGCTGCTGCTCTCGCGCACGCAGCCGCGTTCGGCGGAGGCGCCGCACGCGCCGCTGTCGGCGCTGCAGGATCCGATCATCGACACCTATCTCGCCGCGCTGCCCACCGGCGTCGCCCCGCGCATCACGGCGTCGCGCACGGTGTTCGTCGCCGACGACCGTGCCGAGGCGCTGCGCTTCGCCGAGGTCGGTCTGCGCCGCGCCGCCGAGGGGTTCCGGGCGCAGGGGCAGACGATCCCGGGCGACAGTCTCGACGAGCTGATCGCGGCGCTCGACACGCACCTCGGCACGCCCGAGCAGGTGGCCGAGTCGCTCTCCGCCGACACCACCCTCGCCCGGGCGACGGAGGTCGCCTTCCAGGTGCACTCGGTCGATGCCCCGCACGAGCACGTGCTGCGCTCGATCGAGCTCTTCGCGGGCGAGGTCGCCCCGGCCCTCGGTTACTCCGTGTCCCAGACGCTCACATCCCACACACTCGAGGAGAACAAATGACTCACGACGTCGTCGACCGGATCGTGGGGGTGACGCCGGAGCTGGACGCTCTGCGGCACCGTCGCCCCGTCACCCGCGATCAGCTGCAGGCGAGCTTCGATGCGCTGTTCGCCCCCGTCTCGGATGCGGAGGTGTCGCAGGCCGAGCGCGAGATCGTCGCGGCGTTCGCGACGGCTCTCGCCGGCGCCGACGACCCGACGGCGGCGTTCTACGCCGCACGGGCGCAGGAGGCGGATGCCGAGCGCTCGGCGGTCGCGCTCGCCGAGGCCGCGTCCGCGGCGGTCGCAGGCCCCTTCGGCGCGTACACGGAGCTGGGTCTGCAGTCCGAGAACACCGATGGATTGCGCTACACCCCGTCGGATGCCGCGGTCGCCGCGCTCGGGGAGCGCCTCGCCGCGGCCCTCGCGCACGCGCACCTGCTCGTGCTGCGCCCGCGTGAGGCCTCGGGAGACGACCTGGGTCGTCTCGTCGAGGCGGGGTGGTCGGCCGACGGCATCGTCACCCTCTCGCAGCTCGTCTCGTTCCTCGCGTTCCAGCAGCGCGTCGTCACCGGATTGAAGGTTCTCGTATGACATCTCCCACCTCCGTCGATGCCCGCACAGCCAGCCCGCTGCGCCACGCCGATTCGCCGCATCCGCACGCGTTCACGCGCGCGAACGTCGGGTGGACGCCGCATCTCGCGCCGCTCGCGGTCGAGGAGCTGACCGATCGCCACTACGAGGGTCTGGTCGATGCGGCGCGTGCGAAGAACGACTACTTCCGGCTGCTCGCGCGCGACCCCGAAGTGCTCAAGGCGCGCACGCTCGTCGACAACGACATCTTCTACAACGTGGCGGAGGGGTTGCCGCGGGCGGATCGCGAGCTCGCGGCGACGGCCGCCTCGCGCCGCAACGGGTGCGTGTTCTGCGCCTCGGTGCACTCCCGCTTCGCGGCGCACCACGGCAAGCGCCCCGACGACGTCGACCTCCTGCTCGACGAGGGTGTGGGCGCGGACCTCGGGGAGCGGTGGAACGCGATCGTCGCGGCATCCGTCGCGCTGACCGACACGCCCAGCGCTTTCGGGACGGCCGAGGTGGAGCGGCTGCGCGCGGCGGGGCTCGACGATCTCGAGATCGCCGACGTCATCCACGGCGCGGCGTTCTTCAACTGGGCGAACCGCCTGATGCTGTCGATCGGCCGGGCGGTCGCGCCGAGCGACTGAGGAGTCGGTTGTGGCGGGTGACCGTTTTGCAGGATCGACGGACGAATGTCGGACGTTCTGACGAGATTCGTCCGACAACTGTCATTCGATCCTGCAGTTCGCGCGAAGTCGCTGTCTTAAAGCGCGCGGCGGGCGATCTCTCCACAGATTCGGAGCCGGTCTCCACGAGCGCTGGTGAACTGACAGAGTGTTGGGCGTCATCTGCCCGGCGAGTCAGAGGAGAATCATGCCCCGTTCGGAGGATCCGGCGGACACTGCGCAGCTTTTTTCGGAGGCTGTCGAGCGAGTCTGGTCGACAGCGAGTCGAAAGCTCGGGGAGACTCTCGAGCAGTTCCGCCTGGCGAGCGCGATCGTTGTCGGGGACGACCTCGAGGTCCGGCTCGCGCGTGGAGACAAGGACCTCTACGGTTTTCGCGCTCGGCTGCCGACAGAGGGCGACGATGCGACCGGAGGTGCGCAACAATCCCGACGACTGGGCGCTGTGGGAGGTCTTCATCCCGCTGATGGAAGAGTTGGAGACCGCACCGGACAGCCGCGTCCCCATCGGGCCGGACGGAGTGCGATGGTTGCCCAGGTACGGAGAATGACTCTTCTCGCGACCTACGGCACCAGCACGATCTTGCCCGCGACGTGCGCCTCGACGAGTTCGTGGGCCCGGGCGGCCTCGGCGAGGGGCAGCTCGGGTCCGAGTTCGATCACGAAGTCGCCGCTGGCGAGGAGTTCGATGGTCTTCGGCAGCGCCTCGGCGCGCCAGGCCTGCTCCTCGTCGGTGAGCGGGACCGGCGAGCCGCCCGAGAAGGCGCGGATGCCGAACGATGCGGCATCGGGTCCGCGAACGATCGTGCCGATGCGGTCGCGGTCGGCGACGAGCGCGAGCGACACCTCGATGGCCTCGTCGGTGCCGGCGCCGTCGAACACGACGGTGACGTCGGACGGCGCGGCGTCGCGGACGCGTTCGAGCAGGCCGTCGCCGTAGGCCACGGGGATCGCGCCGAGCTCGCGCAGCTGCGCGTGGCGCGAGGGGCTGGCGGTCGCGATCACGGTCGCGCCCCACGCCACGGCGAACTGCACGGCCGCCTGGCCGACGGCGCCGGAACCCGCGTGCACGAGCAGCACGTCGTCGGGGCCCACGGCGAGCGAGCGCAGCACCTGGTAGGCGGTGCCGGCGGGGATGCCGATGCCGGCGCCCTCCGCGGCGGTCACCGCGTCGGGCAGGAGGGCGAGGTTCTCGGGGCGCACGAGCAGGGCTGACGCGTAGGTGCCGTGGGCGTCGCGGATCGCGACCCGGTCGCCGACCGCGAAGCCTTCCACACCGTCGCCGACCTGATCGACGACACCCGCACCGTCGAAGCCGACCGGGCGGGGTTCGGTGATGGGAGGCGAGGGGCGGCGTCCGCCGCGGATCTTCGCATCGATCGGGTTGACGCCCGCGGCCTCGATGCGCACCACGATCTCGCCGGGGCCGGCGAGGGGATCGGGCACCTCCGTGAGGTGGAGGACGTCGGGGGAGCCGATTTCGGTGTAGACGATCGCGCGAGCCATGCCCTCAGGCTACCCGCGCTACTTCCCCGCGAGGGCCTTCATGATGCGCTGCGGCGACACGGGCTGCGCGGTGCCGAGGCGCTGGGCGAACACACTCACCCGGTACTCCTCCAGCAGCCAGCGGGTCTCGACGAGCGACGCAGCGGCACCGCGGGGGAGCGGGATCGTGCCCCCGGCATCCTCGAAGGCCTTCGCCATCCGTTCGTACTCGCTCATGCGCGTGCGGTCCTTGCCGGGTTCCGACGAGAGGGTCTTCAACCGGTCGACCATGCCGCTCAGGTAGCGGGGGAAATGCGCGATCCGGTCGACGCCGGCGGCCGACACGAAGCGCGGATGCAGCAGCCCCGAGAGCTGCGTGCGGATATCGTTCAACGGCCCGAGGAGGGCGAGAGAGTTCTGCGACTTGATGCCGCGCTCGACCTCGCGCGACTGCGTGAGGATGCGGGCGACGAGCGACACGCATGCGAACAGCTCGTCGACGAGCGCGGCCGACACGGCATCCCGCACCCGACCGAAGTCTGCCTCGGTGCGCACGATGCCGACACCCCCGGTCGCTGAGCCTGTCGAAGCGTCGATCACCTTCCGCGCCACGGCCGCACGGCAGTCCTCGATGAGCGCGGCCGCCGACGGGTACGGCGATGCCGCGAGGGCGAGCTTCTCCTGGCTGGTGAGGTGCTGCTGCACGTACGACGAGGGCGACGGCACGGCCAGCAGCACGAGGCGCAGCACGCCGTCACGGGTGGCGTCGGCCGCGGCATCCGCCGATGACTCCACGCGCACCGCGACGCTCTTGCCCTCGTCGACGATCGCCGGGTAGCCGCGCACGACGCCACCGGCGACGCGCGTATCGAGCACTTCGGGAAGGTCGCCGAACGTCCAGGCGGTGAGACCCGCCTGCTCGATCGGACCCCGAGCGGATGCCGCGGCCACGGCCTCGGAACCACCCCGTGCGCGCGGTCCGCGTTCGGGCTTCGCGATCGAGCGCGCGACGCTGCTGCGCGCGCGGTCGGAAAGTTCCGCCTGCAGGGTCGTGAGGTCGCGGTGGGAACCGGCCACGCGCCCGCGCTCGTCGACCGCACGGAAGTTCATGCGCAGATGAGCGGGCACCCGCTCGTCTTCGAAGTCGGCGGCCGAGACGAGCTGGTTCGCGAGGGGCTGGATCAGGCGCGCGAGCGCCTCCTTCAACGACCTGCTCGGGCGACCGTCGTGGTCTTCGGGGCCCTGGCCCGCGAGCTCGGCGCCGAACTTGTCGGCCCAGTCGGCGGCGGGCACGACGTGACGCCGGATCGCCTTGGGCAGCGCACGCAGCAGGCCCGTGATGAGTTCGGCGCGCAGCCCCGGCACCTGCCAGTCGAACCCGGTGTCCTCGATCTGGGCGAGCAGGGCGAGCGGCACCACGACGCTCACACCGTCATCGGCGGCGCCCGGCTCGAACCGGTAGGCGAGGCCGAGCACCTGGTCGCCCTGCGTCCAGCGGGTGGGGAACTCGCTCTGCGAGGCCCGCCCGTCGTCGTCGATCAGATCGGCTTCGCGCATGACGAGGAGCTTCGGCGTCGTCGTCAGCGCCTCCCGCCACCAGGTCTCGAACGACCGCACGTCGAAGACCTCGGCGGGGATGCGCTCGTCGTAGAAACGGAACACCGCCTCGTCACCGGCGAGGATGTCGCGGCGGCGCTCGCGCTCCTCGAGCTTCTCGAGACGCTTGCGCAGCTCGGCGTTGCTGCGCCAGAAGGCGCTCACGCGCTTGTCGATGCGGCTCGGATCCCACTCGCCCTCGACGAGCGCCTGCCGCACGAACAGCTCGCGCGAGGCCGCGCGGTCGATGCGCGCGAACTGCACGCGCCTGCGCGGAATGATCTCGAGGCCGAACAGCGTCACCTTCTCGTAGGCGACGGCGGCGCCGGCATCCTTCGACCAGTGCGGCTCGGTGACCTGGCGCTTGGCGAGGTCGCCGGCGAGCGGCTCGGCCCACGCCGGATCGATCGCGGCGACGGTACGGGCGAAGGTGCGCGAGGTCTCGACGATCTCGGCCGCGATGACCGCGCGCGGGCTCTTCTTGCGCAGACCCGACCCCGGGAAGATCGAGAAGCGGATGCCGCGTGCCCCCCGGTACTCGGCGATGCGGCGCCCCTTGTCCTTCGCGGGTGCGTGCGTCTTGCCAGCGGGGGCGGTGCGCTCGTCGAGGAGTCCGATCTGCGAGAGGAGTCCCGCGAGGATCGCCCGGTGGATCGCGTCGGGATCGCTGCTGCCGTCGCCCTTCGGCTCGGCGCTCTTCACCAGCGTCTTGAGCTGGCGGTGCACGTCGAACCACTCCCGCACGCGCACGTAGTTCAGGTGTTCGGAGCGGCAGAGGCGGCGGAACGCGCTGGATCCGAGCTCGCGCTGCTGTTCGCGCAGGTGGTTCCAGAGGTTGAGCAGGGTGATGAAGTCGCTGGTCGGGTCGACGAAGCGCGCGTGCAGCCGGTCGGCCTCCTCGCGGCGCTCCTCCGGTCGCTCGCGGACGTCCTGGATCGTCATGCCCGAGACGATCGGCAGCAGATCGTGGGTGACGCCGTGGCGCCCGGCCTCGATCAGCATGCGGGCGAAGCGCGGGTCGATCGGCATGCGTGAGATGTCGCGGCCGATGCGCGTGAGGTGCGGGGACCCGTCGCGCCGCGACGGTTCGACCGCACCGAGTTCGGTGAGCAGGTCGAACGCCGCCTTCACACCGCGCGAGTCGGGCGGGGTGAGGAAGGGGAAGTCCGAGATGTCGCCGAATCCGAGCGACAGCATCTGCAGGATGACGGAGGCGAGCGAGGTGCGCAGGATCTCGGGCTCGGTGAACTCCGGCCGCTTGGCGAAGTCGTCCTCCGAGTACAGGCGGATCGCGATGCCGTCGCTCGTGCGACCGGCGCGACCGGAACGTTGGTTCGCGGATGCCTGCGAGATCGCCTCAATCGGCAGACGCTGCACCTTCGATCGGTTGCTGTAGCGCGAGATGCGGGCGGTGCCGGTGTCGATCACATAGCGGATGCCGGGAACCGTGAGGCTCGTCTCGGCGACGTTCGTCGCGAGGATCACGCGGCGGCGGACGCCCGCCACTCGGCTGCGCTCGAACACACGGTGCTGCTCCGCGGCGGAGAGGCGCCCGTACAGGGGGAGCACCTCGGTGGGGGAGCGGTCCTTCGAATACGCGCCCCGCACGGCGTCGGCGGCGTCGCGGATCTCGGCCTCGCCGGGGAGGAAGACCAGCACGTCGCCGGGCTCCTCGCGGTCGAGTTCGCGGAGCGCCGCGACGATCGCCGAGACCTCGTCCTCGGGCCCTTCGACAGGCTCAGGGACCCATGACGGGGCATCCGTCTCGTCGGCGTCGGCGTCGGCGACCAGCGGGCGGTAGCGGATCTCGACCGGATAGGTGCGGCCGGAGACCTCGATGATCGGCGCCGGCACTCGGTCGTCGCCCGGGCCGGGAGCGGAGAAGTGCTTCGCGAAGCTCTCGGGGTCGATCGTCGCCGAGGTGATGATCACCTTGAGGTCGGGGCGCTCGGGCAGGATGCGCGCGAGGTAGCCGAGCAGGAAGTCGACGTTGAGGGAGCGCTCGTGCGCCTCGTCGATGATGATCGTGTCGTAGCGGGTGAGCAACCGATCGCGGTGGATCTCGTTGAGCAGGATGCCGTCGGTCATCAGCGCGATGCGGGTGTCGTCGGACACCTTGTCGGTGAAGCGCACCTTGTAGCCGACGAGGGTGCCCAGCTCGACCTGGAGTTCTTCGGCGACGCGCTCCGCGATCGTGCGGGCGGCGAGACGTCGCGGCTGCGTGTGCGCGATGCGCTCGCGCCCCAGTTCGAGGGCGATCTTGGGAAGCTGCGTGGTCTTGCCCGAACCCGTGGCACCGGCCACGATCACGACCTGGTGGTCGCGGATGGCGTCGGCGATCTCCGCCCGGGCCGCGCTGACGGGCAGCTCCGGGGGGAAGGAGATCACGGGAGAGGACATAGCCCTTCATCGTATGCCGACCTCGACCCCCTACGATGCATCGGGTGACCACCGTTCCGCCTTCCCTCAGCGCTCCCGTGCGCTGGTTCCGCGAGTTCGGCCGCCCGCCGCGCATCCTCGGCCTCGACGTGGCCCGCGGCCTCGCGATCCTCGGCATGGCCGGCGCGCACATCGGCGAGACGTCGACGTTCGACTGGCTCGACCCGGCGACCTGGACCGACCTCGTGCACGGGCGCTCCTCGATCCTCTTCGCCGTGCTCGCGGGGGTGTCGATCGCCCTGATGACCGGTCGCAGCGCGCTGCCCGACCCCGCCCGTTTGCCCGGCATCCGTCTCGGGCTCATCGGCCGCGGCGCCGTGATCTTCCTCATCGGCCTCGCCCTCGAGTTCCTCAACACCCCGATCGCGGTGATCCTCACCCTCTACGGGCTGCTCTACGTCGCCGTCATCCCGTTTCTGCGGTGGAAGCCGTGGCAGCTGCTGCTCGGAGCCGGCATGCTCGCGCTCGCGGGGCCCGCGCTGCTGGCCCTCCTCGGCGCCGTCACGCTGAACCCGTTCGGGGCGGGCATCGGATTCGTGCTCTACGGCAGCTACCCCATCACGGTGTGGATGGCGTTCGTGCTCGGCGGCATGGCGCTCGGGCGCTTGCACGTCGCGACCGTGCGCACCGCGGTGATCGCCCTGGTCACCGGCGTCGTGCTGGCGATCGTCGGCTACGGTCTCGGCGCCGTCGGGAGCGACGTCGTGCGCGGCTTCGAGTCGGGTTCGTCGTTCGAGGAGCCGCCCGCGTCGGGGTGGCCCGGATACGCCGACGCGCTCGCACAGGCCGATCCGCTCGGGGCGCTGCTGCACGCGATCTTCGCCGTCGAGCCGCACAGCGGTGGCACCGCCGAGATCCTGGGCTCGGGTGGTTTCGCCCTCGCCGTGGTCGCGCTGTGCCTGCTGCTCAGCCGTCCGCTGCGCTGGCCGCTGCGGCCGATCGGCGCGCTCGGGTCCATGCCGCTGTCGGCATACAGCGGGCACGTGCTGGCGATCGCGGTGATCACCGGGCCCGGTGGGTACTACACGAGCAACGTGTTCTGGGCCGTGCTCGCGATCGGGATGCTGCTCGTCACCACCGCGTGGTCGATCTTCGTCGGGCGGGGTCCGCTCGAGCGCCTGGTCGGGTTCGCCGCGCGCAGAATGGCGGAGGTTCCGGCCCGGCCCGAGATCACGCGTCCTAGGCTGGATGCATGACGATTCCTTCCCTCGAACTGAACGACGGCTCCTCCATCCCCCAGCTCGGCTACGGCGTCTTCAAGGTGCCGGCCGACGAGACCGAGCGCGCGGTCAGCGAAGCGCTCGAGATCGGCTACCGCCACATCGACACCGCCGCGATCTACGGCAACGAAGAGGGCGTGGGTGCGGCGATCGCGGCCTCGGGCATCGCTCGCGACGAGCTCTACATCACCACGAAGCTGTGGAACGACCGCCACCACGACGACGAGCCCCGCGCCGCGATCGGCGAGAGCCTCGACAAGCTCGGACTCGAGAAGGTCGACCTGTACCTCGTGCACTGGCCGACCCCCGCCAAGGACGACTACGTGCACGCGTTCGCGAAGCTCATCGAGCTGCGTGAGGCGGGCCTGACCCGCAGCATCGGCGTCTCCAACTTCCTCGTGCCGCACCTCGAGCGCGTGGTGTCCGAGACCGGCGTCACCCCCGCCGTGAACCAGATCGAGCTGCACCCGGCCTACCAGCAGCGCGAGGTCGTGGCCTGGGCCGACGCGCACGGCATCAAGATCGAGGCCTGGGGTCCGCTCGGCCAGGGCAAGTACGACCTGTTCGGCACTCCCGCGATCGCCGAGGCCGCGGCGGCCCACGGCGTCACCCCCGCGCAGGCGGTGCTGCGCTGGCACCTGCAGAAGGGCGTCATCGTGTTCCCGAAGTCGGTGCGCGCCGAGCGCCTGCGCGAGAACCTCGACGTCTTCGGGTTCGAGCTGACGGATGCCGAGATCGCCGCGATCGACGCCCTCGATCCGCTCGACGGCTCGGGCCGCGTCGGTGCGCACCCCGACGACGTGAACTGATCCCGTCGCGGATTCGGCAGGAATCCACAGATGACGCCCCGTGTCGCCAGCCCGCGACACGGGGCGTCTTCGTGGGTACCGTCGAGGACATGACAGCTCCCTACCGCGTCGTCGCCGTGTCCGGGTCGCTCCACGAGCCCAGCAAGACGACCGCCCTCATCCGTGCGATCGCCGCCGCCGTGGCCGAGCGCACGGCGGTCGAGGTCGAGGTCATCGAGCTCACCGACATCGGCCCGGACCTCGCGGGTGCTCTGAGCCGCGATCAGCTGCCGGCCCGGGTCGAGGAGAAGCTCGTCGCGATCGAGCAGGCCGATCTGCTGATCGTCGGCAGCCCCGTCTACCGTGCGTCGTTCACGGGACTCTTCAAGCACCTCTTCGACTTCGTCGGGCAGTACGAGCTCGTCGGCAAGCCGGTGCTGCTGGCGGCGACGGGCGGCGGAGAGCGCCACGCCCTCATCATCGAGCACCAGCTGCGCCCGCTGTTCGCGTTCTTCCAGGCGCTCACCCTGCCGATCGGCGTGTACGCGAGCAACACCGACTTCGACGGCTACGAGATCAACTCCGACGTGCTGCGCTCGCGCATCGACCTCGCCGCCGAGCGCGCGCTGCCGCTGGTGAACTACGCGGCCTCGCAGCCCCTCGCCGCTCTCGCGATCTGAAGGGAAAAGCCCCGGGCGCTTGTCAGACAGAGGCGACACCGGGGCGTTCTCCACCAGGGTACCATCGGGTCGCATGCCACGCACTTACTCCGCGGATACGATCTGCTCCCACTTATCGGCTCCGCGGCTCGCGCCGTATCTCGCACGTTCCGAGTCGGACGCTGACAAGGCGCTCTCGCTGTACGAGTGGAGCGCACGAATGTCATCCGCGTCGTTCGAGATCGTCGCTCATCTCGAGGTCCTCCTCCGGAACGCCCTGGATCGCGCACTCGCGCAACACGTCGATGAGTCAACGCGCGGTATGCCGTGGTTCTTGTGCCGCCCACCGGCCAACGACGAGATCGCGGGCGCGGTCGAGGTCGTGCGGGATCGTCTGCGTCCACTCAACCGAGACTCGCGCCATCAGATCGTCGCCGGACTCTCGTTCGGTTTCTGGTCGGGGATGCTCGGGCGCCGCTATGAAGAACTCTGGCGTGCCGCGCTTCGTCACGCCTTCCCTGGGTCGTCCGGGGCGAGGAAGCAGGTGGCGTCCGAGGTCGAAGCCATTCGCAAGTTCCGAAACAGGCTCGCGCATCACGATTCGATGCTCAACGTCGACATCCCTTTCGAGATCAGGAGGGTGCAGCGGGTCGCCGGATTCATCGGAGCCGATGCCGCGGATTGGTTGGCGGACATCGATCGCACCGGGGAAATCTATGCGGAGCGACCACACAGCCCGCTCGATACCGTCGTTGTCCCCGCCCGAGATGCGTGGACGTTCTACGAGTCCAATCTCGCTTATGTCTGCCAGGCGGGGCGGTGGTTCCAGCCAGTGGAGCGGATCGCGTTCTACGCGGATCAGGAGATCAAGTCCGAAGTTCCTCGGGTCGTGCACCGACGGGACAACGTTCCGTGGAGCGAAGCCGAGGCGGCGGGACTCGCGGCTTCCGCGGACCGGAACGATCGGAAGGTCGCGGCGGTGATCCGCGCATCGCTCGCCGCAGGAGGCGCTTCTGGGGTCAATCAGGTGTTCCTCCTCACCGGACCGGGCAATCCTGACCATCGTCAGCTCGCGCGTCCGCTCACTCACGAGACGAGCGGTCGTGGCACCGGTTACGTACGGCGACAGCGATACGTCTCACTGCACGCCTTGGAAACGGCGACGACGACAGCCGACCTCGCGACCGAGACGAGTTCATCATGACCAACCGGCTCGCCGACACGCTCAGCCCCTACCTCCGCGCGCACGCCGAGAACCCCGTCGACTGGTATCCGTGGGGCGAGGAGGCGTTCGCCGAGGCGCAGCGCCGCGACGTGCCGCTGATGATCTCGATCGGGTACTCGACGTGCCACTGGTGCCACGTGATGGCGCGCGAGTCCTTCTCCGACCCCGAGACCGCGGCGATCGTGAACCGCGACTTCGTGGCGGTGAAGGTCGACCGCGAGGAGCATCCCGAGGTCGACGGGGCGTACATGGCCGCGGCATCCGCGTTCACCCAGAACCTCGGCTGGCCGCTCACCGTCTTCGCGACCCCGCGCGGGCGCACGTTCTTCGCGGGCACCTACTGGCCACCGGACTCCCGCCCGCCGATGCCCTCGTTCCGCGAGGTGCTCGCGGCGGTGCAGGAGGGGTGGACGCAGCGCCGGGCGCAGGCCGAGGAGTCGGCGGATGCCGTGATCGAAGCACTCGCGCGCGCCGCCGAGACGACGCCCTCGGACCTGCCCGATGCTGCGGCGCTCGCGGGCGCGGCATCGGCGATCGCCGACCGCGAGGACCCGCAGCACGGCGGTTTCGGGGGCGCACCGAAGTTCCCCGTCGCGACGGTGCTGCGGTTCCTGCAGGCGCCGCTCGTGCGCCGGCAGAACGCGGCGGCGGCGGACGCGGGGCGGCGCGCTCTCTCCGCGATGGCCGCGAGTGATCTGCGCGACGACGTCGGGGGCGGGTTCTTCCGCTACGCGACGCAGCGCGACTGGACGGTGCCCCACTACGAGCGGATGCTCACCGATAACGCGCAACTGCTGGATGTCGCGCTGGACGACGGTGATGAAGTCACGGTGCGAGGGATCGCCGGGTTCCTCATCGACGTCCTCGAGCGCGAGGGCGGCGGGTTCGGAGCCGCCCAGGACTCCGAGTCGTGGATCGACGGCGAGCGCAGCGAGGGCGGCTACTACCTCCGTGATGCCGCCGGGCGTCAGGGTCTCGAACCGCCGGCCGTCGACGGCAAGGTGATCACGGGCTGGAACGGCCTCGCGATCGGTGCCCTCGCGCGCGCGGGCGCTGCTCTGGGCGAAGCATCGTGGGTCGACGCCGCCCGGCGGGCCGCGGATGCCGTGCTCACCACCAACCGCGATGCGAGCGGTGCCCTCGTGCGCGCGTCGCTCGACGGTGTGTCATCGACGGCCGTCGCGACCCCCTCCGATCTCGGCCTCCTCGCCGACGGCCTCTTCGCGCTGGCTCTCGCGACGGGGGAGGCGACGTGGGCGATCGCCGCACGGGGCATCGTCGATCTCGCCCTCGACGGCATCGCCGGCGATCCGCTCCTGAGCGCGCAGGGGATCGCCTCGTCTCCCGATCAGACCGACGGCGATCTGCCGTCCGGCTCCGCAGCACTCGCCCAGGCCGCGCTGACCGCGTGGCGTCTCGGGGCGGGGGAGCGGTACCGTGACGCAGCCGCCTCCGTGGTGCACGCCTACGCGGCATCCGCCCTGTCCCAACCGTTCGCGCACGGCAGTCTGTTGCGCGTCGCGGCCGGGCTCGTCGATCCGCCGCGGCAGATCGTGGTGGTCACCGACGACCCGGCGGGCGCACTCGCCGTCGCCGCCCGACGTGCGGATGCCGACGTGGTCGGCGTCGTGTCGCCCGCACAGGCCGAGGAGTTCGCCGCGGCCGGGTTCGAGCTGTTCGCCGGGCGCTCGGGCACGGAGGGTCTGGCCTACGACTGCCGCGGCTTCGTGTGCCTGCTACCGGTGAGCGAGCCTCACGAATTGTCGCGCGAGAGGGTCGCCGTCTAGGGTGGCGCGGTGACCGACTCCGCCCCCACCGCACCCGCCACCGCGTCGAGTACCGCATCGACCTCGTTGAAGCCGGGGCTGACGCGCCGTCAGATCTCGATGATGGGGCTCGGCAGCGCGATCGGTGCCGGTCTCTTCGTCGGCTCGGGGCAGGCGATCGGTCTGGCCGGTCCCGCGGTGCTGATCTCGTACCTCGTAGCGGGTTCCATCGTCGTGCTGGTGATGGCGATGCTCGCCGAGATGGTGGCCGCGCGCCCCAGCTCCGGCGCCTTCAGCTCCTACGCGCAGGATGCGATGGGGCGCAGCGCCGGCAGCGCGGTCGGATGGATGTACTGGATCCAGCTCGTGGTCGTCATCGCCGCCGAGGCGACGGGCGCCGCGGGTATCGTCGCGGGGTGGGTGCCGGCCGTGCCCGCCTGGGTGTGGGTACTGCTGTTCGTCGCCGCGTTCACCGCCATCAACCTCTTCGCGGTGAGCGGCTACGGGCGTTTCGAGTTCTGGTTCGCGGCGATCAAGGTGACCGCGATCATCGTGTTCCTCGTGATCGGCGTCTGCGCGATCCTCGGGCTGTTCCCCGGGGTGCCGGCGACCGGCATCGCGCATCTCTTCGACGAGGGCGGCTTCGCCCCGAACGGCGCCGCTGGCATCGCCGCCGCCCTGCTCATCGTCGTCTTCGCGTTCGGCGGCACCGAACTCGTCGCGATCGCGGCGGCGGAATCGGCGGACCCCGGCCGCAGTATCCGCCGGATCGTGCGCCAGGTGCTCGTGCGCATCCTCGTGTTCTACCTGGGCTCGATCTTCGTGATCGTCGCCGTGCTGCCGTGGAACACCCCGGCCGTGCTCGACGGTCCGTTCTCGGCGGTGCTCGCCACCCTGCGCCTTCCCGGCGTCGATCTGGTGATGTCGATCATCGTCGTCGTGGCGCTGTTGTCGGCCATGAACGCCAACATCTACGGCGCCTCACGCATGGTGTTCTCGCTGGGGGAGCGCGGCCTCGCGCCCCGCGCGCTCACGCGCACCACCGTGAAGGGGGTCCCGCGGATCGCCGTCGTGGCCTCGGTCGTCTTCGGCTTCGTGGCCGTGGGGCTGAACTGGGCGTTCCCCGACGTCGTGCTCCCGGTGCTGCTGAACGTGGTGGGCTCGACGCTGCTCGTGACGTGGGCGGCCGTCGCGGTGTCGCAGATCATCCTGCGCCGCCGCGCCGAGCGCACGGGCACGGAGCTGCCGATCCGCATGTGGGGCTTCCCCTGGCTGTCGTGGCTGTGCGTCGCTCTGATCGCCGGCGTCGTCGTGCTGGCGGCGTTCGATGCCGCGGCCCGCACGCAACTGCTGCTCACGGCCGGGCTGACGCTCGCGCTCTGGGTCGTCGCACGCCTGGCGGGCAAGCGCTGATCTCTCGGGGTCACACCCAGCCGGGCAGCCAGTTGTGCACGAGCCAGAACGGGTACGGCACGCTCATGCCGACCCACGACGGCAGGAAGAAGATCGACACCAGCACGGCGACGACCAGGAAGACGATCACGGTGCGCTCGCCGGACTGCCGTCGGTAAAGGGGGTCGTCGCGCCGACCGGCGATCGTGCGCAGCGTCAGGGCGAGCGCGATCACGAGGAACGGCATCATGACGACCGTGTAGAACTGGAAGATCGTGCGCTCGGGGAACATCAGCCAGGGCACGTACGTCACCGCGAGGCCGACGAGCGGGATGCCGATCTCGGCGCCGACCGACTGCCGCAGCACCCAGCCGCGCACGAGCCGGTAGAGCAGGTAGACGGATGCCGCGACGCCGGCGTACCAGATCAGCGGGTTCGGGATCGAGGAGATCACGGCGATGCAGTGGTCGGTGCCGCAGGGCCCGGGATCGCTGTCGACCCACACCGCGGTGGGGCGCAGGAGGAACGGCCACTCCCAGGCGGGACTCGCGTAGGGGTGCCCGCGGGTGAGCCCGACGTGGAACCCGAGCATGGACTGGTGGTAGTTCCACAGCGCGATCAGCGGATTCGGGTCGCTCTGCCGGTCGTACCCTCCCGCGGTGACCAGCCATCCTGTCCAGCTGACGAGGTAGGTCGCGAGCGCGGGGAAGACCAGCAGCACGAACGAGACCGGGCCCTGCCGGAAGACCGCGTCGGACGGCCAGACCACGACGCCCGCGCGGCGCCGCGCGAGGGCATCCGTCACGACGACGTACAGGCCGAAGCCCGCGAGCGCGTACAGGCCCGACCACTTCACGGCGGAGGCGGCGCCGAGGGCGACGCCCGCCGCGATCAGCCACGGGCGCCGCCACAGGATCGGACCCCACAGCGGCTCGGGTCTGTCGGGGTCGCCCCGTTCGAGGAGCGGGATCGTGCGGCGCCTGTCGAGGAGCACGAAGAGCACCCCGAGCAGCACGAAGAAGGTGAGCGGGCCGTCGAGCAGGGCGATGCGGCTGAGCACGATGCTCAGTCCGTCGATCGCGAGCAGGAAGCCGGCGACGGTCGCGACGACGGTCGATCCCGTCAGCACGCGTGCGATCAGGTAGACCAGCAGCACGGAGGCGGTGCCGAGGATGCCGGTGGCGAGGCGCCAACCCAGGCTGTCGGCCGGTCCGCCGGCGGCCATGCCCAGCGCGATCAGCCACTTGCCCAGCGGCGGGTGGACGATGAACGACCCCTTCTCCGACAGCGGGAGATCCTGGTTCGCGACGAACGCCTCGTTCGCGCCGTCGCCCCAGGTGCCCTCGTAGCCGAGCGTCCACAGCGACCAGGCGTCCTTGACGTAGTACGTCTCGTCGAAGGCGAGCTCGTGCGGGTGCCCGACGTTCACCAGTCGCAGGAAGGCCGCGAGCAGGGTCACCGCGAACGGCGCGAGCCAGTTCAGGATGCTGTTCCACTCCGGATCGAGCAGCAGACGGTCGCGGGTGCGCCCCCACCAGGTCGTGCGCTCCGCGTGTGCGGGCAGGTGCACAGGCAGCGCAGGAGCGGGATCGGGCGACGTCACGGGTACAGCCTAGGCTGGGCGGGTGATCATCCTCGCTGCGACCCCGATCGGAAATCTCGGCGATGCCTCGCGCCGCCTCATCGAGGTGCTCGAGAACGCGGAGGTCGTCGTGGCGGAGGACACCCGCACCACGCAGAAGCTGTTGAAGGCGCTCGAGATCGCCAACCGTCCGCGCCTGATCGCGCTGCACGATCACAACGAGAAGCAGAAGGCCGCCGAGCTCGCGACCCTCGCTATCGAGACCGACGTCGTCGTGATGAGCGATGCGGGCATGCCGACGGTGAGCGACCCCGGCTACGGGCTCGTCGCCGAGGCGGTAGCCCAGGGAGTGACGGTCACCGCCATCCCCGGGCCGAGCGCGCCGCTGATGGCCCTGGCGATCTCGGGCCTTCCCACCGACCGCTTCACTTTCGAGGGATTCCTGCCCCGCAAGCCCGCCGAGCGCCGCACGACGCTGCGGGCGCTCGCCTCCGAGCCGCGCACGATGGTGTTCTTCGAGTCGCCGGCCCGCCTCGCCTCGGCGCTCGCCGACATGGGGGCGGCTTTCGGCGACGACCGGCGCATCGCCGTCTGCCGCGAGCTCACCAAGTTCTACGAGGAGGTGCGCCGGGGAACGGCCGCCGAACTCGTCGCCTGGGCCGAGGGCGGCGTGAAGGGTGAGATCGTCGTGGTCGTCGAGGGGGCGCCGCGTCGCGATGCCTCGCCCGAGGACGCGCTCGCGCAGGTGCAGCGGCTCGTCGCCGACGGCATCCGCCTGAAGGATGCCGCCTCGGAGGTCGCCGCACTCACGGGGCTGTCATCGCGGGATCTTTACCAGGCTGCGCTCGCCGCGAAGAAGGGCTAGCCACGCGCATGTCGGACGCGGTCGCGTCGGAGGCGGTCACATCGGACAGCGGGATCGCCGCGGCGTACTCCGCGCGCGCCGAGGAGTACGTGCGCGCGCTCGGCGACATCGAGCAGCTGGATGCCGCGGACCGCGCGACCATCGCGGCCTGGCGCGACTCCACGACGGGGACGCTGCTGGATGCCGGCAGCGGGCCGGGGATGTGGACACGGTTCCTCGGCGGCGGCGGTGGTGGCGGCGGTGGCGGCGGCACGCGCGACGAAGGCGGGCGCGACGTCTGGGGCCTCGACGTCACCGAGGCGTTCGTCGCCTCGGCCAGGGCGCGCTTCCCGGAGACGACCTTCGCGGTCGGATCGTTCCGGGAGATCCCCGCAGCGGATGCCTCGCTCGGCGGCATCCTCGCCTGGTACTCGCTGATCCACACCCCGCCCGCCGAGGTGCCCGCCGTGCTGGCGGAGTTCGCGCGGGTGCTCCGGCCCGGCGGCAGCCTGCTGCTCGGCTACTTCGACGGCACCGCACGCCAGGCGTTCGCGCACCGGGTGACGACCGCGTACTTCTGGTCGGCCGAGGCTCTCGGGGCGCTGCTCGTCGACGCGGGCTTCACGGGGGTGTCGGCCGAGCGCCGCGATCGCCGGTCGGGCGAGGCGAGCTCGCGCCCGCACGGTGCGCTGACCGCGGTGCGGCGTGATCCGCCGGGTACCCTGGCCTGACGTCCCGGCGCCGGGGCGCGACCACCAGGACGGAGCAATCATCGTGAGCAGGTCCGTGACCGTCTACGACGTCGCCGCGCGCGCCGGAGTCTCGATCGCCACGGTCTCGCGGGTGCTGCGCTCGCCGGATGCCGTCCGCGCGACCACCCGCGAACGGGTGCGCGAGGCGGTCGCCGAACTCGGCTACGTGCCCAGCGGCAGCGCGCGCGGGCTCGCCGAGCGGCGCACGGGAGTGCTGGGGCTGTACTTCCCGGGGTTCGACGCGGCCGAGGAGGCCCCGGATCTCGACGTGTTCGTGGACGACCCGGCATCCGTCCCGCCGTTCACCCTGGCGCACGACGACGGCGAGGTGCATCCGACGTCGCTCTTCCTCGACGAGGTGCTGCGCGGGGCCGAACTCGAGGCGTGGAAGCGCGGTTTCGTGCTCATGATCGGCGTCGGCCGCGACGACCCCGACCGCTCGACGGTGCGCGACATGGCGGGGCGCGTCGACGGTCTGGTCGTGCTCGCTCGGAGCGTGCCCGACGACGTGCTCGCCCGACTGTCGCGTCGCATCCCCGTGGTCGTGCTCTCCGGGCCACCCCGCGGAGACGACTACGACCACGTGACGGTGAGCAACAGCGAGGCGATGGCCGAGCTCACCCGGCACGTGCTCGCGCAGGTGCCGGAGGGTGCCCGCGTGGCCTTCCTCGCCGGACCCGAGGACTCGCCGGACGGCGGGCAGCGGTGGGAGGGCTTCTCGCAGGCCGTGCGCGCCGCGGGAGTCGGAACGGATGCCGTGACCGTGGTGCGGGGCGACTTCACCCGCGAGTCCGGACGCCGAGCTACGGAGGGCCTGTTGGTCGGGGGAGCCCCCGAAGCCCTCATCGCGGCCAACGACCAGATGGCGCTCGGTGCGATCGACGTGCTCCGCGGCGCCGGGCTGCGCGTGCCGGAGGACGTGCTCGTGACCGGGTTCGACGGCATCGAGGCGGCGGCGCTCTCGCGCCCCGCGCTGACCACGATCCGGCAGCCGATGATCGACCTCGGACGCGCGGCGGTGCAGGTGCTCGCGCGTCGGTTGGAGCATCCGGATGCCCCGCCCGCCGTCGTGCGCCTGCCCCTGCAGATCCTGCTCCGGGAGAGCTCTCAGCGCCCGTCCTGAATTCGTCACCCCCTTGCGCGATCGAAATGTATGCGCTTACAGTGGCTTCTCGAGGGGCCACCGGGTCCCTCCATGACGACGACGACATGAGGTGGACGCGTGGCGAAGACGCACATGCTCCGACGCTGGCGCAGGACGGCGGTGGTCGCGCTCGCGGCGGCGGCCGTGGCGCTGAGCGGATGCAGCATCCAGATCACATCCCAACCCGATCCCACGATCGGCGACGACACGATGCTCATCAACGCCGACCACGGAAACCCGTTCTTCACCCGGAACTTCAACCCGTACCTGACGAACACGCGCACGGCGTCGCGCTGGATCTACGAACCGCTCATCCTGGTGAACCCGCTCGACGGCGAACTGAACCCGTGGCTGGCGACCGAGTGGTCGCAGCCCGACGCGAAGACGATCGTCATGACGATCCGCGACGGCGTCGAGTGGAGCGACGGCGAGCCGCTCACCCCGGATGACGTCGCGTTCACGTTCCAGCTGCTGAAGGACGAGCCCACGCTCGACATCAAGGGCGCCTGGCAGCACATCGAGAGCGTCGAGACGCAGGGGAACGACGTCGTCTTCCACCTGCTGAGCGAGGACGCCCCGTCGCTGTCGATCATCGGCCTCACGATGATCGTGCCCGAGCACCTCTGGGCCGACGTCGAGGACCCGGGCACCTATCGCAACGAGGAGCCGGTCGGCACCGGGCCCTTCGTGCTCGGCAACTACAACGACCAGCAGTACTCGATGGATCGCAACCCCGACTACTGGCAGGCCGACTCGATCGAGATCGAGCACATCGTCCTGCCCGCCACGAACAACCAGCTCGACACCGTCAGCCGCGGATACGACTGGGCGTACGCCTTCATCTCCGACGTGGAGGGCACGTGGGGCGCGGCGAGCGAGCACAACTCCTGGTGGTTCCCGCCGGGCGGGGTGATCGCGCTCATGCCGAACCTCGAGGTCGCGCCGTTCGACGACGTGAACGTCCGGCGCGGCATCGCCCTCTCGCTCGACCGCGAGGAGATCGCCGAGACGGCATCCGAGGGGTACATGGAGCCCGCCGGCCAGACCGGCCTCATCCTGCCCAACCAGGAGAAGTACCTCGACCCGTCGATCCCCGACTCCGGAATGATCACGCAGGACACGGATGCCGCGCTCGCGGCGTTCGAGCAGGCCGGATACACCCTCGACGGCGATCGTCTCGTCGGCCCCGACGGCGCGCAGCTCGAGTTCGCCCTCACGACCGCGAACGGCTTCACCGACTGGACCCGCGCGGCCCAGAGCGTGCAGAGCCAGCTCGCCGCGGTGGGCGTGAAGGTCACGCTGAAGCTGCCGCAGCCGGCCGGGTACCAGAGCGCGATCAGCAACGGCGACTTCGAGATGGCGATCGGCGGCATGGGCAACGGTGACGCCTACCAGGCCTACAACAACCTGCTCTCGAGCGAGTTCTACGTGCCCTCCGGAGAGCCGACCGCGAACAACTTCGAGCGCTACCGCTCGGACGAGGCGGATGCCCTGCTGCTCGAGTACCGCGAGACGGTCGATCCCGACCGGCAGGCCGAGATCGTGCGCGAGCTGCAGAACATCGTCTACGACGAGATGCCCGTGATCGGGCTCTACTACGGCGGCATCTGGGGTCTGTTCAGCGATGCGAAGTTCACCGGCTGGCCGAGCGCGGACGACCCGTACATGATCCCGCAGAACTACGACTCGGCCCCCCTCATGATCTTCACGAAGCTCAAGCCCGTGAAGGAGGGCGACCGATGAAGTACCTCCTGCAGAAGCTCGGCCTGTTCGTGCTCACGCTATGGGCCGCGATCACCCTGAACTTCTTCCTGCCGCGGCTCATGCCCGGTTCTCCCGCCGACGCGGCGATCGCGAAGCTCTCGCAGAACGGACCGGTGTCCGACGCGACCCGGGCCGCCATCGAAGCCCAGCTCGGTGTGCCGGGCGGGTCGCTGTGGGACCAGTACGTGGCCTATCTCGGTCAGGTCGCGACGCTCGACTTCGGCGTCTCGTACACCTTCTATCCGCAGTCGGTGGCGAGCATGGTCTCGACCGCACTGCCGTACACGATCGGGCTCGTCGGCATCGTCACGATCCTCGCGTTCGTGATCGGCACGCTCATCGGCGTCGCGGCCGCCTGGCGCCGCGGCACCTGGCTCGACTCCCTGCCGACGCTGACGGGATCCTTCCTCAGCACGTTCCCGTACTTCTGGACGGCGCTGCTGCTGCTGTTCTTCCTCGGCTACGTGCTGCACTGGTTCCCGACGACCGGCGCCTACTCGGCGACGACGACCCCGGGGTTCACCCTCGAGTTCATCGGCGATCTCGCCCGGCACGCGGTGCTGCCCGCGCTGACGATCCTGCTCACATCGCTGGGCGGATGGATCATCGGCATGCGCAACGCCATGATCAACACGCTCGGCGAGGACTACATCACCTTCGCCGAGGCGAACGGTCTCCACGGGCGCACCATCGCCGTGCGCTACGCGGCGCGGAACGCGATCCTCCCCAACCTCACCGGCTTCGGGCTCACGCTCGGCGGCGTGGTGGGCGGGTCGATCCTCGTCGAGCAGGTGTTCGGCTATCCCGGCATCGGGTACCTGCTCTTCAACGCCGTGATCGGGCAGGACTACCCGCTCATGCAGGCGCTCTTCCTGATGATCACCGTGAGCGTGCTCATCGCCAACTTCCTCGTCGACATCCTGTACGGCGTGCTGGATCCAAGGACCCGCCGATGACTTCCACCATGAACGTCAAGATCCCCTCCGATCGCATCGCCCAGCCGAGCCGTTGGCGCTCGGTCGGCCGCATGGTCGGCACGCTGTGGTCGAACGGCAAGGCCCGCATCGGGCTGTGCCTGCTCGCCTTCTTCGTGCTGGTGGCCGTGTTCGCCCCGCTCCTGGCTCCCTACGGCGCGAAGGAGAACGGCTTCGAACGCAACGCGGATGCCTCGGCCGCGCACTGGCTGGGCACCACCGCGGCGGGAGAGGACGTGCTGAGTCAGCTCATCTACGGCGCGCAGGTCAGCCTGCTGGTCGGCTTCGCCGCCGGCATCCTCTCGACCATCGTCGCCGTCCTGATCGGTCTCAGCTGGGGGTACATGCGCGGGTTCTCGGGCGAGGTCGTCGGCTTCGTCGTCAACCTGTTCCTGGTGATCCCCGGCCTGCCCCTCATGATCGTGATCGCCGCCTACCTGCAGAACGGCGGCATCCTGATGATCATCGCGGTGATCGTCATCACCGGCTGGGCGTGGGGAGCGCGCGTGCTGCGCAGCCAGACGCAGTCGCTGCGCGGCAACGACTTCGTGGCCTCGGCACAGTTCTCGGGCGACAGCCCGGCACGCATCGTGTTCCGCGAGATCCTGCCGAACATGACGTCGATCATCGCCGGCACGCTCTTCGGGGCGGCCACGGCGGCGATCCTCGCGGAGGCGGGCCTGGAGTTCCTCGGACTCGGCGACTCGAGCATCGTCAGCTGGGGCACGATGCTCTACTGGGCGCAGAACTCCAACTCCCTGCTCACGGGCCAGTGGCTGCTGCTGTTCGCCCCCGGTCTGTGCATCGCGCTGCTGGCGCTGAGCCTCACACTCATCAACTTCGGCGTGGACGGCATCTCCAATCCACGCCTGCGGGAAGGGAAGGGGCGATGACCGCCATGACCGTGTCAGAGACGACCGAGAACCCGATCCTTCTCGAGGTCGAGCAACTGTCGGTGGAGTACGCCTCTCCCGGCGCCGAACCGGTGCAGGCCGTGCACGACGTGTCGTTCACGCTGCGGCAGGGCGAGTTCGTGGGACTGGTCGGCGAGTCGGGGTCGGGCAAGTCGACGCTCGGCTTCGCGCTGACCCGGCTGCAGAAGCCCCCGGCGCGCATCAGCGGCGGACGGATCCTGTTCGACGGCAAGGACATCCGCGACCTCGACGCCGAGGGGCTGCGCCGGCAGCGTCAGGGCGGGTTCGCGATGGTGCTGCAGTCGGGCATGAACGCGCTGAACCCGGTGCGCACGGTCGGCCACCACTTCGCCGACATCTTCGCCGCGCACGGCCACGTGCTGCGCGACGACCGCGACGCTCGCGCCCGCGAACTCGTCGCGAAGGTGGGGCTCGACCCGGCCGTGCTCGCGCGCTACCCGGGCGAGCTGTCCGGCGGCATGCGCCAGCGCGCCTCGATCGCCCTCGCCCTGTCGCTCGAGCCGCAGCTCATGGTGTTCGACGAGCCGACGACCGCGCTCGACGTGCTCGTGCAGCACGCCGTGATGGACACGATCCGAGACCTGCAGCGCGCCGAGGGGTTCACCGCGATCCTCATCAGCCACGACCTCGGCATCGTGCTCGAGGCCACCGATCGCGTGATGGTGATGCACGAGGGCCGCATCGTTGAGGATGCGGCGAGCGCCGACATCCTGCACTCCCCGCAGGACGAATACACGCGCATGCTGCTCAGCCACTACGCCGATCCGCGCGCCGAGACCCTCTCGATCCCCGGGTTCGTGGATGCCGGCACCCGCCGGCGCGAGGGGCGCTCGCGCACCGACGTGACCGAGACGCTGCCGACGGTGTCGCAGCGCGACACGCGGCGGGCGGATGCCGCGATCGTCGTCGACGGCGTGAGCAAGCGCTATCCCGCTCCGCGTCGCGGACAGGATGCCGTCACCGCGGTCGACGACGTGTCGTTCCGGCTGGAGCCGGGGGAGGCCCTGGCGCTCGTCGGCGCCTCGGGGTCGGGCAAATCCACGATCGCGAAGCTGCTCACCGGCATCGAGAAGCCGACCGCGGGCACGGTGCGTTTCGGCGAGACCGACGTCGCGTCGCTGAAGCGTCGGGGTCTGCGCGATCTGCGCAAGGACGTGCAGATGGTCTTCCAGGATCCCTACGCCGCGCTCAACCCGCTGCACACCGTCGAGTACGCGCTCAGCCGGCCGATCCGCAACTACACGCCGCTGCGCGGGGCGGAGGCGCGCGCCCGGGTGCTCGAACTGCTCGACACCGTCGGACTCACCCCTGTCGAGCAGTTCGCGGCGAAGCTGCCGCACCAGCTGTCGGGCGGTCAGCGTCAGCGCGTCGTGATCGCGCGGGCTCTCGCGAGCGATCCGCAGGTGCTGATCGCCGACGAGCCGGTGTCGATGCTCGACGTCTCGCTGCGGGCCGGTGTGCTCGCCCTGCTCGAGGATCTGCGCGAGCGCTGGGGCATCAGCATGCTCTACATCACGCACGATCTGCTCAGCGCCCGCCTGGTGACCGAGAACATCCTCGTGCTCAACCGCGGCCGCGTCGTGGAGCGCGGCGAGACCTCTCAGGTGCTGCAGCATCCCGAGGACCCCTACACGGTCGAGTTGCTCGATGCCGTCCCCAACCCCGCGCGTTCGCGCTGAGACCCCACAAGACCCCTCATGAAAGGAGCATCCGTGCTCGCATTCCCCGACGGCTTCCTCTGGGGCGCCGCGACCGCCGCCCACCAGGTCGAAGGCAACAACACGACCAGCAACTGGTGGCGCATGGAGCATGCGCCGGACTCGCCGATGGTGGAGCCATCCGGAGACGCCGCCGACCACCTGCACCGCTATCCCGAGGACATGCGGCTGCTCGCCGACGCGGGGCTCAACTCGTACCGCTTCTCGCTGGAGTGGGCGCGGATCGAGCCGGAGCGCGGGTTCGTCTCGCGGGCGATGCTCGACCACTACCGGCGCATGATCGACACCGCTCGCGAGAACGGTCTCGATCCGACGGTCACGCTGATGCACTTCACGGTGCCCGAGTGGTTCCAGCGCGACGGCTTCTGGCGCGCGGATGACGCGGTCGACCTCTTCTCGCGCTACGTCGAGACCGTCCTGCCGATCCTCGACGGGGTGCGGTACGTCTGCACGATCAACGAGCCGAACATCGCTGCCATGCTCGCGGGCGGCGAGGACGCATCGAACCTCGTGGCCTACGGTCTGCCGAACCCCGATCTCGCGGTCGCCGACACCCTGCTCGACGCCCACCACCGCGCCTCCGAGATCGTGCACTCGGTGTCGGGCGCGCAGGCGGGGTGGACCATCGCCACCCAGGCGTTCCACTCGACCGGCGAGCCGGGCGCCGACGAGATGCTCGCGCAGTACGGCGATCCGCGCGACCACTGGTACCTCGAGCAGTCCGCGGGCGACGACTTCGTGGGCGTGCAGGCGTACACGCGCACCTTCATCGGTCCGGAGGGGCCGCTGCCGGTCTCGGCCGATGTCGAGACGACGCTCACCGGATGGGAGTTCTTCCCCGAGGCGCTGGAGCTCGGCGTGCGCAGCGCCTGGGAGCGCAGCGGAGGGGTGCCGGTGATCGTGACCGAGAACGGCATCGCGACCGCCGACGACACCCGCCGCATCGCCTACACGCAGGGGGCCCTGGAAGGGTTGCACCGGGCGATCTCCGACGGCATCGAGGTGCGCGGCTACCAGCACTGGAGCGCGCTCGACAACTACGAGTGGGCGAGCGGTTTCGCCCCGACGTTCGGGCTGATCGCGTTCGATCGCGAGACGTTCGCGCGCACACCGAAGCCCTCGCTCGCGTGGCTCGGAGAGGTCGCACGCCGGAACGCTCTCTGAGAGCCGGCGCACGAGCGCACGTCCGGTCGCCGGGCGTGCGCGGCGGCGTACGATCAGGGGATGATGCAGACGCCGCCGCAGATGCCGCCGAACGCGCTCGGGGCTCCGAGCGATCGGGGCTCGGCGGAGCGCGTCCGGGCGGCGGCCGCCGGGCTCGCCGCCGCCACTCTCGGCGTGGGCGTCGCAGAACTCGTCGCCGCCCTCATCGCCCCGGAGGCGAGTCCGTTCGCGGTCATCGGCGGCGGGCTCATCGATCTCGCACCGGCGTGGGCGAAGGACACGGCGATCGCGCTCTTCGGAACTGCCGACAAGGTCGCGCTGCTGGTCGGCATCGGGGTGGTCCTCGCTGCGGTCGCAGCTCTGGCCGGCGTGGTCGAACGGCGCATCTCCGGCCTCGGGGCGACGATGTTCGGTGTCCTGGGCGCGGTGGCGGTGCTGGTGGCGTTGACGCGGGCGAACCCGGGCCCCTACGCGTGGGTGCCCGGGATCGTCGCGGGCGGGATCTCGGCGTTCGTCCTGCGGCTGCTGATCCGCCGCCTCCGCCCGATCGTGGGCGTCGCGCCCGACCCCGACGATCGACGCCGCTTCCTGCTGTGGACGGGCGGCGTCGCGGCCGCGGGCGTGGTCTCCCTGCTCATCGGGAATGCGGCCCGCGGCGCCTCACGATCTCTCGAGGCGGTGCGGAAGGCGCTGACGCTGCCCAAGCCGACGACCGCGGCGGCGGCGGTGCCGAGCGGCGCCGAGCTCGATCTGCCGGGCCTCGCCCCCGTCGTCACTCCGACCGAGCAGTTCTACCGGATCGACACGGCCCTCGTGGTCCCGCGCGTGGACCCCGCCGACTGGTCGCTCCGCATCCACGGCATGGTCGATCGTGAGGTGGTGGTCACCTGGGACGAGTTGCTGTCGCTGCCGATGACCGAGTCCTACGTCACGCTCTCGTGCGTGTCGAACGAGGTGGGCGGCTCGTTGATCGGCAACGCCCGCTGGCTCGGCTATCCGTTGCGCGAACTGCTCGCCCGCGCCGGGGTGCAGTCCGACGCCGACATGGTGCTCTCGACCTCGGCGGACGGGTTCACCGCCTCGTCGCCGATCGAGGCGCTCACCGACGATCGCGATGCGCTCCTGGCGATCGGGATGAACGGTGCCCCTTTGACCCTGGAGCACGGCTTCCCCGCCCGGATGGTGGTGCCGGGGCTCTACGGATACGTCTCGGCGACGAAGTGGGTCACCGAGCTCGAGGTCACGCGCTTCGACCGGGCGATGGGGTATTGGACCCCGCGCGGATGGTCCGACCACGGCCCGATCAAGCTGCAGTCGCGCATCGACGTGCCGCGCGGCGGACGGACGGTCGTTGCGGGGGAGACGATGATCGCGGGCATGGCCTGGTTTCCGCACACGGGCGTCGCAGGCATCGAGGTGCGCGTCGACGGCGGGTCGTGGCAGGCTGCCGACCTCGCGACCGCGATCTCCGACGACACCTGGGTGCAGTGGAGCATGCCCTGGTCGGCGCAGGTCGGCGAGCACACCATCGAGTGCCGGGCGATCGGTGCCGACGGCGACACGCAGACCGAGCAGCGTGCGGCCCCCGCACCCGACGGCGCCCAGGGCTGGCACCGCATCGACGTGACGGTGGGACCGGCGTAACGTCGCCCTGCGGGCACCTAGAATTGCTCCATGCCCGCAGGCGAATCGTTCTACATCACCACGCCCATCTACTACCCCTCCGACGTGCCCCACATCGGCCACGGGTACACCTCGGTGGCGGTCGACACGCTCGCGCGCTGGCACCGCCAGGCGGGCGACGACACCTGGATGCTGACGGGCACCGATGAGCACGGCCAGAAGATGCTGCGCGCGGCGGCGGCGAACAACGTCACCCCGCAGGAGTGGGTCGACAAGCTCGTCACCGAGGCGTGGTTCCCGTTGCTGAAGACCCTCGATGTCGCCAACGACGACTTCATCCGCACGACGCAGGAGCGTCATGAGGAGCGCGTGAAGAAGTTCGTGCAGGCGATCTACGACCGCGGCTACATCTACGCCGGCGAGTACGAGGCGCTCTACTGCGTGGGCTGCGAGGAGTTCAAGCCCGAGTCCGAGATCCTCGACGGCACCGGTCCCTTCGAGGGACTGAAGGTCTGTGCGATCCACTCCAAGCCCCTCGAGCTGCTGCAGGAGAAGAACTACTTCTTCAAGCTCAGCGAGTTCCAGGACCGTCTGCTCGAGCTCTACAAGGAGCAGCCCGACTTCATCCGCCCGGAGTCGGCGCGCAACGAGGTCGTCTCGTTCGTGCGCCAGGGTCTCAAGGACCTCTCGATCTCGCGGTCGGCGTTCGACTGGGGCATCGAGGTGCCGTGGGACGACGCGCACGTCATCTACGTGTGGGTCGACGCACTGCTCAACTACGCGACCGCGGTCGGCTACGGCGACGACGATGCGAACTTCGATCGGCGCTGGCCGGCCTACCACGTGGTCGGTAAGGACATCCTGCGCTTCCACGCGGTCATCTGGCCGGCGATGCTGATGGCCGCGGGCGTCGATGTGCCCAAGGGCGTCTTCGCGCACGGCTGGCTGCTGGTCGGCGGCGAGAAGATGTCGAAGTCGAAGCTCACCGGCATCGCGCCGACCGAGATCACCGATGTCTTCGGCTCCGACGCGTACCGCTTCTACTTCCTGTCGGCGATCGCCTTCGGTCAGGACGGCTCGTTCTCGTGGGAGGACCTCGCGGCGCGCTACCAGGCCGAGCTCGCGAACGGCTTCGGCAACCTCGCCTCGCGCACGACCGCGATGATCGAGAAGTACTTCGAGGGGATCGTGCCGCCCGCGGGCGAGTACACCGAGAAGGACCTCGCGATCCAGCAGATCGTGGCGGATGCCGCGACGAAGGCGGATGCCGCGATCGAGCAGTTCCGCATCGACGAGGCGATCTCGTCGATCTGGAAGATCGTCGACGCGCTCAACGGCTACATCACCGAGAACGAGCCGTGGGCGCTGGCCCGTGACGAGGCGCAGCGCGAGCGGCTCGGCACCGTGCTGTACACGTGCGCCGAGGGATTGCGCGCGCTCGCCGTGCTGCTGTCGCCGGTGATGCCGCAGTCCACCGAGAAGCTCTGGGAGGCGCTCGGCGCCGGAGACGACCTGGGCCGCCTGCAGGATCAGCCGATCCGCGAGGCGGGCGCCTGGGGTGCGCTGAAGCCGGGCACGAGCGTCAACGGTCTCGCGCCGCTGTTCCCGCGCGTGGAGACGACCGCCTGAGAATCGACGACCGCCTGAACCGGAGGGGCGCGCGAGTATGACGTACGTGCAGCAGCGAAGCAACGACGGGCGCAAGGATCTGCGGTATCCGGCGGCTCCCGAGCCGCTCGCGGTGCCGGTGTACGACAACCACGCGCACCTCGACATCGTCGACGGCGATGAGCCGCTGACGCTCGGCGAGCAGCTCGATCGCGCGCAGGCGGTCGGGATCGCCGGCGTCGTGCAGTCCTCGGGAGATATCGAGTCGTCGCGCTGGGCGGTCGATGCCGCGGCATCCGATCCCCGTGTGCTCGCCGCGGTCGCGATCCACCCGAACGACGCGCCCACCTACGCCGACGAGGGGCGCCTCGACGAGGCCATCGCGGTGATCGACGAGCTCGCCGCGCACCCGCGCACGCGGGCCGTCGGCGAGACCGGCCTCGACTTCTTCCGCACCGATCCCGAACGCCGGGGCCCGCAGCACGCCTCGTTCGAGGCGCACATCGCGATCGCGAAGAAGCACGGCATCGCGATGCAGATCCACGATCGCGATGCGCACGATGCGGTGCTCGAGACGCTGACGCGGGTCGGCGCGCCCGAGACGACGGTGTTCCACTGCTTCTCGGGCGATGACGCGATGGCCCGCGTCTGCGCGGACGCCGGGTACTACCTGTCGTTCGCCGGCAACGTGACGTTCAAGAACGCGCAGAACCTGCGCGATGCGTTGAGGGTCACGCCCCTCGACCGCATCCTGGTCGAGACGGATGCCCCCTTCCTCACTCCCGTGCCGCTGCGCGGACGGCCGAACGCGCCGTACCTCGTACCGATCACGGTGCGCTTCATGGCCGCCGAACTCGATCTCGAGGTCGACGAGCTCTGCGCGCGGATCGCCGCGAACACGCAGCGGGTCTACGGCTCGTTCGAGGGCTGAGCCGGGTCGTCCTGTGTGACCGGCCTTGCGCTGACGATCGCGCTGATCGGCTTCCAGACGAACAGCAGGGTCAGCGCCGCTCCGGCGAAGGCGAACCACCACGGGGCCGTGAGGCCCCAGATCTCGGCGATCACACCGCCGAGGGCCTGGCCGACCACCATGCCCCCGAAGACGCCGACCATGTTCACCGAGGCGACGCGGCCCTGCAGTTCGGCGGGCACGAGCCGTTGGCGCACGGTGGTCGAGATCGTGCCCCAGACGAAGGCGTAGGCGCCGAAGAAGAACATGATCACGAGCGCCACCCACCCCACGGTGGTGAGCGCGAAGGCCAGGTGCATGAGCACCTCGAGCGTCAGCACGATGCGCATGAGGCTCGCGAACGAGATGTGCCGCTCCAGCCACCCGAAGCTCAGCGTCGCGAGAATACCGCCGACGGCCGAGGCCGTGGTGAGCGCTCCGTAGCCCACCGCTCCCATGTGCAGGTGCTCGGTCGCGTAGAGCACGAGCACACCCCAGGGCGCTGCCCAGGTGACGTTGAAGAGCAGGATGATGAGCACCAGCATCCGCACCGGAGGGTTGCGCCAGAGCCACCGCAGACCCTCGGCGATGTCGGTGTGCACGGGAGGGTGCGCGGAGCCGCCGCCGTCGGCACTCGCGCGCGGGGGCACCGGGGTGCGGGCCAGGCGCGAGATCAGCACGACGGCCGCGAGCACGCAGACGATCTCGACGAGGAACGGCCAGGCGCTGCCCGCCGCGAAGAGGAAGGCGCCGAGCGGCGGGCCGGCGAACTGGTTGGCCACGAGATAGCCCGCCTGGAGCCGTGCGTTGCCGATGCCGAGATCGGCGGGCTGCAGCAGCATCGGCAGCAGCGTGCTGCCCGCGGTGTCGACGAAGACCTCGGCCGTGCCGTAGAGGAAGGCCACCGCCAGCACGATCCAGATGTTGGCGGTACCGGTCACGAGGAAGACGCACAGCGCGGTGAGGACGACGGCGCGGGCGGCGTTGGCGAGCATCACCAGTCGCCGCCGGTCGAAGCGGTCGGCGATCGCTCCCGCGTGCAGTCCGAAGAGCAGCCACGGGAGGAACTGCAGGATGGCGCCGGCCGCGACGAGGATCGGCGACGAGGTCATCGAGGCGATCAGCAGGGGCGCGGCCGCGAGAGCGACGCCGTCGCCGACGTTGCTGGTCCACGACGATGCCAGCAGCCACCGGAAATCGCGCCCCATGCGGCGCGGGGCGACGAGTTCTCCGAGGGTGGGCACCACCCGAGAGTACTGGGAGCCGGGGACATCGTCCGCCGTAGGGGAGAATGGAGCAATGACCGTCACCCTGCTCGGCGCCACCGAGATCCGCCGCCTCGCCGCCGAGCTCGACGTCACCCCCACCAAGAAGCTCGGCCAGAACTTCGTGGTCGACGCCAACACGGTGCGCAAGATCGTGCACGCGGCGCGCGTGCAGCCGGGGGAGCGGGTCGTCGAGGTCGGACCCGGCCTCGGGTCGTTGACGCTCGCGATCCTCGAAGCGGGGGCGAAGGTCACCGCCGTCGAGATCGATCACCGGCTCGCCGCCCGCCTGCCGCAGACCGCCGCGGAGCGCGGCGTTCCCGAGGGCATGCTGACCGTCGTGGATGCCGATGCGCTGCGCATCACCGAGCTGCCGGGAGAGCCGACGGTGCTCGTCGCCAACCTCCCGTACAACGTCTCGGTGCCGGTGCTGCTGCACTTCCTCGAGAACTTCTCGTACCTGCAGCGCGGGGTCGTGATGGTGCAGGCCGAGGTCGCCGAACGTCTCGCCGCGAAGCCGGGGTCGAAGATCTACGGTTCCCCGAGCGTGAAGGCCGCCTGGTACGGCGAGTGGAAGCTCAGCGGAAACGTCTCGCGCCAGGTCTTCTGGCCGGTGCCCAACGTCGACAGCCTGCTGGTCGGCTTCGACCGGTCCGAGGGCGAGCGGGGGAGCGAGGACGAGCGCCGCCGCACGTTCCAGATCGTGGATGCCGCGTTCAACCAGCGCCGCAAGATGCTGCGCCAGGCGCTGTCGGGGATCTTCGGCAGCTCGGCCGCGGCATCCGAGGTCCTGACCGCCGCCGGTGTCGCGCCGACCGCCCGGGGCGAGGATCTTACGGTCGATGACTACCAGAGGATCGCCGCGCAGGCCGCAACGACTAATCTGGCACCGTGACCGACTCCCCCCGCTTCAGCCCGAACGTCCCCGAACTGCACCGCCCGTACGCCGCCGCCGAAGGCCGCTACAGCGAGTTCGCCTATCGCCAGGTCGGCTCGTCCGGCCTGTACCTCCCGCCGATCTCGCTCGGCCTGTGGTGGAACTTCGGCGACAACATCCCGCTCGACAACCAGCGCGCACTGCTGCGCCATGCGTTCGACCGCGGCATCACGCACTTCGACCTCGCCAACAACTACGGCCCGCCCTACGGCTCGGCCGAGAAGAACTTCGGTCGCATCTTCGCCGAGGACTTCCGCCCGTACCGCGACGAGCTCATCATCTCGTCGAAGGCCGGGTGGGACATGTGGCCCGGGCCCTACGGAGACTTCGCGAGCCGCAAGTACATCCTCGCGAGCGCCGAGCAGTCGCTCACGCGCATGGGTCTCGACTACGTCGACATCTTCTACTCGCACCGCGTCGACCCGGTCACCCCGATCACCGAGACCGTCGCAGCGCTCGACACCCTGGTCCGCCAGGGCAAGGCGCTCTACGTGGGCATCTCCTCGTACAGCGCCGAGCGCACGGCCGAGGCCGTCGCCGTCGCGAAGGAGCTGGGCACCCCGCTCGTCATCCACCAGCCCGCGTACTCGATCCTCAACCGCTGGGTCGAGGACGGCCTCGACGACACCCTCACGCAGCACGGTCTCGGCGCGATCGCGTTCACTCCGCTCGCCCAGGGCCTGCTCACCGACAAGTACCTCGGCGACGGCACGGCCGATCGCGCGCAGAAGCGCGGCTCGCTGCCCGAGGGGCGTCTGAGCGACGAAGCGGTGCAGACCCTGCGCGATCTGAACGAGGTGGCGAAGGAGCGCGGACAGTCGCTCGCCCAGCTCGCCCTGCAGTGGACGCTGCGCAACCCGGTCGTCGCCTCGGCGCTGATCGGCGCCTCGCGCGTCTCGCAGCTCGACGAGAACATCGCCGCGGTGAACGGTCCGGAGTTCACCTCCGAGCAGCTCGCCCGCATCGACTCCCTCTCGGGCAAGGTCGACGTCAACCTGTGGGCGAAGTCCTCGGAGCTGTGAGCCGATGAGCTCTGCCGCGTCCGTCGATCGGGTGCACGTCCGCGCCCCGGGGAAGATCAACGTCTTCCTCGGGGTCGGCGGGCGCCACGACGACGGGTATCACGCCCTCGCGACCGTCTTCCAGGCGGTGTCGCTCTACGAGGACGTAATCGCACGGGCGGCGGACGACTTCTCGGTGACGGTCAGGGGAGCGGTGGACGCGGATGCCGTTCCGCTCGACGACCGCAACCTCGCCATGCGTGCGGCGAAGCTGCTCGCCGCCGCCGCCGACTACCACGGGGGAGTGGCGCTCGAGATCCGCAAGAGCGTGCCCGTCGCCGGCGGCATGGGTGGAGGATCGGCGGATGCCGCAGCCGCCCTCGTGGCGTGCGATGCACTGTGGGGCACCGGGTTCTCGCCCGCGCGGCTGCACGAGTTGGCTGCACGTCTCGGGGCCGACGTGCCCTTCGCCCTGCACGGGGGCACAGCCGTCGGCACGGGGCGTGGCGATCAGCTCAACCCCGCGCTCGCCCGCGGCCGGTTCGACTGGGTGCTGGTCACCAGCGACGAAGGCCTCTCGACCCCCGTCGTGTACGAGCAGCTCGACCTGCTCCGCGAGGAGCAGGGGGCGCTCGCCGACGATCCGCCGTTGAGCCTCGACGTGCCGATCCCCGTGCTGCAGGCGCTCCGGTCAGGCGATGCGGTGCAGCTCGCGGCGAGCCTGCACAACGATCTGCAGGCGGCCGCGGTGCACCGGCGTCCCGACCTCGAGGAGACGATCCGGCGCGGCATCCGCGCGGGTGCGCTCCACGGCATCGTGTCGGGCTCCGGACCCACCGTCGCCCTCCTGTGCGGTGATCCGGAGTCCGCGCAGGCGGTGCAGACCGCGCTGCAGCAGGCGGGTCGCGAAGCGCTCCACGTGCACGGCCCCGTGCCGGGCGCGCGCATCCTGCTCTGACCCGATTCCCGACCCGCGCTCCGTTCCCGCGCTAGGCGCTTTCGTGCGCTCAGGGTCATAATGTACGTACGATGTGACCGTGCACATAAGGGTGCACATGCAAGGAGGCCGTGATGTCCACTGCCTCCGAGCGCGCCCGGATGCCCAGCATCCGCGATGTCGCCCGTCTCGCCGGCGTCTCGCATCAGACCGTCTCCCGTGTGCTCAACGATCATCCGAGCATCCGGCCCGAGACGAAGGCGAAGGTGCTCGACGCGATCTCGGTGCTCGACTACCGCCCGAATCTCGCCGCCCGCGCGCTCGTCACGAGCAGATCGAACATGCTCGGCGTGCTGTCGGCCACGATCGGGGAGTTCGGGCCGACCTCGTCGATCGCGAGCATCGAGGATGCCGCCCGCGAGGAGGGGTACTCGGTCTCGACGCTCAACCTCGCGGCGACCACGCCGGAGGCGATCGGCAGCGCCGTGCGCCAGCTCGCGCGCGAACAGGTCGACGGGATCGTCGTGCTCGCCCCGCAGGTGCGCGTGTTCCACGTGCTGCGGGGGATGGCGGTCGACTTCCCGTTCGTCACGCTGCAGACCGCGTCGGGGTCGGACGGCGTGAGTCTGTCGGCGGATCAGGTCGCCGGGGCGAGAGCCGCGACCGAGCACCTCATCCGCCTCGGGCACAGCGACATCCTGCATCTGGCCGGCCCGCAGGACTGGATCGAGGCGGAGTCGCGCATGCGCGGATACCTCGACGGCCTGCGCGAGGCCGATCTGCCGACCTTCCCGCCGATCCGCGGCGACTGGACCGCGGACTTCGGCTACTTCGCGGGGCAGGAGCTGTCGCGCCGGCGCGACTTCACGGCGGTGTTCGCGGCGAACGACCTCATGGCGATCGGACTCATGCACGGGTTCCGTGATGCCGGGGTGCGCGTACCCGACGACATCAGCGTCGTCGGGTTCGACGACGTTCCGGTGGCCGCGCACGTCGCACCGACCCTCACCACGGTGCACCAGGACTTCCCCGAGCTGGGCCGTCGCGCGGTGAAGATCCTGCTCGCGCAGATCCGCGGAGAGCAAGCTCCGGAGTTCGGTCCGATCCAGACCACGGTGCGCGATCGCGAGTCCGCGGGGCCCCACGCGCCGCGCAGGTCACGGTAGCGACACGAAAATCCGCGCCGGACTTGACAGGCCCGGTATGCCGGAGTTGTATGTACCAATGTGAACGGTCACATCGAAGGTGACCGCACGTCGCGAGGAAGATCCGTGAGCACCACAGCAACGTTGCCTACCGTGTCTGGCCCGATCCTGGAGATGAAGAACATCACCAAGGAGTTCCCGGGGGTCAAGGCTCTCGCCGACGTCTCGATCACTGTCCGCGCCGGCGAGATCCATGCGATCTGCGGCGAGAACGGTGCCGGGAAGTCGACGCTCATGAAGGTGCTGTCGGGGGTGTACCCGTACGGCACCTACGACGGAGAGATCCTGCTCTACGGCGAAGAGCAGCGCTACAAGGACATCGCGGCGAGCGAAGCCGCCGGCATCGCGATCATCCACCAGGAGCTCGCGCTCATCCCGGAGCTCTCGGTCACCGAGAACATCTTCCTCGGCAACGAGATCCGCCGCTTCGGCACGATCGACTGGCAGGCGCAGACGAAGCGCGCCACCGAGCTGCTCGCCCGCGTGGGTCTCAACGAAGACCCCGACGTGCAGATCAAGACCCTCGGCGTCGGCAAGCAGCAGCTCATCGAGATCGCCAAAGCGCTCAACAAGGACGTCAAGCTGCTCATCCTCGACGAGCCGACCGCCGCGCTCAACGAGAACGACTCGCAGCACCTGCTCGACCTGATCCTCGGCCTCAAGGCCAAGGGCATCGCGTCGATCATGATCAGCCACAAGCTCAACGAGATCGAGCAGATCGCCGACGAGATCACGATCATCCGCGACGGCCGCACGGTCGAGACCCTCGACATCTCGCGCGGCGAGATCAACGAGGATCGCATCATCCGCGGCATGGTCGGTCGCTCGCTCGAGAGCCGCTACCCCGACCGCACCCCCGAGATCGGCGAGGTGTTCTTCGAGGTCAAGGACTGGTGGGTGCAGCATCCGACCGTCTCCGAGCGCATGGTCGTCAAGGGCTCCAGCCTCAACGTGCGCCGCGGCGAGGTCGTCGGGATCGCCGGACTGATGGGCGCCGGGCGCACCGAGTTCGCGATGAGCATGTTCGGACGCTCCTACGGCACGTTCCTCGGCGGCACGATGGTCAAGGACGGCCAGGAGATCTCGCTGCCCGACGTCGCCTCGGCGATCAAGCACGGCCTCGCCTACGTGAGCGAGGACCGCAAGGTGCTGGGCCTCAACCTGCTCGACACGATCAAGCGATCGGTCGTCGCCGCCAAGCTCTCGAAGATCACCAAGCGCGGCGTCGTCGACGACCGTGCGGAGTTCGCGGTCGCCGACCAGTACCGCAAGGCGCTGCGCATCAAGACCCCCTCGGTCGAAGAGGGCGTCGGCAAGCTGTCGGGCGGCAACCAGCAGAAGGTCGTCCTCGCGAAGTGGATGTTCACCGACCCCGACCTGCTGATCCTCGACGAGCCCACCCGCGGCATCGACGTCGGAGCGAAGTACGAGATCTACGCGATCATCAACGAGCTCGCGGCGCAGGGCAAGGGCGTCATCGTGATCTCCAGTGAGCTGCCCGAGCTGCTCGGCATCTGCGACCGCATCTACACCGTCTTCGAAGGTCGGGTCACCGACTGCATCCCGGCCGACCAGGCGACACCCGAGGCCCTCATGCGCAGCATGACCTCCGCTACCCAGAAAGCATCCGCATGACCACCGACACCACGACCGCGAAGCGCGGGTTCCACTTCAAGGACATCACCAAGATGTTCGGCGGCGGTGGCACCTCGACCCTGCGCCAGTTCGGAATCCTCGGCAGCCTGATCGTCATCATCGTGCTGTTCGAGATCCTGACGCTCATCCGCAACGGGCCCAACGGCGCGACGCTGACCTCGGGCAACCTGATCAACGTCATCAACCAGTACTCGTTCATCCTGATCCTGGCGATCGGCATGGTGATGGTCATCATCATGGGGCACATCGACCTGTCGGTCGGCTCGGTGGCGGCGTTCACCGGCATCATCGTGGCGAAGTCCATGCAGGACTGGAGTCTCCCCTGGCCGCTCGCGATCCTGCTCGGCCTGGCCGTGGGGGCCGCCGTCGGCGCCTGGCAGGGCTTCTGGGTCGCGTACGTCGGAGTGCCGGCGTTCATCGTGACGCTCGCGGGCATGCTGCTCTTCCGCGGTGCTCAGCAGTGGATCGGCGATGCGCAGACCATCCCGGTCCCCAAGGGCTTCCAGATCATCGGCACCGGCTACCTGCCCGAGATCGGCCTGCCGTTGCCATTCAACGTGCCGACCATGCTCCTCGCGCTCGTCGCGGTCGCCTGGCTCGTGTTCTTCGAGATCCGCACCCGCCGCGTCCAGCACAAGATGGGCTCCGAGAGCGTGCCCCGCTGGGTGAGCATCACCAAGGTCGTGCTCCTGTCGGTCGTCGTGCTCGTCGCCGCGTGGATGTTCGCGACCGGCCGTCCGGGCACGAGCTTCCCGGTCCCGGGTCTGATCCTCCTCGCCCTCGTCATCCTCTACACCTTCGTCACGAGCAAGACCGTTTTCGGCCGTCACATCTACGCCGTCGGTGGCAACCGCCAGGCCGCACGGCTGTCGGGTGTGAAGGACCGCTGGGTCGACTTCTTCGTCATGATGAACATGTCGGTGCTCGCCGCCCTCGCCGGAATGATCTTCGTGGCCCGTTCGCAGGCCTCCGGCCCGAACGACGGCACCGGGTGGGAGCTCGACGCGATCGCCTCGGTCTTCATCGGTGGCGCGGCCGTCGCCGGTGGTATCGGCACCGTGATCGGATCGATCATCGGTGGTCTCGTGATGGCGTTCCTCAACAACGGCCTCGCACTGCTCGGCCAGGGCGCCGACGTCGTCTCCATGATCAAGGGCATCGTGCTCCTCTTCGCCGTCGGTATCGACGTGTGGAACAAGCAGCAGGGCCGCCCCTCGCTCATCGGCTTCATGACGCGCCGCTTCGGGCGTCAGGTGGATCCCGCCACCGAGACCTTCGAGCCCAACAAGACCTACCAAGCCCCACCCGTCGACAAGACGAGCGGAAAGTAGGGGTCGGATCGCGTGGCCCACGCGCGTTCAGGCCTTCACACACCAGAGAAAGAGATCACATGAAGAAGATCCTTGTTACGGCGACAGCGCTTGTCGTCGCGGGCGCCTTCGCCCTCACCGGCTGCTCATCGGAGCGCGGCGGTGACACCGGATCCGGCGGCGAAGAGGCCACCAGCGGCTTCGAGGCGGGTTCGACGATCGGTGTCGCACTCCCCGACAAGACGTCGGAGAACTGGGTGCTCGCCGGAAAGCTGTTCACGGACGGACTCGAGTCGGCCGGCTTCAAGGCCGACGTGCAGTACGCCCCGGCCAGCAACACGGTCGCCGAGCAGCAGAACCAGATCCAGGCCATGGTCACCAACGGCGCCAAGGTCATCATCATCGGTGCGAAGGACGGCAAGCAGCTGGCCACGCAGGTGCAGGCGGCTCAGGATGCCGGCGCCAAGGTGATCGCGTACGACCGTCTCATCGAGAACACCGAGGCCGTCGACTACTACGTCGCGTTCGACAACTTCAAGGTCGGCCAGCTCCAGGGCCAGGCTCTGCTCGACGGCCTCGCCGAGCGCGCCGGTCACGAGGCCCCGTACAACATCGAGCTGTTCTCGGGTTCGCCGGATGACGCCAACTCGGCCGTGTTCTTCAACGGTGCGATGGACGTCCTCCAGCCGAAGATCGACGACGGCACGCTGAACGTGGTCTCGGGTCAGACCGCGATCGCCCAGACCGCGACCGAGGGCTGGCTCGCGGAAAACGCGCAGAACCGCATGGACACGCTCCTGACCGGCTCGTACAGCGGTGACACCGTCCTCGACGGCGTGCTGTCCCCGAACGACACCCTCGCCCGCGCCATCATCACCTCGGTGCAGCAGGCCGGCAAGCCGGTTCCGGTCGTCACGGGTCAGGACTCCGAGGTCGAGTCCGTCAAGTCGATCATGGAGGGCATCCAGTACTCCACGATCAACAAGGACACCTCGCTCCTCGTTGCGCAGACCATCAAGATGGTCGAGCAGCTCCAGAAGGGCGAAGAGGTCGACGTCAACGACACCGAGCAGTACGACAACGGCGCGAAGGTCGTTCCGGCATACCTCCTCGAGCCGCTGATCGTCACCAAGGAGAACGCTGCCGACGCGTACGCGAACGTCCCGAGCCTGCTCGAGATCGTGAAGTCGTACGAGTAAGCACCTTCTGTTCTGAACGAACCGCCCGGGTCATCCGACCCGGGCGGTTCGTGCGTTCGCGGGTGTGCGGGTGCGCAGGAGCGCTCAGTCCGCGGCGACCTGCAGCGCGAGCTCGCAGAACATCGATTCCGCCCACGAGAACCACGGGCGGCTGAACACGGCGGGGTCGTCGACGTCGATGCTCTCGTGCACGTGCCCGGTGCCGGCATCCGTCTCGGCGATCATGCGCAGCAGGCGGATGCGGTCGTCCGGAGTGCCGACGAGCCCCTCGACGGCGAGGGCGATCGGCCAGACGCGCCCCTTGCGGGTGTGCGGGCTGCCGATGCCGCGGAGGGCGGTGCCCGCGAACCAGTACGGGTTCGCGGGGCTCAGTACGACGCGACGCGTCGCCTCCCAGATCTCGCGGTCGATCACCTCGGGGGCGATCAGCGGGAGCGACAGCAGCGACGGGGTGTTCGCGTCGTCCATGACGAGCGCGCCGTCCAGGCCGTCGACCTCGTACGCGTAGATCGGTTCGCCCCGGGGCCCGTCGATGATTCCGTGCGCACTCACACCGGCTCGCAACTCGTCGGAGAGGGCGAGCGCGTCGGCGGCGAGCACCTCGTCGTCGAGCACCTCGCGAGCGATCTCGGCGAGGTCGCGCAGCGCCTGGGCGGCGAAGAGGTTCGCGGGGACGTTGTATCCGTAGGTGCAGGCGTCGTCGGAGGGGCGGAATCCGCTCCAGGTCATCCCCGTGTGCGCGACGGCGGAGCCGCGGCCGCCGCGGGGGAGCGTCTCGGTGGGGATCGCGGTGTCGCGCTCGAACCGGTACGCGGACTCCTCGTGGTGCTGTTCGGCACGGAGCTGATCGACGATCGTGCGGAGGACCGCATGCACGCGCTCGTCGAAGACGGCGGTGCGTCCCGTGCTGCGCCAGAGCGTGTGGGCCAGCGAGAGCGGGTAGCAGAGGCTGTCGACCTCGTACTTCTGCTCCCAGACCTCCGGGTCGTCGCAGACGTCGTCCGGGTCGTAGTGGGCGCCGGTGGGGCCGTCGTTGAACGCGTTGGCGTAGGAGTCGTGCGCGAGGAATCCGAACTGCCGACGCACCACACCCTCGACCAGGTCGGCGAGCTGCGGACTCCGGTCGAGGAAGCGCAGGTACGGGGTGAGCTGCGTCGTGGAATCGCGCAGCCACATCGCCGGGATGTCGCCGGTGATGATGAACACCCGCCCCTCCTGGTCGATACCCACCGTCTCGGTGAGGGTGCGCAGCAGGGCGGCCTCCACGAGGTCGCCGATGCGCTCACCACTGGTGCGCCGCACGCCGTCGGCGGCGTCCGCGATCAGATTTCGCGTGCGGACATCGGGCGTGAACGCCGTCAGCTCGTCCATCCGGTGCGGCCCTCTTCGTCGGTGATGCGGATCGTGATCGCGTCGTGGGTGGAATCGTGCGCGGATGCCGTCCACGCGAGGATCTCGGCGGGCAGGGCCTCGGGCCGCCCGCTCGCCCAGGAGCCGAGTGCGTCGAGTCCGAGGTCGACCGGGGCCGTGGTGCGGCCGCCCGCTGCGACGGTCACCCGGGTCACCGCCAGCAGCGTCCGACGTCGGGGACGGATGCCGCGCTCGAGCCGTCGCCCGTAGAGCGGGACGGCGAGGGAGATCTCGGATGCCGAGGCGTTCGCGACGTCGATCAGGACCGTGACACGCTCGCCCCTGCGCACGTCGGCGGCCGGGATGGTGGGGGACTCGCCGGGAGCAGCGGGGCGCAGACGGACCTCGACCGTCGACGGTGTGCCGGTGCCGAAGAGCACTCCGGCGGGGTGGCGTGCATCGAGGTAGCCGCGCGCGGTCTCGCGGCGCTCGTCGTGCGCGACCGGCAGCACTCCGTCGGCGGAGGGGAGCGTCGCCGGCAGCAGGCCTCCGCCGACGCCGGTGGCCAGGGCGGCGACGATCGCCTCTCCACCGCCGGGGCCGGGGAAGGGCACGAGGATCACGGCATCCGCGAGTGCGATGACGTCGTCGAGCGGGCGCGGGCGCCCGTCGATCACGACCGCGATCACCCGAGGTGCCCCCGAGGCGCGTGCGGCGCGGAGCAGGGCGAGTTGTGCGTCCGGCAATCCGAGGTGCGCGAGATCCACGCCCTCGCCGTTGGTGGTGTCGGGTGCCGGCGCATCGATCGCGCCGTTGTCGGCGAACTCGTCGTCGTAGCTGCGGCGGCTCGTACCGCCGAGCACCACGAGGGCGACGTCGGCGCCGTCGAGGGCTGTGCTCACGGCATCTCGGGCGCCGGCGGGATCGGAGAGTTCGCCGCGATGCGTGGAGCCCTGCGCGACGCGCACCCGCTCCGCGCCGTATCGGGTGACGAGTGCGGAGTGCACGGTGGAGGAGGTCGGGTCGGGGACCGGACGCGGGGGCGTGTAGTCGCCGAGCTGGGCGTCGAGGTCCGAGGCGTTCGGTCCGAGGAGGGCGATCACGGGGCCGGCATCCGCGCGATCTCCGGCAGCCGGAAGCGGGAGCGCCCCCGCATCGTGCACGACGACGACGGACTGGGCGGCGGCACGCGCGGCGAGGGAGAGGAACGCGCGCTCGCGCTCGGGGTCGGCAGGAATCGCGGCCGCCACGTCGGCTTCCCCGAGCAGACCGAGGCGGCGCTTGAGCGCGAGCACGCGGTCCACGGCCCGCGTGACGACCCCTTCGTCGAGGATGCCGCGATCGACGGCTTCCTCGACGTGCGTGAAGGCCTCGTCCCACAGGCTGAGGTCGACACCCGCGTCGAGAGCGATCGCCGCGGCCGTCGCCGGATCGGGGGCGCTGTCGCGCAGACGATCGATCGCGGTGCCGTCGGCCATCACGAGGCCGTCCCAGCCCCACCCCTCGCGCAGCGTGCCGGTCAAGAGCTCACGATTCGCACTGCAGGGGATGCCGTCGATGTCGTTGTACGCGGCCATGAAGCCGGCGACCCCGGCCCGGGCGGCGGCGTAAGCCGGACGCAGATGGATCTCGCCCAGCTCCCGGCGCCCGATCGGTGCGCCGGAGCCGTTGCGGCCTCCGATGCCCGCGCCCTGAGCCGCCAGGTGCTTGGCGACGACGGCGACGCGGTCGGGGGCGATCGCGGATGCTGCAGCCGCGGCACCCGTGCCCTGCATCCCGCGCACCGTCGCCTCGACGAGCAGGGCGGCGAGCGCCGGATCCTCGCCGAAGCACTCTTCGGCGCGGCCCCAGCGCGGGTCGCGCAGCACGTCGAGTCCCGACACCAGCGCGACGTGCGCGCCGCGCAGGCGCGTCTCGGCGGCGACGTGCGCCGCGAGCTCTTCGGTGAGGGCGGGATCCATACCCGCGCCGAGGGCCAGGTTGACGGGGAGGGTCGTGCCGCCGAGGGCCATGAGCCCGTGCGGTACCTCCTCGACGAACAGCGTCGGCAGGCCCGCGCCGTGCGTGACGATGTACTCCTGCACCGCCCGATAGGCCTCGGCGCTGCGCTCGGGCGGGATGCCGTTGCTCCACCGCACCTGCGACCACGGGTCGGCGCGCAGCACGCCGTAGATCGCGCCGATCCCACCCCAGCGGTCGACCTCGCGGCGCAGGACGTCGGTGATGCGGGGTGCGCCGTCGACCCAGCGCACCGCTTCCCAGCCCTTGAGACGCTGATTGATCTGGCCGACGCGCTCGCGCAGGGGCAGATGTGCAGAGCCCGTCATCCCTTGATCGCCCCGGAGACCAGCGCCTTCTGCATCTGCTTCTGCAGCACGGTGTAGACGAGATAGACGGGCAGCAGGGTCAGGAGGGTTCCGGCCATCAGCACACCGTAGTCGGTTCCCGCGTCGACCTTGAGGGTCGGCAGCGCCACCTGGATCGTGCGCTGGGCGGTGTCGGGTCCGATGAGGATGAGCGGGTACAGGTACGCGTTCCAGAACGAGAGGAAGTTCAGCAGCAGCACGGTCGCGATACCGGGGATGCAGATCGGCAGGTAGACCTGGCGGAGCACCTGCAGCGTCGTCGCGCCGTCCATCGACGCCGCCTCTTCGAGCTCGCGCGGGATGGTGCGCATGAAGGCGGTGAGGATGACGATCGACAGTGGCAGCGCGGTCGCCGGGAGCAGCAGCACCACGAAGGTGCGCGTGTGGAACAGGCCGAGCGATGCCGCCAGCAGGAAGGTCGGGAACAGCGCGGCGAACGAGGGGATCAGGAAGCCGAGGCTGAAGACGGTCTCGATGATGCGGCCGATCCTGCCCGTGGCACGGGCCAGCGCGAACGCGGCGGGGAGCGCGAGGAGCAGCGTCAGGATCAGCGCGGCCACGGTGGTGAGGGCGGAGTTGGCGACGGCGAGGCCCAGATCGGCCTGGCGCAGTGCCGTGGCGAAGTTCGAGAGGTCCCAGCTCGTGGGGAGCGCGAGGGGCGACTCGAAGATCTCCTCGTTCGTCTTGAACGACGACGCGATGAAGTAGTAGAAGGGGATGATCAGGATGGCCGCGTACAGCCAGGCCAGCGTGCCGCTCGTGATCGATCCGACCCGGTCGCGGAGGGGGAGGACGGTGCGTGATGCCATGGGATGCTCCTTCGTCCGGTCAGTGGGTCGCGCGCAGCGTGCGGCGGATCAGCCACATGCCGAGCAGTCCGAGGATGAACAGGATGACGCCGACGGCCTGGCTGTAGCCGAGGTTCGTCTCGACGAACGCCTTGCTGTAGATGAGGTACGACAGCGTCATGGTCGAGGTGCCGGGGCCGCCCTGGGTGAGCAGCAGCACGGTCTGGGCCGAGTTGAACAGCAGCGACAGGAACTGCAGCATCGTCACGACGCCGATGAAGTCCTGGGCGATCGGCCAGTACATGCGCCACGCCACCCGCCAGTCTCCGGCGCCGTCGACGCGGGCGGCCTGCACGATCTCGGTATCGACGCCGTCGAGGCGCGCGGCGATCAGCACCGCCGAGTAGCCGATGCCGCTCCAGAGCTCGACGGCGATGATCGCGCCGAGCGCCGTGCTCGGGTCGGCCAGCCAGGCGTTCCCTCCCAGGCCCAGGGGAGCGAGGATGCCGTTGATCAGGCCGTCGGGGTTGAGCATGGCGTAGAAGACCATCGCCGTCGCCGGGGCGGAGATGAGGGCCGGGATGAAGAGCAGGTAGCGGAGCACGCGGTGACCGCGCGGCTTCTGCACGACGTAGAACGCGAGCAGGAACGCGAGGATGATCATGATCGGCAGGCCGACGACGATCTGGATGGCGGAGTTGCCGAGCGCGGCCCAGAAGGTCGCATCGGCGAACACCGCGCGGAAGTTGTCCCAGCCCGCGAAGGTCGGCGTCTCGAGCATGCCGGGCCAGCGCAGGAACGAGATCACGAAGATCGCGACCACGGGGCCGATCATGAACACGGCGTACCAGATGAGCGCCGGCAGGGCGAGGCCGGGGAACCGCTCGCGCAACGACGAGCGACGGGGGCGTCGGTTCGGGGGCAGGGCGGTGACGAGCTGTTCGGTGGTGGGGGCGGGGGCGAGCGCGGTCATGGTGTCCTCTCGGGCCCTCAGGCCGCGGCGTAGGCCTTCTCGAACGTGTCGATGATCTGGTCGGCGGAGGCGCGGCCGTAGGCCATCGCGGTCGCGCGGATCATCGGCTCGAAGACGGCGTCGGGGATGAGCAGGTCGGGCAGCATGACCGGGGTGACCTGATCGGTCGTGAGCTGGGAGGCCTGTGCGACGAGGGGGAAGTCGCGGCTGACCACATCGGTGATCCTGCTCATGTCGCGGCCGGAGCCGAGGATGAACTCGCTCGTGACCTCGGGCGTGTAGAGGTTCTGGATGAAGGGCTTCAGCAGGTCGAGCTTCTCGGCGCCGTTCGCGCTGATCCAGATGCCGTGGCCGTTGAAGCTCTGGATGACCGTGGGATGGGCGACGACGCCGCCGCGCGACGGGGCGGGCCAGCCGCCGACCGTGACCTCGGCAGCGCGTTCGGCGGGCACGAGGGCGAGCGCCGACGACATCGCCGGGACGATCGCCGCCTTGCGGGTGTTGAACTGGGTGAGTTCGGAGTCGGACGTGTAGCCCTGCACGTTGTCGACGAACACGCCCGCGTCGCGCAGCTCGACGAAGTGCTCGACGCCGGCCACGGCGCCCGGGAACTCCGAGAGCTTGCCGGAGGAGAACGCCTTCGTCGCCTCGTCGCGGGTGAGGAAGCCCTGCAGGATCTGCAGGAACATCTTCTGGCCGCTCCAGTCGGAGCCCCCGACGGTCACCGGTCCGATGCCCTTCGAGCGCAGTGCGTCGGCCACGGCGATCAGCTCGTCCGAGGTCGTCGGGATGCCGACGCCGGCCTCGTCGAGGAGCCCCGTGTTGAAGGAGACCGGCCAGTTGGTGCGAGTGAACGGGAAGGCGCGCAGGTTGCCCTCGGCATCCGTCCATTCCTCAAGCGCCTCGGGGATGATCTTGTCGCGCAGGCCCCACTCGTCGAGCAGCTGCTGCACCGGGATGGTGGCACCGAGGCGGGTCCAGGAGAGCGTGCGGCCCTGCAGGTTGACCATCGCGATGTCGGCCTCCTTGCCGGCCAGCGAGCTGGTCTCGAAGACGATCGGCAGGTCGGAGCCGTTCTTGAGGAGGGCGACGGGCCGATCGTTCGCCCGCGAGTAGGCGGCGACGACGTCCGAGAACACCTGGGCGCCCGAGACGGCGCCGCTGAGCTGGGTGTGCACGGAGATCGAGCCCGCCGCGCTGGACGTCGGCATGAGGGGGCCGCATCCGGTGAGCAGGGGGATCATCACGCCCCCTCCGATCACCGCCCCGAGAAAGGTGCGCCTGCTGATGCCTTCGGTCATGAGCCCTCCTGAGAGCTGCAGTGCTGCGGATGGATGTGTCGCGGCGCGCTTTGTAAAGCGGTACACGTCAACGTGCGATTAATGTATACCGCTTTACAACGGAGGGTCAACACCCTAATCTCGGTGGTGTGAGCGAGAAGGTGACGAACGAGAAGAAGCCCGCCCGCGCGACGATCGCAGCGGTCGCCGCGCGCGCCGGGGTGTCGCCCTCCGCCGTGTCGCACGTGTTCAACGGGCGGCCCAACGTGTCTGCGGCGACGGCCGCGCGCATCCGTCAGGCGGCCGACGAGTTGCACTGGCGTCCGAACTACGCGAGCCGCAAGGTGAGCGGTCAGGGCGGACGCAGCCTCGGCCTCGTGATCGCCCGCTCGGGTGACACGTTCGAGCGCGATCCCTTCTTCATGCGGCTGATCGCGGGCCTGACCGAACCGCTCGCCGAGATCGGATGGTCGCTCTCGCTCACCCTCGTGCGCGCCGACGACGAGGAGCGCGTGTACCGCGAGTGGTGGAGCGAGCAGCGCGTGGATGCGTTCCTGCTCGTCGACCTGCGCGACGACGACCCCCGCATCGGCTTCGTTCGCGAGCTCGGCGCACCCGCCGTGCTGCTCGGAGCGCCGGTCGACGACGCCGTGCCGGCCGTGACCGTGCACGATGATGCCGCGTACGAGGAGGTGCTCGAGCACCTTCACGGTCTCGGCCACCGCGCCGTCGCGCGCGTGAGCGATTCGCCCGGTCTCGTGCACGCCCGCGATCGTGATCGTCGATTCGTGGATGCCGCAGAGAAGCGCGGCATGACCTCGCTCGTGCTGCGCTGGGATCGCGCGGCATCCGATCCGGTGGCCGATCTGCTGGCGCGCGCCGAAGCGACGACGGCCCTGCTCGTCGACAGTGAGGCCCTCGCGGCCGAGATCGTCGCGCATGCGCCCGAGATCGGCGTGCGCGTGCCCGAGCAGCTGTCGGTGATCGCGTGGGAGGACTCCTGGGTCTCGAGCCTGGTGCGCCCGCGGCTCACCGCGCTCGACGCCCCGGTCGAGGAGAGCGCTCGCACCGCCGTGGCGCTGCTCGCACAGCTCGTGAGCGGCGAGGACGTCGGGTCGCAGAGCGTGTCGGCGCGGCGCCTGATCGTGCGCGAATCGAGCGGCCCCGCGCCGACGGATGCATGATCCCCGATCCCCGAGACTTCCTGCCCACGATCGAGAAGGACCACAGATCAGTGACTGACAACACTCCACGCTTCGATGCACCGCGTTTCGATGCACCGCGTTTCGAAGCACCGCGTTTCGGGGCGAACTACACCCCCTCCCAGGACTGGATGTTCCAGTGGATGGGGATCGACGCCGATGTCGTGCGCGCGGACTTCGAGGCGCTCGCCGGGCTGGGGCTCGATCATGTGCGGGTGTTCCCGCTGTGGCCCGTGCTGCAGCCGAACCGGACGCTCATCCGCCGCAAGGCGCTCGACGACATCGCTCTCGTGGCCGACATCGCGGCCGAGTTCGAGCTCGACATCGCTGTCGACGTCATCCAGGGCCACATGTCGGGCTTCGACTTCGTGCCGGCGTGGCTGGTCAACTGGCACGACGGCAACATGTTCACCGACGAGAAGGCGATCCAGGCACAGGCGGCGCTCGTCGCCGCGGTCTACGAGGCAGTGCGCGACAAACCGAACCTCATCGGTCTGACGCTCGGCAACGAGCTCAACCAGTTCCAGCTCCCCAACCCCGCGGCGATGCCCGCCGAGAGCGCGCAGATCACGCACTGGCTCGAGAGCCTGCTGGGGGCGCCGCGCGATCGTGATCCGCGCCACCTCCTCGCGCACAGCGAGAACGATCACCTCTGGTATCGCGACGGGCATCCGTTCCTGCCCGAGCACGCGTCCCGTCTCGGTGATGTCACGACGGTGCATTCGTGGATCTTCAACGGCACCGCGGCGCGCTACGGCGGCCTCTCGTCTCCGTCGGTTCGCCACGCCGAGTGGATGATCGAGCTCTCGAAGGCGTTCGCGACCGATCCGCAGCGGAAGGTGTGGCTGCAGGAGGTGGGTGCGCCGTCGATGAATCTCGCCGACGACGAGATGCCCGAGTTCGCCACGCGCACGGTCGAGGCGGCGCTGACCACCGAGGGTCTCTACGGCATCACCTGGTGGTGCTCGCATGACGTGTCGCGCTCGCTCGGGGACTACAAGGATCTCGAGTACTCGCTCGGACTGCTCGACACCGAGAACGTCGTCAAGCCGCTGGGTCGGCGGTTCGCGGAGCTGGTCGCTCAGGCGCGGGCGGATGCTGCGGGTGCCGATGACTCTCCGGTCATGCCGCGCACCGTGGGCGTCGTGATCGACGTGGATGCCGATGACCTTCCGCTCTCGCGCACCGACCTCGCCCCCGGCGGGCGGGTGTTCGAGCGCTGGCACGAGCTGCGGGAGCAGGGCGAGCCCGTGACCGTGGTCACCTCGCGCACCGCTCAGGATGCCGCCGCTCTCGCCACTCGCGGAATCGACACCGTCGTCGAGATCGCGCAGCGCGCCTGAGGATAACGCATCTGACGGCATCGCGCCGGAGAGCGATTCACCGGCTGTCGGTGAACCTGACCGTGTTCTGTTCAGGCGGGCGGTCGATGTAGGTCGTTCCGGTCGGGCTGGTCCAGACGAGATCGCCGGTGGTTCTGATGGTCTGATCTGCTCCTCCGCCTTCGCGATGAAGCCCGACGTCGTCCTCCCCGGGGCGTCGGTGTTCGACCTGCCATCGCGAGTGGTGTTTGAGGGTGTGGTGTCGTCGGCAGAGGTGCGCGAGGTTGGTGGCGCAGGTCTCACCGCCGTCGGACGCGGCGTGGGTGTGGTCGATGTCGCATCGTCGCGCGGCGATGTTGCAGCCGGGGAAGCGGCAGCGTTGATCGCGAGCCCGGAGGTGTCGGGTGAGCTGATCCGACGGGCGGTAGCGGTCGACGGCGAGGAGTGCGCCGGTGATCGGGTGTGTGAGCACCCGTTCCCATCCCGTCGCGTCGCCTGCGAGGAGGCGTGCGGTGCGGGTGTCGATGGGGGAGCGGCCGTCGAGCTCTGCCGGGGGTGCGCCGGAGGCGCTGCCGCCGTTGTGGCCGCCGTTGTCGTCGTCCATGAGGGTGAAGACGGGGACGGTGACCTCGACCCGTGCGCGGATCTCGCCGAGCAGTCCCGCCTCCGTGTCGTGCCCGGTCGGCGCGCCGGTGAGCGCGATGTCGGCGAGCAGGTCGGCGCGCAACTGATCGGTCGTGCGGGTGTCGGAATCGAGGTCCGTGTCGGCGGGGGAGTGGCTGTCCGGGGCGGTCCGCTTCGCCGCCTTCCCGGCCCGCCCGTTCTCCACGGTGATCGTCCGCGCCATGCGCGTCAACCGGTCGTGGATTCCGTGGACGAGGACGGCGGGCCCGAGCATCCCGAGTTCGGCCATCCCGTCGTCGAGGTCCTTCACCCACACCCGCCGCAACTCCCGCGCGTCGCGGTGACGCTCGGTGACCGTGCGGGCCTGGTACTGCTCCGCGATCCGCCGTGCCACCCGCCGCAGCCTGTTCGGCGACTCGACCACCGCCGCCTCCACTGCACGCGCCGCATACCGCGCTCGATCGGCCGGGTCGTCCAGATGTGCGCCCGCGTCGACGATGACCCGGGCGTGGGCGGCGCTGATCCGCCCCGCGCCCTGCGCCGCCCACACCTCGGCGAATCGCTCGACCGCCCACGATGCCTCGTCCATCCGCCGCTCGATCGTGCGGTCGCTCGCCCGCACTGCCGCCCCGATCTCCGCCGCCACCGCCCGCAGGGCCATGTCGCCGTGATCGGGATGCGCCGCCTGCCGCGCGATGTCGACCGCGACGCGAGCGGCGACGGCGAGCATCCCGTCGCGCACGGCTGACAGCCGAGCGATCGTCTCCTCGACCGCCCGCACCGAGCCCACCAGATCGGCGATCATCGCCGTCTGGGAGTCCGTTGCGTCGAGCAGTTCCGCCATGTGAACAGCCCACCACAGGCCACCGACGTTCGAACATATCGACGAAGAGTCGTCGCCAATCGGACCGGAGGTTCCCCACAGCGCCGCACCGCAGCTCTGGGCCGACCTCACATGTCCGACGAGCGCAGCCACCTCTACCGTGGCTTCCCACCAGCGGTATCCAGCGGTATCCAGCGGCATCCGATGAAGGGGAAAACGACATGAGATTCGACCTCCGCCGACTGCTCGGCATCCCGACCGCGATCGCACTCACGGCGGGCGCGACCCTGGCGCTCGCCGCTGCGACCGACACGCCCGCGTCGTCCTCCCCACCCATCACCCACACCGCCGCCGCCTCGGCCGAAAGCCCCGACGACTTCATCCGCGACGTCCAGACGTGGACGACCACCTCCGCCGCCGGCCGCGACTACAAGATCTCGGTCGCCCTCCCGGCGAACTACGACGAGAACGGCGATCCGTATCGGGTCCTCTACGTCACGGACGCGAACGCCGAGTTCGGAACAGCCGTCGAAGCCGCACGGCTGAACGCTCCCGGCACGATGGTCGTCGGCATCGGGTACGACGACCCCGGCCAGGGCTTCGCGGCCTCCGGAGTGCGCCGCACGCTCGATCTCACCCCGACCGAGATCACGGCCGACGTGCCCACCGGCGGTGCTCCCGAATTCCTCGACTTCCTGAGATCCGAACTCGTCCCGCAGATCGAGAGCGAGTTCCGCGCCGACCCCGGCGACCGCGCACTCATGGGCCATTCCTTCGGCGGTCTCTTCGCCACCTATGCACTGCTCCACAACGACGGACTCTTCCACCGGTTCGTCATCGCGAGCCCCTCGATCTGGTGGGACGACCGCACGATCCTCGACATGGAGGCCGACTACGCCGAGACGCACGACGCGCTCGACGCGCGCGTCTTCCTCTCGGTCGGAGAGCTCGAGGAGACGACCTCCGGGTTCCCGATGACCAGCGACATGACGAGCTTCGCGCACACCCTCGCCGCCCGCGCCTACGACGGACTCGAACTGGGTGCCACGGTCTTCGACGACGAGACCCACCTCTCGGTGATCGGAGCGGCGTTCAGCCGCGGCCTGCGATTCATCTACGCAGCGCCGGGCACCGACATTCCGGGAACCTCCCTGCCGGAGCAGCAGGACGTCGCCCCGCAGATCGTCACGCAGCCGTCGGATGCCGAGATTCCCGAGGGCGCGACCGCGACCTTCACCGCCCTGGCGACGGGAACCCCCGAACCCACGGTGATCTGGCAGACGCAGCTGCCGGATGCCGGTGACTGGGTGACGATCCCGGATGCCGCCGCCCCCACCCTCACGATCGACGCCGTCCCGGCATCCGCCTCCGGCACCCGCTATCGCGCGGTCTTCACCAACCCCGTGGGCGAGTCCGCGACCGAGCCCGCCACGCTCACCGTGACGGTCGCTCCGGAGGCGCCCGCCTCGCCGTCCGCCGACGACCTCACCGACGACAACCGCGGCCCCGTCGCCGCACCGGCCACCGTCGCGCAGGGAGCGCCCTTCGATCTCTCGCTCGGGACCGACCTCGCCGACGCGACCGTCGACGTCTACCTCTTCTCCGATCCCGCCCACCTCGGCACGCTCACGGCTTCGTCTGCCGGCATCGTGCAGGCGATCGTTCCGACGGATGCCGCGCTCGGGGCGCACCGCGTCGCCGTCTACGCCACCGACGGCGCCCTCATCGGTTGGGCGCCGGTCGAGGTCGTCGCGGCCCCGTCCGGCGGGGCGACCGCTCCGGACGACCGCCTGGCCGACACGGGAGCGGACGCCGGGGCCATCGCCCCGATCGCCCTCGCCGCGAGCGCCGCAATGCTCCTCGGGGGAGGGGCCGCGCTACTCGCCCGACGGCGACGCAGCAGCGTGCGCTGACCCCCGCGCACCCGGTTACCCTGGACAGTGACATGGCACATCTTCTGGGGGCCGAGGCCCTGCACCTCGAATATCCGACGAGGGTCGTCTTCGACTCCGTGACGCTCGGCATCGAGGAGGGGGATCGCATCGGCATCGTCGGCCGCAACGGCGACGGCAAGTCGAGCCTGCTCGGCATGCTCGCGGGCATCAAGGAACCGAACTCGGGTCGCGTCACGGTGCGCGGCGGAACGACGATCGGTGTGCTCGATCAGGCGGACACGCTCCCCGACGACCTCACGATCAGTCAGGCCGTCGTGGGCGACACCCCCGAGTACGAGTGGGCGGGCGACGCTCGCACCCGCGACGTGATCGAGGGGCTGCTGACCGACCTCCCGTGGGATGCCGAGATCGGCTCCCTCAGCGGTGGTCAGCGCCGTCGCGTCTCGCTCGCCCGCCTCCTCGCCGGTGACTGGGACGTCATCGCCCTCGACGAGCCGACCAACCACCTCGACGTCGAGGCGATCACGTGGCTCGCCGGGCACCTCAAGAAGCGCTGGGCCACCAACTCGGGCGCCCTGATGGTCGTCACCCACGACCGGTGGTTCCTCGATGAGATCTGCACCGAGACCTGGGAGGTGCACGACCGCATCGTCGAGCCGTTCGAGGGCGGGTACGCGGCGTACATCCTGCAGCGCGTCGAGCGCGACCGCATGGCCGCCGCCACCGAGGCGAAGCGCCAGAACCTCGCCCGCAAGGAGCTCGCGTGGCTCCGCCGCGGAGCCCCCGCGCGCACGAGCAAGCCCAAGTTCCGCATCGACGCGGCCAACGAGCTCATCGCCGACGTGCCGGAGATCCGCGACAAGGTGTCGCTGCAGTCGCTCGCCGTGTCACGGCTCGGCAAGGACGTCGTCGACCTCCTCGACGTGGGCGTGACGTACCCGACCGTCGACGGCGGTGAGAAGACAGTGCTGCGCGATGTCGAATGGCGCATCGCTCCGGGCGAGCGCACCGGCATCCTGGGCGTGAACGGCGCGGGCAAGTCCACGCTGCTGGGCCTCATCTCGGGAACCGTCGAGCCGACGGTCGGCCGCGTCAAGCGCGGCACGACCGTGAAGGTGCAGACGCTGACGCAGCGCCTCGACGAACTCGACCAGTACTGGAACGACCCGGTGCGCGTGATCATCTCGGGCCTGCGCACCTCGTACACGCTGGGTGCCGGCTCGAAGGCGCAGGACCTCACGCCGGGGCAGCTCCTCGAGCGCCTCGGCTTCTCGTCCGCCCAGCTCTCGACGCCGGTCAAGGACCTCTCGGGTGGTCAGCAGCGCCGCCTGCAGCTCCTGCTCGTGCTCCTCGACCAGCCCAACGTGCTGATCCTCGACGAGCCCACCAACGACCTCGACACCGACATGCTCGCCGCGATCGAAGACCTCCTCGATTCCTGGTCGGGCACCCTCCTCGTGGTCAGCCACGACCGCTACTTCCTCGAGCGCGTCACCGACCAGCAGTTCGCGATCCTCGACGGGCACCTGCGTCATTTGCCCGGCGGCGTCGACGAGTACCTGCGTCTGCGCCACCTCCAGACCTCGAATGCCGAGAAGGGGCAGGCGGTGAAAGCCGCGACGAGCACGGCCGCGTCGACGGCATCCGCTCTCGACGGTGCCGCCCTGCGCACCGCGCAGAAGGAGGTCTCCGCCCTCGAGCGCCGCATCCAGAAGCTGACGCAGCAGGTGGATGCCGCCAAGCACGCACTCGCGGAGCACGACCAGGCCGACTACGCGGGTCTCGGCGAGAAGATGTCGAAGATCAGCGCGCAGGAGGCCGAGATCGAAGAGCTCGAGCTTCGCTGGTTCGAGCTCACCGAGCAGATCGGCTGACGCCCGCCCGACCCGCATCCGACCCGGGCGCGCGAACCAGGGACCGTCAGTACCTGGTGATCTCGGTGTTGCGGGAATACCTTTGCCTTGCGACGCGCTGTGCTCTGGGCGGGGTCTGACGCCGGCCGGTGTCGCACAGCACGATTCTGCGGCACCGGGAGGTACACATGGAAGGACTCGAGGTCACGGTCCTGCTCGGACTCACGATTCTCGTCGGCACTCTGATCGCACCGCGGGTGCGGCTGGCGCTCCCACTGGTGCTCGTCGTCTTCGGGCTTCTGCTCGGCTTCGTGCCGGCGTTGCGCGAGGTGCAGCTGCCGCCCGAGACCGTGCTGCTGCTGTTCCTGCCGGTGATGCTGTTCTGGGAGAGCCTGACGACGTCGCTGCGGTCGATCCGCCGCGACTTCCGGTACATCCTCCCGATGAGCACGCTCCTGGTCGTCGCCTCGGCCTTCGCGGTCGCCGGCGTCGGCGTGCTGTTCGGGATGCCGTGGGAGATCGCCCTCATCCTCGGTGCCGCGGTCGCCCCGCCGGACGCCACCGCGGTCGCGGCCCTCGGACGCCTGCTGCCGCGGCGCATGTTCATGAAGCTGAAGGCCGAGAGCCTCACCAACGACGGCACCGCGCTGGTGCTCTACGCCATCGCCGTCTCGCTCGCCGTCGGCGGCCAGGTCACCCCGTGGTCGGTCACCTGGACGGTGCTCGTCTCCTACGTGGGCGGCATCGCCGCCGGAGTCGTGATCGCCCTGCTGGGCGTGCTGCTCCTGCAGCGCTCGAACCGCACGGCGGTCATCAACGTCACGATGCTGCTCATCCCGTTCTCCGCGTTCCTCGTCGCCGAGCTGATCCACGCCTCGGGCGTGCTCGCCGTGGTCGTCGCGGGACTCATCGCCTCGTACGTCTCGCCGCGCGTCACGACGGCATCCTCCCGCCGCCAGTCCGACGCGGTCTGGCCGTTCGGGGTGTTCCTGCTCAACGGCGCGCTGTTCATCCTCATCGGTCTCGAGGTGCAGTACGTCGTGCACGAGATCTCGGCCGCGATGATCGGCTGGCTCGTGCTCACCTCGATCGCCGTGTGGGCGACGCTCGTGGTCGTGCGCTACCTCTTCCAGTTCTTCACCGGGTTCTTCCAACGGCCCGCCACCCGGCCGCCGCGCGGTCTGCGCGCCCGGTCGCGCGTGGTCTCGACCGTCGCCGGTATGCGCGGCGCGGTCTCGCTGGCGATCGCGCTGTCGGTGCCGACGAGTCTCGCCGAGGGGTCGTCGGGTCGTGACGAGGTCGTGTTCGTGACCGCCGGCGTCATCCTCCTCAGCCTGCTCGTGCAGGGTCCGCTGCTGCCGGCGGTCGTGCGCTGGGCGCGGATGCCGGTCGACCACGCCGAGCAGGAGGAGTACGAGCTCGCCGAACGGGCGATCTCGGGGGCCGCGCTCTCGGCGCTCGACGACCTCGCCGCCGAGCACGGCATCGGTCAGGAGGTGCGCGATCGCGTGCGCTCCGAGGGATACCAGATGCTCGAGCTCGCCAACGCGAAGGCGCTCGCCCGCGAGCAGGCGCTCGTCGACGCCGAGGCGCGCGAACTCGACGCCCTGCTCGACGCCCCCGACACGACGGTGCCCGACGCCCCGGCATCCGATGCCCTCGACGATGCACTGGGCGTCGGAGGAGTGACGGATGCCGTCGACGGCACCACCCTGCAGATGATCGCGACCTCCACCGACGTCGACGTGCTGCAGCGCTCGCCCCTCGTGCGCCACGAGGAGCACACTCGGCTCAAACTCGCCCTCCTCGACCGCAAGCGCGAGGTGCTGATCGGCCTGCGCCGCTCCGGCACCGTCGATGACATCGTGGTGCGGCGCATCGCCGCCCGCCTCGACCTCGAGCAGGTGCGCCTGCAGGGGATCGAGGAGTTCGACTGACCGACGTCGAAGGAGAGGACGCGCTCCGTACGGACCCGACACGCGCGGCCGTCGGGCCCGGTGACGCTGTGTGACAGTCGATTCCGTGCCCGGGGCCGCACCTGCCTAACGTATGGGAGTCCCTGAGAGAGGAACTCGCACACATCATGTCCCGTCGTACCACGTCCATCATCGCCGCGCTCGCCGCGGTCCCGCTCTTCGTCGCGCTCGCCGGGTGCGCCACGTCCACCGATGCCGGCTCCGACTCGGGTTCGTCCGAGAACGAGGTCGTCAAGGTCGGCGTCGTCGGCAAGGGTGACCCGCAGTGGCCCGCCTTCGTCGAGGCCGCTGCGGAAGAGGGCATCACGGTCGAGCTCGTCGACTTCGGTTCCTACGAGCAGCCGAACCCCGCGCTGACCGAGGGCGAGATCGACCTCAACCAGTTCCAGCACATCGTGTACCTCGCCGGCTACAACGAGGACTCGGGCTCCGACCTCACGCCGATCGGTTCCACCGCGATCTACCCGCTGGGCCTGTACTCGAAGAAGTACGACGACGTCGACAGCATCCCCGAGGGCGAGACCGTCGCCGTTCCGGACGACGCCTCGAACCAGGCACGCGCCCTGCTCGTGCTCCAGTCGGCCGGCCTCGTCGAGCTCAAGAGTGGCGGAACGATCTTCTCCGACCTCGCCGACGTCGACACCGACAAGAGCAAGGTCAAGGTCACCGCGCTCGAGGCCGCCCTCATCCCGACCTCGCTGCCCGATGTCGCAGCCGCGATCATCAACAACGACTTCGTCGAGGATGCCGGTCTCACCTTCAGCGACGCGATCGCCCAGGACGACCCGGAAGACCCCAACGCGCTGCCGTACGTGAACATCTTCGCCGCTCGCGCCGAAGACGCCGACAACGAGACCTACCTCAAGCTCGTCGAGATCTTCCAGACCGACGAGGCCGTCCAGGCCGGACTCCTCGAGTCGTCGGGTGACACCGCGGTGCCGCTGCAGACGCCGGTCGCCGACCTCGTCGCCTCGCTCGAGAAGGTCCAGAAGGACACCGCAGCGAACAAGTGATCACGGCGGGCACACCCCGCCTGATGCGAGAGAATCGGGTGGCGCCTCGTGCGTCACCCGATTCGTCGTTTCCCGACATCCCACCCACCGGAGCTTCCATGCCGATCGTGAGCCTGACCAACGTGTCGAAGGCCTATCCCTCCCGCGTACCGGGAGACGCCGAGATCATCGCCGTCGACGACGTCACCCTGTCGATCGAGAAGGGCGACGTGTTCGGCATCATCGGATACTCGGGGGCCGGCAAGTCAACCTTGGTGCGCCTGATCAACGCCCTCGAGCCCGCCACCGGCGGCACGATCCTGGTGGACGGCGTCGACATCACCTCGCTCTCCGAGAGTGCGCTGCGCAAGGTGCGCGGCGGCATCGGCATGATCTTCCAGCAGTTCAACCTGTTCTCCTCGCGCACGGTGCGCGCGAACGTCGCCTATCCGCTCAAGCTCGCGGGCTGGTCGAAGGCCGACATCGAAGCCCGCGTGACCGAGCTGCTCTCGTTCGTCGGTCTGTCCGACAAGGCCAAGGCCTACCCCGAGCAGCTCTCCGGAGGTCAGAAGCAGCGCGTGGGCATCGCCCGCGCCCTCGCCACGGGCCCCGCGATCCTGCTCGCCGACGAGGCGACCAGCGCGCTCGACCCGCAGACGACCCATGAGGTGCTCGATCTTCTCAAGCGGGTCAACCAGGAGCAGGGCGTCACCATCGTCGTCATCACCCACGAGATGGACGTGATCCAGACGATCGCCACGAAGGTCGCCGTGATGGAGAACGGCCGCGTGATCGAGCAGGGCGACGTGTTCGACGTCTTCTCCGCCCCGCAGAATCCGGCATCGCAGCGCTTCGTCGGCACGGTCGTCAAGGGCGTTCCGTCGCCGGCCGAGCTGTCGGTGCTGCGTGAGCGCCACCGCGGACGCCTGGTCACCTTCTCGTTCCGCGACGGCGATTCCTCACAGGCGCAGGTCTTCCTCGATCTCGCTGCGGCCGGCCTCGACTTCGAACTCGTCTACGGCGGCATCAACGACATCCGCGGGCGCGCCTTCGGCCACCTGACCCTGGCGATCCGCGGCGAGAGCGCCGCCATCGACCGCACCCTCGCGGCCATCGCCGAACGCGTCGAAGTCACCGAGATCGCACGAGAGGAGGCCCGCTGATGGATCGTCTGCAGGAACTGATGCCGGAGTTCTGGGCCGCCGCGCTCGAGACGCTGTACATGACGTCGTTCGCGCTCGTCCTCGGCGGCGTGCTCGGACTCCTCATCGGCGTCATCCTCTACGTGACCCGCCCCGGTGGTCTGCTGCCGAACCGCGCCGTGTCGATGCTCGCGAACCTCGCGGTGAACATCTTCCGTCCGATCCCGTTCGTCATCTTCATGGCCGTCGCGCAACCGTTCGCCCGCGTCGTGGTGGGCGTCGGTATCGGCACCACGGCCGGAGCCTTCATCATCGCCCTCGCCGCCTCCTTCGCGATCGGACGCATCGTCGAGCAGCATCTCGTCTCGGTGTCGCCCGGTGTCATCGAGGCGGCGCGCGCGATGGGCGCAGGCCCTCTCCGCATCCTCTTCACCGTCGCGATCCCCGAGTCGTTGGGCCCGCTCATCCTCGGCTACACGTTCATCGTGGTCGCGCTCATCGACATGACCGCGATGGCCGGTCTGATCGGTGGCGGCGGCCTCGGAGCGTTCGCGCAGATCTACGGTTTCCGTCAGTTCGAACCGGTCGTGATGTGGGCGGCGATCGCCCTCATCGTCGTGTTCGTGCATCTCGTGCAGATGCTGGGCACGCGCCTGGCCCGCAAGATCATGCGCCGCTGAGCGCGCCCGTCAGCCGCCTGCGGGGGATTCCGCCGCGTCGTCGGCGGGAGCGTCCTGCAGGCGACGACGCGTCGTGAACACGCGATCCTCGCCCGACAGCGGGTCGGTGAAGCTCAGCTCGCGCGCGAGCAGCTGCATGGGCCGGGCGAAGTCGTCGGGCGCCTCCGGACGCAGCTCGGGATAGAACGGATCGTTCAGGATGCCGGCGCCCAGAGCCGAGAGGTGCACGCGCAACTGGTGCATCTTGCCGCTGTGCGGGCGCAGCAGCGTGTGCACGACCCGGTCATCGGCACGGATGAGCTCGATCAGCGTCTCCGAGTTCGGCTCGCGCTCGTCGTCGACCCGCACGCGCAGCTCGCCGCGATGCTTGTCGATGTGGGTGCGGTAGACGAGGGGGAGCGGATGCCCCGCCAGGGCCGGACGCTCGGGATCCCAGCCCTCGGGGCGGGCCGACACCGCCTCGTAGGTCTTCTGCACCCGGCGGGTCTCGAAGAGAAGCTGGTAGGCGCCGCGCGTCGCGGGGCGCGCGGAGAACATCAGCAGGCCGGCCGTCGCTCGATCGAGGCGGTGGATCGGGGCGAGGTCGGGGTTGTCGAGGAGGTTGCGCAGCCGCACCAGGGCGGAGTTCTGCAGGAACTTGCCTCCCGGCGTGGTCGGGAGGAAGTGCGGCTTGTCGACCACGACAAGGTCGTCGTCGCGGTGGAGGAGCTCGATCTCGAAGGGGATGACGCTCTCGACCGGGGGCTCGCGGTAGTACCAGACGAACTCCACGCTCCCCAGGGGCGCATCGCGCGGTACTGCGCGGGCGTCGATGTCGACGATCTCACCGCGGTCGAAGCGCACCCGCAGCAGTTCCGGCTCGAGGTGGAAGAAGCGCTCCACCATGTAGTCGGCAATCGTCGGCCACGGGCCGGTGAGCGGCACGTGCAGGCGCGTCGCGCCGACGCCGTCGCGCACGGGGAGCGGCGAGGGCATGCCCATCAGCGCACCCCGCTCACGCGTCGAAGCTCAGGCTGAGCTTGCGCAACAACCCGGCCAGCCGATCGCGATCGCCCCGCGACAGCGCCTGCAGCAGGTCGGCCTCGACGTCGACGAGGCGGGTGATCGCGGCATCCACTCGCGTGCGACCGTCGTCGGTCAGCGTGACCAGGATGCTCCGGCCGTCGCCGGGATCGGCCTCGCGTCGCACCAGACGACGCCCGACGAGGCGGTCGATGCGATTGGTCATCGTGCCGCTCGAGACGAGCGTCTGCTGCAGCAGCTGCTTGGGGGAGAGCTGGAACGGCGCTCCCGCGCGGCGCAGCGCCGAGAGCACGTCCCACTCCCAGGGCTCGAGGTCGCTGCGGCGGAACACGTCGCGTCGCGCGCGGTCGAGGTGGCGCGAGAGCCGGTCCATGCGGGAGAGCACCTCGAGGGGCGAGAAGTCGAGGTCGGGGCGCTGGGTGTTCCAGGCGCCGACGATCCGATCGACCTCGTCCGTTGCGCTCATCCCTCCATTATCGCGCCCGAGGGCCCCGACTGCGCTTCGTCGCCGAGCTCGACGGTCATGAACGTGCTGTGCGGGTCGGGCAGGTAGGAGCCGAACGGGGCGCACTCCACGAACCCGGCTCGCGCATACAGCGCGTGCGCCGGGCGGAAGAACTCCGCGCTGCCGGTCTCGAGCGAGATTCGGCGGATGCCGCGGCTGCGGGCGTCGGCGAGCAGGGCATCGAGCATCGCCCGCCCCAGACCCTGTCCCCGGCGGGCGGGCTCGGTGCGCATCGACTTGAGCTCCTCGTGACCCTCGGCGAGAGGGGCGAGTGCTCCCGTGGCGACGAGATCGTCGCCGTCGCGCGCCACGAACAGCCGCACGCCCGGGGCGAGGAGCCGATCGAGCGACAGCGCGTGCTGGCTCTCGGGCGGCGCGGTGCCGGCCATGTCGTCGTGGTGCGCGAGGAGGAACGCGGCGAGGCCGGGGGTCGGGCCCGCGACGCGGTCGATCAGGATGCTCATGGTCGAAGCATCCCAGAGCCGTGTTTCGCGCCGATGTCGGCGTGGCAGAATGAGCGGGCGGCTTTCCTCGCGAAGGCCGCGGTCCGCCGTGGTGTAATGGCAGCACGACAGCCTTTGGAGCTGTGAGGTCTAGGTTCGAGTCCTGGCGGCGGAGCATGACGGAGAACAACCTCGCGATCGTCGTCCTCGCCGCAGGGCAGGGCACGCGCATGAAGTCCCGGCTGCCGAAGGTGCTGCACCCGATCGGCGGTCGCCCGCTCGTCGGCCACGTGCTCACGACCGCCGCCCGGCTCGGCGCCGCGCACGTCGAGGTCGTCGTGCGGCACGAGCGCGACCAGGTCGTCGCGGCCCTCGCCGAGGACTACCCGGACGCCGTGTTCATCGATCAGGACGACGTGCCGGGCACCGGTCGCGCCGTGCAGGTCGCGATCGACGCCCTCCCCGACGACTTCACGGGCGACGTGCTCGTGCTGTCGGGTGATGTTCCCCTCCTGGAGGCGGACACGCTCAGCGCCCTCATCGAGGGCCACCGAGCGGCCGCCGCCGCCGCGACGCTGCTGAGTGCGCGCCTCGACGATCCCACCGGATACGGCCGTGTCATCCGCGACGCGGACGGCACCGTGCAGCGCATCGTCGAGCAGAAGGACGCCACCGACGCCGAGGCCGCCGTCACCGAGATCAACGCCGGCGTCTACGTCTTCCGCGCCCCCGAACTGCGCAGCTTCCTCGCACAGGTCGGTCAGGACAACGCACAGGGCGAGATGTACCTGACCACAGTGATCGAACTGCTGCGAGGTGCGCAGCACCGTGTCGCGGCGGAGATCGCGGTCGACACCGCATCGACGTTCGGCATCAACGACCGCATCCAGCTCGCCGAGGCGGGACGCGTGCTCAACGACCGCATCGTTCGCCGCTGGCAGCGCGAGGGCGTCACGATCGTCGACCCGGCCACCACGTGGATCGACGACGACGCCGTGCTCGCCCCCGACGTCACGATCCTCCCGAACACGCACATCCTGCGCGCCACGACGATCGCCGAGGGCGCGATCATCGGCCCGGACACGACTCTCGTGGACTGCGAGGTCGGCGAGGCCGCGATCGTCCGCCGCACCGATGCCACCCTCGCGGTGATCGGAGCCGAGGCGACCGTCGGGCCGTTCTCGTTCCTGCGTCCCGGGACGATCCTGGGCGCGAAGGGAAAGATCGGCGCGTACGTCGAGACCAAGAACGCCGAGATCGGCGAGGGCAGCAAGGTGCCGCATCTGTCGTACGTGGGAGACGCCACGATCGGCCGCGGCGTGAACCTCGGCGCGAGCACGATCACGGCGAACTACGACGACGTGAACAAGCACCGAACGGAGATCGGCGACGAGGTGCACACCGGGTCGCACACGGTGCTCGTCGCGCCCGTTAGGCTTGGTGCAGGCGCGAAGACCGGCGCCGGCGCGGTCGTCCGCAAGGATGTTCCGGCCGGTGCACTGGCCATGACCGTCGCACCCCAGCGCAACATCGAGGGCTGGGTCGAGAAGAACAGAGCAGGGACGGGCGCGGCGGATGCCGTGGCCCGAGAGCGAGCGGCGGAATAGGCAGGCCATGGCCCGGAAGAAGAAGACGGTCGATCTGGATCGCGACAACGGGGTAGCCCCCGGCATCATCGCGAAGACCAAGAAGCGGCTCGTCGTCGCGGGTGGGCGCTCGCACCCCGAGCTCACGGCGGCCGTCGCCGAGGCCCTCGGCACGGAGATCGCTCCGGTCGAGCACCGCACCTTCGCCTCCGGCGAGATCTACGCGCGTTTCGAGGTGTCGATCCGCGGCGTCGATCTCTTCCTCGTGCAGACCTTCGGCGAGCCGGTCAACGAGTGGCTCATGGAGACGCTCATCATGATCGACGCCGCCAAGCGCGCCTCGGCCAAGCGCATCACGGTCGTCGCCCCGTACTATCCGTACTCGCGTCAGGACAAGAAGGGCCGCGGTCGCGAGCCGATCAGCGCCCGTCTCGTCGCCGACCTGCTCAAGACCGCCGGCGCCGACCGCGTGATGAGCGTCGACCTGCACGCCGCCCAGATCCAGGGCTTCTTCGACGGTCCCGTCGACCACCTCTTCGCCAAGCCCGTGCTGCTCGATTACTTCGAGCGCACGCTCTCGTCCGCGGACCGCGAGATCCTCACGGTCGTCTCGCCCGACATGGGGCGCGTGCGGGTCGCCGACACGTGGTCCGACAGCCTCGGCGCTCCGCTCGCGATCATCCACAAGCGCCGCGATCCGAAGGTCGCGAACCAGGTCTCCGTGCACGAGATCGTCGGGACGGTCGAGGGCCGCACCTGCCTCCTCGTCGACGACATGATCGACACCGGCGGCACGATCGTCAAGGCCGCGCAGGCGCTGAAGGCGGCCGGCGCGCACCGCGTCATCGTCGCGGCGACGCACGCGATCTTCAGCGACCCGGCATCCGATCGTCTGCAGGACTCCTCGATCGACGAGGTCGTCATCACCGACACGATCCCGCTCACCGAGTCGCGTCGCTGGGACAAGCTCACGATCCTCCCGATCGCTCCGCTGCTCGCCCGCGCGATCCACGAGGTCTTCGAGGACGGCTCGGTCACGAGCATGTTCGGCGGCGACGCGTAGGCCCATAGCCTTCGCCTCGACACGGCACAGCGGGTACATAGCCACCCTTCCTACGCTCGGATCATCGACACCGCGTCGACGACACCGAGCCGGGAGGACCACCATGATCCGCACGACCGTACCGACTTCCGTCCGCAAGGGATCCGCCCTCGTGGGCATCGCCGGACTCCTCGTCCTGGCCGGATGCGCGACCACGCCGACCGACGCCGGCGGGACGACCGACAGCACCTCCGGCACCGACAGCACGACCGGCTCGGGGTCCTCCTCGGGCGCCGACGCGTCGTCGTACGCCGACGGCACCTACACGGCGGAGGGCTCGTACCAGACCCCTGAATCGGTCGAGACGATCTCGGTGACCCTCACCCTCGCCGACGGCGTCGTCACCGACGTCGCGGTGACCGGCGACCCGCAGGCGCGCGAGACCGAGCAGTACCAGGGCGCTTTCATCGACGGCATCTCCGAAGAGGTCGAGGGCAAGGCACTCGACGACCTGAACGTCAGCCGCGTGGCCGGATCCTCGCTGACCAGCGGTGGGTTCAACGCCGCCGTCGACGACATCAAGGAGCAGGCAGCAGCCTGATCCCCGACGGGTGATCTGGCGATGATGACGTGGTCGTGGTGATCCGGCGATGGTGATCTGGCGATTCGAGGCGATCGGCACGCGCTGGGAGATCGAGTCGGTCGACGAGCTGTCGGCGGATTCCCGCGGCGCCGTCGATGCCGTGATCGAGCGCTTCGACCGGGAGTGGTCGCGGTTCCGCCCCGACTCCGATGTCACGCGCCTCGCGCGCGAGGGCGGCATGCTCGCCTCTCCCGACGCAGGGGCGATGCTCGACGCGTACCGCGAGCTGTCGGAGGCGACCGCCGGGGCGGTCAATCCGCTCGTGGGGGAGAGCCTCGAAGCCCTCGGTTACGACGCCGACTACTCGCTCACCGCCGCAGATCCGGTGATCGCGCCGGCCGATTGGACCGAGCGGCTGCGGTGGACGACGGGCACGGCTGCGGTCGCGCATCCCGCACTGATCGACGTCGGGGCGCTCGGCAAGGGGCGTCTCGTCGACCTCGTGCGCGATGCGCTGAGCGGAGTCGCGGGTGACCTGATCGTCGACGCCGGCGGCGACCTCGCCGTGCGCGGCGCCGGTGCCGACGGCGCCGGTGTGCGCATCGGCCTGGAGCATCCGTTCGATCCGTCGCGGGCGATCGGCGTCGCCACGATCCGCGACCAGGCCCTGTGCGCCTCGGCCATCAACCGCCGGGCCTGGGGCGACGGACTGCACCACGTGCTCGACGCCCGCACCGGACTGCCGGTGCGCACCTGGGCGGCGACCTGGGCGATCGCACCCGACGCCATGACCGCGGATGCCGTCGCCACCGCGCTCTTCTTCGACGGCGGCCCCGAACTCGCCGCCCGCTGGGGCGTCGAGTGGGTGCGCATGAGCACCGACGGCCGAGCGCAGCGCTCACCCGGGTGCCCCGTCGAGATCTTCACCCCCACCCGTTCGCCCCGATAGGGAAGAGTCGAGCTCATGAACCGTTCCTTCACCGCCGCCCGGCAGCGCGTGCTCGCCCTCCTGGGGGCCCTGTCGATGTACCGGCTGGTGCTGTTCGCGCTCATCGCCCTCGCCGTCATCGCCCTCGGCCTGTCGGCGCTCGGCGTCATCGTCTCGCCCACACCGGTCGAGATCGTGGTCTCGTTCCTGGTGCTCACCGTCGTGATCTCGGGCGTGGATGCGATGGTGCAGCGTCTGCTCCGCCTGCCGTGGCGTATCGAGTCGTCGCTCGTGACCGCGCTGATCCTGCTCTTCGTCCTGCGCCCGGGCGTCGAGGTGCAGGCGATCCTCGGTCTCGCGATCGCGGGCGCCGTGGCGAGCCTGTCGAAGTACCTGATCGCCTGGCGCGGACGCCACATCCTCAACCCCGCCGCGTTCGGCGCCGCCGTCGTCTCGATCGTCGGGTCGTTCGGGGCGTTCTCGTGGCTCGGCACCTCGGCATCGTGGTGGGTCGGCACCCCGTCGCTCACGATCCCGGTCGTGCTGCTCGGTCTCGCCGTGCTGTGGCGCACCGAGAAGGTGCGGATCGTGCTGCTGTTCCTCGTGATCGCTCTCGCCACGTCGGTGCTGCGCCAGTTCGTGCAGGCCCAGCAGGCCGGCCTCGACGCCGATCTCGGCACCGCGTTCTCGTTCGCGCTGCTGCAGTCGCCATTCCTCTTCCTCGGGGCATTCATGCTCTCCGAGCCGCTGACCCTGCCGCCGCGGCGTTGGCAGCAGTTCTCGGTCGCCGCGGTCGTGGGCGTGCTGGCCGGCTGGCCGATCTCGATCGCCGGGCTGTTCACGCTCGGCCAGGAACGGGCGCTCCTCATCGGCAACCTGGTGGCCTTCGCGTTCGCGGTGCGCGGCTCGGTGCGCCTGGTGCTCGAGAAGCGCCGGTTCGTCACACCCACCGCGCAGGAGCTGACGTTCCGCGCGAAGGGGAAGGTGTCGTTCCTCCCCGGGCAGTACCTCGAACTCGACGTGCCGCATCACCGCCCGGACGCACGGGGAACCCGCCGCGAGTTCAGCATCGTCTCCGCTCCGGCCGACCTTCCGACACTGCGCATCGCGTACAAGAACGGCGACCAGCAGCATCCGTCGTCGTACAAGCGCGCCCTCGCCGCCGCAGAACCGGGCACGACGCTCGCGGTCACCGGCACCTGGGGCGACTTCCTGCTCCCGCGCGGCGAGAGCCCCGTGCTGATGGTGGCCGCCGGCATCGGCGTCACGCCGTTCGTCTCGCAGCTCCGGCAGCTGCAGGCGCAGGGCGTCGAGCGCGACGTCGTGCTCGTCTACGTCGCGGCGGAGGCCGCCGAGATCGCGTTCCGCGACGAGCTCGCCGCGACCGGAGCGCGCGTGGTCGTGTTCACCCGAGACCAGCCGCACGACCTCCCGCCGCACTGGACCTGGGCGCAGGGCATCCGCCTCGACGCCGACGGTCTCGACCGCTTCGTGCCCGACATCGCCGATCGTCATGCGTTCATCTCGGGTCCGCCTCGCCTGATCGCCGACCTCGCGCCCGCCCTCCAGCGCGCCCGCGCCCTGACGACCGACGCCTTCGCCGGGTACTGACCCGCGCGCGGTGCGCCGTGCCCGGCTGGGGCGACTGCGGGGAGCGGCGTGTATCTGCAGGGAGTAATGACACGTGCAGGGAGAATGACCGGTTTTCTCCCTGCACGCGTGTTTTCTCCCTGCCCGTGGCGGGGTCTCGGGCGTCCGTGGCTCTTCGCGGCTCATCGCGTGCCGCCCATGCGCACGAGTGCGCTCACGATCGCGGCGGACACGACAGGCCAGTCGCGCACGATCAGGGCGTAGTCGAAGCGCAGGGACTCGTAGCCGAGCGCAGATGCCGCAGCATCACGGCGCAGGTCGCGGTGCCGCGCGGCACGGCCATCGTGATGCTCGGCGCCGTCCGCTTCGAGGATCAGCCGGCCCCCGATCACGAAATCGACCCTGCCGACGCCGGTGATGGATATCTGGCACTCCAATCGGATGCCGAGGATGTGGAGACGAAGGCGCAGGAGGGACTCCAGGCCGCTGTCGGCGTCGGTCCGAGCCAGGTCGACCAGCCATCGCGCGGATGCGGGGAGCTTCGACCGCAGGCGGGCGAGCGAGGTGACCTTGCGCTGACGAAGAGCGGACTCGAGTGCACTGAAGAAAGCCTCATCGCCGCGGCAACGGTAGAGGTGCAGCAGTACTTCGTCGAGCGGAGCGACGCCGAAGACGGTCGCTCCAGCGTGCCAGTGGCTCACGCAATCGCATGCGACGTGATGGACTCGGCCTTTCGCGCCGAGCCAGACGTGGAGCTCGGGATCGTCCTCGAGGCACCACACACCGTGCATCCGTAGTGCTGCGGTGCAGGTCACGGCGCCGCCGTGCGCGGCCGCGGTCACGATGGCGGCCGACGTCTGCGGCGTCGCGAAGACGCCCTGACGAACACGCAGGATTCGCCGGGTACTCACCGCGTCGGCCAGTGCGTGCCGGGGCACGCCGTAGCGTTGCAGGAGCGAGCCGCGGGCGACCCCGCCGAGACGTTCGATCAGGTGCGCGGGTGGAAGCATCCGACGATCTTGACCTGGCGGGCGCACCTCGCCTGCGCGTTTCCACCGCGTTGTGCATCGATTGCCACAGACCACCGGTTGTGCAGAACCAGTCGTTCGACGTCACGTGCAGGGAGTTTTCACACGTGCAGGGCGAAAACCCCCGTTTCTCCCTGCACGTGTCATCCGTCCCTGCACGTGGCAGGGCACGAGCGGCCCCCTCGACGAGCGGCCTCGGTGACGGGCGGCCTCGGTGACGAGCGGTGCCGCCACCCGGCCCTACGCCTCGTTCGCCTCCGACGTCGCCTCGGTCCCCGCGCTCGCGGGGTTCCGGGGCAGGCGCACCGTGAACGTCGTGTCTCCGGGCTCGCTGGCGACGGAGATGACGCCACCGTGCCCCTCGACGATGGCCTTGGCGATCGCGAGCCCCAGACCCGTGCCTCCCGTCTGGCGGGCCCGCGAGCTGTCGCCCCGCGCGAAGCGGGCGAAGAGCTCGTCTCGCACGACCGGATCGATGCCAGGACCGTCGTCGTGCACGCGCAGCACGGCCTCATCGTCCTCCTGCGCGACCGACAGGGTGATCGTCGTGCCGGCGGGGGTGTGCGTCCGCGCGTTGGCGAGCAGATTCGCGACGACCTGGTGCATGCGCCCGCTGTCGCCCACTACGACGACGGGCTCGTCGGGCACCTCGATGTTCCAGTGGTGATCGACGGCCGTCGGCCGGGCATCGGCCAGACTCTCGAGTGCGAGCTGCGTGAGGTCCACGGTGCCGTAGACCAACTCGCGCCCCTCGTCGAGACGTGCCAGCAGCAGCAGGTCCTCGACCAGACGCGTCATACGCAGCGACTGGGCCTGGATGCGCTCCAGAGACGTGGTCGTGCCCTCGATCGCCTCCGGTCCGTGCGCCTGCCCGAGAGCGCGCAGCGACAGCTCGGAGTATCCGCGGATCGAGGCGAGGGGAGTCCGCAACTCGTGGCTGGCGTCGGCGACGAAGCGCCGCATCCGCTCCTCGTTCTTCTGGCGAGCGGCGAGCGAGGTGTCGACATGATCGAGCAGCTTGTTCAGCGATGCGCCGACGAGCCCCGCCTCGGTGCGCGGATCGGCCTGAGACGCGGGGATCCGTTCGGTGATCGACACCTCCCCGCGATCGAGGGGCTGGTTGGCCACGCGGGTGGCGGTCGCGGCGACCGCCCGGAGCGGTCGCAGTCCCACCCGGATCGTGATCGCGGTCGTGAGGGCGAGCAGGATGAGCCCGCCGATGGTCGCGAGCGCGATCACCGTGAGCAGCGCGGTGAGCTGATTCTGGATGGCCTCGCGCGGGAGGCCGGTCACGACCACGACGCCGGAGGGTGCCGTCGACGCCGTCACCCGGTACGAACCGAGGCCCTCGATCGTGACGTTCGCGACGTGCTGGCCGTTGAGCGCATCGGCGATCTGCACGAGCTGCGCCGAGGTGAGGGCATCCGTCCCACCCTCGAAATCGTCCGTCGAACTCGGCACCACGACACCGTCGATTCCGGTCGCCGGGTTCTGGATCGCCACCAGGAGCCCGGGTTCGCCGCCACCGCGTCCGATGATGTTCTGGGCGGTGACGAGGTCGGGAGAGACCTGCTTGATGATCCGCGACACCGAATCCGCGTAGCCGTAGATCCGCTCGCTCAGCTGGTCTTCAAGCGTCTTCCCCAGCGTCGCGCTGGTGATCACGGCCACGATCACGAGGATGAGCGAGACGAACCCGATGACGGCGGTCATCAGCCGCGTCTGCAGGCTCATCGGCCGACGCGTCATCCTCGTCTGGGTCACTGCGGGGCCTTGATCATGTAGCCGACGCCGCGCACGGTGTGCAGCAGGGGAGTGCGTCCGGCGTCGATCTTCTTACGCAGGTACGAGATGTAGAGCTCGACCACCGACGACTTGCCGCCGAAGTCGTAGCTCCACACGCGGTCGAGGATCTGCGCCTTCGAGAGCACGCGACGCTCGTTCCGCATGAGGTACCGCAGCAGCTCGAACTCGGTCGCGGTGAGCTCGATCTCGGTGCCGTCGCGCACGACCTCGTGGCTGTCCTCGTTGAGGGTGAGATCGGCGACCCGCAGGATCGACTGTCCGTCGTCGGCCATCGCGTGGCCGGTGCGGCGGATGATCGCACGCAGGCGGGCGATCACCTCTTCGAGGCTGAAGGGCTTCGTCACGTAGTCGTCACCACCGGCGGTGAGGCCCGCGACGCGGTCGCCGACCGCATCCTTCGCGGTGAGGAAGAGCACGGGTACCAGGCTCCCGGATTCGCGCAGGCGCCGCAGCACGGCCATCCCGTCGAGGTCGGGCATCATGATGTCGAGCACGAGGGCGTCCGGCTCGAACTCGCGAGCGACCTGGAGCGCCTCCATGCCGGATGACGCGGTGCGCACCTCCCAGCCCTCCATGCGCAGGGCCATCGCGAGCAGGTCGGTGAGCATCTGCTCGTCATCCACCGCGAGGATGCGCAGCGGGGTGCCGTCGGGGCGGCGCAGGTCGGGGAGATCACTGGTCATGCACTCATTCTGCGGAACCTCCTATGGGGTTTCTATGGAGCGCGCTATGCATAGCCTGTGAAGATCGGATGCCGTCACCCCCCGTCCGGTCATCCATAGCCTCTTCATCACCTCGCCCTCGAATCCGCATAGAGCGCATTCCTAACGTCGTCTCTGGCACCGCGACCTCCGCGGCAGAAGGAGAGAGATGTACGGAACATATCTGCGGCGCGAACTCGCGGGCCGCAAGAAGCAGACGACGATCGTCGCGATCGGCCTCGCGATCGCGATCGGCCTCGTGATCATCGTGAACGCCCTCACGGCGGGCGTGCGCGACGCGCAGGCGCAGGCCCTCGAGTCCGTGTACGGCGTCGGCACCGATCTGACCGTCACCGGAGCTGCGGCGGAACCCGGGGAGGGCGGTGGCCCGCGCTTCGAGTTCGACGCCGACTCCGGCGAGACCGAGGGCGATACGACCACCCTCAACCAGTCCACGCTGAGCACCGATTTCATGCGCGGCACGCTGGAGGCCTCGGTGCTCGACACTGTCGCCTCGACCGAGGGCGTCTCGGCCGCGACGGGTGCACTGAGCCTCACCAACTCCACCTTCTCGGGCGAACTCCCGAGCGGCGGGTTCGGGCAGCAGGACGGCGCGACGCAGGGTGAGCAGGGGCAGATGCCCGCAGAGGGCCAGGCTCCTCCGCAGGGTGGATCCGATGGGGCGGGCGGCGGCGCGTTCGGCGTCGATTCCTTCACCGTCCTCGGCATCGACCCGGCGGCGACGGCGATCGGACCGCTCGCCTCGGTCGAGGTCGGCGACGGACGCGCGCTCGACGCCGACGACAGCGGCGCGCTCGTCGCCCTCGTCGACAGCACGTACGCGACCACGAATGACATCGCCGTCGGCGACACGATCGACGTCGCGGGGTCCGACGTCGAGGTGGTCGGCATCCTCACCTCCACCTCGGATGCGGCCGACACCGCGGCGAACGTCTACCTGCCCCTCGACACCGCGCAGGAGCTCTCGGGCGCCGGCGACGTGATCTCCACCGTCTACGTGCAGGCCGACTCGGCGTCGTCGATCGACGCCGTCCAGGCGGCGCTCACCGACGAGCTGCCCGATGCGACCGTCACCTCGCAGGCCGAGCTCGCGTCGAGCGTCTCGGGCTCGTTGTCGAGCGCGACGTCGCTCATCACCAACCTCGGCACGTGGCTCTCGATCATCGTGCTGGCGGTCGCCGTACTGCTGTCGGTCCTGCTGACCCTCTCGGGCGTCGGGCGCCGCACCCGGGAGTTCGGCACCCTGAAGGCGATCGGATGGTCGAACGGGCGCGTCGTGCGCCAGGTGGCCGGGGAATCCATGGTGCAGGGCCTCATCGGGGGAGCGGTCGGCCTCGTGATCGGCATCGCCGGGATCATCGTGATCAACGTCATCCGGCCGACCGTCGCGGCGGGCGCCGCGGCCACCGAGGGTGCGCAGGGCGGCCCCGGCGGTATGGGCGGGCCGACGGGCGGGGGAGGGATGTTCCAGACCACGCAGGCGGCCGACATCGTGCTGCAGGCCCCCTTCACCCCGTGGGTGCTCGTCGCCGCGGTCGGTCTCGCGGTGCTCGGCGGCCTCGTCGCCGGTGCCTTCGGCGGCTGGCGCGCCGCCCGCCTCAGCCCGGCCGAGGCTCTGCGGTCGGTCGCGTGATCGCGCAGCCCACGACAATCACGACAGACCAGGAGAAGAAGATGACCATCACCGACACCACCGCCACCGCCTCGGAGACGGATGCCGCGGCGCCGCTGTACCGCGCCACCGGCGTCACGCGCACCTACGCCCAGAAGGGGCGGACGGTCAAGGCGCTGACCGGCGTCGATCTCGAGATCGGCACCGGCGAGTTCGTCACGATCCAGGGGCCGACCGGCGGAGGGAAGTCCACGCTGCTCCAGCTGCTCGGCGCGCTCGACCGCCCGTCCTCCGGCTCCCTGACCCTCGGAGGCACCGAGCTCGCCTCGGCCTCGCCGAAGGAGCTCAGCCGCATCCGGGCCGAGGAGATCGGGTTCGTGTTCCAGGGCTTCAACCTGATTCCCACGCTCACGGCCGCCGAGAACGTCGATATGGCGCTCGAACCGACCTCTCTCGACCGGGCCGAGCGACGCCGTCGCGTGACCGAGGCGCTCGAACACGTGGGCCTCGCCGACCGCGGTGATCACCTGCCCACCGAGCTCTCGGGGGGTCAGCAGCAGAGGGTCGCGATCGCGCGGGCGATCGTCAAGCGCCCGCGCGTGCTGCTGGCCGATGAGCCGACGGGAAACCTCGACGAGAGCATGCGCGATGAGATCCTCGCGCTTCTCGAAGGGCTCTGCGCCGAGGGCATCACGATGATCGTCGTGACGCACGACTCGGCCGTCGCCCGCCGCGCCACCCGCCGGTTGCGGCTCTCGAAGGGGAGCGTGCAGGACATCACGAAGTAGGCGGACGCACGAAGGGCCCCGGCGTGATGCCGGGGCCCTTCGTGTGCGTCAGCGCGAGGTCAGTGGGTGTCCTCGGCCTCGATCTCGGTGCGGTCGCCCGACCACTGCGTGTGGAAGGTGCCTTCCTTGTCGATGCGCTTGTAGGTGTGGGCGCCGAAGAAGTCGCGCTGACCCTGCACGAGGGCGGCGGGCAGGCGGTCGGCGCGGATGCCGTCGTAGTACGACAGCGACGACGAGAACGCCGGAGCCGGGATGCCGGCCTGCGCGGCGGTCACGACGACGCGGCGCCAGGCGGACTGGCCGCGCGTGAGCGCCTCGGCGAAGTACGGAGCGGTCATGAGCACCGGCAGCTCGGGGGTCTCGGCGTAGGCGTCGGCGATGCGGTTCAGGAACTGTGCGCGGATGATGCAGCCGCCGCGCCAGATCTTCGAGATCGCCCCGAGGTCGATGTTCCAGTCGTACTCGGCGGCGCCGGCACGGATCTCGTCGAAGCCCTGCGAGTACGCGACGATCTTCGACGCGTACAGCGCGAGGCGCACGTCCTCGATGAACTGCTCGGTGTTCTCGGCCGCGACGGTGAACTCCTCGTCGGGGCCCGGGAGGGCGCCGGCGACCGCGCGCTGCTCGGGGTGCGACGAGAGCGAACGGGCGAAGGTCGCCTCGGCGATGCCCGAGACGGGAACGCCGAGCGAGAGGGCCGTCTGCACGGTCCATGCTCCGGTGCCCTTGGCGCCTGCCTGGTCGAGGATGACGTCGACGAGCGGCTTACCGGTCTCGGCGTCGACCTGGCGGAGCACCTCGGCGGTGATCTCGATCAGGTACGACTCGAGCTCGCCCTTGTTCCACTCGGCGAAGATGTCGGCGATCTCGGAGGGGCTCTTGCCCGTGCCGCGACGGATGAGGTCGTAGGCCTCGGCGATGAGCTGCATGTCGGCGTACTCGATGCCGTTGTGCACCATCTTCACGAAGTGACCGGCGCCGTCGTGGCCGACGTGCGTCACGCAGGGCTCGCCCTCGGCGATCGCGGCGATGGACTTCAGGATCGGGCCGAGGGTGACCCACGACTCGTCCGAGCCGCCGGGCATGATCGAGGGACCCGTGAGGGCGCCCTCCTCGCCACCGGAGATGCCGGCGCCGACGAAGTTGATACCGGTCTCGCGCACGGCCTTCTCGCGACGGATCGTGTCGGGGAAGTACGCGTTGCCGCCGTCGACGATGATGTCTCCGGGCTCGAAGACCTCGACGAGCGAGTCGATCACGGCATCCGTCGGGCCGCCGGCCTTGACCATGATGATCGCCGTGCGCGGCTTCTGCAGCGAGTCGGCGAACTCCCGGTAGGACTGCGCCGGGATGAAACCGGCCTCGGGGTGCGCGTCGAGAAGGCTCTGGGTCTTCTCATAGCTGCGGTTGAAGATCGCCACCGTGTTGCCCTCGCGGCTGGCGAGGTTGCGGGCGAGGTTCGACCCCATGACGGCGAGTCCGACGACTCCGATGTTGGCTGATGCTTCGGGCACAGAAGGCTCCTCGATCGTGAAGAAGGGTTGTTCTCAGCGTATCGCTGTCACCGGGGACCCGTGCGCGTGTGTCTCGGTTTGCGTCAGCGACCGGCAGGGCGCCGCTCCGGGGGCCTCTACGCTGGATGCAGACGGCGTCTTCGAGGAGGAATCAGCGTGGTGCACAGCGGACCCAGACTGCGAGCGGTGGTAACGGTGCCGTTGCCCGAGGAGCAGTGCCGACTGATCGAAGAACTCGAGCCCCGGCTGGAGGTCGTGCGCGACCACTCGCTCGTGCATCCCGCGCGCTGGCCCGCCGACTGGTCGGGGGATCCCGACCACGTCCGCACCGCTGAGCAGCAGACGGCCTTCGACGCGATGGTCGACTCCGCCGATGTCCTCTTCGGCATCCCCGACGTGGACGCGGCGGCGCTCGCGCGCACCGTGCGTGCGAATCCCGCCCTGCGCTGGGTGATGACGACGGCGGCGGGCGGAGGGGCGTCGGTCAAGGCCGCGGGCCTCGACCGCGCCGAACTCGATCGCGTCGTCTTCACCACGAGCGCGGGCGTGCACGGCGGCACGCTCGCCGAGTTCTCGGTCTTCGCGGTGCTCGCCGGGGCGAAGGGACTTCCCCGGCTCCTCGCCGACCAGCGCAGCCGCACCTGGCCGGATCGCTGGCAGATGCGTCAGCTCGACGAGATGACCGTGCTGGTCGTCGGCCTCGGCGGCATCGGAGCGGAGTGCGCGCGCCGCTTCCACGCGCTCGGCGCGACCGTGTGGGGCACGACCCGTTCGGGCGAGCCGGTGGATGGTGTCGACCGTCTGATCCCGCTCTCCGAGCTGACGGATGCCGTGGCCCAGGTCGACGCGATCGTCGTGACCCTGCCGGGCACCGAGCAGACCCACCACCTGATCGGCGCCGACGTGCTCGCCGCCGTGAAGCCGGGACTGATCCTCACCAACGTCGGTCGCGGCACGGTCGTCGACGAGGCCGCGCTCCTGACGGCTCTCGACGACGGGCGCGTGGCGTTCGCCGGCCTCGACGTGTTCGAGCAGGAGCCGCTCGCCGATCAGTCACCGCTGTGGAGTCATCCCCGGGTCCTCGTGAGCCCGCACACGGCGGCGATCAACGCGAACGAGGAGGAGCGCATCGCGCGCCGCTTCGCCGACAACGCCTCCCGGCTGCTCGACGGTCGACCGCTGCGTGCGGTCGTCGACACCGTCGAGTTCTACTGAGCGGAACTCTCTTGAGCGCGTTCGACGAAGGAGGAGTTCGATGACCGTGCGAATCATCGTGATGGGGCCGAGTGGCTGTGGCAAGTCGACGGTGGGCCTCGCGCTCGCCGAGAGCATCGGGGCCCGGTTCATCGACGCCGACGACCTACACCCGATCACGAACGTCGACAAGATGGCCGCCGGCATCCCGCTCGACGACGACGATCGGATGCCGTGGCTCGGCGTCGTGGGACGGGCGCTCCAGGCCGACGATCGGATCGTCATCGCGTGCTCGGCGCTGCGTCGCATCTACCGCGATGCGATCAGGGCGGAGTCGTCCGATGCGTTCTTCGCGGAGCTGACCGTCGACAGGGCGGCGCTGGAGGAGCGGATGCGTGCCCGGACCGATCACTTCATGCCGGCGGCGCTGCTCGACTCGCAACTGGCGACCCTCGAGTCGCTCGAGAGCGACGAGAACGGCATCCGTGTCGAGCCGGCGGACGTCGAACGCAGCGTCTCGTCGATCCGGGCGGCGATCGGGGACCCGGCCGCCTGAGAGGTCAGTCCTTGCGGTAGCCGGAGCGGCCAAGCGAGAACAGCGCGGCGAAGCTGGCGATCGTGGCGCCGACGGTCATCGCGCCGATGACCCAGAGGATGACGTGCGAGAAGAAGGCTCCGTCGAGCATGAGGGGTCTCCGTGATCTGCGAGAAGGCGAACGGTGTCCCCAGCCTATCGGGTGATCCGGTACCATTGATCGAGTACCTCGGCGAGGGATGATTGCGCGCGTGCGCGAGCGTCCGTTATCGACGCGGCGATGCGAGTCCCCGGTGGCTTTCCTCACGTGTCCATGTCGAGAACACGACAACACACAGACCACCGCGCGGCGCAATCGCTGCGTGCCCCGAAGGAGAACCTCATGTCTGAAGACACCAAGGTCCAGGCCGAGCTGCGCAACAGCTTCGGCAAGGGCTTCGCCCGCCGTCTGCGCGCCGCCGGCAAGATCCCGGCCGTTATCTACGGCCACGGCACCGAGCCCGTGCACGTCGCACTGCCCGGCCACCAGGTCTCGCTCATCATCCGTCGCGCCAACGCGCTGCTCGAGCTCGACATCGAGGGCACGCCGCAGCTCGCCCTGGTCAAGGACGTCCAGAAGGACCCGGTGCACCAGATCATCGAGCACATCGACCTCCTGGTCGTGAAGAAGGGCGAGAAGGTCGCCATCGACGTGCCGATCGTCGTCACCGGCGAATCGGCTCCCGGCACGATCGCCAACCTCGACGCGACCACGCTGTCGATCGAGGCCGAGGCCACGCACATCCCGCAGAACGTCGAGGTCTCGGTCGAGGGCCTCGAGGACGGCACGCACATCACGGCTGCCGACGTGAAGCTCCCGAAGGGCTCGACGCTGCTGACCGACGCCGAGGTGCTCGTCGTCGCCATCTCCATCCCGGCCCTCGAGGTCGAAGAGGACGAGGCGCCCGCCGAGGGCGAAGAGGCTGCCGCCGAGGAGCCCGCCGCGGAGTGATCTCCGGCTGAATCACCGACAGAGGGGGCGCGATCCGATCGCGTCCCCTCTGTCGTACCCTGACCGGGCGGCCGCCGCGCCCGTGCGAGAGGATGAGGACATGACTTCCCCCTGGCTGGTGGTGGGGCTCGGCAATCCGGGCCCGCGCTACGAAGCGACCCGTCACAACATCGGGCAGATGGTGGTCGACGAGCTCGCCGCGCGCCGCAACGAGAGTTTCCGCGAGCACAAGGGCGGAGCGCGCGTCGTCGAGACCTGGCTCCGGCCGGGCGGCGACAAGCTCGTGCTCGCCAAGCCGAACACCTTCATGAACGTCTCGGGCACGCCCGTGGCGGCGCTCGCGCGCTTCTACTCGGTGCCGGCGGAGCAGATCATCGTCGTGCACGACGAGCTCGACATCCCCTTCGACACCGTCAAGCTGAAGACCGGGGGAGGGCATGGTGGTCACAACGGCGTGCGCGACATCGCGCGCGCGATCACCACTCCCGAGTTCCCGCGTGTACGGGTCGGCATCGGGCGCCCCGTCGGACGCCAGGATCCGGCGGACTGGGTGCTCTCGCCGTTCGGCAAGGACGAGAAACCGAACCTGCCGATCCTCGTCTCGGATGCCGCGGACGCCGTCGAGCTCCTCATCGGCGAGGGACTCCTCGCCGCCCAGCAGAAGCACCACGCACCGCGCTGAGGCGCAGGGCGCCGAGTCGTGCTCTGCGCAGGGCGCGGTGTCGTGCTGTGCAGGGCGCCTCAGCTGTAGAGGCCGATGCCTCCGGCTGCCGCTCCGGCGCCGAGCGCGACCCCGGCGATGAGGAAGAAGATCGCGGGGCCGACGACCGCGACGATGAGCGCGCCGATTCCCTGGCCGCGACCGCGCTTGCGTGCGATGGCCATGATGCCGAGCACGATCGCGGCGATGCCGAGGATCGTGCCGGCCCAGAACGAGATCTCCGCCCACAGCACCTGGTCGCGGGCGGGGGAGAGGACGGCGAGCGACGAGAGGTCGTCGCTGTTGAGGCGCACGATCGCCTCGGGCACCCGTCGGCCGATCTCGTACGAGGCGAACGCCGCCACGATCGGCGTGACGACGGCGGCGACGAGAGCGAAGACCAGCGACAGCGTGCCGGTCAACTTCGACGGCCGGGGTGCCGGGTCGGGGACGGTGTACGCACCGGTGGGAGCCGCGTATCCGCCGACCGGCACCTGATAGGCCCCGGGAGGCGCGGCGTAGCCGGGCGCCGGCGGAACGGGCGGAACGGACGCCCCGTACGCCGCAGGTGCGAGAGCCGGAGCGGCTGCGGGCGGTGCGGGTGCGACGGGCGGTGCGGCCGGCGGAGCCGGGGGAACGAAGCCCGAGGGCACGGAACCGGACGGCGGAGGAAGCTGGGGATCGGTCACGAGGTCATCCTAGGGTGAAGGGTCAGACCCGGCGGAGAAGGCCGACGCGGTCGTAGACCTGCGCGAGGGTCGCGTCGGCCACGGCATCCGCGCGTCCGGCGTTGTCCGCCAGGATGCGGTCGAGCTCGGCCGGATCGTCGAGGAGCTCGAGCGCGCGGGTGCGCACCGGTTCGAACTCCGACACGACGACCTCCGCGAGGCCCTTCTTGAAGTCGCCGTAGCCGCGTCCGGCGTATTCGTCTTCGATCGACGCGACCTGGCGGCCGGAGAGGGCCGCATAGATCGTGAGCAGGTTCGAGACGCCGGGCTTGCTCTCACGGTCGAAGCGCACGGAGCCCTCGTTGTCGGTCACCGCGCGCATGATCTTCTTCGCGGACTTGGCCGGATCGTCGAGCATCCACAGCACGCCGGCGTCGCTCTCGGCCGACTTCGACATCTTCGACGTCGGGTTCTGCAGGTCGTAGATGCGCGCGGTGTCCTTCTGGATCACCGGCATCGGCACCGTGAACGTCTCGCCGAAGCGCGAGTTGAAGCGCTCCGCAAGGTCGCGGGTGAGCTCGACATGCTGCTTCTGGTCGTCGCCCACGGGCACCACATCGGTCTGGTACAGCAGGATGTCGGCGGCCATCAGCACCGGGTACGTGAAGAGCCCGACGCTCGTGGCGTCCTGTCCGTACCGCGCCGACTTGTCCTTGAACTGCGTCATGCGCCCGGCCTCGCCGAAGCCGGTGATCGTGCTGAGAATCCAGGCGAGTTCGGCGTGCGCCCGCACGTGCGACTGCACATACAGGGTCGACTGCGAGGGCTCGATGCCGGCGGCGATGTACTGCGCGGCGGTGCGGCGCGTCTTCTCGCGCAGCACTGCGGGGTCCTGAGCGACGGTGAGGGCATGCAGGTCGACGACCGAAAAGTACGCGTCGTACGAACTCTGCAGATCACGCCACTGGAGGAGCGCCCCGATGTAGTTGCCGATCTGGAGGGAGTCGGCGGAGGGCTGCATTCCTGAGTAGAGGCGAGGCTTGGTCACGCGTTCAATCCTATGGGGCGGGGGAAGCCGCCGGTGCCGGGTCAGTAGGTGTAGTCGACGACGACCGGAGCGTGGTCGCTCCAGCGCTGGTCGTACGCGGCGGCGCGGGCGACGTGGTAGCCGGTGGCGCGCTCGGCGAGTGCGGGCGTCGCGAGGTGGTAGTCGATGCGCCACCCGGAGTCGTTGTCGAACGCCTGTCCGCGCATCGACCACCAGGTGTAGGGCCCCTCGACCTCTCCGTGGAAGCGGCGGCCGACATCGACCCAGCCGAGCCCGGTGCCGACCGTGCCGTCGACACCCGTCACCTCGGTGCCCGCTGCGCCGAGGAAGCGATCGAAGTACGCGCGTTCACGGGGGAGGAACCCGGCCTTCTTGCGGTTGCCGCGCCAGTTCTTGATGTCGAGTTCACGGTGGCCGACGTTGAGGTCGCCGGTCACCAGGGCAAGCGCATCGTCGGCGCCGAGTTCGCTCAAGCGCGGGCCGAGAGCATCGAGGAACTTCCACTTCTCGTCCTGCTTCGGGGTGTCTGCCTCGCCGGAGTGCACGTAGGCGCTGACCACGGTGAGCGGACGGTCGCCGAGCAGGAAGTCGGCCTCGATCCACCGGCCCTTCGAGTCGAAGTCCTCGGCGCCGAACGCCGTGCGGGAAGCGAGCGCCGGAACGCGGCTGGCGATCGCGACGCCGGCGCGACCCTTAGCGGTCGCCTCGTCGTGCACGAACGACCAGCCGGGCAGGGCGGCTGCGAGATGCTCGTCCTGACCGCGGACCTCCTGGAGCGTCAGGACGTCGACGTCGGCGGCGTCGAGCCATCCGCTCATGCCGTTGCGAGCGGCCGCCCGGATCCCGTTGACATTGACCGAGGCGATACGCAGATGAGGCATGTGAACCAGCCTACGGGCGGGGTCGGACATTGCCTGTCGTCACGGCGTCCGCCTCGGCGTCCGCCCGCGCATCCGTCAGCCTCTGCTGCGCGGCGTTCAGCGCGCGTCGTGCGGCCGGGCGCCGGTACCAGGGCGCCGTGTCGACGGCCTCCTGCGCTCGGCGCACCTGCACGCGGGCGGCGAGCAGGAGCGCCTGCTTCTCGGCCCGACGCGCCGTCTCCTCGTCCTCGCGCTCGAGCGGCTGATCCTTGTCCTCGGCCGCCACCGCGATCCAGGAGGCCGCCATCAGCACCACGATCGCCAGCCAGCGGCACCACAGCAGCAGACCGATGATCACGGTGAAGGAGGCGAGCAGCGGATTGCTGGGCACGTGCGAGAGCAGCAATCCGGCACCGAGCTGCAGCACGACCATCGCGCCTCCGCCGAGCATCGCACCGGGCCAGATGAATCGCCAGTGCAGATGCGTACCCGTCAGGAAGCGCACCAGCATCGCCAGCGCGGTCGCATCGAGGGCGAAGGCCACGACGACCGAGACGGTCTGCGCGCCGAACGAGAAGAACCAGGTGCCGGTGCTCCAATCGAAGAGCAGGAAGATCTGCTCCAGCGCCCAGACGCTCAGCGAGATGAGCACCGCGCCGACGAGCATGGCCCCGCCGAAGACGATCGCCGCGAAGAAGTCGCGCACCTTGAGCAACCAGTACGGGCGCGCATCGAACGGCAGCCCGAAGAGGTCGCGCACCGCGCGCCGGGTGAAGGTCACCGCGCTCACCGCGGTCCACAGCGCCACGCCGACGGCGATCGCTCCGGTGACACCCAGAATGCCCGTGGAGTCCTGAGCGATCTGGGTGACGTCCTCGACCGAGAACAGGCCGCCCTCCGGGGCGATCAGCCCCGGGATGTACGTGTTGACCAGGCGCACGAGGGCTTCGATCGCGAGGCTGCTCGCGCCGAGCCAGAGACCCGCGCCCGCGAAGCCGACGTACAGCAGCGCGAAGAGGGCGAAGAGCACGTAGTAGCTCATCCCCGCCGACAGCAGGAAGCCGTTGCTGAACGCGAAGTTGCGCCAGACCCGTACGGGGAAGGCGGCGAGGGTGCGGTCCTTCAGCTCCGTCACACGCTCGATGGGAGCCTCGAGCCGCGCGCGGAGGGGGCGGGGAGCGGACATGCCCTCCACATTATCGATCGGTGACAACGGGCCGAAACGCGAGAACGGGCGGCTCCCGAGGGAGCCGCCCGTTCTCGAACGAATGCCGGATGCAGGTCAGGGGCGTCCGCGCAGAACAGCCTGCTTGACCTCGGCGATCGCCTTCGTGACCTCGATGCCACGGGGGCAGGCCTCGGAGCAGTTGAAGGTCGTGCGGCAGCGCCAGACGCCCTCCTTGTCGTTGAGGATGTCGAGACGCACGGCGGCGTTATCGTCGCGCGAGTCGAAGATGAAGCGGTGCGCGTTGACGATCGCGGCCGGGCCGAAGTACTGACCGTCGGTCCAGAAGACGGGGCACGACGAGGTGCACGCCGCGCACAGGATGCACTTGGTGGTGTCGTCGAAGATCTCGCGGTCGGCGATCGACTGCGTGCGCTCCTTGCCCTTCTCGGGAACGGAGCTCGCGACGAGGAACGGCTGCACCTCGCGGTAGGAGGCGAAGAACGGCTCCATGTCGACCACGAGGTCCTTCTCGAGGGGGAGTCCCTTGATGGCCTCGACGTAGATCGGCTTCGAGATGTCGAGGTCCTTGATCAGCGTCTTGCAGGCGAGGCGGTTGCGACCGTTGATGCGCATGGCATCCGATCCGCAGATGCCGTGCGCGCAGGAGCGACGGAAGGTCAGCGAGCCGTCGACCTCCCATTTGATCTTGTGGAGCGCGTCGAGCACGCGGTCGGTGGAGTAGAGCTCCACGTCGTAGTCGACCCAGTGCGGCTCGGAGTCGACCTCGGGGTCGAAGCGGCGGATGTTGAAGGTGACGATGAAGGACTGGATCCCGGTCTCTTCGGTCGTGTCTGCGGGGGCTTCGGCGATGGCGTTCGACATGCTCAGTACTTCCTCTCCATCGGCGGGTAGTTCAACTCGCCCTGCTCGTTCTTGGTGAAGACGACGGGCTTCCAGTCGAGCTTGATGTGGTCGCCCGGGTCGGACGAGTGCGCGTCTCCGGTGAGGTACGCCATCGTGTGCTGCATGTAGTTCTCGTCGTCGCGCTTCGGGAAGTCGTCGCGCATGTGGCCGCCGCGGCTCTCCTCGCGGTTCTGCGCGGCGTAGACGACGACCTCGGCGATGTCGAGCAGGAAGCCCAGCTCGACGGCCTCGAGGAGGTCGGTGTTGAAGCGGTGGCCCTTGTCGTCGACGTGCACGTTCTTGTAGCGCTCGCGCAGCTCGGCGATGACGCCCAGCACGTGCTGGAGCGACTCGTGCGTACGGAAGACCTGTGCGCCCTTGTCCATCTCGTCCTGCAGCGTCTTGCGCAGCACGGCGATGCGCTCGGTGCCCTGGTTGTTGCGCAGACCCTCGAGCATGTCGGAGACGAATCCGGCCGGGTTCTCCGGGAGCGGCACGAACTCGGCCGTCTTGACGTACTCGACCGCGTTGCGGCCGGAGCGCTTGCCGAACACGTTGATGTCGAGCAGCGAGTTGGTGCCGAGGCGGTTGGCGCCGTGCACCGAGACACACGCGCACTCTCCTGCTGCGTAGAGACCCGGCACGATGGTGTCGTTGTCGGCGAGCACCTCGCCATTGTTGTTCGTGGGGATGCCGCCCATCGCGTAGTGCGCGGTCGGCATCACGGGCACCGGCTCGACGACCGGGTCGACACCCAGGTACGTGCGGGCGAACTCGGTGATGTCGGGGAGCTTGGTCTCGAGGACCTCGGCACCCAGGTGCGTGCAGTCCAGCAGCACGTAGTCCTTGTGCGGACCGGCGCCGCGGCCCTCCGCGACCTCCTGCACCATGCAGCGCGCGACGATGTCGCGCGGAGCGAGGTCCTTGATGGTCGGCGCGTAGCGCTCCATGAAGCGCTCGCCCGAGGCGTTGCGCAGGATCGCTCCCTCACCGCGGGCACCCTCGGTGAGCAGGATGCCGAGGCCGGCGAGACCGGTCGGGTGGAACTGGAAGAACTCGAGGTCCTCGAGCGGGAGGCCCTTGCGCCAGACGATCCCGACGCCGTCACCCGTGAGGGTGTGCGCGTTGGAGGTGGTCTTGAAGATCTTTCCGAATCCGCCGGTGGCGAAGATCACGGCCTTCGCCTGGAAGACGTGCAGCTCACCGGTGGAGAGGTCGTAGGCGACGACGCCGGAGACCTGCGTCTTGCCGTCGGCATCCTTCACCGTCAGCAGGTCGAGCACGTAGAACTCGTTGAAGAAGTTGATGCCGAGCTTGACGCAGTTCTGGAACAGCGTCTGCAGGATCATGTGGCCGGTGCGGTCGGCCGCGTAGCAGGCGCGGCGCACCGGCGTCTTGCCGTGCTCGGCCGTGTGACCGCCGAAGCGGCGCTGGTCGATCTTGCCCTCGGGCGTGCGGTTGAAGGGGAGGCCCATGTTCTCGAGGTCGATGACCGCGTCGATGGCCTCCTTCGCGAGGATCTCCGCCGCGTCCTGGTCGACGAGGTAGTCGCCGCCCTTGACCGTGTCGAAGGTGTGCCACTCCCAGGAGTCCTCCTCGACGTTGGCGAGCGCCGCGGCCATGCCGCCCTGCGCCGCGCCCGTGTGCGAGCGGGTCGGGTACAGCTTCGAGATGACCGCGGTCTTCGCACCGGAGCCCGCCTCGATCGCCGCGCGCATGCCAGCGCCGCCGGCGCCCACGATGACGATGTCGAACTGGTGGTAGTGCACGCCGTCACGGACGACGGAATCCTGCGTCTCGGTAGTCACTTCTCGTATGCCTTCTTCTTTAGTTGCCCAGCGACTGGCACGAATCCCACAGCGTGCTCGACTCGGTCACGCCCAAGCAGGGGTCGAACGTGAACACGACGAGCGTGCCGAGCAGGATCAGCAGTCCGGCGGCGAGGCCGAGTGCCCAGATGAGCGCCTTGCGGGCGGTGTTGTTCGTGACGTAGTCGTTCACGATCGTGCGCATGCCGTTCGCGCCGTGGATCAGCGCGAGCCACAGCATCAGCACGTCCCACCACTGCCAGAACGGGGTCGCGAACTTGCCGGCGATGAACGCGAAGTCCAGGGCGTGGATGCCCTCGCCGACCATGAGGTTGATGAAGAGGTGGCCGAAGATCAGCACGACGAGCACGATGCCCGAGGCGCGCATGAAGATCCAGCCCCACTTCTCGAGGTTGAATCCGCGGCGGCGACGGGCCGGCGCTGCGATGGTCTGCGAGGACATCAGTGTCCACCCCCCGTGAATCCGGCGAACGCGAGCATGAGGTGTCGCGGCACGAAACCGGCCATGATGACGCCCCACACCAGCAGCACGCCCCAGAAGAGCTGTCGCTGGTACTTGGCGCCCTTCGACCAGAAGTCGACGGCGATGATGCGCAGTCCGTTCATCGCGTGGAACACGATGCCCGCGACCAGGACGACCTCGCCGATCGCCATGATCGGGTTCTTGTAGGTGCCGATGACGGCGTTGTACGCCTCGGGTGAGACCCTGATCAGCGCCGTGTCGAGCACGTGCACCAACAGGAAGAAGAAGATGGCGACTCCGGTGATGCGGTGAAGCACCCACGACCACATGCCTTCGCGACCCCGGTAGAGGGTGCCGCGGGGGGTCTTGGACGTGGTTTCCGAAATCGACGGTGTCAAGCGAGCGCTCGTGGACACGGTCGTCCTCCCTGGATCGATGTGCGTCGGTCGCATGCCGCCAGGCACGCCCGATCGGTGTCCATCCTATTCCCGTCTTCCAGCGGGGGGCGACGAAGGGGAACCTAACTCCGGCCGGTCTTGAGGCGTTCTTGAGCAGCACCGGGAGTCTGCGATCGCCCCGGGATACCCTGGCGGCATGACGCAACCGATCGAAGACTTCTACGCCGTGATCCCCGCGGGCGGAATCGGCAGCCGGCTGTGGCCGCTGTCCCGAGCGGATGCACCGAAGTTCCTGCACGACCTCACCGGGTCGGGCCACTCGCTGCTGCGCGACACCTGGGACCGGCTCGTCCCCCTCGCGGGCCCCGATCGAATCGCCGTCGTCACCGGTCGCGCTCACCGCGCCGCGGTCGAGGAGCAGCTGCCGGGCATCGCCGATCTGAACGTCTTCCTCGAATCCGAGCCGCGGGAGTCCGCAGCTGCGATCGGCCTCGCCGCCGCCATCCTCCACCGCCGCGACCCCGACGTGATCATCGGGTCGTTCAGCGCCGATCACGTCATCCGCGGTACGCGCGTGTTCGAGTTCGCGGTGCGGGATGCCGTGGAGGTCGCCCGCGAGGGCTACATCTGCACCATCGGCATCTCACCCACGGAGCCGGCCGTCGGATTCGGTTACATCAAGATGGGCGCCGAGCTCGTGGTCGACGGCGCGCGCGAGGCGGCGCTGGTCGACACCTTCGTCGAGAAGCCCGACCTCGAGACGGCGAAGGGATACCTCGCCGACCGCGGCTACCTGTGGAACGCGGGGATGTTCATCGCGAAGGCGAGCGTGCTGCTCGACGAGCTCGCGGCGAACGAGCCCGAGCTGCACGCGGGACTGCAGGAGCTGGCCGAGGCCTGGGACGACCGCGAGGCCCGCGGTCCCGCGGTCGATCGGATCTGGCCGCGTCTGAAGAAGATCGCGATCGACTACGCCGTGGCCGAGCCGGCCGCGCGCCGCGGGCGCCTCGCCGTGGTTCCGGGCCACTTCGACTGGGACGACGTGGGGGACTTCGCCTCGCTCACGAAGCTCATCACGAACGGGCGCAAGAACGATCTCGCGGTCCTCGGGCCGCACGCCCGGGTGCTGTCGGATGCCGCGAGCGGAATTCTCGTGAGTCAGACCTCGCGGGTGATCAGCCTGGTGGGCGTTCAGGACATCGTGGTGGTCGATACGCCCGATGCGCTGCTGGTCACGACGGTCGAGCATGCGCAGCGGGTGAAGGGTGTCGTGGAGTCGCTCAAACTCACGGGACGGGGCGATGTGCTCTGATGAGCAGCGCATCGTGCTCATCGGCGCTCCAGGTTTCGAGTTTGTAAAGATTCACCGGACCCAGGGCCGCCGGTATGCGAAAAGGGTGAAACAGTAGGTAACTTTGATCGATCCGCGAGGGACGCGGTTCCGTTCAGGGAGGCACTGAGTTGACCATCTCCACCACCAAGAAGCTTCTCGGCGCGACCGTCGCCGCGAGCGTCATCTTCGCTCTCGCCGGCTGTGGCCAGGCACCGGCCGAATCGGGCGGCGACGCGGGCGGCGACACCCCCGACTTCCTGCCCTGCATCGTCTCCGACATGGGCGGCTTCGACGACAAGTCGTTCAACCAGCTCTCGTTCGAGGGCGCCACGAAGGCCGCCGATGAGCTCGGCGTCAAGCTGAAGGACGTCCAGTCCAACGCCGAGACCGAGTACGGTCCCAACATCACGAACCTCGTCGACGAGGGCTGCAACGCGATCGTCGCCGTGGGCTTCGCCCTCTCGGCCGCGACCGTCGAGGCCGCCACCGCCAACGAGGACGTCGACTTCATCCTCGTCGACGACGCCGCCGACAACGACTTCGACGGAACCAAGGACGCGGACAACATCAAGCCGCTCCTCTACGACACCGCCCAGGCCGCCTTCCTCGCGGGCTACCTGTCGGCCGGCTACTCGAAGACCGGCAAGGTCGGCACCTTCGGTGGCATGGAGTTCCCGACCGTCACGATCTTCATGGACGGCTTCAAGCAGGGCGTCGACCACTACAACGAGGTCAAGGGCACCGACGTCCAGGTCGTCGGTTGGGACGGCAAGACCGGCTCGTTCACGGGTGGCTTCGAGGCCAACCAGGACGCCAAGCAGGTCGCCGTCAACGTTCTCGACCAGGACGTCGACGTCATCTTCCCCGTCGGCGGCCCGATCTACCAGTCGGCGCAGCAGGCCATCAAGGAGTCCGGTAAGGATGTCGCCCTGATCGGCGCCGACGCCGACCTGTTCGAGACCGACCCGAGCACGGAGGATGTCGTGCTCACCTCGGTCCTCAAGGCCATGGACCTCTCGACCTACGAGGCCGTCCTCGCCAGCGGCAAGGGCGAGTTCGACCCGGAGACCTACATCGGCACGCTGGAGAACGAGGGCGTCGGCATCGCCGACCTCCACAACTTCGCCGACAAGGTCGACGCCGGCCTGCAGGACGAGGTCACCCAGCTGCAGCAGGACATCATCGACGGCACCGTCACCGTCAACTCCTACCTGAGCGAGTGATTCACTGAGAACGGGGAGGCCGACGCTCGTCGGCCTCCCCGTTCCGTCCTGTCGGGAGGCATTCCCGACGCTCCGGTCTGCTGAATAGGATCGAATACATGAAGCTTGAACTGCGCGGCATCACGAAGAGATTCGGGGCGCTGACAGCCAACGACCACATCGATCTCACCGTCGAAGAGGGTGAGATCCACTGTCTTCTCGGAGAGAACGGCGCCGGGAAGTCGACGCTGATGAACGTTCTCTACGGCCTCTACCAGGCCGACGAGGGAGACATCCTGCTGGACGACGTCGTCCAGCACTTCGACGGACCCGGCGACGCCATGGCGGCCGGCATCGGCATGGTGCACCAGCACTTCATGCTGATCCCCGTCTTCACCGTCGCCGAGAACGTCATGCTCGGCCATGAGCAGACCCGATTCGGAGGTCGTCTCGACCTCGCGGCCGCTCGCGCGAAGGTGCGCGAGATCTCGGACCGCTTCGGATTCGCCGTCGACCCCGACGCGCTCGTCGAAGACCTCCCGGTCGGCGTGCAGCAGCGCGTCGAGATCATCAAGGCGCTGTCGCGCGAGGCGAAGGTGCTCGTGTTCGACGAGCCGACCGCCGTGCTCACCCCGCAGGAGACCGACGAGCTGATGGCGACGATGCGCCAGCTCAAGTCGCAGGGCACGTCGATCGTCTTCATCACCCACAAGCTCCGCGAGGTCCGTGAGGTCGCCGATCGCATCACCGTGATCCGTCTCGGCAAGGTCGTCGGCGAGGCATCGCCCACGGCCTCGAACGAGGAACTCGCCTCGCTCATGGTCGGCCGCGCGGTCGAGCTCACCGTCCACAAGGACGCCCCGACGCTGCGCGAGAACGGTCTCAGCGTGCAGGGTCTCACCGTCACCGACCGCTCCGGCATCGTGCTCGTCGACGACGCGAGCTTCGAGGTGCACGGGGGAGAGGTCCTCGCGATCGCCGGTGTGCAGGGCAACGGCCAGACCGAGCTCACCGAGGCGATCCTCGGCCTGCAGGACCACGTGCGCGGAAGCATCCGCCTCGACGGCGAAGAGCTCGTCGGACGCAGCGTACGGCAGATCCTCGACGCGGGTGTGGGCTTCGTGCCCGAGGACCGCAGCGTCGACGGTCTCGTCAAGGAGTTCTCGATCTCGGAGAACCTCATGCTCGACCGGTCGTTCGGCGGGGAGTTCGTCTCCGCCGGAACGGTGCGCCGTGGTGCTCTCGACGAGTTCGCCCGCGCCAAGATCGCCGAGTTCGACATCCGTACGCAGGGACCGGCGCAGGCCGCCGGCCGTCTGTCGGGCGGCAACCAGCAGAAGGTCGTCCTCGCCCGCGAGCTCAGCCGCGACCTCGCGCTGTTCGTCGCCGCGCAGCCGACCCGCGGAGTCGACGTCGGATCGATCGAGTTCATCCACAAGCGCATCATCGACACGCGCGATGCCGGTGTTCCGGTGATCGTGATCTCGACCGAGCTCGACGAGGTCGCCGCCCTCGCCGACCGGATCCTCGTGATGTACCGCGGCCGCGTCGTCGGCATCGTGCCCGGCAACACCCCCCGCGATCAGCTCGGTCTGATGATGGCGGGCATGAACGGAGAGAGCGCATGAGCGTCGTAGAGACCAAGGGACCGCTCGCCGAGCCGGAGACCGTCGTGGCCCCCTCGCGGTGGCGCGTCGCGTTCCAGCAGATCGTCTCGGGCAACGCGATCATCTCGGTGCTCGCCGTCCTGATCGCGGTCGTCGTCGGCTCGATCATGATCGCGGCGACGAACGAAGAGGTGCAGGAGACGGCGGGGTACTTCTTCGCCCGTCCCGGTGACATGATCGCCGCCGTCTGGCAGGCCGTCAGCGGTGCGTACGCCGCGCTGTTCCGCGGCGCGATCTACAACTTCAACGCCGACGACTTCGCCACCGGCATCCGTCCGCTGACCGAGACGCTCAAGTTCGCGACGCCGCTGATCGCGGCCGGACTCGGCGTCGGCCTCGCGTTCCGTGCCGGGCTGTTCAACATCGGTGGTCAGGGGCAGATGCTCATGGCGGCCGCGGCCGGCGGATACGTCGCGACGCAGATCGACATGCCGTTCCCGCTGCACCTGATCGCCGCCGTCATCGCCGGTATGGTCGCCGCGGCCCTGTGGGCCGGTATCGCCGGACTGCTCAAGGCGCGCACCGGCGCGCACGAGGTGATCACGACGATCATGCTCAACCACATCGCCTTCTACCTGCTGGCCTGGATGCTGGCGACGCAGGGCATCCTGCAGGCTCCGGGGTCGAGCAACCCGAAGACGGCTCCGATGCCCGACTCCGCGGTGCTCCCGTCGCTGCTCGGCGATTCCTACAAGCTGCACTGGGGCTTCCTCGTGGCACTCGCCGCCGTCGCCTTCACCTGGTGGCTGCTCGAGCGCTCTTCGCTCGGCTTCCGCTTCCGTGCGGTCGGGGAGAACCCGGCGGCCGCGCGCGTCGCCGGCATCGATGTCGGAAAGATGTACTTCGTCGTGATGCTCATCGCCGGTGCCCTCATCGGCATCGCCGGCATCAGCCAGATCCTCGGCACCGAGACCAGCGGTTTCGGCGGTTCGATCGACGCGGGCATCGGCTTCGACGCCATCACGGTCGCTCTGCTCGGGCGCTCCTCGCCGATCGGCATCCTCGGCGCCGGACTCCTCTTCGGGGCGTTCAAGACCGGTGGCTTCACGATGCAGTCCTCGCAGGGCATCCCGATCGAGATCGTGCTCGTCGTGCAGTCGCTGATCGTGCTCTTCATCGCCGCGCCCCCGCTGGTGCGCGCGATGTTCGGTCTCCCGCAGCCCGGGCGTCCCTCACGCAAGAAGACCCGAGCGGCCAAGAAGTCGCAGAAGCAGGAGGTGTCGGCATGAGCGCCGTCACGAATGCCGCCGTCGCGATCGAGGAGCCGCGCGCCGTCGCCGTCGCCTCGTGGAAGGCGCCGATCATCTTCGGGATCTTCACGGTCCTGTTCGCCCTCCTGCCGTTGCTCGCCCCGCGCGACGGGGAGACGACCTTCCGGCTGGCCTCGGCCGACGCGTTCTTCGCGATCCCGGACGTGATCCTGCCCGCGAACGCGACCGCCTGGGTCGCCGTCGTGGTGCTCGCCGCGGTCACCGTCTTCGCGTTCGTGCGGGCATCCGCTCGTCGCAGCATCCCGTTGTGGTTGGTGATCGTCTACGTCGCGGCCCTCCTGCTGGGCTTCCTCGCCTGGGCCGCCGCCGGTGAGACGCTGCGCATGATCAGCCTGCTCGGGGGAGCGCTGGCCCTGGCCACGCCCCTGATCTTCGGCGCCCTGGGCGGCGTGATCGGTGAGCGCGCCGGTGTCGTGAACATCGCGATCGAGGCGCAGCTGCTGGCGGGTGCCTTCTCGGCGGCGATCGCCTCGTCGATCACCGGTTCGCCGTGGGCGGGTCTGGTCGCCGCGATGGGGGCGGGCATGCTCGTCTCGCTCGTGCTCGGCGTCTTCACGATCACGTACTACGTCGACCAGGTCATCGTCGGTGTCGTGCTCAACGTGCTGGTGATCGGTCTGACGACCTTCCTCTTCCGCGTGGTGCTCGCCCCGAACACCGAGACCCTCAACAGCCCGGCCACGTTCGACACCGTGTCGATCCCCGTGCTGAGCGAGATCCCGATCATCGGCCCGATCCTGTTCCGCCAGTCGTTCATCGTCTACCTGATGTTCTTCGTGGTCGCGCTCGTCTGGTTCGGTCTGTACCGCACCCGGTGGGGTCTGCGCCTGCGCGCGGTCGGCGAGCACCCGCAGGCGGCCGACACGGTCGGCATCAAGGTTCTGGCGACCCGCTACCGGGCGATCCTGCTCGCCGGTGCCGTCGCCGGCATGGGCGGCGCGTTCTACACGCTCGTCTCGGTGCCGCGCTTCAACCAGGAGATGACGGCGGGCGCGGGCTTCATCGCCCTCGCCGCGGTGATCTTCGGTAAGTGGGACCCGATCAAGGCCACACTCGCGGCGCTGCTGTTCGGCTTCGCCACCAACCTGCAGGGCGTGCTCAGCGTCATCGGATCCCCGGTGCCGAGCCAGTTCATGCTCATGCTGCCGTACGTCGTGACGATCTTCGCGGTCGCCGGCCTCGTCGGGAAGTCGCGGGCCCCCGCGGCCGACGGCGAACCGTACATCAAGTCCTAGGAGAGACATGACAGACATCGACTGGGACGAGCTGCGTCAGGTCGCCACGTCCGCCATGGAGAAGGCCTACGCCCCCTACTCGCGCTACCGCGTGGGGGCTGCGGCACTGGTGGGAGACGGGCGCATCGTCGCCGGCTGCAACGTCGAGAACGCGTCGTACGGCGTCACGCTGTGCGCCGAGTGCGCTCTCGTCGGCGATCTGCACATGTCCGGCGGCGGCCAGCTCGTCGCCTTCGTGTGCGTGAACAACGACGGGCAGACGATCATGCCGTGCGGCCGCTGCCGTCAGCTGCTGTTCGAGCACGCGATGCCCGGAATGCTGCTCGAGACCGTCTCCGGCATCCGCACGATCGACGAAGTACTGCCGGACGCGTTCGGCCCCCGCGACCTGGAGGACGCACGATGAGCACGGTGGAGCCCTACGACGCGGTCGACGTCATCCGCGCGAAACGCGATGGCGGAGCTGTTCCGGAACCCGCCCTGCGATGGATGGTCGACGCGTACACGCGCGGCTACGTGTCGGACGCGCAGATGGCCTCGTTCGCGATGGCGATCTTCCAGCGCGGCATGGAGCGCGACGAGATCCGTGTGCTGACCGACGCGATGATCGCGTCGGGGGAGCGGATGAGCTTCGCCGCCCTCGGCAAGAAGACGGTCGACAAGCACTCCACGGGCGGCGTGGGCGACAAGATCACGCTGCCGCTCGCTCCGCTGGTCGCGGCGTTCGGGGTGGCGGTGCCGCAGCTCAGCGGCCGCGGCCTGGGCCACACGGGCGGCACGCTCGACAAGCTCGAGTCGATCCCCGGCTGGCGCGCGGCGCTCAGCAACGAGGAGATGTTCGCCCAGATGCAGGGCGACGTCGGTGCGGTGATCTGCGCGGCGGGTTCCGGTCTCGCCCCCGCCGACAAGAAGCTCTACGCGCTGCGCGACGTGACCGGCACGGTCGAGGCGATCCCGCTGATCGCGTCGAGCATCATGTCGAAGAAGATCGCGGAGGGCACGGACGCCCTCGTGCTCGACGTCAAGTTCGGGTCGGGCGCCTTCATGCAGGACATCGATCGTGCGCGCGAGCTCGCTCGCACGATGGTCGCGCTCGGCACCGATTCGGGCGTCGCGACGACGGCCCTGCTCACCGACATGAACGTGCCCCTCGGCTTCGCGATCGGCAATGCCAACGAGGTGCGCGAGTCGGTCGAGATCCTGGCCGGCGCAGGTCCCGCCGACGTCCGCGAGCTCACGATCGCGCTCGCCCGCGAGATGCTCGCGCTGGCCGGTCAGCCGGATGCCGATGTGGAGGCGGCTCTCGACGACGGGCGCGCGATGGATCAGTGGAAGGCGATGATCCGCGCGCAGGACGGCGACCCGGATGCCGCGCTTCCGGTCGCCCGCGAGACCCACGTCGTCACGGCGCCCGCCGACGGCGTCGTCAGCCGCATGGACGCCCTGCCGTTCGGCATCGCGGCCTGGCGTCTCGGCGCCGGCCGTGCGCGCGCAGAGGACCCCGTGATCTTCGAGGCGGGGATCGACCTGCACGCGAAGCCGGGTGACCGCGTCGTCGCCGGACAGCCGCTGTTCACGCTCTCGGCGGCCGATGAGGCGCGCTTCCCGCGCGCGATCGAGGCGCTCGAGGGAGCGTGGGAGATCGGAGCGGATGCGCCCGCGCGCGGACCGATCGTGCGCGAACGCATCACGGCCTGACCTCCGGCCCGCTACCCTGAACACGGCGGTCACCACCGCCACACTTTTCTGCGACTGGAGGATCCCCATGGCGATCGATGCGAACGGCGACGTCAAGATCCAGGGGATCTCCCTGCGGAGTCTGCCGAAGGTGTCGCTGCACGACCATCTCGACGGCGCGCTGCGTCCGGCGACGATCGTCGAGCTGGCGGATGCCGCGGGCATCGAGCTGCCGCAGAGCGATGCACGCTCGCTCGGGCGCTGGTTCGCGAAGCAGAGCGATTCGGGCTCGCTGGTCGAGTACCTGAAGACGTTCGACCTCACGATCGCGGTCATGCAGACGCCGGAGGCGTTGACCCGGGTGGCCCGGGAGTTCGTGCAGGACCTGGCGAAGGACGGCGTGATCTACGGCGAGGTGCGCTGGGCGCCCGAGCAGCACCTGGCGGGCGGCCTCAGCCTCGAGCAGGTCGTCGAGGCCGTGCAGCAGGGGATCGAGGAGGGCGAGGACGCCGCGGACGCCGCGGGTCACAGCATCCGCGTCGGCCAGCTGCTGTCGGCGATGCGCCAGCACGATCGTGCCCGTGAGATCGCGGAACTCGCGGTCGACTTCCGCGGGCGCGGCGTGGTGGGCTTCGACACCGCGGGCCCCGAGGACGGCTTCCCGTCGTCGAACTATCGCGAGGCCTTCGACTACCTCGCCGACAACTTCTTCCCCGTGACGGTGCACGCCGGCGAGGCGGCCGGACTCGACTCGATCCGCTCCGCCCTGCTCGACGGACGTGCTCTGCGGCTCGGGCACGGCGTGCGCATCGCCGAGGACCTCGAGGTCATCACGCGCGAGGGCGATGAGGTGCAGGTGCAGTTCGGCGAGGTGGCTCGCTGGGTCCGCGACCGCGAGATCCCGCTCGAACTGTCGCCGTCGTCGAACCTGCAGACCGGGGCGGTCGCCGCCTGGGGTTCGGAGCTCGCCGATCACCCGTTCGATCTGCTCTACCAGCTCGGCTTCGCCGTCACCGTGAACGTCGACAACCGCACCATGAGCGCGACCTCGCTCACCCGTGAGCTCGCCCTTCTCGTCGAGGCGTTCGAGTATGACCTCGACGACCTCGAGACCTTCCAGTTCAATGCCGCGGCCGCGACGTTCCTCCCGGTCGAGGAGCGCGAAGAGCTCGTGGAGATGATCGCCGAAGGCTTCGACGCCTGACCATGACGACTCGGGGGAGCCGTTCGCGGGCACGGCGCAGACGCCGGGGGATCTGGATCGGCGCGGTCGTCGCCGTGGCGGTCGTGGCGGGTGGTGCCGCTGCCGCCTTCACGTGGATGAATCGCGAGCCGGAGCCCGTCCCGCGCGTCGAGGCGACGCCGATCGAGCGCCCGCTGACCGCGGCGCAGCAGCTCGTCGCCGACTCCGGTGATCCGAACGGGTGCGCCGTGTCGTTCACGGGCGAGGGCATCGCGCTCGACATGCAGGTGCAGTCGCAGGGCGCGCTCTACCAGTACCTGCCGATCCCGGCGCAGGACGGTCGCGTGTTCGCCGGGTGGTACGCCACGGCCGACGACGCGGCGGCCCAGAACGTCGCGGCGCGCGTCAACGGTGCGGACGCGGTCGTCTGCACGGATGACGAGGTCGAGCTGTTCGGCGGGTGGACGACGCCCGAGGCGAACACGGCGGCCGATGTGCAGGTGCCGATCCTCATGTACCACCAGTTCACCCCGAACCCCGAGGGGGAGTCGGGCTGGCTGCGCGGGAACTACGCGTACATCGGCGACTTCGACGCGCAGATGAACCACATCGCGACGACCGGGTTCTACCTGCCCACGTGGGACGAGCTGAGTGCGTTCATCGACGGCCGGCTGTCGCTTCCCGCGCGCTCCGTCATCATCACCGATGACGACGCTGACCAGACGTGGTTCGACCTCGCCGTGCCGGTCGTCGACAAGTACAAGCTGCTCTCGACGTCGTTCATGATCACCGCCTACCGGCAGGACCCGCCGCCGTCGCCGTACGTGCTGCGCCGCTCGCACACGCACGACATGCATCAGGCCGGTGCCAACGGTCGGGGCCGGATGGAGAACTGGACCGCCGACGAGATCGCCGCCGACCTCAACACCTCCGGCGACGTGCTGGGCGTGCGCGAGGTCATCGCCTACCCGTTCGGGCACTACAACGACACGGCGAAGCAGGGTGTGACCCAGGCCGGCTTCGAGATGGCGCGCACCATCGAGCCGGGTTACGTCGAGATCGGCACCGACAAGCTGGCGCTGCCGGTCGTGCGCATCGACTACGGCATGGGCCTCGAGTCGCTGATCTCGCGGATCGGCTGACCTCCGCGCTCAGCCCGCGGCGGCCAGCGCGTCCTCGGAGAGGAACGCACCGAGGAGTTCGGTGACCGTGGCGTGCATCTCTTCGTCGGAGATCGACGGCGTGCCGTCGCCGGCCTGCGGGCCGTAGTCCCCGAACGAGGCGTGCGAGGCGCCGTCGATCTCGACGAGGTCGGCATCGGCGGGCAGGTTTCCGCGCGCATCCGAGATCTTCGCGGGCGTCGAGAGGCCGTCCTCGGAGCCGGCGAGGCTGAGCACCGCGAGATCGGTGCCGGACAGATCGTTGGCGCAGTACGAGCCGAAGAGCACGAGGGCGTCGGCATCCGCCGCGAGCTGGCAGGCGCGCACGCCGCCCAGGGAGTGGCCGCCCACGGCCCACACGTCGACGTCGGGCGCGGCGGAGGTGAAGGAGTCGAGGGGGCGCGGGTCGAAGAAGGCGAGGTTCAGCCAGGGGCGCGTGATCACGACCGTGACCCCCTCCTCGGCGACGCCCTGCAGGATCGCGGCGTACGCCCAGGGGTCGACCTTCGCGCCGGGCACGAAGACGAGACCGATCTCGGAATCCCCGTCGGCGGGCGCCAGGACGATGCCCTGCTCCGCGTCGTCGACCGTGACCGCGGGGTTCTCGCGCACGGCGGCGAGGGGTGCCTTCTCCGCCCCCATCACACCGATCTGGCTCCAGGCGACGATGCCGCCGGCGCCGAGGAGGACGAGGATCAGGATGCTCCACAGCGTCCACTTCAGGACGCGCCGGCCACGCTTCTTCTGCACCTCTCCAGGGTACGCGCGATGCGGGGGAGCACCGCTCACGCGGGCTGCGCGAGAGCCCGCTGCTCGCGCCGGACAGCGCCGCGGTAGGCGTCCTTGTTGACGTAGTAGGCCATGCGGTCGAGGCCCAGGTAGTGATACCCGCCGGTGAGGTCGGGCCAGGCGGAATCGGTCACCCTCGCGCGGAACCGCGCCGCGCGGGCCGGGTCCCGCTCCGCCGCGTCGAGATACGCGGCGAGGAGCTCCGCCTGCTCGTAACGGCCCTGCCAGCCGATCCCGGATGCCTCGATCATGCCCATCACGAACAGCCCGTTGAACGACGACGGGAACACGTGCAGGAAGAGCCGGGGGGAGGCGCCGCGCCAGTTCAGGTGCGCGGGATCGACGAACGGATAATCGAGTCGGTAGCCGGTCGCGAGGAGCACCAGGTCGTACTCGCCGGACGATCCGTCGCGGAAGTGCACTGTCGAGCCGTCGAAGCGGTCGACGTCGAGCCGGACGCGCAGATCGCCCTGGCCGAGGTGATTGAGCACCATGGTGTTCACGATCGGGTGCGACTCGTAGATGCGGTAGTCGGGCTTCGGGAAGCCGAACCGCACGGGGTCGCCGGTGAATGCGCGCAGCACGCGGGAGTCGAGGGCCTGCTTGAGCCGGGCGGGCAGCGGACGGCCCTGGTTCAGGGTGTCGCTCGGGCGACCGAAGAGGTAGCGCGGAACGAAGTAGTAGCCGCGACGCACGCTCATGTCGATCGCGTCGGCGTGGTGCACGGCATCCACTGCGATGTCGCAGCCCGAATTGCCGGCGCCGATGATGAGCACCCGGCGTCCCGCGAGCTGCGTGGGGGAGGAGTAGGCGCTCGTGTGCAGCACCTCGCCGGTGAATTCGCCCGGGAAGGTGGGGACGTTCGGCTCGGCGAGCGTGCCGTTCGCGAGCACGACGCCGGCGTACCGGTGCGTGCGCTCGCCGTCCGGGCCGACGCTCGTCAGGTCCCAACCGCCGTCGTCGCGGGGGTCGAGCCGGGTGACGCGCGTGTCGAAGCGGAAGAGCTCGGTGAGACCGAAGTGATCGGCGTACTCCCGGAAGTACTCGAGCAGCGCCGCGTGCCCCGGATAGTCGACCGTCGATCGCATCGGGAACTCGCGGAACTCGGTCGTCGTGCGCGACGAGATGAGGTGCGCCGACTCGTACATCGTGCTGCGCGGATTGGAGATGTCCCAGAGACCGCCGACGCCGTGCGAGGCCTCGTAGCCATCGACGGGGATGCCGCGCTTCCGCAGAGCGCGGACGGCGGCCAGGCCCGACGGCCCCGCGCCGATCACGGCATAGGTGTCCATGTTGCCCCCGCACGTCCGTGTACCGAAAACGCCCCCGCACCCCGATCGTATCGGGGTGCGGGGGCGTCCGCGATCGATGGGTCAGGCGGCGCGGAGGGCATCCTGCCGGGCGGCCACGACAGCCTCGACGGCGGCGAAGAGCGGATGCTGCGGCTCCAGCCCCGTCGTGCGCGTCGTGAACGTCTGCGCGTCGAGCGCGCCGAGCAGCTGGCGCAGCTCGACGGCCTGGGTGTCGTCGGCATTCTCGAACTCGAGGGTCGCGGCGATCGCCGCCACGAGCGCGTCCGTCGACAGGCCGTGCTCGGCTGCGGCGGCGGCCGGTCCGATGAACCGCTCGTGCCGCGAGATCTTGCGCAGCGGCTGGCGTCCGACGCGCTGCACGGTGTCGACGAGCGCCGGATTGCGGAAGCGCTCGAGGATGGTCGCGCGGTACTCGGCCAGATCGGCCGGGTCGAGCCCGTGGGTCGCGGCGAGCACCGCCGAGGTCTCCTCGAGGGCCGCGCCGACCGCTGCAGCGATCTGCGGATCGGCGAGGGCGTCGGAGATCCGGTCGATGCCGGCGCGGGCGCCGAAGTACGCGGTGGCCGCGTGACCGGTGTTGACGGTGAACAGCTTGCGCTCGATGTACGGGGCGAGGTCGTCGACGAAGTGCGCGCCGGGGATGTTCGGCAGCGAGCCGCCGAACGGACCCTGCTCGATCGTCCACTCGAAGTACGGCTCGACCGTGACGTCGACGCCCGCACCCTCGGGCTGGGCCGGGACGATGCGGTCAACGGCGGTGTTCGCGAACACGGCCTTCGCGAGCAGCTCGCGCGCGTCGGCGCCCGCGGCGCTCTCGATCTCGGCGCGGAGCAGATCGGTCGCGCCGATCGCGTTCTCGCACGCCATGATCACCAGCGGCGCGGCGTCGGGGGAGCGGCGGGTGAGACCCGCGACGATCGTCGGTGCGATGAAACGCAGGACGGTCGGGCCGACCGCGCAGGTCACGACGTCGGCCGTGGCGACCTCGTCGGCCGCGGCATCCGGATCGGTCTTGCTGTTGACGGCCCGGAACCCGGTCACGGTGCGATCGACGCCCCCCGGGCCGACCTCGTGCACCGTGTACGCGTCGACCGCGTTGATCGCATCGACGAGCGCATCCGCCACATCGGAGAAGACGACCTCGTAGCCGCCCTCGTGGAGCAGGAGGCCCACGAACCCGCGGCCGATGTTGCCGGCGCCGAACTGGACGGCCTTCATCCCTCGTTCACCGCCGAGAGCAGGGCGAAGAGCTCGTCGGGGGTCTGCGCCGCCGTCAGCTTCGCGACGTCGTCCTCGTCGGAGAACAGGATCGCGATCTGCGAGAGGATCTCGAGGTGCTCGTCGCCGCGTCCGGCGATGCCGATCACGAACGTCGCCGGCTCGCCCGCCCAGTCCACGCCGCCGTCGTAGCGCACGACGGAGAGGGCCGAGGCGAGGATCGCGTCCTTGGTCTCGTTGGTGCCGTGAGGGATCGCGAGACCGTTGCCCATGAAGGTCGAGACCGTCTCCTCGCGCTGACGCATCGCGTCGACGTAGGCCGGGGTCACGGCGCCCACCGAGACCAGGATGTCGGTCGCCTCCTGCAGGGCCTCCTCCTGCGTCGCCGATCCCGGGTGGATCCGGATCTGGTCGAGGGTGAGAACGCTCATGATGATTCCTTTCTGAGAATGGTCCGGTGGGCGGATGCCGCAGCATCCGCCCACCGGGTTGTGTCACGCGTCGGTGTCGCGCTGGGCGCGCACCATCTCGACGACCTCTTCATACTTCGGGGAATTCATGAAGTTGTCGACCGATACGTGCAGGGAGTTCGGCGACTGGGCCTTCGCGCGATCGGTCAGCTGCTGCTGCGTGATCACGAGATCGGCCGTTCCGTCGAGGTTCGCGATCGCCTGGTTGGTGACCGTGACGCCTTCGACGCCCGCCTTCTTGAACTTGTTGCGCAGGACGCTCGCGCCCATGGCGGAGGAACCCATACCGGCGTCGCACGCGAACACCACGTTCTCGATGCGGCGATCGGTCGCGACGGCCGTGCCACCGGCGGCTGCGCCGCTCGAGGTGCGCAGCGCGTCCATCGCAGCGGAGGACTTGCCCTTGTTGGCCTCGGTCTGTGCGATCGCGGCGCCGAAGGTGTCGCCCTCTGCCTCGAGGTCGCGCTTGCGGGAGGCCCGCAGGATGACGGCCGTGATGAGGAAGGTCACGGCCGCGGCGATGAGCACCGACAGGTAGACGACGACGAGGTTGCCGACGCCCGAGCCGATCGCTCCGGCGGTGACGGCGATGATGCTTCCCGGCGCGGCCGGGAAGCCGAGACCGCCGCCGAGGAGCATGTTCGTCGTGACACCGGCCGCACCACCCGCGATGAGGGCGAGGATGGTGGTCGGCTTGCTGAGCGCGTACGGGAAGTAGATCTCGTGGATACCACCGAAGAACTGGATGACGGCCGCGCCCGGAGCCGAGGCCTTCGCCGCGCCGACACCGAAGAAGGTGAAGGCGAGCAGCAGACCGAGGCCGGGGCCGGGGTTCGCCTCGATGAGGAAGAGGATCGACTTGCCCGTTTCGGCGGCCTGCTCGATGCCGAGCGGGGTGAAGACGCCGTGGTTGATGGCGTTGTTGAGGAACAGCACCTTCGCCGGCTCGACGATGATCGAGACCAGGGGCAGCAGGTTGAGCGAGACGAGCCAGTCGACCGCCGCGCCGAGCACGGCGCTGATGCCGAGCATGACCGGGCCGAAGGCGAAGAAGCCGACGATCGCGAGGATCATGCCGAGGATTCCGGCCGAGAAGTTGTTGACGAGCATCTCGAAGCCGGGGCGGATCTTGCCGTCCCACAGCTTGTCCATCTGCTTCGTGATCCAGGCCGCGATCGGGCCCATGATCATCGCACCGAGGAACATCGGGATGTTGGTTCCGACGATGACACCCATGGTGGCGATGGTCGCCACGACGCCACCGCGCTCGCCGTAGACCATGCGGCCCGCGGTGTTAGCGATGAGGAGCGGCAGAAGGTACGTGACCATCGGTCCGACCAGACCGACGTAGGCGAAGATGTTGCCGTCGGCGCCCTCGGCGACCGCCGTCATGGCCCCCTGCCATCCGATGACGGCGGAGTCTCCGCCGCCGCCGATGATCTCGGCCACCGGAGCCCAATGCCAGCCGAAGGGGCTCTTGGCGCCGAAGAACCCGGCCGGGATGAACAGCATGGTGATGAAGCCCCACGCGATGAACGCCGCGATATTAGGCATGATCATGCCGGAGAGGAACGTGCCGAAACGCTGCACGCCCGTTCGGAGCCCGTTCGCCTTCGCGGGGGCTGGTGACGTCGTCGTCATGATGTCGTCTCTTTCTGGTGAGGAGGGAGGGCCGTGGATGCTTCCACCACGGCCAGGCGTGCACCGGCGGCGTCGTCCGCCGCCAGTGCGAGCTCGGCGAGGTTACGGGCCTCGTCGAGCGTGCGTTCGGAGAGCGCGTGGCGGACGTCCGCCAGCGCTGCGGGAGCCATCGAGAGGCTCGTGGCGCCGAGGCCCACGAGCACGACGGCGAGGAGGGGATCGGCGGCGGCCTCACCGCAGATGCCGACGGGCTTGCCCAGGCGAGAACCTGCGGCCCCGACCTCGCGCACGAGGCGCAGGACAGCGGGGTGCCAGGGGTCCTGGAAGCTCGCGACCGATCCGAGCAGACGATCGGCCGCCATCGTGTACTGCGTCAGGTCGTTGGTGCCGATCGAGGCGAAGTCCGCGTGTGCGAGCACCCGGTCGGCGAGCAGCGCGCTCGCCGGCACCTCGACCATGACGCCGGCGGTCTTCAGCCCGTATTCGCGGGCGAGGCCGGTGAAGTACGCGGTCTCCTCGACGGTCGTGACCATCGGCGCCATGACCCACAGGTCGGCGGAGGTGGCGGCATCCGCCTCGGCGAGGGCCGTGAGCTGCTCGCGCAGGATGTCCTCGCTCGCGCGCAGGGAGCGCAGGCCCCGGAGCCCGAGTGCCGGGTTCTCCTCGTGGGCGTCGTTGAGGAAGGCGAGGGGCTTGTCGGCGCCCGCGTCGAGCATGCGCACGACGACCTTCTTGCCCGGGAACGCGGCGAGCAGCTCGCGATACGACTCGCGCTGCTGAGCGATCGTGGGCGCCTGCGTGGCCGAGAGGAACAGGAACTCGGTGCGGAAGAGCCCCACGCCCTCGGCGCCGCGCTCGACGGCGTCCGCGGCATCCGCGGGCTTGCCGAGGTTCGCCAGCAGTGGGATCGCCGTGCCGTCGGCCAGCGCTCCCGGCGTCGCGGGTGCGGCGTCGGCGGAGGCGCGCTCCGCGGCGCGCTGGGCGGCGCGGTCGAGGGCGTCCTGTGCGGGATCGGCGGTGACGATGCCCGCCGCGGCGTCGACGATGACCGTCGTGCCGGTCGCGAGAGCCGCTGCCTCGGTCGCTCCGACGATCGCGACGATGCCCTTCTCACGCGCGAGGATCGCGGTGTGCGAGGTGGGGCCGCCATCGCTCGTGATGAGCGCGAGCACCTGGTCGAGATCGAGCAGGGCGGTGTCGGCGGGCGCGAGATCGCGCGCGACCAGGACGAACGGATGCCCCGGGTTCGGCACGCCGGGCGCCTCGACGCCGCGCAGGCGGGCGAGCACCCGCTGGGCGATGTCGTCGAGGTCGGCGGCGCGTTCGCCGAGATAGCCGCCGACAGCCTCGAGCGTGGCCTTGAATCCCGCGAAGGCGTCGTGCACGGCCCACTCGGCGGTGGCGCCGGCGTCGATACGCTCGTCGACCTCGTCCTGGAGCGTCGGGTCCTCGGCGATCATCGCCTGGGCTTCGAGCACCTCCTGGGCCGACCCGCCGGCCGCCTCGCCGCGGGCGGTGAGCTCCTGGGCGACGACCGCCACGGCCTCGCGCACGCGGGCGCGCTCCGCCTCGGCGCCGACGGTGCTGGGCGTCTGGTCGGGCGCGGGCAGCGCCTCGGTCATGCGTACGACCGGGCCCTGCGCGACGCCGAGCCCGATGCCGACTCCGCGCAGCTCACTCATCAGGATTCCTGGTCGTGGTCGGTGGTCAGCAGTTCGGTGAGCGTGTCGAGCACGCCCTCCGCGCTGTCGCCGTCGGCCGTGAGGGTGACGTAGTCGCCGTGCTCGATCGCCAGGGCGATGACCCCGAGGATGCTGGCCGCGTTGACGGCCTTGCCGGAGTCCTTGGCGATCGTGACGGGGATGCCCGCCTCCTTGGCGGCCTGCGCGAAGAGCTTCGCGGGGCGCGCGTGCAGCCCGTGGGAGGAGCCGATCCGAACGGTGCGTGAAACGGTCATGGTGTTCCTTTCGGGGTGGTCTCCGCGGCGAGCAGCGCGCGCACCAGAGCGAGCGTCCGTTCCCCGTCGCGGTCGGCGAAGATGTCGGCGGGCAGGAGGGCGACGGGAACCCCGGCGCTCGCGCGCAGGGCGTCCACCCGGTCCGCGAGGTGCGGGCCGACGAGGAGCGCATCCTGTGCGCCGGGGAAGACGGAGGACTCCACTCCGGCGACGGCATCCCATTCGAGACCCGCGTCGGATGCGGCGCGCCGCAGTCGCTGTGCGACGAACGTGCTCGACGCACCCGCGCCGCACACAATGAGGATCCTCATCGATTCCACCTTCCTGAGAACAGTCTGTGAAAGACCGGGGGTGGGGTGCCAACAGGATCCTTTCCGCCCCTGCGGAACCCCGCTTCCGGCCCCTGCTCCGGCCGCGGCCTGACATCATGGGAGGGCGGCGCACAGAGAAGTCGCGCACGTACGACGAGCAGAGGGAGGATCATGTCGCGCCAGCGCCAGGACCAGATCCTCACCGCTCTGCTGCGTCGGGGATCGTGGGCGACCGCTGCCAGCCTCGCCGATCTGGTCGGGGTGACGCCCCGCAGCATCCGCTCGTACGTCGCCGCCCTCAACGCCCGCGTTGGCGGCGACGCCGTGGAGTCCGGTCCCGCGGGCTATCGGGCGGGGCCCGCTGCGCGCGATGCGCTGCGCGCGCGGTCGGGTGGCGAGTCCGCTCCACGCGATCGCCTGCACGCCGTGGTGCGGATGCTCCTCGACGAGCCCGACGGCATCGACATCTACGCGACCGCCGACCGGATGCACGTGAGCGAGGCGACCCTCGAGTCCGATCTCGCCCGTGTCCGCAGCCTCCTCGACGGCACGGACCTCGTGCTCGAGCGCGATCGCGAGATCGTGCGCCTGCAGGGCACCGAGGAGGAGCAGCGCCGGCTGATCTCGCGCCTCGCCCATGACGAGATGGATGCCGCGTCGTTCCATCCCGAGACGTTCCGCCGCGCGCTCGCCGGCACGGGGATGTCTGCCGAGGCGGTCGGCCCGTTCAAGTCGGCGCTCGTGCGCGAACTCGGCACGCTCGGCTACTTCGTCAACGAGCTCGCGATCTCGGACGTGCTCCTGCACATCGCGATCGCGACGGACCGCGTCGCCGCGGGCTACGCGATCGCGGGCGTGCCGACCGGAGCGCACGACGAGATCCCCCGGGTGGGGGAGACGATCTCACGCCTGGCGACCGAGCACTTCGGCGTCGAGCTGGGGGAGGGCGACAGCCGGCACCTCGCCTCGCTCGTGCTCACCCGGGTCGTCGCTCCCGGCGAGGAGGCGACGCGGGAGGTCGCCCGCAGCGGTGTGGAGGCCGGGGTCGAAGACGCGGTGCGCGCCGAGCTCGCCCGGGCTGCGGCCGAGTACGACGTCGACCTCGTCGAGGACTCGTTCGTGCTCCGCCTCTCGCTGCACGTGCAGAACCTGCTCCGGCGTGCGCAGGGCCAGGCCTTCGCCCGCAATCCGCTCACACGTTCGCTGAAGACCTCCTATCCCATGATCTTCGAGGTCGCGGTGTCGATCGCCTCGGGGCTGCACGACCGCCTCGGCACCCCGATCCACGACGACGAGATCGCCTACATCGCCATGCACGTCGGCGGACGGCTCGAACGCAGCCGCAAGGCCGCGACGATCCTCACCGCCACCATCGTCTGCCCGGGGTACTACGAGCTGCACGAGCTGCTGCGATCGAGCGTCGACCGGTCGCTCGGCTCGGCGATCGAGGTCACGAGCGTGGTGACCAGCGTCGACCCGGACTGGTCGTCGTTCGACACCGACCTCGTGCTCAGCACGATCGAGCCCGCCCTCACCGGCGACCGCTTCGTGCGCATCCATCCGTTCTTCACCGACTCCGACGTCGAGCGCGTGCAGCAGGCCGCCGGTCGCATCCGCCGCGGTCGCCGGCTCACGCACCTGCGCGAGGAGCTCGCCCAGTACTTCGATGCCGATGCCTTCGTGCACCCGCTCCCCGACGAGGGCGAGGAGGCGATCATCCGACGCCTCGGGGGACTGCTCGTGGACACCGGCGTCATCGGGGAGGACTACGTCGAGAACACCATCGTGCGCGAGCGGATGTCGTCGACCGCGTTCACCGATGCACTCGCCGTACCGCATGCGCTGCAGATGACCGCGACGCGCACGGCCATCGCGATCGGCGTCGCCGACGGCTCGGCCGCCTGGGCCGACGGCCGGGTGCAGGTGGTCGCGCTCGCCGCCTTCAGCGAGGGCGATCGCGCGGCGTTCCAGACCGTGTTCGAGCAGCTCGTCGAGGTCTTCAGCGAGCGCGAGAGCGTGCAGCGGATCGTGCGCCGGGGAACGACCTTCGAGGCCTTCCTCGACGAACTCGTCGCCGTCATCGACGGCTGAACGGCCTCGCCGTCATCACCGCAGACAGCAGAGCGGGGTCAGCTCGCCGGCGCGAGGACGGCCGCCAGCTCGTCGAGCAGCTCATCGGCACCCGGACCCGCCGCGGTCTGCAGCTCGACGGCATCGCCCGTGCCGAGCGCGAGGTCCATCACGGCCAGCACGCTGCGCAGATCGACGGTCGTCCCGTCCGAGGTGCGCAGGGTGACCGGTGCCCCGTGCGCCTGCACGAGACGGACGATCTCGGCGACGGGTCGGGCATGCACTCCGTTGTGCGCGCTGACGATGACGTGGCGGGTCGGCATGATCCGATCGTATCCGGGTATGCCGACGGCGCGCGGCCCCGAGGGGCCACGCGCCGTCGTGAGCGATCAGGAGCGCTCGTCGAGGAGTTCCCGCACGCCGGTCTCGATCTCGGCGACCGCTGCGCGGGCTTCGTCGGCCGAGCCACCCGCGGCGTCGATGTACACCTTGAGCTTGGGCTCGGTACCGCTCGGGCGCACGATCACCCGTGAGCCGTCGTCGAGCCGGTAGCGCAGCACATCGCCCGAGGGCCGACCCGCGCCTGCGTGCAGAAGGTCCTCGGCCGAGGCGACCGGGCGGCCGGCGATCTGGACCGGGGGCAGCGTGCGCAGGGCCAGCATGACGCGCCCGATGATCGAGAGATCGTCGACGCGGATCGAGACCTGCCCGCTCGAGAAATGCCCGTAGGTGTCGCCGAGTTCCGCGAGCAGATCCGCGATCGATGCGCCGCGGTCGCGGGCCTCGGCGGCGAGGCCGAGGATCGCGACGGCCGCGGAGATGCCGTCCTTGTCGCGCACCGTCTCGGGGTTCACGAGATAGCCGAGGGCCTCCTCGAAACCGAAGACGATGCCGGGCGCACGGGAGATCCATTTGAACCCCGTGAGCGTCTCGTGGAAGTCGAGGCCGTGGTGCGCGGCGATCGCGCCGAGGCCCGGCGACGACACCAGTGAGCACGCGAGCGCTGCGCCGGGCGTACCGGCGGCGGCGCGCGCGGCGCGGGCGCCCAGGAGCAGGCCGACCTCGTTGCCGGTCAGACGACGCCAGCCCTCGGGGGTCGTGTCGTCGGGGATGGCGACGGCGAGGCGGTCGGCGTCCGGGTCGTTGGCGAGGATGAAGTCCGCGTTCGTACGACGGGCGCGCGCGAACGCGAGGTCCATCGCTCCCGGCTCCTCCGGATTCGGGAAGGAGACCGTGCGGAAGGTCGCGTCCGGCGCGAGCTGTTCGCCGACGACGGCGGGCCGCGGGTACCCTGCGGCGGTCACGATGCGCGCGAAGGTCTCCCACCCGACGCCGTGCATCGCCGTGTACACCCAGCGCAGGCCCGATGCGCCCGCGGGAGCGGGGGCGACCGCGGCGGTGGCGGCCACGTACGCATCGACGACGTCCTCGCCCGCGACCTCGTAGGAGGTCGAGCGGGGGAGATCGGCGATGCTGCCGGCATCCGCGATGCGCTGGATGGACGCCGCGATCTCGGCATCCGCCGGGGCGACGATCTGCGAGCCCTCGTCGGCACCGCCGAGGTAGACCTTGTAGCCGTTGTCGTTCGGCGGGTTGTGGCTCGCGGTCACCATGACCCCGGCATCCGCGCCGAGGTGGCGCACCGCGAACGCGAGCACCGGTGTGGGCAGCAGACGGGGGAGCAGCACGGCACGCAGCCCCGCGCCGGCGAAGATCTCGGCGGAGTCCGTGGCGAACACCCGCGAGTTGCGGCGTCCGTCGTAGCCGATCACCACGGTCGGCGTCGCGCCTCCCGAGCGCTCGCGCAGGTACGCCGCGAAGCCCGCGGCGGCCTGCGTCACGAGCACCCGGTTCATGCGGTTGCTCCCGGCCCCGAGTTCGCCGCGCAGACCCGCCGTTCCGAAGGCCAGGCGGGCGCCGAAGCGGTCGTCGAGGTCGGCGAGCGCCGCCTCCTCGCCGCTCGCCGCGCGCGTGATGATCCCGGCGAGCTGGTCGCGGGTCTCGTGGTCGGGGTCCTGGCGCATCCAGGCGCGTGCCTGGGCGAGCCGCTCCTCGCTCACAGCGCCTCGACCACTCGGGCGAGGAGGGCCGAGATCACCGGCTCCGCCTCGCGGCCGGCCTCGATCACCTCGGCGTGGCTGAGGGGCGTCTTCTGGATGCCGGCGGCGAGGTTCGTGATCAGCGAGAAGCCGAGCACCTCCATGCCCGCCTCGCGGGCGGCGATCGCCTCGAGAGCGGTCGACATGCCGACGATGTGCCCGCCGATGACCTTCGCCATCTGCACCTCGGCCGGCGTCTCGTAGTGCGGGCCGCGGAACTGCGTGTAGACGCCCTCGTCGAGGCTCGGGTCGACGCTGCGGGCGATGTCGCGCAGGCGCTTCGCGTACAGATCGGTGAGGTCGACGAAGGTGGCGCCCTCGAGCGGGGAGTCGGCGGTGAGGTTGATGTGGTCGCTGATGAGCACAGGCTGGCCGGGCGTCCAGGTCTCGCGGATGCCGCCGGCGCCGTTCGTGAGCACCATGATCTTGGCGCCGGTCGCGGCCGCCGTGCGCACGCTGTGCACGACACGACGGACGCCGTGGTCCTCGTAGTAGTGGGTGCGCGCGCCGATGACGAGGACGTTCTTGCCGTCGGGGGTGCGGATGCTGCGCAGGGTGCCGACGTGGCCCTCGAGCGCGGGCTTGGAGAAGCCGGTGACCTCGGTCGCGGGGATGGTCGCGACGGTCTCGCCGATGATGTCGGCGGCCTTGCCCCAACCGCTGCCGAGCGTGAGCGCGATGTCGTGCTTCTCGACGCCGGTCAGCCGGGCGATGTCGGCGGCGGCGGTGGCGGCGACCTCGAACGGGTTGGCGTTCGGGTCGTCCAGGGGGTTGCTGTGAGTCTCGGACATAGGCTCCACTCTAGGAAGGTGACGGCTCGGCTGCCAAGATTGCGGAAGAATGGCTTTCATGTCTTCCACCCCTTTCGAGCGCACTCAGCGCGTCGCCGTCCTCGGCGGCGGTCCCGGCGGTTACGAGGCGGCCCTGGCTGCCGCTCAGCTCGGAGCCGAGGTGACCCTGGTCGAGCGCGTCGGCGTGGGCGGTGCGGCAGTCCTCACCGACGTCGTGCCGTCGAAGAGTCTGATCGCGACGGCCGATGCCGCGGTCGCGATCTCCGAGGCGAGCGACCTCGGTGTGCAGTTCTACGCGAAGGGCGAGAAGGGCAAGCCGCTCAAGCCCGAGATCGCGATCAACCTCGCCGCCGTCAACAAGCGACTGATGGCCCTCGCCGGGCAGCAGTCGGAGGACATGCGGGCGACTCTCCTCGAAGCGGGTGTGCGCATCCTCTCTGGTCACGGGCGGCTGGAGGGTTCCGACGCGATCGTCGTCTCGACCGGTCAGGGCGGCACCGACTTCGACCGCGTGGAGGCCGACACCATCGTGGTGGCGGTCGGCGCGGCTCCCCGCGAGCTGGACTCCGCCAAGCCCGACGGCCGACGGATCCTCACGTGGACGCAGCTGTACGACATGAAGTCCCTCCCGGAGCACCTGATCGTGGTCGGCTCGGGTGTCACCGGTGCCGAGTTCGCCTCCGCGTACATGAACCTCGGTGCGAAGGTGACGCTCGTCTCCAGTCGCGACCAGGTGCTTCCCGGTGAGGACCAGGATGCCGCCCGCGTGCTCGAGAAGGTCTTCAAGCGCGGTGGCATGACCGTGCTCTCGAAGGCCCGCGCAGACAAGGTCGAGACCACGAAGGACGGCGTCACCGTCACGCTCTCCGACGGCCGCACCGTCGACGGCAGCCACTGCCTCATGGCGGTCGGATCCATCCCCAACACCGCCGACATCGGCCTGGCCGAGGCGGGCGTGGAGCTCACCGAGCAGGGGCACATCCGGGTGAACCGCGTGGCGCGCACCTCAGTGCCCAACATCTACGCGGTGGGCGACTGCACGAACTTCTTCCCCCTGGCTTCCGTCGCGTCGATGCAGGGCCGTACGGCCGTCTTCCACGCTCTCGGCGACATCGTGATCCCGCTCGAGCAGATCAAGATCACCTCGAACATCTTCACCGCGCCCGAGATCGCGACCGTCGGGTACTCCGAGAAGGACGTCGAGGACGGCGTGGCCGACGGCATGGTCTACAAGCTCCCGCTGGCGGCGAACCCGCGCGCGAAGATGATGGGCATCAAGGACGGCTTCGTGAAGCTCATCGCCCGCAAGGGGTCGGGAACCGTCATCGGCGGCGTGATCGTCGCCCCGAAGGCCTCCGAGCTGATCTACCCGATCGCGATCGCCGTCGAGCGGCGCCTCACGGTCGATCAGGTCTCGCGCGTCTTCGCGGCGTACCCCTCGCTGTCCAGCAGCATCACGGACGCGAGCCGGGCGATGCACCTGTTCAACATCTCCTGAGCGGACGACGCGAAAGGCGCCCCACCTCGGTGGGGCGCCTTTCGCGTACCTGGGTCCCTGAGCCAGTCGAAGGGGTCAGCTGATCGTGAGCAGCTGGTGACCGGCGGAGACGGTGGCACCGGCATCCGCATTGATGTTGCCGACGACGCCGTCCTTGTGGGCCTGCAGAGGCTGTTCCATCTTCATGGCCTCGAGTACGACGACGAGGTCGCCCTTGACGACCTGCTGCCCCTCCTCGACGGCGATCTTGACGACGGTCGCCTGCATGGGCGACTTGACCGCATCGCCCGAGGCGCCTGCGTTGGCGGTGGTGGCGTGGCTGCGACGCGCCGGCGGCACGGCGGCGGGACGCCCGGCGCTGCCGGCGGCGACGGCCACGCGGTCGGGCAGGCTGACCTCGAGGCGCTTGCCGGAGACCTCGACGACCACCGTGTGGCGACCGGCACCCGGTGCCGGGGCCTCGAGCTCGCCGTCCCATGCGGGGATGTCGTTGACGAACTCGGTCTCGATCCAGCGCGTGAAGATGCCGAACTCGCCGTTCTCGGCGGTGAAGGCGGGGTCGCGCACGACCTTGCGGTGGAAGGGGAGCACGGTGGGGAGACCCGCGACCTCGAACTCGTCGAGCGCGCGGCGCGAGCGCTCCAGCGCCTCCTCGCGGTCCTTGCCGGTGACGATGATCTTCGCCAGCAGCGAGTCGAAGGCGCCCGAGACCGCGTCGCCGGCGGTCACGCCGGAGTCGAGACGGATGCCGGGACCGCCGAAGGTCTTGAAGACGTGGACGGGGCCCGGCTGGGGGAGGAAGCCGCGACCCGGGTCCTCGCCGTTGATGCGGAACTCGAAGGAGTGACCCTGGGGCTCGGGGTCGGTGTAGTCGATCGTGCCGCCGGCGGCGATGCGGAACTGCTCGCGCACGAGGTCGATACCGGTGACCTCCTCGGAGACCGGGTGCTCGACCTGGAGGCGCGTGTTGACCTCGAGGAACGAGACCGTCCCGTCGGCGCCGATGAGGAACTCGCAGGTTCCGGCGCCCACGTAGCCGACCTCCTTGAGGATGGCCTTCGACGCGGCGTAGAGCTGGGCGTTCTGCTCGTCGGTCAGGAACGGCGCGGGCGCCTCCTCGACGAGCTTCTGGTGGCGACGCTGCAGCGAGCAGTCGCGGGTCGAGATGACGACCACGTTGCCCTCGGCGTCCGCCAGGCACTGGGTCTCGACGTGGCGAGGCTTGTCGAGGTACTTCTCGACGAAGCACTCGCCGCGACCGAAGGCCGCGACGGCCTCGCGCGTGGCCGATTCGAACAGCTCGGCGACCTCGTCGAGCTCGCGGGCGACCTTGAGACCGCGCCCGCCGCCGCCGTAGGCCGCCTTGATGGCGATCGGCAGGCCGAACTCCTTCGCGAAGGCCACGACCTCGTCGGCGGTCTCGACCGGACCCGGCGTGCCGGGGGCGAGCGGGGCGCCCACCTTCTCCGCCACGTGGCGCGCGGTGACCTTGTCCCCGAGGGCCTCGATCGCCTCGGGCGACGGGCCGATCCAGATGAGTCCGGCACCGATCACGGCGCGGGCGAACTCGGCGTTCTCGGCGAGGAAGCCGTATCCGGGGTGCACGGCGTCGGCACCGGCGCGCCGGGCGACGGAGAGGATCTTCTCGATCTGGAGGTACGTCTCGGCGCTCGTCGCGCCTCCGAGTGCGTAGGCCTCGTCGGCGAGTCGCGTGTGCAGCGCGTCACGGTCCTGGTCGGCGTAGACGGCGACCGAGGCGATTCCGGAATCCCGGGCGGCGCGGATGATGCGGACGGCGATCTCGCCGCGGTTGGCGATGAGCACCTTGGCGATAGCAGGCATGGTTGCCAGCCTAGCGAGAAGCAGGGGGATCCATTTGACGACTCCCCACAAGAAAGAGCCGAGAACGTGGAGGGGAGTCTACGACGTGGTCGGGGTGTTCCAGAGGTCCGTCCAGACGACGCCGAGGTCGGCGGCGAGGCGCCGCACGGTCGAGAGGGACATCCCCACCACGGTCGATGGATCGCCGTCGACCCGGGTGATGAACGCCCCGCCCAGGCTGTCGACGGTGAAGGCGCCCGCGACCAGCAACGGCTCGCCCGAGGCGACGTAGGCCGCGATCTCCGCGTCGGAGATGTCGTCGGCGAAGGTGACGGATGCCGCGGCCGTCGCGGTGGCCTCGACCGGTTCCACGCCGGGCGAGACGCGGAAGACGGAATGTCCGGAGTGCAGCACGCCGGTGGCGCCGCGCATCTCGCGCCAGCGGCGCGTCGCCTCCTCCGCCGTGTAGGGCTTGCCGTAGACGCGTCCGTCGAGCTCGAACATCGAATCGCCCCCGATCACGATGCCATCGAAGGAGGGGTCCTCGGACGAGAGGCGACGGACGACATCGGCGGCCTTGGCCCGTCCCAGCAGCAGCACGAGCTCCGCGGGTGGCAGCTCCGCACCCCGTTCGGCCGCGGCGGCCGCGGCCACCGCGTCCTCGTCGACGTGGGGGGAGAGGGTGAGCGGCTCGATCCCCGCCTGTCGCAGCAGCATCAGACGGGCGGGAGAGGTGGAGGCGAGACAGACGCGCATGTGGTCCACCGTATCCGTGGACCGCCGTATCCTCGAAGGATGACTTCCCCCGATGCGGATCTGCTCGACCTCGACATCACGGGGATCGCGCACGGCGGCACCTTCGTCGCCCGCCACGAAGGACGCGTCGTCTTCGTCTCCGACGCCATCCCGGGCGAGCGCGTCCGTGCCCGGCTGATCGCACCCGGCGAGGGAGCGGATGCCTCGACCCGCAGCTTCTGGCGCGCCGAGACCGTCGAGGTGCTCGACGCGTCCGAGCACCGTCGTCCGCACCTCTGGGCAGAGGCCGACGTGACCCGCGATCCCGCCGATCGTCCGGGCGGAGCGGATCTGGGGCACATCGATCTCGACCACCAGCGCGTCCTCAAGCGGCAGGTGCTGACCGAGGCGCTCGACCGCTTCGCCGGCGCGGGTCTCGAGGCCCCCGAGATCGAGGCCGTCGAATCGGGCGACGGGAGCGGCTGGCGCACGCGTGTCACGCTGCACGTCGACGACGCGGGGCAGGTCGGTCCGTACGCGGCCCGCAGCCACCGCGTGATCCCCGTGACCTCCCACCCGCTCGCGCGGCCGGCGATCGCCGAGGCCGCACTCTCCCTGCATGGAGAGGCACCGGGACGCATCGAACTCGTCGAACCGGCCGACGGCACGGTGCGGGTCATCCGCCGCGACGCCACCGAGCGTCCGGCGAAGGTCGCCCGCGGGTTCCGACGCCGCCCGGCTCCCGAGGTGATCCACGAGGTCGTGAACGACCGGCGGTTCGCGGTCGACTCCACCGGGTTCTGGCAGGTGCATCCACGTGCGGCATCCGTTCTGGATGCGGCGGTCTACGGCCTTCTCGACGGGCACGTCGACGAGCGGGCGACGCATTTCGACCTCTACGGCGGGGTCGGCCTGTTCGCCGCGACGCTCGCCGATCTCGGCGGCACCGACATCGTCACCGTCGAATCGAGCGCCCGGGCGACCCAGCATGCCGCCGAGAACCTCGCCCCGCTCGCGGTGAGCGCCGTGACGGCGCGGGTCGACCGGTTCCTCGCCACGCGCACCGGAGGCGGACGCAGCGGAGCCGTCATCCTCGACCCGCCGCGCGCGGGCGCCGGCCGCCAGGTCGTCGAGGCGGTGCACGCCCTCGCTCCGGAGGCGATCGCCTACGTCGCCTGCGATCCGGTCGCCCTGGCACGCGACCTCGGCACGTTCCGGGGGCTCGGCTGGAATGTCGACCGGCTGCGCGGGTTCGATCTGTTCCCGCACTCGCATCACTTCGAGGTCGTCGCGCTGCTCACCCGCTGACTAGGCTGTGGGGATGAGCACGGTCGCCCTCATCGATGATCACGAGTCCGTCCGCCTGGGACTCGAAGCGGCGTGCGCGCGCGACGGGCAGACCATCGTCTTCTCGGGCAGCACGGTCGTGTCGTACCTCGACTGGCGCGCCGCATCCGGCGCGGCACCCGCCGAGGTCGTCGTGCTCGATCTCACCCTCGGCGACGGGACGACGGTCACCGAGAACGTGACCTCGCTGGTCACCGACGGCGCGAGCGTGGTCATCCACAGCGTCGCCGATCGTCCGGCCGCGGTCCGAGAGGCGCTCGCCGCCGGAGCCGCGGGCGTGGTGAGCAAGTCATCCGCGCTCGACGACGTGCTCGACGCGATCCGCACCGTCGCCCACGGCGAGGCGCTCAACAACGTGGAGTGGGCGAGCGCGGTCGACGGCGACCGCGATTTCGCCGATGCGCAGCTCTCGACTCGCGAGCGCGAGGTGCTCCGCCTGTACGCCGCCGGGCTGCCGCTCAAGGCGGTCGCCGAGCGTCTCGGTGTCGCGTACTCGACGGCCAAGGAGAACATCACCCGCATCCGCGTGAAGTACGTCGAGGTCGGGCGCCCGGCGCCGACGAAGGTCGACCTGCTCCGCCGTGCGATGGAAGACGGCATCGTCGAACCAGACGGGGCGTCGAGTGGCCGCTGAGTCCCTCAGCATCCGCGAGGCGTGGAACCAGATCCCGTCTCCCGGAGCGGCCGAGACCGAATTCGAACGGTTCACCGGCAAGCGCATGGAGCGCATCCTCGCCACGGTCGTCGCGATCGGGTCGACGGCACTCGGCGTGCAGGCGCTGTTCGTCGCGATCCCCTCCCTCGCGGATGCGAACGTCGGCCACGCCGTCATCGTCTTCCTCGTCTACGTGCCGTTCGCGGTGATGCTGGTCTGCTGCCTGATCGGCCGGGGAGTCCGTGTCGCGTCCGGCATCTTCGCCGTGACCTACGTGCTCGTGCTCGCCGCCTGGCCCAACGTCGTGACGATCGGCGACGGGCTCGCGGCCAAACAGCCGTGGATCTTCTTCTTCGTCAACGTCGGCGTCGTGGCCGCGATGCTCGCCTTCCCGGTGCGCGTGCAGTACGCCTGGGCGGTAGCCGTTCCGTTCGTCTACGGCTACGTGCGGCTCGTGCAGGGGGAGTTCTCCCGCGAGTTCTGGACCACGACGGCGTTCGATGTCTCGTTCACGCTGATCCTCGGCATCGTCATCATCTCGCTGGGGTGGATGTTCCGCTCGGTCGCCGCGGGCGTCGACGACGCGCGAGGGCACGCAGTCGCCTCCTACGCGGCAGCGGCGGCGGCGGCCGCCGCGGAGGAGGAGCGCATCGCGATGTCGGCGCTCATGCACGACAGCGTGCTCGCGGCGCTGATCGCCGCCGAGCGGGCCGAGAGCGACAGGGCGAAGGAACTCGCGGTGGCGATGGCGCGCGAGGCGCTCACCCGTCTCGCCAACACCGAAGCGGCGGTCGCCCAGGAGGGCAGCGATGAGCCGGTCGCCGTCAGCCAGATCGTGTCGGAGCTGCGTCGGGCACTGTCGGAGATGGGCGTGGACGCGATCGTCGAGGAGACCGGTACTCCCGGGGCGATTCCCGGCCGCGTGGCGCGCGCGCTCGTGCTCGCCGCGCGTCAGGCGATCGGCAACGCGGTGACGCACGCGGGCGGGCGGGGACTCCACATCCTCGCCGACTCGCAGGGTGACGACGGCATCCGCGTGATCGTGAGCGATACCGGAGCGGGGTTCGACCTCACGGCGATCGGCGAGGACCGCCTGGGGATCCGCGCGTCGATCCTCGCGCGCATGGCCGGGGTGGCCGGAACGGCTCGGATCGATTCGGATGCCAGGGGCACGACCGTGACCCTGGGCTGGAGCGCCTCATGAACCGGACCGTCCGCAGCGTCGCGACGTCTCTCGCGGTCGGCTTCGCCTTGTACTTCGCTGCGCGCGCCGTGTGGTGGATCGTGCAGCCCACGGCACCGCTGCTCATGGTGCTCGCGATCGCGCTCTACCTCCTGGTCGTCAACCTCGCGATCCTCGGCTCTCCGGATACGGTGAAGCTGCCGTTGTGGACGGCGATGCTGGCGGTAATCGCCAGCGTGATCATCCCGATCGCGGTGACGTTCTCGCTGAACGAGGCAGGGCGGACCGCCCCCTTCGCCACCTGGTACATCGGCGGCGTGGGCTTGCTCAGCGTGATCCTCATCGTCCGGCGGCGGTTCCTGACGGGCTGGCTGATCCTGCTTCTCCTGGTGGCGACGTCGTCGGTCTTCCTGGGCTTCCTCGAGTCCCTTCTCAACTTCGGCCTGGTCGGATCGATCATGTGGGTGGTCGTCGCGAACCTCCTGGTGTGGTTCTGGGACCGGGCGGTGCGCGACACCGAGCGCCTCGCCGAGATCCAGCAGGCCGTGTCGGCCTGGCACGCCACCCAGCTCGTGCGTCAGCGCGAGCGTCGCGTGCGCACCCAGTTCGCGCTCGCGGTCGCCGGCCCCGTGCTCAGTCGCGCGGTGGCGACGCGTGGCTCTCTGACCGAGGAGGAGCGTCTCGATGCCCGGCTCGCCGAGGGGCGCCTGCGTGATGAGCTGCGCGGAGCCGACCTGCTCAACGATGCGGTCCGCGATGCGATCGAAGCGGCGCGTCGGCGCGGTGCGGTCGTCACGGTGTTCGACGAGGGCGGTCTCGAGGGGGTCGACGAGGCGCGTCGCATCGAGATCCGGGACGAGCTCGCCGGCGTCCTGGCGGAGGCCCACGCGGGACGCCTCATCATCCGTTCCGCCAAGGACGATCGCACCGCGGTGACGGTGGTCGGGCGCGTGGGGTCGGGATCGTCGCGCGACGACGACTCCGTCGACGTGTGGCACGAGATCCCGCGCAGCGCCGCCCGCGGCTGAACCACCGGCGACGGCGCGTCTCTTCGGCTCCGGCTGGGGGAGGGTGCCGGAGTCGAAGAAGAGGTGAGAATGGGCGAGGGGCGGCGATATCGCCAGCCCCTCGCCATGCGGCTCAGTTACCCGAAAACCAGCCGCGGATGATCGATCACCGTCTGTCTACCCTGGGACAGAGAGACCGATCGAACGCGAAGCGTCTCCATTAGTTTCGCGGCTCGCGACCCCCGTGTCTGTAGGTATTTTGGGGGACATAGGTGCGCGGATGCGGGAGGATGGCCGGATGAGCACGCGGCGCGGAACGAACCTGCCCCGAATGGGCGACTTCAATCAGGCGGTCGTGATCGAGGCGATCCGCCGCGCGGGTGAGGCGCTGAGCCGTACGGAGCTCGCCGCGACCACCGGACTCTCCGCGCAGACGCTCACGAACATCACCCGCCGCCTCCTCGACGAGGGACTGATCGCCGAGGCCGGGCGTGCCATCAACGGCCCGGGAAAGCCCCGCGTCCTGCTCCGTCTGGTCGCGGAGAGCCGGTACTCGGTGGGCGTCCATCTCGATCCCGCCGTGGTGACGGTGGTGCTCCTCGACCTCGCAGGCGCGGTGGTCGCGCGGCGCCTGATCCCGGTGGGATCACCCGAACCCGGGCGAATCATCGACGAGATGGCACGCGCGATCGATGCCCTCATCACCGAGGTCGGTGTCGATCGCTCGCGGATCTTCGGTATCGGACTCGCCGCTCCCGGACCCCTCGACGAGGCGAACGGGACGGTGGTCGACCCGCCCATGCTGCGCGGATGGCGCCGGGTGCCCCTGCGTGAGCTGTTGTCGGCGGCGACCGGGTTCGCGGTGGCGTTGGAGAAGGACACCGCTGCGGCGGCCATGGGTGAGCTCTGGACGCGCCGAGGTCCCGTGGACGACTCGTTCGTCTTCCTCTACCTCGGCACGGGGCTCGGTGCGGCGCTCGCGCGCGACGGCGATGTCACGCGCGGACGCACCGGCAACCTCGGCGAGATCGGGCACATCGTGGTCGATCCTGAGGGGCCGCCGTGCGCCTGCGGATCCCGGGGATGCGTCGCCGTCACGTGCACGCCGCAGTCGATCGTGGCGGAGGCGGTGCGTGCGGGGGTGCTGTCTGCGGAGGGCGACGATGACGAGCCCGGTGCGCTCGAGGCGCGGTTCGCGCACGTCTGCGCGCGGGCGCAGCAGGGGGAGGCGGCCGCCGCGGGAATCCTCGGCCGTGCCGCACGGTGCACCGCCGCCCTCCTGGTGGTGCTCACCGACGTCCTCGACGTGGAGCGCATCGTGCTCGGGGGACCCTTCTGGGGGTACGTCTCGGAGGTCTACCTCGCCGAGATCTCGGAGCACGTGCAGCGACTGAGCGCGACGCGAGCGCTGCGGGAGATCCCGATCGACGGCACGGTCGTGGGGGCCGACGTGGGAGCCGTGGGGGCGGCCTGCGTGGTGCTCGATCGGGCGCTCACCCCGCGGAGCTCGACGCTGATGCTGTCGGAACGCTCGGACGTTCCTGTCGCTCCTTAAATCCAATCGATGTAGTATTCGGGTGTTCCTCCGTCATCGTCGATCGGAAACCCGTCATGCACGACAACTCCTCGCTGGTCGAAGCACGCATCCGCCGGTTCGTGCGGGAGCGCCTCGAGCCCGCGCTGTACGCACACTCGCACGAGCTCACTCTCGAGGCCTGGCAGGTCCCGGGTGAACCCGTGCCGTTCGCCGAGGCCTTCGGGCAGACGTACGCCCCCTTCGCCGTCGGCTCGCCGTGGGGGCGTGCCTGGAGCACGATGTGGCTGCGGGTGACCGGGACGATCCCGACGACCGATGCCGGGCAGCGGGCCGAACTCGTCTTCGACCTCGGCTTCCACGGCGCGCAGCCGGGGTTCCAGGCCGAGGGCACGGTGTACCGGCCGGACGGATCCATCGTCAAGGCGGTCGAGCCGCGCAACGCCTACGTGCCGCTCGACGGTGCTCCGGGCGATGCGATCGAGCTCTACCTCGAGGCGGCGGCGAACCCGGACGTGGGCGACGGGTTCCGCACCTTCGGCCCCACGCCGCTCGGGGAGTGGGACTCCGCCGGCGACGAACCGCTGTACGAGCTGCGTCGCGCCGACGTGGCCGTGCTCGACCTCACGGTCTGGGAACTTCTGCAGGACATCGCGGTGCTCGACGGTCTGCGCGCCGAGCTCCCCGAGAGCTCCTCCCGCCGCGCCGAGATCCTGCGCGCCCTCGAGCACGCGGTCGACGCGACGGATCCGGACGACGTCGCCGGCACCGTCGCCGATGCGCGCGCCGCACTCTCGGAGGTTCTCGCCCGCCCGGCATCCGCGTCCGCGCACTCCGCCCACGCGGTCGGGCACGCCCACATCGACTCCGCGTGGCTGTGGCCGGTGCGCGAGACGCAGCGCAAGGTGGCGCGCACGTTCTCGAACGTCCTCTCGCTGATCGGAGAGGACTCCGAGTTCTCGTTCGCGGCGTCGTCGGCGCAGCAGTACGACTGGATGAAGCGGTTCCAGCCCGAGCTCTTCGAGCGGTTGCGCACCGCCGTCGCGGCCGGTCGATTCCACCCCGCGGGCGGCATGTGGGTGGAGTCCGACACGAACATGCCGGGAGGCGAGGCCCTCGCGCGCCAGTTCGTGCGGGGAAAGCGTTTCTTCCTCGAGGAGTTCGGGGTCGAGCCCCTCGACGTCTGGCTGCCCGATTCGTTCGGATACTCGGCCGCGCTCCCGCAGATCGCGCGGGCCGCCGGGTCACGGTGGATGCTGACGCAGAAGATGTCGTGGAACGAGACGAACACGATGCCCCATCACACCTTCACGTGGGAAGGCCTGGACGGCACCCGCATCTTCACGCACTTCCCGCCGGTCGACACGTACAACTCGCAGCTCTCCGGTGCGGATCTCGCCCGCGCCGAGCGCCAGTTCGCCGAGAAGGGCGCGGCGACCGCCTCGCTCGTGCCCTTCGGATACGGTGACGGCGGAGGCGGGCCGACCCGCGAGATGCTCGCCGCCGCCGCACGACTGCGATCGCTGGAGGGATCACCGACCGTGACCCTCTCCGATCCGCGGCGCTTCTTCGAGACGGCCGAGGCCGAGTACCCCGATCCGCCGGTGTGGTCGGGGGAGATGTACCTCGAGTTCCACCGCGGCACCTACACTTCGCAGGCGCGCACCAAACGCGGTAACCGGCGCAGCGAGCACGCCCTGCGCGAGGCCGAGCTGTGGGCGACGAGCGCAGCGCTGGCGGGTGCCGAGTACCCGTACGACGCGCTGGGGGAGGCGTGGGAGACCGTTCTCCTGCAGCAGTTCCACGACATCCTTCCCGGCAGTTCGATCGGTTGGGTGCACCGCGAGGCCGAGCGCCGCTACGCGGAGGTCCTCGAGGCGCTCGACGGTCTCATCGACACCGCGCTCGAGGTCGTCGCAGGCCGCGGGGAGGTGGAACTGGTCGCCAACGCGAGCCCCTACCCGTCGGATGGTGTGGCAGGCCTGGCGATCGGGGTCGCGGAGTCCGCGAATGCGGCGGCCCGTGCCGGAAGGCACGGCGAGGAGATCGTGCTCGAGAACGAGCATCTGCGGGTCGTGGTGGATGCCGATGGACTCATCTCCTCGCTGAGCGTGCGTGCGACCGGGCGCGAGACGATCCCGACGGGGGAGCGCGGGAACCTGCTGACGCTGCACCGCGACACCCCCACGGCGTGGGATGCCTGGGACATCGACGAGCACTACCGCCGGCACGCCGTCGAGCTGAGGGATGCCGTGGCGGTCGAGGTCGTCGCGCACCCGACCGCCGCCGTCGTGCGGATCGACCGGGAGTTCGGTGCGTCCCGCATCACTCAGGTCCTCACGCTCGCGGCGGGCTCCCCGAGCCTCGACATCGAGACGATCGTCGACTGGCACGAGCGCCAGAAGCTGCTCAAGCTCGGCTTCCCGCTCGACGTGCACAGCGATCGTGCGGCATCCGAGATCCAGTTCGGCCACGTGCACCGGCCCACCCACACCAACACGTCGTGGGACGTCGCCCGCTTCGAGACGGTCGCGCACCGCTGGGTGCACGTCGGAGAACCGGGCTTCGGGGTCGCGATCGCGAACGACTCGACCTACGGCCACGACATCACGCGAGCGCCCCGTGAGGGCGGTGGCACGGCGTCGACGGTGCGGCTCTCCCTCCTGCGGGCACCGCTGTTCCCCGATCCGGAGGCGGATCAGGGACGACACACCTTCCGCGTCGGCATCCGTCCGGATGCGGGGATCGCGGATGCCGTGCGCGAGGGGTACCGCCTGAATCTGCCCGCACGCTCGATGCGCGGCTCGGGCCCCGTCTCGCCGCTATTCGCGGTGTCGTCGGACGCGATCGTGATCGAGGCGGTCAAGCTCGCGGAGGACCGGAGCGGTGATGTGATCGTCCGGCTGTACGAAGCGCACGGCGGACGGGCGGTGGGGGAGGTCACACCGTCGTTCGACTTCGGGTCGGTCGTGGAGACCGACCTCCTCGAGCGGGAGACACCGCGGGCGGCGGTCACCGGCGTCGCGACGGGCGTCGAGCTGTCGCTGCGGCCGTTCCAGCTGGTCACGCTGCGCTTCGCGCGCTGATCCACGGTTCCGGGAGAGCCCGGCGGTGCTCAGCGGGCGAAGCGTCCCCAAGGGATGTCCCTGCGCAGCGGCTTGCGCAGGGAGCGCTGCGTGCGCGTCCACGCCGAGACGACCGGCTCCTCGGCGACGGCATCCGATTCCTCGGCCGCGTATGCATCGCTGACCACCGCGATGAGCGCGGCCAGCTCTTCCTCGGTCGCCGTGCCGCGGGTGATCTCGAGCGCGGGGCGCTCGTCCCTCTCGTCGATCACAGCGGGATGTTCCCGTGCTTCTTCGGCGGCAGTTCAGCGCGCTTGCCGCGCAGGGCGCGGAGTGCCTTGGCGATCGAGACGCGCGTGTTCGCGGGTTCGATGATGCCGTCGAGTTCACCGCGCTCGGCGGCGAGGAACGGCGAGGCGACGTTGTAGGTGTACTCGTTCGCGAGGCGGGTGCGCACGGCGGCGACGTCTTCGCCGGCTTCCTCGGCCTTCTTGATCTCACCCCGGTAGAGGATGTTCACGGCGCCCTGGCCGCCCATGACCGCGATCTCGGCGGTCGGCCACGCGAGGTTGACGTCGGCACCGAGCTGCTTCGAGCCCATCACGATGTAGGCGCCGCCGTAGGCCTTGCGCAGGATGACGGTCACCAGCGGCACGGTGGCCTCGGCGTACGCGTAAAGCAGCTTGGCTCCGCGTCGGATCACGCCGGTCCACTCCTGGTCGGTTCCCGGCAGGTAGCCCGGAACGTCGACGAGCGTCACGATCGGGATCGAGAATGCATCGCAGAAGCGGACGAAGCGGCTCGCCTTCTCGCCGGCCTCGATGTTCAGCGTTCCCGCCATCTGCGAGGGCTGGTTGGCGATGATGCCGACCGAGCGGCCCTCGATGCGGCCGAAGCCGATGACGATGTTCGGCGCGAAGAGCGGCTGAACCTCGAGGAAGTCGCCCTCGTCGACGACGTGCTCGATCACCGTGTGGATGTCGTACGGCTGGTTGGCCGAGTCCGGGATGATCGTGTTCAGCGTGCGGTCGGCATCCGTCGTCTCGAACTCGAAGACACCCTCGTACGAGGGGAGTTCTGCCATGTTGTTGTCCGGCAGGAAGCTGAGCAGAGTGCGCGCGTAGTCGAGCGCGTCGTCCTCGTCCTCCGCGAGGTAGTGGGCGACACCGGAGCGGGTGTTGTGCGTGTACGCACCGCCCAGCTCCTCCATGCCGACGTCTTCGCCGGTGACCGTCTTGATGACGTCGGGGCCGGTGACGAACATCTGGCTCGTCTTGTCGACCATGATCACGAAGTCGGTGAGGGCGGGGGAGTACACCGCGCCGCCGGCCGCCGGGCCCATGATGATCGAGATCTGCGGGATGACACCGGAGGCGCGGGTGTTCAGACGGAAGATCTCGCCGTACTTGCCGAGCGCGACGACACCCTCCTGGATGCGCGCCCCTCCCGAGTCGAGGATGCCGATGCAGGGCATGCCACCCGCGAGGGCGAACTCCATGACCTTGATGATCTTCTCGCCGGCGACCTCGCCGAGCGACCCGCCGAACGTCGAGAAGTCCTGCGAGTAGACCGCGACCGTGCGCCCGTTGATCGTGCCGACACCGGTGACGACCGAGTCGCCGTAGGGCCGGGAGCGATCCATGCCGAACGCGGTCGTGCGGTGGCGCACGTACTCGTCGAACTCGACGAAGCTCCCGGGATCGACGAGCAGCTCGATGCGCTCGCGGGCGGTCATCTTGCCCTTGGCGTGCTGCTTCTCCTTCGCCTTCGCTTCTGCGTCGACGACGGCTTCGGTGTAGCGAGCGCGCAGATCCGCGATCTTGCCGGCGGTGGTAAAGAGGTCGGGCTTGTCCGTCACGGATTCCACACTATCGTCGCCGCGGCTCGGCCTGTTGGATGCTCGCCACAACGGGTGGCGTGATCCTTTGGTGAGGTGCTCTCTGTCCGATCAGCGCAGCGGAGCGTCGGCGCCCGGATTCTCGGGGAGCTCGTGGTCGCCGCGCGGGGCGGAATCGGACTCCAGCTCTCCGCTCGCGCCGCGTCCGCGACGGGTGGTCAGCTCCCCGACCTTGCGACCCGCCCAGCCCACCCCGCGCGCCGCCGTACCGGCCGCGCCCGCGACCGCAGAACCCGCATAGCGCGCGCCGCGGAGCACGCGGAGTTCGACCTTCTCGGCACCGGCAACGGGTTCGAGCTCGGGAGGGAGGTCGAGGGGAGCGGCCCCGAACGCGCGGTGCGAGGTCGTCAGCACGCGTCGGCCGAGGATGTGGTTGCCCGCGCCGCCGATCGCCGCGCCCACTCCGAACGGCAGCGCCTTGCCCAGGAACGAGGCGCCGCCGCGCGCGGCGAACTGCTTCACGAACATGCTCTTGAGCTGATCGACGAGCGGTCCGACGGCGGCACGGGGGAGGGATTTCGTCACGAGCTCGCCCCAGTAGGCGTTGCGGGTGCCGCCGCGGCCGGCGACCTGACCGGCGAGCTGTCCGACCAGGTCGACGCCCTCCTTGCCGAGCATCAGGGTCATCACCAGCGCCCGGGCGCGATCGGGGTTGGCGACCGCGATGCCGTGCACCTCGGCGACCGACTGCGCGAACAGGGCGGTCGACTCGACGAAGCCGACCGTCTCGACGCCGGAGAGCGCGAGCGTCACGCCGGTGCCGATCCCCGGTACGACGGCTGTGGCTCCGACCGCTGCCCCACCGGTGGTGACGGCGGCGAGGTAGCGCCGTTCGAGGATCCGTACGATCTCGGCGGGTGACGCATGGGGATTGCGCAGACGGATGCTGCGGATGTGCGCGAGCACGAGCGGGCGCTGGATGGAGAGCACGCGATCGAGGCCACGGACGACGAACGGATGCTCGGGCGATCCCGTCGGAGGGATGCCCTTGTCCCACGGGGCGTCGTCCGGGAGGGAGTGGATCTTGTGCACCTTCGGGGCCATGTGACGATCCTAGGAACCCCGCCCGCGAAAACGCCGGGAGCCGCACCCCTGAGGGTGCGGCTCCCGGCGTTTTTGCTGGACGCTGTCGGCAGCGACTCAGACGAAGAGGTTCGCCCGCTCGAGGTCTTCGGCGAAGTCGACCTCGACCGCGTACAGGTCGGAGACGTCCATCGGCTCGAGCAGCAGGCCGTCCTCGGCGATCGCGAGCTCGAGGCCGCGCTCGAAGTAGTCCTGGTCGTCGACGCGCTGCAGCTGGCGCATGAACGCCTTCTTCTGCGCCGACGAGATGTAGTTGATACCCACGGCCTCGCCGAGGCCGCCGGTGACGGTCTTCGACAGCTCCTTGATGAAGCCCTCGGCCGTGACCGTGTACTTCACCTCTTCGTCGCTGACCTTGGAGGTGTTGACCGTGACGAACGACTGATCGCGCTCGATGAACGAGGCCGCGCGGCCGAGGATCATCGGATCGAAGACGACGTCGCCGTTCATCCACAGCACGCCGCCGCGTCCGGTCGCGCCGAGGGCGCGCAGGAGGCTCTTCGACGTGTTGGTCTCGTCGTAGCGCTCGTTGTGCACGTAGTTGGCGGAGGGGAAGGCCTCGATGATGGTCTCGGCGCGGTAGCCGACCACGGTGGTGATGCGCGCGTCGGTGCCGAACGCGGCGCGGATGTTGTCATGCTGCTGGCGCATGATCGTGCGGCCGTCGCCGAGTTCGGTGAGCGGCTTGGGCAGCGAACGGCCCAGGCGCGAGCCCATGCCGGCTGCGAGGATGACGGTCTGAAGAGTCACGAGTGCTCCTTTGGAAGGTGTGTTCATGGCCGGTTAACCAGCCGGACACTTCGTCGTGCCGCGTTCATGCTAGCGATGGACCCTGGGAAACACCGGGTCTCACGGCGCCCGTTGCCGTTTCGTGACCCAGTCCACACCGTATACCCAGGGTCGACGTCGGGGAAGGCGCCCGGGTGATTGTCAGGGTGAATGTTGCGACCGACCCCGGGGAAGTCGGCTCGCGTTGATACCGTAGAACCCGTGACTGCTTCCCCCGACGCCCGCCCCGAAAAGGCGGAGGACCCCACGACCGAATCGAAGGCGACCCCGGAGAAGCGGACGGCGACGTCGAAGCGAGCATCCGCGTCCTCCGCGGCGGCGAAGAAGGCTTCCGCGCCCCGCACGCCCGCCGCGAAAAAGACTCCCGCAGCCCACACGCCCGCGAAGCGCCCGAGCACGGCGAAGGCCGCGGCGGAGAAGGCCGCTGCGGGCACCGACATCGTCATCGAGCCCGTCTCGGCGGCGGGCCCGATCGAGAAGAAGGTTCCCGCGCGGCCGGCTGCCGGAGCGCGTGCCACGACGACGCGTACACCCGCGAAGTCCGCGGCGGCGAAAACGGCCGCAGCCAAGTCGGCGGCGGCGAAGAAGACGACCGCCGCGAGCACGACCGCTGCGGCGAAGACCACGGCGGCGAAGACCACCGCAGCGAAGACCACGGCCGCGAAGACAGCGGCCGCGAAATCGGCTGCAGCGAAGTCGACCGCGGCGAAGTCGACGGCGGCGAAGACCGCTGCGGCGAAGACCGCGGCGACGAAGGCTCAGGCGGCGAAGTCGACGGCACGCACCGCCGCGTCACGCGCCGCTTCCACTCGCACGACCGCGGCGAAGACTGCCGCCGCGAAGACCGCTGCGGCGAAGGCGGCCGCGGCTCAGGCCGCGGAGGTCGCCGAGCCGAAGCCGCAGGCTCCCGTCACGATCGAGTCGACCCGGATCGACCCGCCTGAGGCGGTGGTCGAGGTCGACGGGACGGCCGGTGCCGGAGCGACGGTCGGCGTCGACGAGGTGCTCGTCGAAGCGGAGACCGCGGAGGCGGATGTCGTCGAGCCCGAGGCCGTCAAGGCGGAGGTCGCCGAGCCTGAGGTCGTCGAGCCTGAGGTCGTCGAGCCCGAGGTCGTCGAGGCCGAGATCGCTGAGACGGAGACCACCGAAGCCGGGCCCGAGGTCGAGGCCACGGACGTCCGGTCCGAGGCATCCGCCGTCGCCGCGGAATCGGCCGCCCCCGCTGCGTCGGACGTCGAGGCTCTGCACATCCGCGGGCTCGTCAAGCATTTCGGCGACAATCGCGCCGTGCACGGCATAGACCTGTCGGTGCCGGCAGGCTCCTTCTACGGCATCGTCGGACCCAACGGAGCCGGTAAGACGACGACGCTGTCGATCATCGCGGGGCTGCTGCGCGCCGACGCCGGGAGCGTCGTGATCTGCGGCATCGACCAGGCGACGAACTCCCAGGCGGCGAAGCGGGTGATGGGCGTCCTCCCCGATCGCCTGCGCACGTTCGACCGCCTGACCGGCCGTCAGCTCCTCTACTATTACGGGCTCCTGCGCGGCCTGGCCTCCGACGTGATCGAGAAGCGCGTCGCCGATCTCGCGCGCGCGTTCGATCTGGGGGATGCGCTCGGTCGCGTCGTCTCGGACTACTCGGCGGGTATGACCAAGAAGGTCATGCTCGCGGGGGCGATGATCCATTCGCCGCGCGTGCTCGTGCTCGACGAGCCGTTCGAATCGGTCGACCCCGTCTCCTCGGCGGTGATCCTCGACATCCTGCGGGCGTATGTCGCGCACGGCGGCACCGTCATCCTGTCGAGCCACGGGATGGATCTCGTGGAGCGGGTGTGCTCGCGCGTCGCGATCATCGTCGACGGCGAAGTGCTCGCCGAGGGGACGATCGACGAGGTGCGGGCGGGCCAGACGCTCGAAGCGCGCTTCGTCGAGCTCTCCGGCGGTATCGGAGAGGTGGAGGGACTCGAGTGGCTGCACACGTTCTCCGACTGAGGCTCGCCCTTCTGCTCGGATCGCTGCGCGGCGAGCGCCGGACGCGGTCGATCCTGTCCTTCCTCGTCGTCGTGGCGATCACGGTCGTCGTCTGCACCTCGGTGCTCAGCCTCTCCGGCGCACCGCTCGGGGTCGCCCGCACGGTCACCGTCCTCGGCGGCGCCGCGATCCTCCTCGGCTTCCTCATCGGCCCGATCCTCGTGGGAGCCGTGGACCAGCTCGATCCTCGCCGCTTCGCCGTCTTCGGCGTCGACGAGCGTCAGATGCCGTGGATCCTCGTCGTCGCGTCGCTGATCAGCGTCCCGAGCCTGGCTCTCCTGGCCGTGTACCTCAGCGTCGGCATCGCGGCGGTGCAGCTCGGCGTCGCGTGGCCGCTCGCGGTCGGGATGACGGTGGTGGGCATCGTCAGCACCATCCTGGTCGCGCGCATCGGCATGGCGGTCAATGCGCTGCTGCTGCCCGAACGGCGCTCGCGCGAGCTCACGGCACTGTTCGTGCTCGCGCTGCTCGTCGTCGCGTTCCCTGTCGCCGTGTTCCTCGCGTCGTTCCGGTGGGACGGGGAGGTGCCGGCATCCCTGATCTCGCTGACGGGCGTGATCTCCCTCACCCCGCTCGGAGCGGCGCCCGGCGCGCTCTTCCAGGCGCCCGAGAGCTCGACGACGTGGCTCATCGGCCTCATCGCCGTCGTGACCCTCGCGGGGCTCTGGGTGGTGTGGGAATGGCTGGTCCGCCGCCTGCTCACGACGACCGAGCGGCCCGTGGCCGCGCGCGAACGCACCGGTCTCGGGTGGTTCGCCCTCCTGCCGTCGACGGCCTTCGGAGCCATCGCCTCGCGCAGCCTCGTGTACTGGCTGCGCGACCGCCGCTACATCGTCAACGTGATCGTCGTCCCGGTCGCGGGGGTCCTCACGGTGCTCCCGCTCCTGGTCGCCGGGGTACCGCTCGAGATCGCCGCCCTCGTGCCGGTCCCCGTGATGGCGCTCTTCTTCGGATGGTTGCCGCACAACGACGTCGCCTACGACTCGACGGCCCTGTGGACGCACGTCGCCAGCGGTGTGCGCGGGCTGCCCGATCGGCTCGGGCGCCTGGTCCCCGTTCTCCTGGTGTCGATTCCGGTCCTGGCGATCGCCGTTCCGCTCACGCTCCTCGTCATCGACGACTGGCATCTGCTGCTGCCGCTGATCGGTCTCGGATCCAGCCTGCTGCTCTCGGCCCTCGGCCTGTCGAGCATCGTGTCGGTCGTCGCGCCGTACGCGGTGTCACGCCCGGGCGACAGTCCGTTCCAGCAACCGCAGCGTCCGACGTCGCGCGGCGCCTACGGGCCGGCCGTCGCGTTCCTCGGGGCGATCCTCGTCAGCGGCCCGGTCATCTGGCTCTTCGCCTCGAACCTCCTCGCGGGGGAGGAGCAGGCGATGGCGACGTTCTGGGCCGGCCTCGGTACCGGCGTCGGTGTCTTCGTCATCGGAGCGGTCGTCGGCGGCCTCATCTTCGAACGCAGCGGGGAACGCCTCATGGAGTTCGTCGAGACCGCGTGACGCCGCCCCGCGCACGCGTGGACGCGGCTAGACTCACGGGATGAGTACTCCGCTGGACAGCCCCGATCAGGGCGGCGTGGCAACGCTTGATCGCGAACTGGAAGAGCTCCTCCGAGAGGAGAATCTCGAGCCGGGTGACCACGAGCGTTTCTCGCATTACGTGAAGAAGGACAAGATCCTCGAGTCGGCGATCACCGGCAAGCCGGTCCGCGCACTCTGCGGCAAGAAGTGGACACCGGGGCGCGACCCCGAGAAGTTCCCGATCTGCCCGACGTGCAAGGAGATCTACGAGTCGATGACGCGCTGACCGCGCGGGCGCGATCTCACTCCACGTCGATGTAGACGGTGGGGATGGCCGGGTCGGACTTGCTCAGCGCGAGCGCGCGCACCGGCAGTTCCTCGCGGACGCGGAGGTGATGTTCGCGGGCGGATGCCGTTCCCGCGACTCCCTCGTGCGCGGAGTCGATCTCGCCGTTGTCGATGAACGTCACCTGGAGCGGGCGCCCGCCGACGGAGGATGCCGGTCCGTCCAGCTTCTCGAAGCCGTCGGCGACGAGAACCTCCTCCGCGGTGGCGACGCCGTCCTCGAGGCGACGGAAGGCCGCTTTGCGGCCGCCGTGCGACGCCTTGTCCGCGGAAGCCTTGGCGACGCCGATCCACGAGCCCGCGGCATCCTGTCGGGCGACGAGCTTGTAGACCATGCTGGCCGTCGGATATCCCGATCCCGTGACCACCGACGTACCGACGCCGTAGGCGTCGACGGGCGACGCGGCGAGGGCCGCGATGGCGTACTCGTCGAGGTCGCTCGTGACCGTGATGCGGGTCTCGGTGGCCCCGAGGGCGTCGAGCTGCTCGCGCACGGCGGCCGCCACGGTGGGCAGGTCTCCGGAGTCGATGCGCACCCCGCCGAGACCCGTGCCGGCGACGCGGATCGCCGTCTCCACGCCCGTCGGGATGTCGTAGGTGTCGACGAGCAGCGTGGTGTCGGTTCCGAGGCTCTCGATCTGCGACCGGAAGGCCTCTTCCTCGCTGTCGTGGAGCAGGGTCCAGGAGTGCGCGGCGGTGCCCATCGTCGGGATGCCCCACGTGCGCCCGGCCTCAAGATTGCTCGTCGATCGGAACCCGGCGATGTAGGCGGCGCGGGCGGCCGCGACGGCCGACCGCTCGGCGGCGCGTCGCGATCCCATCTCCGCGAGGGGGCGCTCGCCCGCCGCGATGCTCATGCGCGAGGCGGCCGTGGCGACGGCCGAGTCGTGGTTGAGCACGCTCAGCGCCAGCGTCTCGAGCACGACCGCATCGGCGAAGCTGCCCTCGACGGTGAGGATGGGGGAGCCGGGGAAGTACAGCTCGCCCTCGCGGTATCCGCGAATGGACCCGGTGAACCGGTAATCCTCGAGGTAGCGCAGGGATGCCGCATCGACCACGTCGTTGTCGCGGAGGAAACGAAGCTCGTCGTCAGCGAAGCGGAAGTCGCGCACCAGGCTGAGCAGGCGCCCGGTGCCAGCGACGACCCCGAACCGGCGTCCGCCCGAGAGGCGGCGCGAGAAGAGCTCGAACACGCTCGGGCGCGATGCGGTCCCGTCGCGCAGCGATGCGGCGAGCATCGTGAGTTCGTAGCGGTCGGTGAGCAGCGCCGTCGACGAGGTCATGCGCTCAGTTTAGTGAGCGCGGCTCACCTGCGGCCGTGTCGTCGCGACTAGGCTGGGGAGTCATGAACGACGCGCCGATCGGTATCTTCGACTCCGGTGTCGGCGGGCTCACGGTGGCGCGGGCCATCCGCGCCCAGCTGCCCCGCGAGTCGTTCGTCTACATCGGCGACACCGCCCACTCGCCCTACGGGCCGAAGCCCATCGCCGACGTGCGCCGCTACTCGCTCGAGGTGCTCGACACGCTCGTCGACCAGGGCGTGAAGATGCTCGTGATCGCCTGCAACACGGCATCCTCGGCCATGCTCCGCGATGCGCGCGAGCGCTACGACGTGCCGGTGGTCGAGGTCATCGGACCCGCCGTTCGGCGGGCCGTCTCGACGACGCGCAACGGACGCATCGGCGTGATCGGCACGGTCGGCACGATCGGCTCACGCGCGTACCAGGACATGCTCGAGGTCAACGAGCGGCTGCAGGTGTTCACCGCGGCCTGCCCGCGCTTCGTCGAGTTCGTCGAGGCGGGCATCACCGGCACCCCGGAGGTGCTCGCCGTCGCCGAGGAGTACCTCGCGCCGCTGCGCGAAGCGGAAGTCGACACGCTCGTGCTCGGCTGCACCCACTACCCGTTCCTGCGCGGCGCCATCAGCTACGTGATGGGCGAGGGCGTCACGCTCGTGTCGAGCGATGACGAGACGGCCGGCGACGTCTACCGTCAGCTCGTCCGCGGCGATCTGCTCGCCCCGCCCGACGCGACCGCGCGGTACGTGTACGAGGCCACGGGCGACTCCGCCTCGGACTTCACCGCGCTCGCGAACCGCCTGATGGGTCGCGAGGTGCGCGACGTGCAGCTCGTCCAGACCGGCGTCATCCCCCTTCCCGACTCCCTCTCCGAGCCGCGCTGAGCGGTACCCCCTCTCCCCGAAACGAAGGAAGCCCATGTCTGACATCGTGCGTGCCGACGGCCGCTCCACCGACCAGCTCCGCGAGGTCACGATCGAGCGCGGATGGAGCTCTCAGGCCGAGGGCTCCGCGCTGATCAGTTTCGGCGGGACGAAGGTGCTGTGCACGGCATCCTTCACGAACGGCGTTCCGCGCTGGCTCACCGGCAAGGGCAAGGGGTGGGTCACCGCCGAGTACGCCATGCTGCCTCGCGCCACGAACAGCCGCAACGACCGCGAGAGCGTGAAGGGTCGCATCGGCGGGCGCACCCACGAGATCTCCCGCCTGATCGGGCGCGCGCTGCGTGCGGTCGTCGACACCAAGGCGCTCGGCGAGAACACGATCGTGATCGACTGCGACGTGCTGCAGGCCGACGGCGGAACGCGCACCGCGGCGATCACGGGCGCGTACGTCGCCCTCGCCGACGCGATCGAGTGGGGCCGTGAGAAGAAGTTCATCGGTCGCAACTCCACCCCGCTGCTCGACTCGGTCGCCGCGGTGTCGGTCGGCATCATCGATGGAGAGCCCATGCTCGATCTGGCATACGTCGAGGACGTGCGCGCGGAGACCGACATGAACGTCGTCGTCACCGGCCGCGGTCTGTTCGTCGAGGTGCAGGGCACCGCCGAGGGTGCGCCCTTCGACAAGCGCGAACTCGACGCGCTGCTGCAGCTCGGCGTCGACGGCTGCGCGACCCTCACCGAGCGGCAGATCGCCGCGCTGGCGGCCGAGTGACGATGAAGGTCGTCCTGGCCACGCACAATCCGCACAAGGTCGCCGAGTTCCAGCAGATCGTCGCCCGGGTGCGCCCCGACCTCGAAGTCGTCGGCTACGACGGACCCGAACCGGTCGAGGACGGAGTGACCTTCGCCGACAACGCGCTGATCAAGGCTCGAGCCGCGGCTGCGCACACCGGAATTCCGGCGCTCGCCGACGATTCGGGAATCTGCGTCGACGTGCTCGGCGGCTCGCCGGGCGTGTTCTCCGCCTACTGGGCGGGGCAGAAGAAGGATGCCGTCGCCAACCTCGAGCTGCTGCTCGATCAGCTGCGCGACATCGCCGACCCGCATCGCGCCGCGCACTTCACCTCGACGATCGCGCTCGTCTCACCCGATGGTGCCGAGAAGGTCGTCACCGGCATCTGGCCCGGGCGGCTCGCGCACGCCGCCTCCGGCGGGGGCGGGTTCGGGTACGACCCCATCTTCATCCCCGACGGTCAGCCGGCGGGGGAAGAGCGCTCGGTCGGGGACTTCACCGACGAGGAGAAGCAGGCGCAGTCCCATCGCGCCCGCGCGTTCGAGGAGTTGGCTCCACTGCTCGCCGACCTCTGAGTTACCGTCCGGCGCAGCGCGAGATGAGACTGGTTCTCGTTACCCTTCCCGACTAGCGAAATCGCGGCTGAACGGCTGATTCCGCGCTTAGCCTGGAGGCATGCACGATCACGCTCCCGCTGCCGGCGGCATCCGCTCGGCCGGTCACCGGCGTCTTCTGACAATCTCGCTGTGCCTCACCGCGACGATCATGGTGGTGCAGGTGGTCGGCGCTCTGCTGACCGGTTCGTTGGCGCTCCTGGCCGACGCCGCGCACATGTTCACGGACGCCTCGGCACTCGTGATCGCGCTCATCGCCGCGGCGGTGGCCGCGCGCCCCGCCGACGACCGTCGCACGTTCGGATATCAGCGGGCCGAGGTCTTCGGCGCGCTGATCAACGCGATCATCCTGATCCTGCTCGCGGGGTGGGTGGGGTTCGAGGCCGTCGGCCGCCTGATCGACCCGGGCGAGGTCGAGGTGGCGGGTCCGCTGATGCTCGCCGTCGCGGTGGTCGGTCTGCTGGCGAACGCGGTCTCGATGTGGTTGCTCAGCCGCGCGCAGCGCACCAGCATCAACGTGCGCGGGGCGTACCTCGAGGTGATGGGAGACCTGATCGGCTCGGCGGCCGTGATCGTCGCGGCGATCGTGATCGTGGCGACGGGCTGGATGCCGGCGGATGCCATCGCCTCGATGTTCATCGCGATCCTCATCATCCCGCGGGCGATCTCTCTGCTGCGGGAGGTCTTCTCGGTGCTCTCCGAGTCGGCGCCGAAGGGGACGGCGGTGGCCGACATCCGCTCGCACCTGCTCGGCTACGACGGTGTGGTCGGGGTGCACGACGTGCACGTCTGGCAACTGACCCGTGGTGCGCCGGTGTTCAGCGCGCACGTGCTCGTCGACCCGGCGATCCTCGCCGACGGACGATCGACCAGGCTCCTCTCGGAGATGCAGGGATGCCTCGCCGAGCACTTCGACGTCGAGCACTCGACGTTCCAGATCGAACCGGCGGAGCAGTCGGACTGCGAGCCGCACCACGCCTGAGGGTCAGCTCTCGCGTACGACCTCATCGGGCGATTTGTCGGGGCGCAGTCCGCGCCAGCGCGCGTGCCGCAGCACCCCGTCCGGCGTCCAGTTCGCGAATTCCACCTCGCCGACCACTTCCGGGCGCACCCAGAGCGCGTCGGAGGCGTCGGGCGCGGGAACCCCGTCGAGGGGTGCGGTCTTCGTGCGCAGCGGCTCGAGCAGGTCGAGCAGATCGCGCAGGATGCGCTCGGTGAACCCGGTTCCGACCCGGCCGACGTAGCGCAGGGGCGAGCCGGGGGAGTCGTGCACCGCGAGCAGGAGGGAACCGAGCGTGCGCTCGCGATCGCCCTTGCCCGGACGGATGCCGACGATGACCGCCTCCTGCATGCGAGTGTGCTTGAGCTTGAGCCAGGAGGGCGAGCGAGTCCCGGGGCGGTAACGCGAGTCGCGGTCCTTGACGACGACGCCTTCGAGACCGAAGTCGTCGCTCGCGGCGAGAGCGTCATCGACGTCGTCGAACACCGGCGGTACCTGCACCGGCGCGTCGAGATCGGCGATCAGGTCATCGAGGAGCGTGCGCCGCTGGTGCAGGGGGAGGCCGGTGAGATCGTGGCCGTCGAGGCGCAGCAGGTCGAAGAGCATGTACACGATGGGCGTGCGCACGACCTCTCGTTCGATCTCGCGCGCGCGGGTGAGGTGCATGCGGTTCTGCAGCCGCGAGAAGCTCGGGCGGCCGTCGTGGTCGAAGGCGACGATCTCTCCGTCGACGACCGCGTCCGCCGCCGGCAGGAACGGGGCGCCGTCACTCGTGAGCTCCGGGTAGCGCGCCGTGATGTCGGTGCCTCGGCGGGCGTGCAGACGCATCCGTCCGTTCGACCAGGTGCCCATCGCGCGGATGCCGTCCCATTTCACTTCGGCCCAGGCGGGATCGCTCAGGCGGCGCGCGAGTGCGGGGGTGCCGTGCTCGGCGAGCATCGGCTCGAAAGTCGGGAGCGTCGCCTCCGGATCGAGCGCGACGGGCGAGGCGCCGCGGCTGCTCGGCCGGTGTCGCTCCGCCTTCGACTGGGCGGCTGGAGGGGAAGTCGGGGCCGGGGCATCCGTCGGATGCAGCGCCGCCATCGGGTCGATGCCGGCTGCCGCGCGCTCCAGCACCTCGTCGAGGTCGAGCTGTGCGAGACCGGGGTCGTCGAGCTCGTCCCAGGTGCGGGGAGCTGCCACCCATGGCCGGGCGCGGCCGCGCAGCGAGTACGGCGAGATCGTCGTCTTCTTGCCGTTGTTCTGACTCCAGTCGAGGAAGACCCGGCCGCCCCGCACGGCCTTCGACATGGTGGCGGTCGCGAGGTCGGGGTGCTCGTTCTCGATGACGCGGGCGAGTTCCTTCACGACCATCGAGATCTCGGCGCTCGTCTGCTCGCCGGGGAGCGACGCGTACAGGTGGATGCCCTTGCTGCCGCTGGTCACCGGCACCGGTTCGAGCCCCATCCCGGTCAGGATGCCGCGGGCGAGACGGGCGACAACCGCGCACTGCGCGAGTCCCACGCCGGGGCCCGGGTCGAGGTCGAGCACCAGGCGGTCGGGTCGCCCGGGCAGTCCGTCAGATCCGAACCGCCACTGCGGTACGTGCAGCTCGATCGCCGCGACCTGAGCCAGCCACACCAGGGTCGGCACCTCGTCGACCAGCGGATAGTCCTTCGGACCGTCGGAGTGCACGATCGCCTGGCGGGGAATCCACTCGGGTGCCCCGCGTTCGAGCTGCTTCGTGAAGAAGGCATCGGCCGGGGCATCCGCCGTCCCCACACCCTCGACCCAGCGCTTGCGGGTCACGGGGCGACCGGCGAGCAGGGGCAGCAGCTGCGGCGCGATGGCCGAGTAGTAGGCGAAGATCTCGCCCTTCGTCGTACCGGTTTCGGGATACACGACCTTGTCGAGGTTGGTCACGCGCAGGCGGCGTCCTTCGACCTGCACGATCCGACCGTCGACGACCATGGAGCCAGCGTAGTCAAGGGCTGGTCTCGGCCGGTGCCGCTGGTGTTCACTGGGGTCATGAGAACGATCTGGAAGGGCGCGGTCACGTTCGGGCTCGTCAACGTGCCGGTGAAGGTGTACTCCGCCACCGAGGACCACGACGTTCCGCTGCACCAGGTGCACGACAAGGACGGGGGACGCATCCGCTACCAGCGCACGTGCGAGGTCTGCGGTGAGACGGTGGCCTACTCCGACATCGATCGCGCCTACGTCGACGAGGGGCACACCGTCCTGCTCACCAAGGACGATCTCGCCGCTCTCCCGTCCGAGAAGAGCCGCGAGATCGATGTCGTGGAGTTCGTGCCCAGCGACCAGGTCGATCTGCTCACCCTCGACAAGCCGTACTACCTCGAGCCGGATTCGAAATCCCCCAAGGCTTACGTGCTGCTGCGCAAGACGCTCGAGCAGAGCGACCGCACCGCGATCGTGCGCTTCACGCTCCGGCAGAAGACCCGTCTCGCCGCGCTGCGGGTGCGCGGGGACGTGCTCGTGCTGCAGACGCTGCTCTGGGCCGACGAGGTGCGCGAGGTCGACTTCCCTTCGTTGCACGAGGACGTGTCGATCTCGAAGAAGGAGCTCGAACTGTCGGCATCGCTGGTCGAGAGCTACTCGAGCGACTTCGACCCGGAGGAGTTCGTAGACGAGTACCAGAAGGAGCTGCGCACGCTCATCGACGCCAAGATCGATGCGGGCGAGGGCTTCGATGTCGCCGACACCTTCGGCGAGGCGGAGGGAGCGGAGAAGGGCGGCGAGGTCATCGACCTCATGGAGGCCCTGCGCGCCAGCGTCGCGAAGTCGAAGGAACAGCGGGCGAAGGGCTCCGCGGAGAAGTCCGGCGGTGACGGGAAGGATGCCGACGCCGGGAAGTCGGCCGCGAAGAAGCCTGCCGCGAAGAAGGCGCCGGCGAAGAGGAAAGCGGGCTGACGCCCGCGCCCGCTTTCAGCCCGCGTCGTCAGTGCTTGCCGTCGCCGTCCAGGTCGGGCGCGCGGTCGAAGACCTCGGAATCGAGCGTGAGGGCCTCTGCCTCGGCCGCATCGGTGACGACGTCGTGGCCGGCCTCGGCTTCCTTCTTGGCCTTGTAGCGCTCGCGGAGGTAGTGCCACAGCGTGACCAGAGCAGTGCCGCCGACGGCGGCGAGCAGGATCAGGTCGATGTAGCTCTCGACGAAGTCCGCCACGGGCGGGATGAACCCGATGGCGTAGCCGAACATCGTGAGACCGAAGCCCCAGAGGATGGCACCGATGAGGTTGTAGAGCGTGTACTTGCGCCACGGCATGTGTCCGACGCCCGCGGCGACCGGGGCGAACGTGCGCACGATCGGCACGAACCGGGCGAGGATCACGGTGATGCCGCCGAAGCGCTCGAAGAACGCGTTCGTGCGCTCGACGTTCTTCTTGCTGAAGAGTCCCGATTCCTTGCGCTCGAAGACGGCCGGACCGCCCTTGTGGCCGATCACGTAGCCGACCTCGCCGCCGACGAACGCCGAGAGACCGATCAGCAGCGCCACGAACCACACGTTGATGCCGAAGACGCCGTGCTCGGAACCTGCGATCGCGTGCGACAGCAGGCCCGCGATCACGAGCAGCGTGTCACCCGGGAGCAGGAAGCCGACCAGCAGTCCGGTCTCGGCGAAGACGATGAAGCACACCACGAGGAGAGCCCACGGACCCGCCGTGCCGATGATCGTGGCCGGGTCGAGCCAGGGGATGAGCGCGGCGTGATGCATGAGTGTCCCGTCGTGGTGCGATGGTGCGGCGGTCGAGCAGCCGAACGCGCGAATGCGCTCGTCCTGTGCGGAAGGTGGGACTTGAACCCACACGCCCTGGGGCACAGGAACCTAAATCCTGCGTGTCTGCCAATTCCACCACTCCCGCGCGGTGCTCACAGTCTACCGAGCAGAGGCCTCCGCTTTCCCGGGAGAATCCGGTACAAGGAGAGGGCGGGGATCGCTCGATCCGTCGGGTGACTCGACCGTCCGATCGACGGCCGCGTGACCGTCCGCGCGGCGATCCGGGCACCGGGGGCTCCGAGGGGTCGGAGGCCACGTCTTCAGTGCAGGACGAGGGCCGTTCCGAGGTCGTTCCGTCTTCGCTGTGGATAACTTCCGCGCCGTTCTCGCGATTCTTGCGAGGATGCTCGGCGTGAATCCTCCCTCTCTCGCCGTGGCCGATCGTGTGCGCCTTCGTCTGCGCAGCGACGGCACCGACCCCTCGATCGATCCGGATGCCGTCCGTCGGATCACCGAGGCCGAGGTCCGCAGGCACAATGACCTGGCACTCGCCCGAGGGCAGGAGCTCATCGACGACGAGGCGCGCTCGGTCCGCGATGTGCTCGCGGCGGTCAGCGGGTACGGGGCGTTGCAGCCCTTGCTCGACGATCCGGGCATCGAGGAGATCTGGGTGAACGGGGGAGACCAGGTGCACATCGCCCGGGGCGGAGTGGCCGAGCGCGTCGACCTACGGCTCGGCGAGACGGTCGTGCGCGACCTCGTCGAGCGGATGCTGCAGTCCACCGGTCGCCGCGTCGACATCAGCCAGCCGTTCGTCGACGCCTCGCTGCCCGACGGCTCCCGTCTGCACGTCGCGATCGCCGATGTGGTGCGCGGCGGGTGGGCGGTCAACATCCGAAAGTTCCTGCCCGGGCACCGGACTCTCGATGCGCTCGCCGCGCAGGGGGCGCTCCCCGTCGATCTCGCGCGATTCCTCGGCGATGAGATGCGTGCGGGGCGGAGTGTGATCGTCTCCGGGGCGACGCATGCGGGCAAGACCACGATGCTCGGCGCCCTCCTGGCCGCCTGCGCCGACCTGCAGCGCATCGTCACGGTCGAGGAGACCTTCGAGCTCTCGGTCGACGGACCCGATCTCGTCGCGCTGCAGGGGCGCCAGGCGAGTCTGGAGGGCTCCGGTGAGATCACCCTCCGCAGGCTCGTGAAGGAAGCCCTCCGCATGCGTCCCGATCGGCTGGTCGTCGGGGAGGTGCGCGATGCCGAGGCGCTCGACTTGGTGCTGGCGCTCAACACCGGGGTGCCGGGAGCGGCGACCGTGCACGCGAACTCCGCCGACGATGCGCTCGACAAGCTCACGATGCTGCCTCTCCTGGCCGGGCGGAACATCGACCGCTCCTTCATCGTGCCGGCGCTCGCCGCGTCCGTCGATCTCGTCGTGCACTGCGTGCGTGATCCGGAGGGCGGACGACGGGTACGCGAAGTCATCGCCCCGACCGGCGAGATCGCCGACGGACGGATCGTCACCCGCGTCATCTACTCGGACCCCGGGCGCGGCACCGCTCTGCGTACCCCGGGGCGCGACTCGTGACGCTGTTCCTCGGCGCCCTCCTGGCCGCAGGAGCGCTGCTGTGCCTTTCGCCGTGGCTGTGGCCGCCGGGCGCGCCGAAGAGCACGACGCCCCGTCGGGGGCATCTCGCTCGGCTCGTCGCGGAGGCGGGGATCGGCGCGCTGACGCCGCGAGCGGTGCTCACGGGCATGATCGCGGCGGCGCTCGCCGCGGCGGCTGCCGCCTGGCTCATCTCCGGTCTTCCGGTTTTGGCGCTCCTCGCCGGGCTCGCAGCGGGCTCGGCGCCGATCGGGTACCTGCGGGGGCGTCGACTGCGTCTGCGCCGTCTTCGCCGCCAGCTCTGGCCGGACGTATGCGATCTGCTCATCGCATCGATCCGCGTCGGCCTGTCCCTCCCCGATGCGGTCGGAGCGTTGGAGGACTCCGCGCCGGCGATGCTGCGACCGGCGTTCGCGGTGTTCGCGCACGATGTGCGGGCGACGGGGCGGTTCGAGACGAGCCTCGATCGCCTCAAGGACACGCTCGCCGACCCCATCGGGGACCGCATCATCGAGACCCTGCGCATGGCCCGGCAGGTGGGTGGTACCGAGCTGACGGGCGTGCTCCGCGCGCTCGCCGCCTCTGTCCGTGCCGATGCCGCCCTCCGCGGCGAGGTCGAGGCGCGCCAGTCATGGATCCGCGGGGCCGCCGTGCTCGGCGCGGTGGCGCCATGGGTGATCCTCGGCCTGCTGGTGATGCGGCCCGAGGGCGCCGAGGCCTACGGCACGCCCGAAGGTGTGCTGGTGATCTGTCTCGGAGCCGCCGTGTCGACCGTCGCCTTCCGGGTGATGGTGCGGATCGGACGCCTGCCCGAGCCTCGTCGGTGGTTCGGATGAGCACCGGGTCGTCGATCGCGATCGCCGCACTGCTGGGTGGGATGTTCGGACTCGGCATCCTGGGCATCCTCTCGGTCGTGCCGCGCTGGGGTGCCGCATCCCTGGCCGTGCGGATCGCTCCGTACGTGCGCGACGTCGTGGACGATGCCGACCTTCCACTCTCGGCGCTCCCGTCGATCGCCCTGCTCCCCACGGGGAGGCGCTCACCCTGGCAGCATCTCCTCGCTCTCTTCGAGAGGGTGCTCGGCGGGGGAGAAGCGCTCGCTCGTCGCATCGCGCAGTCGGGCGCGAGTGTCACTCCCTCGGGATTCCGGGCTCGCCAGCTCGGATGGATCGTCGGAGGGATCGCAGGCGGTGCGCTGGTGATCGTCGTCCTCATGCTCACCGGCCGCATGACCGCACCCGTGGCCGTCCTTCCGCTCCTCTGCGGAGGGGCTGCCGGAGCCCTCTACGACATGCAACTGTCCACTCGGGTCAAGGCGCGACGCACCCGCCTGACCGACGAGCTTCCGACGACGCTCGAGTTCCTGGCCCTCTGCCTGTCCGCCGGCGAGGGGTTCCTCGACGCTCTGCGGCGGGTGTCATCGGTCGGATCCGGCGAGCTCACCGGCGAGTTCCGGCAGGTCGTCCTCGCGGTCGGCACCGGGTCCCCGCTGGCGGAGGCGCTGAGCGAGACCGCCGCACGACTCCAGCTGCCGGGCCTCTCGCGCGCGATCGATCAGGTGATCGCCGCGCTCGAGCACGGCGCACCCCTCGCCGCCGTCCTGCAGGCGCAGGCGGGCGACGCCCGCGAGGACGCCAAGCGGATCCTCATCGAGCAGGCCGGGCGAAAGGAGATCCTCATGCTCCTGCCGCTCGTCTTCCTGATCCTGCCCCTGTCGGTCTTCTTCGCGATCTACCCCGGACTCTTCATCCTCCGCCTCGGCATCGGCTGAGCTCCCACGAAAGGAAACCCATGAACCCGACCCTTCCCCTCCGCGCCCGCGCGACCCGGTGGTTGCGCGCGCTCGCGCACGATGACCGCGGCGATGTGCCCGGCTGGGTGCTCGTGACGCTCATGACCGCCGGCCTCGTCGTGCTCATCTGGGCGGTCGCCGGTCCGGCGCTATCGGATCTGTTCGAGCAGGCGATCCAGCGGGTCTCCGGGATCCAGTGAGTGCGTCCGGGATCCGCGACGACGAGCGGGGATCGAGCCCCGTCGAGTTCGTTCTCGTCGGCACGCTCCTCACCGCGCTCACACTCGCCGTGATCCAGCTCGGTGTCGCCGTCTACGTCCGCAACGTGGTGCACGATGCAGCGGTCGAGGGCGCGTACCACGCGGCGCTCGCCGACACCACGCCCGAGGAGGGCGCCGAGCGGGCGCGCGAGGTGATCGAGCGCGCGGTCGGGGCCGCGTATGCCGAGGACATCGCCGTCGGCGTCACCGACCTCGGTGACCGCGATCGCGTCGACGTGCGCATCCGGACGACGTTCCCACTGGTGGGCCTGATCGGTATCCCCGCCGCCTGGGAGGTGACCGCGCATGCTCCGATGGAGAGCCTGGGGGAGGAATGACGACGGTTCCGCCGCGCTGGAGTTCATCACGGTCGGAGTGATCCTGCTGGTGCCGTTCGCCTACCTCGTGATCGTCCTGGGCGCGATCCAGGAGCAGTCCTTGGGGGCGGAGGCCGCTGCGAGACACATCGCCCGGACCATCGCGCTGTCGACCGGCCCGGAGTCCGCGGCGCTCGCCGCGGACGTGCTCACCGCGGTCGTCGAGGAGTACCGAATGGATGCCGAGGCCACCGACGTCGCTCTCTCCTGCGTGCCCGAAGGTGCCGAGTGCCCCACGGGCGGCGCGACGCTCCGCGTGACGGTCACCACGGTCGTGCGGATGCCGTTCGTGCCGGAGATGCTCGGGCTCGACAGCGCGCTCGCCGTTCCTCTGGAGGCCACCTCCGTGCAGAAGGTCGGTCGCGGTTGGGGGAGCGGATGATGCGGCGTCGTACGAGCGAGGCCGAGGAGGGCAGCATCCTGCTCCTGACCCTGGGCTACGTGCTCCTCGCGCTCGCGATCGTGCTGGTCTGCGTGTGCGCCACCGACCTGTACCTCGCGCAGAAACGTCTCGACGCGGTGGCCGATTCGGCGGCGGCAGCGGCAGCGGACGGGTTCACACTGGTCGCCGATGACCACGGCGTCCGTGCCGAGCTCGACGACGGCGACATGCGGGAGCAGGCGCTCGAGGTCATCGACGCGATCGAGGGAGATGCCGCTCTCGTTGACGCGTGGACACCCGACGGTGTCTCGGTGCGGGTGACGGTGACGGCACCCTGGCATCCGCCGGTGTTCTCGCCCTTCGTGCCCGACGGCGTCGTGCTCGAAGCGGCCGCGACGAGCCGCACCGCGCTGCGATGAGCGACCGTCAGCCGGGAGGCGGCACCGGGTCGTCATCCCGCACCCTCGGGACGAACCGGGGGATCCACCGGACGAACCCCACGGCACCGAGCAGTCCGATCACCCCGATCGCAGCGGCTGCGACAGGAAGGGACGCGATCGCCGTGATCGCCGACACCAGGAGCGGCGCGATCGCCCCACCGGCATCCGTCAGCGTCCGCCAGGATCCGAGGAAGGCCGCGGGTTCGCGCTTCGGCGCGACATCGGCGCCCAGCGTGAGCAGGATGCCGCTGGACAGGCCGTTGCCCACACCGAGCACCGCGGCGAACATCCCGAACCACAGCACCGGTGCCTCGACGTCGTGCGACAGCGAGAGGGCGACGAAGCCCGCTCCCATCAGGATCATCGCCGGCATCGCCGCCCACATCCGGCCGAACCGGTCCATGACCTGCCCGCTCGCGTAGAACAGCGCGAAGTCGATCGCGCCCGAGATCCCGACGACCAGTGCGATCGTCTGCGCATCGAGGCCCAGCGAGAGGCCCCAGAGCGGCAGCACGACCTGGCGGGCCGAACGCACGGCCGAGAGCGACGCCGCGGCGAGGCCGAGCCGGCTGAGCACCGTGCGCTGCTGCCACATCGTGCGGAAGATCCCGATCCGCTCGAAGGTGGGGATCGCTCCGCTGACCACCTCGCCCGAGTCCTCCGCCGTGCCGATACGGATGGGGGAGGTCACAGCGGGCGGGATCGTCTTCTCCGGATCGGGGCCGAAGAGCACGAGCAGCACCATCACCGTGAGGCATCCGAGGAAGAACCAGATCGCGGCGGTCTCGGTGGCGAACAGTTCCAGCAGACCCGCCGCGACGAACGGCCCGATGAAGATCCCCAGGCGGAAGCTGCCGCCCAGCAACGACAGCGCACGTGCGCGGAACTCGATGGGCACCCGCGTGGTCATGAAGGCGTGACGCGCGAGCCCGAAGGCGGCGGCGCAGAAACCGAGGACGAAGACGGATGCCGCCAGCACGCCGATCGACGGGGCGAAGACCATCCCGACCGCCGAGAGCATGGCGATCGCGCCGGCGATGACCATCGTGAACCGCTCGCCGATACGCGCGACCGCCCATCCGGCGGGCAGATTGCCGCAGAGCTGACCGACGACCAGCGCCGAGGCGACCAGCGCGGCGAACGCGACGTCGGCGCCCATCGATGCGGCGATGACGGGGATCAGCGGGATCACCGCGCCTTCGCCGAGCGAGAACAGCACGGTCGGGAGGTACACCATCGGCCCGAACCGTCGGAGGACCGTGGATGCACTGCTCACCGTTCGAGGCTACTCCCGCGGCGACGACAGGATAGGCTCGGTGATCATGCTCGAACTCGATCTCTCCGCCGACATCCAGGCACTCAGGCACACCTTCGGCGACATCAGCGAGGTCGTCGATGTCGCACGGCTCCGCGACGAGATCGCGCGGCTCAGCGAAGAAGCCGGTGCCCCCGACCTCTGGGACGACACCGAGAACGCGCAGAAGGTCACCAGCGCGCTGAGCCACCGCCAGTCCGAGCTGGCCCGCGTCACCGGCATCGCCCAGCGCCTCGACGACCTCGAAGTGCTCGTCGACCTGGCCAACGAGATGGGTGACGAGGACTCCGCGCAGGAGGCTCGCACCGAACTCGCAGCCCTCACCGAGATGATCAACCAGCTCGAGGTGCAGACGCTGCTCGACGGCGAGTACGACGAGCGCTCCGCGATCGTGACGATCCGCTCCGGCGCGGGTGGCGACGACGCGACCGACTTCGCCGAGATGCTCATGCGCATGTACCTGCGCTGGGCCGAGCGGCACAAGTACCCCGTGAAGGTCATGGACACCTCCTACGCCGAGGGCGCGGGCATCAAGTCGGCCACGTTCGAGATCGACGCGCCGTACGCGTTCGGCACGGTGTCGGTCGAGGCCGGTACCCACCGCCTGGCGCGCATCAGCCCCTTCGGTTCGGCCGACAAGCGTCAGACGTCGTTCGCCGCGGTCGAGGTCATCCCGCTCATGGAGGAGGCGACCGAGGTCGACATCCCCGAGAACGACATCCGCGTCGACGTCTTCCGCTCGTCCGGCCCCGGCGGCCAGTCGGTCAACACCACCGACTCCGCCGTGCGACTGACGCACCTTCCGACCGGCATCGTCGTGTCGATGCAGAACGAGAAGTCGCAGATCCAGAACCGCGCCGCAGCCATGCGCGTGCTGCAGACCCGCCTCCTCCTGCTGCAGAAGGAGCAGGAAGCGGCGAAGAAGAAGGAACTCGCGGGAAACATCACCGCCAGCTGGGGCGACCAGATGCGTTCGTACTTCCTCTACGGTCAGCAGCTCGTGAAGGATCTTCGCACCGGGTACGAGTCGGGCAACCCGATGGCGGTCTTCGACGGCGACCTCGACGGCTTCATCTCCGCCGGCATCCGTTGGCGCAAGCGTCCCGAAGAGGACTGATCTCGAACGGTCCGTCCGCGGCTCAGCGGGCGGCGCCTTCGAGGGTGCCGGTCACGGTGCCGTCGTAGCTGTAGATCAGGCACTGCATGGTGCGGTCTCCGCCGGCCCACGACGTCTCCGTCGGAGTGAGCCACCAGTAGTCCAGCTCGGATTCCTCGTAGGCGATATCGGCGAAGTCCTCGAACTCGGGCTCGCACTCGCGGATGGCCGCGTCGGCGAGTGCTTCCTCGCCGGGGAACTCTCCGTCCGGTAGATCGAACTCGTAGTAGATCTCGTCGACGTGCGGACCGTCGCACGGCACGATCGTCACCTCGAAGAACTCTTCTCCGTCCAGCCCCTCGGGCAGGCAGTCGCCCACCTCCAGGTCGCTGGCGTAGATCACCTCGCTGCCGGGAACGTCGTCCGCGCTCCCTGACGCGGAGAACGAACCCACGAGGACGAACGAGAGCACGGCCGCGAGAAGCGCCCCGAGCACGGAGACCGCCAGCCCGGCGATTCCCGCCCACTTCCGGGCGCGGAGGAACAGCGACACGAGCGACAGGACCAGTCCCGCGCCGAGGAGCAACCATCCGATGAGCGGGATCTGGGGGATGCAGGCCACGATCGTTCCGAGTGCGGCGGCGATGAGACCGGCGAGTCCGACGGCCGGGAACGGCGCGGGAGAGGCTCCGGGGAGTGCGTAGCCGCCGTACGGCGCCGGCATCCCAGGGGCCGACGGGTACGGCGAGAACTGCGGAGCGGGCGAGTACTGCGGTGCGGACGGGTACTGCGGGTAGGCCGCTGCAGAGGGGGACTGCGGCGCCGACGGATTTGCAGGTGCCGAAAGGTACTGCGGCGCGGCGATCGGCGATGCCCCCGGCGGTGCGGTGGGCACCGGCGGGGCGAGGGGCGGCGTGTACGGCGGTACGAACGGTGCGGGCTCAGGAGACACGATCGCGGGGGCCGCGGAGGCGGCGACGTGCGCCGTCCATCCCGATCCGTCCCACCAGCGCTTCTGCCCGGATCCGTCGTCGTACCAGCCTGCGGGAGTCGACACCTCGGTGGTGCTCTTCGTCTCGACGCTCCGCGGTCAGCGGGCGCTGGCCTCGATGGTCACTTCCGCGACGTCCTGCAGCAGTTCGTCGGTGATGACGATCGTGTAGGAGTCGCTCTGCGCGACATCGAACGACAGCGTGCCCTGCGCGGTCTCGCCCGGGGCCAGCTGGGCGGACTCGAGCGTGGCGTCGCCGAAGTAGTCGTAGGTGCCCTCGTTGCCGTCGGCATCGACCACCGTGAAGTAGAGCGGGTTCACGGAGGTATCGCCGCTGATGGCCTCCCACGTGAGCTCGACCGAGAGGTATCCGCCGTTCTCGGCTTCGAAGCTGGAGCCGTTCGAGGTGCCCCACGACGCGGCGGTGATGGTGACCTCGCTCTCGCCCGAGTACTGGTTCACCGTGACGGGAGAGCCCATCGTGCCCTCGACGATCTCGCCGGAGTCCTCTCCGCCGTCGGTGCCGATCGAGGGAACGGGCGGGGGCGAGTACGACTCCGCGGTGTCGATGGCGATCTGGGCGATGCCGAATGTGAAGAACACGATCGCCATGATGCCGCCGACGATGCCTCCGAGGACGGACACTCCGATTCCCGTGATTCCCGGCCACTTCTTGCCCTTGAGGAAGAGCGACACGATCGAGACCACGAGCCCGGCGAAGAGGAGGATCCAGCCGAAGACCGCGGTCAGCAGGAAGCAGACGAGGATCGTTCCCAGCACGGCGAGACCGAGTCCGACCAGGCCGAGCACCGAGATCGGGCGGGGCTCGGCTACGGGGGATCCGGGGTACGGGGTGTACCCGCCGGGGGCGCCGCCGGAGGGAGCGCTGCCGGGGTATGCGCCCGTCGGAGCGACGCCGTAGGCCGGAGCGCCTCCGGGGGCGGTGGTCGGATAGCCGGGTGCTGCGTAGGCCGGCGCTGCGTAAGCGGGTGCCTCGGGAGCGACGTAGGCGGGTGCCTCGGGAGCGACGTACGCGGGCGCCTCGGGAGCCACGTAGGCCGGGGCTTCGGGGGCGACGTATGCGGGTGCTTCGGGGGCGACGTCGGATGCCGGCCCCTCGGCTGCGGCATCCGCATGTGCCGACGGCTCGCTCTCTTCGGCGACCGCGATGGTCGCGTCCACCTCGGCCTCGGTCGGGACGACGGGGAGCGGCTCCTCGGTGACCTGCTCGCTGGGCTGCTCGGAGACGGTGGTCGTCTCGGGCGCGCTCGACTCGGGAGCCGTCGCCTCGGGAGCACTCGCTTCGGGAGCGGTCGTCTCGGGAGCGAAGTGCTCGGTCCACTGCTCGCCGTCCCACCAGCGCTGACGCCCGGAACCGTCGTCGTACCAGCCTGCAGGTGTCGTCATGGCATCCCCCTCGGATCTCACGTCCGCGTGGATGGCGCGGACTGCCACTTCATGTATAGCAGTGGCTCGTGACATCGACGGAGACGGATGTCGAACGATGCCTTCTCGTGCGTCCGGTCCGCGCGGGGTGTCGCGCGCGGCGCGGGAGGGGAGCGCGCTTAGGCTCGTAACGCCATGATTCGGTTCGAGAACGTCACGAAACGCTACCGCGGGACGTCCAAGCCCGCCCTCTCCGGAGTCGACTTCGAGGTGCAGCGCGGGGAGTTCGTCTTCCTCGTCGGTGCCTCGGGTTCCGGGAAGTCGTCCTGCCTGCGGCTCATCCTGCGCGAGGACGTGCCCACCACGGGCCGCGTCGCCGTGATGGGGCGCGACCTCCGTTCGCTCGCGAACCGCAAGGTGCCGTACTTCCGACGCCACATCGGCTCGGTGTTCCAGGACTTCCGCCTGCTTCCGTCGAAGACGGTGTACCAGAACGTCGCCTTCACCCTCCAGGTGACCGGTTCGTCGCGGGGCTTCATCCAGCAGGCCGTTCCCGAGGCATTGGCCCTGGTCGGTCTCGACGGCAAGCAGAAGCGCATGCCGCATGAGCTCTCGGGCGGTGAGCAGCAGCGCGTCGCGATCGCGCGCGCTCTCGTCAATCGCCCCCAGGTGCTGCTCGCCGATGAGCCGACGGGAAACCTCGACCCCGCCACCTCGGTCGACATCATGCAGCTCCTCGCACGTATCAATGCGGGCGGAACGACCGTGCTCATGGCCACACACGAGGCCGGTTTCGTCGATCAGATGAAGCGCCGCGTCATCGAGCTCCGCGACGGCGTGATGGTGCGCGACGAGGTGCACGGCGGTTACGGCGACACCTCCAACATCCCGCGTCTCGTTCCCGAGGAGGTGCGCGGCGCCGCCGCCGCGGCTGCGCTCACGGCGGTGCAGGAGGTGCAGCGCCAGACGTCTGATCTGTCGATCGTGCGGGCCGCACTGACCGAGGAGCTCAGCGCGCAGCGCAAAGCCGCGGCATCCGCTCCGACCCCGGCCGCGCCGGCTCCGGGCCAGGTCCCCGCCGCGGCTCCCGCGGAACCCGCCGCCGATGAGGCTGCGCCCGCCGAAGCCGACGCCGCGCCGACGCCTCCCTCCACCGGTCCGCGCACGCATCCGATCGTCCTTCCCGAGGTCGACGTCGCCGAACTCGGCGTCGCCGACAGACTCGGCCTCTCCAGCGGCGACGACGAGGAAGTGGGTCCGACCTCATGAGAATCGGACTGATCCTCACCGAGGCCCTGCTGGGCCTGCGCCGGAACATCTCGATGGTGATCTCGGTCGTGCTCGTGACGTTCGTCTCGCTCACCTTCGTGGGCGCGGCGATCCTGATGCAGTCGCAGATCGGCGTCATGCGCGGGTACTGGAGCGAACGCGCCCAGGTCGCGGTGTACATGTGCTCGGCCGTGTCGGAGTCCGACACCTGCGTAGACGGGGCTGCGAGCGAAGAGCAGGTCGCCTCGGTGCGCGCCCAGCTCGAGGGCGACGCGCTCGCGCCGCTCATCAGCTCGATGACCTTCGACACGAAGGAAGACACCTACGCCAAGCTCGTCGAGCAGGTGGGCGAGGAGCAGGCGAGCGTGATCACCCCGGACCAGGCGTTCGAGGTCTTCTTCGTGACGATGAAGGATCCGGGGCAGTCCCAGGTGCTCTCCGAAGCCTTCAGCGGTCAGACCGGCGTCGAGCAGGTCAAGGATCAGCTGCAATATCTCGAACCGCTGTTCTCGGCGCTCACGGTCGCGACGTACGTGGCCGTCGGGATCGCGGTGCTCATGCTCATCGCGGCGACGCTGCTCATCGCCACGACCATCCGATTGTCGGCCTACGCGCGGCGCAAGGAGATCGGGATCATGCGCCTGGTGGGCGCGTCGAACCGCTTCATCCAGACGCCGTTCGTGCTCGAAGGCGTCTTCGCCGCCCTGCTGGGATCGGCGCTCGCGAGTGCGGCGATCCTCGCCGGCGTGCACTTCGGAGTGAACGGCTACCTGCGGGGACGCGTGCCGTTCATCACGACCTGGATCGGAATGCAGGATGCCGCGTGGGTCGTGCCGGTGCTGATCGGCATCGGCGTCGTGCTCGCCGCACTCTCGGCGGGCTTCGCGATCCGGCGCTGGCTGCGCACCTGACCGTCTCGGCCGGGTCGGAAGTGGCTCGGAGGCACGTGACGCAGGTATGCTGAAAGGCTGTTGTGCGAGCGCACGACACGGATCAGGAGAGCATCATGCCCAGGGAACGCGGGGAGAAGGTCATCGCGACCAATCGTCGCGCACGTCACGACTACAACATCGAGAAGTCGTACGAGGCGGGGATGGTGCTCACCGGCACCGAAGTCAAGTCACTGCGCCAGGGGCGCGCGAACCTCTCGGACGGTTACGCGTTCGTCAAGGGCAACGAGGTCTTCCTCGACTCCGTGCACATCCCCGAGTATTCGCAGGGGCACTGGACGAACCACTCGGCCAAGCGCATCCGCAAGCTGCTGCTGCACCGCGAGGAGATCGTAAAGATCGCCCACGCGGTCTCCGCGGGCGGTTACACGCTGATCCCGCTCAAGCTGTACTTCTCCGACGGTCGCGCCAAGGTCGAGATCGCACTCGCCAAGGGAAAGCGCGAGTACGACAAACGCCAGACGCTCCGTGAGCGTCAGGACACGCGCGAAGCGGAACGCGCGATGCGACTGCGCAACCGCGTCGGCGAATAGCCGCAGGTCACGGCGACGGCGTGAAGCCGAACGCCCGACCGAGGAACGCGAGTTCGCGTTCGAGGGCATCGACGACCGTCTCCGCGCGCCGGAAGCCGTGCCCCTCTTCGGGGTAGAGCACGTACTCGTGATCGACGCCCCGTCGGGCGAGCGCATCGCGGATCGCCTCGGACTGCGACGGAGGCACCACGATGTCATCGGCTCCCTGGAGCAGGAGCACCGGAACGTCGATCCGGTCGGCGTGCGTCAGAGGCGAGCGTTCGATGTACAGCTCCTCGGATGCCGGGAGCGGACCGACGAGGCCGTCGATGTAGTGCTTCTCGAAGTCGTGGGAGTCGGCGACGAGCATCCTCAGGTCGGAGACGCCGTAGCGCGAGATGCCCGCCGCGAACGCGCCCCCGCGCACGAGCGCGGAGAGGACCGTCCAACCACCGGCCGAGCCTCCGCGGATCGCGATGCGCGTCGGGTCCGCGAGGCCCGCCGCCGCGAGGCCGTGCGCCGCAGCGATGACGTCGTCGACGTCGACGACGCCCCACTGGCGGTCGAGCCGCTCGCGATAGGCGCGTCCATAGCCGGTCGACCCGCCGTAGTTCACGTCGAGCACCCCGATCCCGCGGCTCGTGTAGAACGCGAGCGCCGCCGAGGTCGCCCCGGTCACGTGAGCGGTCGGGCCGCCGTGCACCAGCACCAGGTACGGCGGGAGTTCGTCCGCGGATGCCGCAGCACCCGGGTTCGCGGGCGGATACGCGTAGGCGTGCACCGGGCCGTGACGGCCGTCGAAGGTGAGAGCGAGGGGCGGCGGCATCCACGCGGGATCGACGGCCTCGCCTCCGCGGACCGCGACGACGGCACCCGTGTCGAGATCGGCGCACCACACGCCGGAGGTGACGCCCGATCCGTTCCCCGAGAGCAGGACGAGCGAGCCGACGACGTCATCGATGCTCACGTGCCCGTCGCACGGCACCTCGAGGCGTCGCTCGGAACCGTCGCCGGAGAGGACGACGATCTCGTCCCGGCCGTTCGTGCGCACCGCCACGAGACGGCCGTCATCGAGGGGCTGGAACCAGCGATTGCCGAGCACCCACAGTCCGTAGCCGGTGTCGGCGTCGGCGGAGGTGAGAGGGACCGGCGCGGCCGTGGGCGCGATCCCGTCGACGGTGACCCGGTGCACGGCCCAGCGCCCGTCTCGGTCGTCCGCGAAGAGGAGTTCGTTCTCGGATATCCACTCCGGCTGTAGGGCCGCACGCGTGGACACCGAGCCCGTCTCGCCGGAGCGCAGGTCACGCAGACGCAGGTGCGCCTCGTCCCACGGCATCCGCTCGCCCGACCACTCGACCCAGGCCAGCCTCGTGCCGTCGGGCGAGAGGGAGGGGTGGGCATAGAAGGCGCCGCTCTCGGCGTGCACGATGACGGCGGACGGGGACTCCGCGGCAGACCCGTCGGTCGGGATCTCGACGATCGCCCGACGGTGCTCCGTCGATGTCAGGTCCTCGCGGACGGCGAGAAGGCGGCCGTTCTGCACACGCAGCCCGCCGTGGGCGGGGCCTGGAGGAGTGAGAGCGACGGGCTCCGTGCCGCGACGGAGCCGGTAGACGCGCTGATCGTCGGCCTGGACGAAGAAGAGGGTGCCATCGGCGTCCGCCGTCCATGCTCCACCGCCGTACTCGTGCACGCGCGATCGAGCGCTCCAGGGAGCAGGGAGCACCTCATGTCCGAGCGATGAGCGCACCGTCATGCGACCGCCCTCGGCAGGCACGGACTCCGCCCACCAGATCTCCTCGCCGACGAATCGTGCTCCGTCGAGGCGCGGGGAGGCCGCGGCGACGGATGCCGGGGTGAAGGGCGAGGGCCAGGAACCGTACGGTGACGACATGCTTCGAGCCTATGCGTCGGCGCGAGCGCGCCGGGCCCGTACGTGCGTCAGACCGCGCGGAGGACGGCGACGACCTTCCCGAGGACGACGGCTTCGTCGCCGAGGATCGGTTCGAACGCCGAGTTGCGCGGAAGCAGCCAGGTATGGCCGTCGCGGCGCCGGAAGGTCTTGACCGTCGCCTCACCGTCGAGCATCGCCGCCACGATCTCACCGTTCTCGGCGGTGTGCTGGGAGCGGACGACGACCCAGTCGCCGTCGCAGATCGCCGCGTCGATCATGGACTCGCCCGAGACCTTGAGCATGAACAGGTCGCCCTTGCCGACGAGCTGTCGCGGCAGGGGGAAGATCTCCTCGACGTGCTGGTCGGCCGTGATCGGGACGCCGGCGGCGATGCGACCGACGAGGGGCACCAGAGCGGCGTCGCCCACGGGAGTGGCGACATCGGCGGGGTTCTCGGTGCTCGTGCCGGGGAGATCGATCAGGACCTCCATCGCACGCGTCTTGCCGGGATCGCGACGCAGGTAGCCGCTGAGCTCGAGCTGGCCGAGCTGGTGGGTCACGCTCGAGAGCGACTTGAGCCCGACGGCGTCGCCGATCTCGCGCATGCTCGGCGGATACCCCTGCTGGGCGATCGACGCCTGGATCACCTCGAGAATGGCCATCTGCTTGGGGCTCAGGCTCTTCCGACGGCGTGTGCGCGGTGCCTCGGGATCGGGGGCGGTGATCTCGCTCATGATGCTCCTTCGGTGCGCGATTCCGGCGTCCTTCTTCGAATGTCGGAGGCCCGTGGTTCGGTGTTGGTATCGAAACCGTATCCGAGAAAAGCGCGGATGTGGAAGATCTGTTCGAGCGTGTCGGTGAAATCGCGAACGTGATTTCGAAGAAAGCTTGACAGATATTCGAGTTCGAAGATACCTTCGGAACGTAGCTTCGCACTCGCCCCTCCCGGCCGAGAGGCGGATGCGAACGCTACGCCAACGTGGTCATCGCTCGCGGGTGATGACAGACCTCCGGTTCACCGGAGCAAGGCAGAGGAGAACGACATGAGCAGCATCACCTTCAGCACCGCAGCCGTCCGTCCGGTCCGCCCGGCGACGCGTCTCCGGCTGACGGCGCGCGGTCGTCGTGTGCTGCTCGCTCTGGCTGCGCTTCCTCTCGCAGTCGGCATCGCCTTCGCCGCGCTCAGCGGCGGCAGCGCGCTGGCGACCGGCGAGGGGGCCGGCACGGTGACGTTCGAGACGGTCACCGTGATGCCGGGCGACACGCTGTGGTCGATCGCGGCCGAGGTCTCGCCCGAGTCCGACCCGCGAGAGGTGATCGGCGAGATCACTCGTCTCAACATGCTGCAGGGCGGCGTGCTGCAGATCGGCCAGGAGCTGTCGATCCCCGCGGAGTACGCGAGCTGACTCGTCCGGCCGTCGTCCCCACCGCAAAAGGCGGTAACGCGGAGAGCGGGCCCTGCCGTGCGGCCTAGCATGGAGTGGTGACTTCTTCGCTCGATGATCTCCCTCTCCGCGACGATCTCCGAGGGCTCACCCCGTATGGGGCACCTCAGGCGCCGCTCCCGATCGCTCTGAACGTCAACGAGAACACGCACCCCGTACCGGATGCCGTGGCGAGTGACATCCTCGACGACATCGCGGTCGCGCTCCGCGACGTGAATCGCTACCCCGACCGCGAGTTTACGGCTCTCCGTGAGGGCTTCGCGCAGTACCTCGGTCACGGCCTCGACGCCTCGCAGATCTGGGCGGGCAACGGCTCGAACGAGGTGCTCCAGCACATCCTCCAGGCTTTCGCCGGCCCGGGGCGGACGGTCTTCGGCTTCGCGCCGACCTACTCGATGTACCCCCTGCTGGCGCAGGGGACGGGCGCGCGCTGGGTGGCAGGGGAGCGCCAACCCGACTACACGATCACCCCTGAAGAGGCGGTCGCTCAGATCGAGCAGGTCGATCCCGACGTGGTGCTCCTGTGCTCGCCGAACAATCCGACGGGTACGCCGCTCGGACTCGACGTCATCGAGGCCGTCTATGCGGCCGCGCGCGGTGTGGTCGTGGTCGACGAGGCCTATCAGGAGTTCGCTCCGCACGACGCACCCTCGGCGCTCACGCTGCTGGAGGGACGCCCGCGGCTCGCGGTGTCGCGCACGATGAGCAAGGCCTTCGCCTTCGCCGGAGCGCGGGTGGGATACCTGGCCGCCGATCCCGCGTTCATCGACGCCCTGCGTCTCGTGCGATTGCCGTACCACCTGAGCGCGCTCACCCAGGCGGCGGCGGTCGCCGCGCTGCGCAACTCCGACGTCATGCTGGCCATGGTCGAGGAGATCGTCGCGCAGCGCGATCGGATCACAGCGACGCTCGAGGCGCTCGGATACACGCCTCACGAGTCCTGGTCCAACTTCGTGCTGTTCGGCGGCGTCTCCGATCCGAAGGCCACGTGGCAGCGTCTCTACGAGCAGGGCGTGCTCGTCCGTGACGTCGGGATCCCCGGCCACCTGCGCGTCACCGCGGGCACCGAGGCCGAGACCACGGCGTTCCTCGATGCGCTGGCCTCGATAGAATCGGCCTCATGAGCACCCCCACCCCGGCCCCGCGCACCGCGCGCCGCGTGCGCAGCACGTCGGAGTCCACCGTCGAGCTCGAGCTGAACCTCGATGGCACCGGCGCCAGCCGAATCGACACCTCCGTTCCGTTCTTCGACCACATGCTCACGGCTTTCGCCAAGCACTCGCTCACCGATCTGACGGTGCGGGCCTCGGGCGACACCCACATCGATGCGCACCACACTGTCGAGGACATCTCGATCGTGCTCGGCCAGGCGATCGGTGAGGCGCTCGGCGACAAGGCGGGGATCTCGCGCTACGGCGATGCGCTCGTGCCGCTCGACGAGGCGCTCGCTCAGGCCGTCGTCGACATCTCCGGCCGTCCGTACCTCGTGCACGAGGGCGAGCCCGCGGGCTTCGAGCAGCACCTCATCGGCGGACACTTCACGGGCTCGCTCGTCCGGCACACCTTCGAGGCGATCGCCTTCAACGCGGCGCTCACCGTCCACGTGCGCGTGCTGGGTGGTCGCGACCCGCACCACATCGCCGAAGCGGAGTACAAGGCCTTCGCGCGCGCTTTCCGGCAGGCCAAGGCCCTCGACCCCTTGGTCGACGGCATCCCGTCGACCAAGGGCGCGCTGTGACCCGCACGCCCCGGGTCGCCGTCTTCGACTACGAGTCCGGCAACGTGCACTCCGCGGTGAAGGCGCTGGTCGCCGCCGGGGCGGATGCCGTCCTCACTCGCGATCGCACCGAGGCGCTCGAAGCCGATGGACTGCTCGTGCCGGGTGTCGGCGCGTTCGCCGCGGTCCGTGACGCCCTGCGGGCGCACGGCGGAGACGACATCATCGATCGTCGGCTCGCGGGTGGACGCCCGGTCATGGGGATCTGCGTCGGGATGCAGGTGCTCTTCGAACGCGGTGTCGAACGCGGGCAGAACACCGAGGGACTGGGGGAGTGGCCGGGAGCGGTCACCGAGCTCAACGCCTCGGTCCTCCCGCACATGGGGTGGAACACGGTGTCTCCGGGATCCGACAGCATCCTGTTCGACGGCATCGAGGACGAACGCTTCTACTTCGTGCACTCGTACGCGGCTCAGACCTGGGAACTCGACGTCATCCCGCCGTTCCCGCAGCCCGTTCTCACCTGGACGACCTACGGTGATCCGTTCCTGGCCGCGGTCGAGAACGGCCCGCTCACCGCGACGCAGTTCCACCCGGAGAAGTCGGGGGACGCGGGCATCCGTCTCCTGCGCAACTGGACCCGGAGCCTCTGAGAGGCGCCGCCCGGCGTCACGCATTTTGAGGCCCGTGCGGCCGCAGAGTACCCTCGAATCTCGTGCCCGCAGCGGGCGCCGAGCCCCCACACCAAGGACGTCATGAACGACTTCGCACAGTCTCCCTCTCTCACGCTGCTCCCCGCGGTCGATGTCGCCGGTGGCAAGGCCGTGCGCCTCACGCAGGGCGAGGCCGGCACGGAGACCAGCTACGGAGATCCGCTGGACGCCGCCGGCGAATGGGTCTCGCAGGGCGCTCAGTGGATCCACCTCGTCGATCTCGATGCGGCGTTCGGACGGGGGAGCAACGCGCCGATCCTGCGCAAGGTGATCAAGCAGTACCGAGGCGTGAACATCGAACTCTCGGGCGGAATCCGCGACGACGCGACCCTCGAGGCCGCTCTCGAGAGCGGAGCGACCCGGATCAACCTCGGCACGGCTGCGCTGGAGAACCCGGAGTGGGCGGCTGACGTGATCGGCCGTTACGGCGAAGCGATCGCCGTCGGTCTGGACGTCCGCGGCACGACCCTCGCAGCGCGTGGGTGGACGAAGGAGGGCGGCGACCTCTGGGAGGTGCTCGACCGCCTGGAGGACGCGGGCTGCAGCCGTTACGTGCTCACCGATGTGACGAAGGACGGCACGCTGCGCGGCCCGAACCTGCAGCTCCTGCGCGAGGTCACCGCCCGTACGCCCAAGCCCGTCGTCGCCTCGGGCGGCATCTCGAGCCTCGACGACATCGCCGCGCTGCGCGAGTTGGTGCCGCTCGGAGTCGAGGGCGCCATCGTGGGCAAGGCCCTGTACGCCGGAGCGTTCACCCTTGCTGAGGCGCTGGATGTCGCCGGCGACTGACGACTCCTGCGGTCACGGCCCGCACGGTCACGGTTCCCACGACCACGCGGGTGCGGCGAACCGTGGCGACTCCGCCGGCGTTCCGTGGGAGGGGCGCAGTTTCGAGGCGAACCAGCACGCCGCCGATGACGGCTCCGCCGATCCCGCCCTGCTCGCCGCGCTGCTGAGTTTTCGCGCGGGTTCCGGCAGCCAGGTGGCGGTCGTGGACGCCTTCCGCCACGCGCGTGTGCTCATCCCGCTCGTCGCCGAGAAGGGCGAGGAGGGGGTCGCCCCGAGCGGACTCGCCGTCGACAAGACGCAGGAGCTCTCGATCGTGACGGTCGCGGCACCGGACGGGCGTCGCGTGCAACCCGTGTTCTCCTCGGTGGAGGCGATGCAGCGATGGGATGCGTCGGCGCGACCCATCCCCGTCGAGGCCGTTCGCGCGGCTCTCGCGGCATCCGCCGACGACACCGATCTGATCGTGCTCGACCCGACGTCGGAGACCGAGTTCGTGATCCGCCGCCCCGCGGTGTGGGCGATCGCGCAGGAGCACGCGTGGGAACCGAGCTTCCTCTCGCCCGAGGTGTTCGCAGCCCTGCAGGCGAGCGTCGCGCAGGAGCTCGCGGTGATCGACGTGGCCGTGGCCGCGGGGGATCCGGATGCGCGTCTGCGGGGTCCCGAACTGATCGTCATCCTCGAACTCGTCGACGGACTCGAGCGAGAGGTCCTCGACGCGGTGCTCGCCCGCCTCGCTCAGCGCTGGTCGTCCGACGACCGCATCGCCGTCCTCGCGGACTCCCTCACCGTCAAACTCCGCCGCAGCGCCTGACGCGCCTATAGCTCCAACGGTCGAGCCGTTCCGACCGGCGAGCGCAGCGATGCCGCCGGGAGTGAGCATCGGGAGGGGCCCGCGAAGCGGGAGGGTCCCCGTTCTGCGAACGAAGGCGGCGTCGTTGCGCTCGCCCCCGGAGAAACTAGTTGACCGGCCCGGTCCACTTCTCGCCCGGCCCCTTGCCGATCGCGTCGGGGATGACGGAAGCCTCGCGGAAGGCGAGCTGGAGCGAGCGCAATCCGTCGCGCAGGGAGCGCGCGTGCATGTCGCTGATCTCGGGGGCACCGGCGGTGATGAGTCCCGCGAGGGAGTTGATGAGCTTGCGCGCCTCGTCGAGGTCGAGCTGATCCTGCGCGTTCGGGTCGTCGGCGAGACCGAGCTTGACGGCGGCCGCGCTCATGAGGTGCACGGCGGCGGTGGTGATGACCTCGACGGCGGGGACGTCGGCGATGTCGCGCGTCGCGGACGACGCGGCCTCCTCCTGCCGTGCCCAGCGCTCTTCGCGCTCGCGGTCAGCCTCGTTGGATGCCTGGTTCGTCACTTCGCCTTGCCTTCTGTTAGACTTTGTCGGGCTCCGGAGCGTCATGCTCCGGCACGAAAGAGGATTCACTTCCCACCCGCGCTTGCCGTTCCAGGCTACCGGGTCTTGCACTCCACCGGATCCGCTCGCAGAGCGGGGCGGTCGTCAGGGTGCGAAGCCGGCTTCTGAAGGCCGGTGGGTGGGGACGATTCTGATTTCGCCCGGAATGCTGACAGCATCCCGGTGGCCGAATCCCATCGTCTAAGGAGTTCCGCATCAGCGATCCCCGCACCAATGAGCGCATCCGCGTCCCCGAGGTCCGCCTCGTCGGCCCCGCGGGTGAGCAGATCGGCGTCGTCCGCATCGAGGCGGCGCTGCGCCTTGCGCAGGAAGCCGACCTCGACCTCGTCGAGGTCGCACCCAACTCGAAGCCGCCCGTGGTCAAGATCATGGACTACGGCAAGTTCAAGTACGAAGCCGCCCAGAAGGAGAAGGAGGCTCGCCGCAACCAGGCGAACACCGTTCTCAAGGAGGTCCGCTTCCGCCTGAAGATCGAGGCGCACGACTACACGACCAAGCTCAAGCGTGCCGAGGGCTTCCTCAAGGCCGGCGACAAGGTCAAGGCCATGATCCTGTTCCGCGGCCGCGAGCAGTCGCGTCCCGAGCAGGGTGTGCGTCTGCTGCGCAAGTTCGCCGAGGACGTCGCCGAGCTCGGAACCGTCGAGTCGAACCCGACGATCGACGGTCGCAACATGGTGATGGTCGTGGCTCCGCTGAAGAGCAAGTCCGAGGCCAAGCAGGAGCAGAACGCCGTTCGCGACGCGCAGCGCGCCGCCAACAAGCAGGCTGCCCGCGAGGCGAAGGCCGAGGCTCCGGCCGAAGCCGCCGCGGAGTGACACCCGCCCCACACACTCCCGCACCGCGGGTTGACACCGTCGCCTGAGAAGGCGCCATACGAAGGAAGAGAAGATGCCGAAGCAGAAGACCCATTCGGGTGCGAAGAAGCGCTTCAAGATCACCGGCAGCGGAAAGCTGAAGAAGCAGCAGGCTGGCATGCGTCACAACCTCGAGCACAAGTCGAGCCGTCGCACCCGTCGCCTCAACCAGGACCAGGTTCTGTCGAAGGCAGACGCCAAGGTCGCGAACAAGCTTCTCGGTCGCTGACGCGCCGAACGCACGATAGGAATACAGGAAAATGGCAAGAGTCAAGCGGGCGGTAAACGCTCACAAGAAGCGCCGGGTCATCCTCGAGCGCGCCTCCGGTTACCGCGGCCAGCGTTCGCGCCTCTACCGGAAGGCCAAGGAGCAGGTCATCCACTCCCTGGTCTACTCGTACCGGGACCGTCGCAAGCGCAAGGGAGACTTCCGTCGCCTCTGGATCCAGCGCATCAACGCTGCGGCACGCCAGAACGGCATCACGTACAACCGCTTCATCCAGGGCCTCGGCCTCGCGGGTGTGACGGTCGACCGTCGTATGCTCGCCGACCTCGCGGTCAACGACGCAGCGACGTTCACGACTCTCGTCGAGACGGCCAAGAAGGCTCTGCCTTCCGACGTCAACGCTCCGAAGTCGGCTGCGTAAGCAGCGATCTCTTCAGAAGGCGCTCTCCTCCGGGAGGGCGCCTTCTGCTTTCTCCGGACGCGCTGTCCACCTGGAGCGCACGCCGGCCTCGAGCGCAGCGGCCACCGCGACGGCGCAGACGTAGACGACCAGATCCCGGGGATCGAATCCCGAACCCAGCACCAGGTGCACGGGTGGGAACGCCTGGCCCAGGGCGTGCGGGATGCCGGTGAGTTGGGCGAACTCGACGGCAGCGCACACGAGGGCGGCCGACACCGCGATCGCGCCGGAGCGCGCACGGGGGAGCGCGCAGGCGATGAGCGCGTAGATCAGCACGGCGTAGAGGGCGTCCCCGGCGATGTCCCCGGCCGGCCCCTCGGCGAGACCGTGGACGAAGAGGCCTGCGCCGATGACTCCCGCAGCCGCTGCGGCGCACCCGATCCGTCGGCGTCGCCTCGCCCGCGGGGACGATGGGCTGTCGGTTGTCACGCCCGCACCCTATCGATCGAACCTGGAACTGCGCCTGCCTCAATGGCTCGGCGGGGGGAAGGTGTTCCCTAGACTGTGATCGTGCTGGAGAACCCCCGCTCCCCCCGAGTCCGAGCCGTCGCCAAGCTGACGAAGCGAAGCGCACGAACCGAGACCGGGCTTTTCCTCCTCGAAGGGCCGCAGGCCGTCCGAGAGGCTCTGACCTACCGTCCCGAGGCGATCGTCGAGCTCTTCGCGACCCCGACCGGGTGGGAGAGGCATCCCGACATCCGGGCTCAGGCCGCAGATGCCGGCATCGATGTCGAGCACGTCACCGAGTACGTCCTGAACGCGATGGCCGATACGGTCACTCCGCAGGGGCTCGTGGCCGTCGTCCGGCAGACGCCGACGTCCGTGCGGGACGTCTTCGCGGCATCCCCTCGCCTGGTCGCGATCTGCCAGGAGGTGCGCGATCCCGGCAACCTCGGGACGATCATCCGCGCGGCGGATGCGGCGGGAGCGGATGCCGTCGTCCTCACCGGACGCACGGTCGATCCGTACAACCCCAAAGTCGTGCGCGCCACGACGGGATCGCTGTTCCACCTCCCGGTCTCGGTCGGCGGGGAACTCGACGACGTCATCATCCGCGCGCACGAAGCCGGTCTGCGCATCCTCGCCGCGGATGTGAAGGGTGACGACCTGCTCTCCGCGCGCGCCGAGGGCGTGCTCGCCGAGCCGACCGCGTGGCTGTTCGGAAACGAGGCGCGAGGCCTGGAGGACGACGCTCTGGCGCTGGCCGATCGCGTTCTGCGCCTCCCGATCTTCGGCAAGGCGGAGTCGCTGAACCTGGCGACCGCCGCGAGCGTGTGCCTGTACGAGAGCGCGTTCGCGCAGCGCGCCGCGACGGTCGGCTGATACTTTTGCTCCTGCCCGTCCGTCACCGCCGACGGAGAGAGGAGGGGAGCGCATGCGGATACTGATCGTGGAAGACGACGATCGCGTCGCCGCGGCGCTCGACGCCTTCCTCGCCCGTTCGGGGTATGCGACCGTGAGGGCGTCCGACGGCGCCGCGGCGATGGATCTCCTGGGGGCGGACACCGAGGTCGTTCTCCTCGATCTCGGTCTGCCCGACGTCGACGGCATCGATCTGTGCCGCCGTATCCGTGGCCGCTCCGACGTGCCGATCGTCGTCGTGACGGCGCGCAGCCAGGTCACCGAGCGCATCAAGGGGCTGCGTGCCGGCGCCGACGACTTCGTGGTGAAGCCGTACGACGTGCACGAGCTCCTCGCCCGGATCGAGGCGGTGACACGACGCTCGCGAGCGGTGCGTCCCGAGTCCGACGGCGTGGTCACGATCCACGGCGGTGCTGTCGCGATCGATCTCGTGGCACGGCAGCTCCGGGTCGACGACCAGGCGGTCGACCTCACGCCCAAGGAGTTCGACATCGTCGCGGTGCTCGCGCGCTATCCCGGAGTCGCCGTTCCGAAGGATCGGCTCATCCGCGAGGTGTGGAACACCGATTGGCGCGGCTTCGGTCACTCGCTCGAGGTGCACGTCGGAGCCATCCGTAAGAAGACGGGCTCACACCGGGTGATCGAGACGGTGCGTGGCGTCGGCTATCGACTCGTGGGGTCGTAGCCGGTGCGCAAGCGGCTCGTGATCGTGTTCCTGGTGCCCCTGGTCGCGATCCTCCTCTCTCTCGGCGGCGCGACCGGATGGAGCGCCGCGCGCAGCATCCAGCAGGCGGTCTACACCGAACAGATCGGTGACCTCGGCTACTTCGCCACGACGGCCCGGCAGGCGCTCCGCTCGGATGCTGCCGGGGTGTTCGAGGGCGAGGCGCGCAGGTTCGAGCAGGTCTACGGGATCGAGATCGCGGTGTACGACCTCACCGGATCCGTCTGGGCGGCGAGCGAGTCGGAGCCGGGGGTGCTCTCCGAGGAGGAGGCCGAGCAGGTGCGACTCGCGCTCTCCGGCCGCCGCGCGGAGGCCCCGGAGGCCTTCTTCCCCTGGATCATCTCGGACGCCACGATGGTCGAGCCGGTGTTCGACGACGGCGATGTGATCGGCGCGGTGATGATCTCGGCCGAGGTGGAGGCTCCGCGCACGGCGATCCTGCAGCAGCTACTGATCCTGATCGGGGTCGCCCTCGTCTCGATCTCCCTGGGCGTTCTCCTGGTGTTCCAACTCGCCCGCTGGGTGCTCTCGCCCGTGCGGCGGCTCGACGATGCGATGGTGGCGATCGAGCACGGTGAGATGGATGCGCGCGTCGCGGAGGACACCGGGCCGCCCGAACTGAGGCGGATGACGAGGGTCTTCAACGGCATGGCCGAGGAGATCGAGCGCAGCCTCGCCCGCCAGCAGGAGTTCGCGTTGAACGCCTCGCATGAACTGCGCAATCCTCTCAACGCCCTGCTGCTGCGCGTCGAGCACCTGGCGACGGGGCTCGATGACGACTGGAAGGACGACATCGAGGAGACGCGCGAGGAAGGGCGCCGGATGACTCGGATCCTCGAGACCATGTTGAACCTCGCCCGCAGCGGTCGCGCCGATTCGATGTTCTCCGCGGTCGACCTCACCACGCTCGTCGAGCGTCGCAGCGATGCCTGGCGCGAGGTGGCGGGGCCCCGCGGCATCGGCTTCCGACGCACGGGGGAGGGGATCGTCATGTGCGTCACCGATCGCACGATCGTCGAGAGCGCACTCGATGCGGTCATCGACAACGCCGTGAAGTTCTCGCCGGCCGATTCGGTGATCGAGCTGGGGGTGGAACGCGACGGCGAACGCTGTCGGTTGACCGTGCGGGATCGCGGGCCGGGGCTCGCCGGGGATCAGGTGGAGTACGCCACCGACAGATTCTGGCGCAGCGCCGACAGCGACGACACCCCGGGTACGGGACTCGGGCTGGCGATCGCCACCGATCTGCTCGCATCCATCGGCGGCGAACTGGTCGTGTCGTCGCCGGACGGCGGGGGTCTCCTGGTGTCGCTCGTGCTCACGAACGGGGGGTTCGAATGACCAGGGATCGGATGCTCCGGCTCGCGCGCCGTGCCGCTGCCGCGGTCTGCGCCGCCGTCGTCGTCCTCGGCGCGAGCGGGTGCAGCCCGCGCGCGGGCGAGTGGGCGGAGGGCACGGCCGTCATCGCCGGCGGAGGCACGACGGGGGTCTACTTCGACTACGGCGGGCACTTCGCCGAGGAACTCTCGACCGCGCTCGGCGTATCGGCCGAGGTGATGGAGACGGACGGCTCCGTCGACAACCTGCGCAGGGTCGCGTCCGGCGAGGCGCTGCTCGGCTTCGCCCAGGGCGATGCGGCTGCGGACGCCGTGGCCGGACGCGGCGCGTTCGACGAGCCTCTCCCGATCCAGGCGGCGGCGCGCCTGTACGACGAGTACGTGCACGTCGTCGTGCGGGCGGACTCCGAGATCGACGACATCACCGATCTCACCGGGCGGACGGTGTCGCTGGGCGCCGTCGGATCGGGCGTCAACGTCATCGCCACGCGCATCCTCGACGCCGCCCGGGTGGATGCCGCGTCGGTGAGCAATCCGCAGCTGGATCTGCGCGAGTCGATCGCCGCGCTCGAGAGCGGCGAGATCGACGGGTTCTTCTGGGTCGGGGGACTGCCGACGCCCGGCATCGAGAACCTCTCGGGTTCGCTGCCCCTGCGGCTGCTGCCGATCGAACAGGACTGGGTCAACGCCGTCAACGCACGGTATTCCGACGCGTACCGTTCGTCGGACTTCCCCGCCGGCGCCTACGGGATCGCGCAATCGGTGCCGACGATGGCGGTTCCGAACTACCTGATCGTCGCGTCCGCGACCCCGGATGCGGTCGTGAAGGACGTGCTCACGGTGCTCTTCGACGCGCGCTCGCGCATGGCGGAGGACGTGCCGGCGGCGGCGCTCCTGAGCCGCCGTCAGGCGATCTTCACCGTGCCCGTGGACCTCCATCCCGGAGCGGTGGACTTCTATCGCGATCAGCGCGGATGACGGCGCCGCGCCCCTCGGGGACCGCTGCGTAACGCCCTTGTTACGACCCTCAAGAAATCCTCAAGAAGTCTGACAGCGCCCGGGGGCTCTGCGATCGTGAGGTCCGTCGCGCACCGTTCGACGATGAACGCGGATGCCCGTGGGGACGGGTGGCGCGAAGACTGAACCCACCGGGGCCGACCCCCGATCGAGCACTGCCGACGACCTGGCGAGTTTGGAGAAAAGATGACCACCGGTAAAGCCCTTGTCGTCGTCGACAACGTGCAGAAGCACTACGGCGAGTTCCAGGCTCTGACCGATATCGACCTCACCGTGAACGCCGGCGAGGTCGTCGTCGTGATCGGCCCGTCCGGCTCGGGCAAGTCGACCCTGTGCCGCACCATCAACCGCCTCGAGACGATCACCAGCGGGACCATCAGCATCGACGGCAAGGCGCTGCCCGCCGAGGGACGCGGCCTCGCCGAACTCCGCGCCGACGTCGGCATGGTCTTCCAGTCGTTCAACCTGTTCGCCCACCTGACGATCCTCGAGAACGTCACCCTCGGCCCGATCAAGGTGCGCGGCCTCAAGAAGGCCGACGCCGAGCGCGAGGCGATGGAGCTGCTCGAGCGCGTCGGCGTCGCCAAGCAGGCGTCCAAGCTTCCGGCCCAGCTCTCGGGCGGGCAGCAGCAGCGCGTCGCGATCGCGCGAGCGCTGGCGATGCATCCGAAGGTCATGCTGTTCGACGAGCCGACCAGCGCGCTCGACCCCGAGATGATCAACGAGGTGCTCGACGTCATGGTCGAGCTCGCGCACGAGGGCATGACGATGATCGTCGTCACCCACGAGATGGGCTTCGCCCGCAAGGCGGCCGACCGCGTGGTCTTCATGGCCGACGGTCGGATCGTCGAAGAGGCCACGCCCGAGGAGTTCTTCACCCATCCGAAGAGCGATCGCGCCAAGGACTTCCTCTCGAAGCTCCTCACGCACTGATCACCCCAGACCCTGCACCCACAGCACACGAAGGAGACGCACATGCGACGCACACGGACACTGGCAGGTATCGGAATCGCGGCGGTGGCGCTGCTCGCGCTCACCGCCTGCAACAGCGGAACCCCGTCGAGCACGGGCACCGGCGGCGGCGACGACGGCGGCGACGCCTCGAGCAGCACGCCCTGGACGGTGGCGACCGATGTCAGCCTCGACGGCAGCCCGACGTTCGACCGGATCTCGTCCAGCGGGACGATCAAGGTCGGCGTCAAGGAGGACCAGCCCGGGCTCGGCTACCTCGACCCCGTGACGGGCGAGCGCACCGGTTTCGACGTCGACATCGCACGCTGGATGGCCGCATCCCTCGGGGTCGACCCCGAGAAGATCGAGTTCCAGGCGATCGCCTCGGCGAACCGCGAGCAGGCGATCGTGAACGGTGACATCGACTACTACGTCGGCACCTACTCGATCACCGACAAGCGCAAGGAGCAGATCTCCTTCGCCGGTCCGTACTTCGTGACGGGCCAGGGCCTCCTCGTCGGGGCCGACAGCGACATCGAGAGCGTCGACGACCTCGACTCCTCGACCACGGTGTGCTCGGCCACGGGCTCCACGCCTATCCAGAACATCAACACCAACTACCCCGAGGTTCCCACCAAGGAGTACGACACCTACTCCAAGTGCGTCGAGGACCTCAAGAACGGCCAGGTGGACGCCGTCACGACCGACGAGGCGATCCTCATCGGCTACGCGGCTCAGGACCCCGACAACCTCAAGGTCGTCGGCGAGCCCTTCAGCGAGGAGCGCTACGGCATCGGTGTGGCGAAGGATGACACCGCACTCGTCGAGTACTTCAACACGCAGCTGACCGACGGCGGCGACGTCTGGGAGCAGATCTTCGAGAACAACCTCGGAGCCTCCGGAGTCAAGGCGACCCAGCCCGAGGTCGACCCGATCAGCTGATCCGAGCGGGGCGGCCGATATCCTCGGCCGCCCCGCCCATCGGCAGAGCGTCGCGCCAATTCGAATCGACAGGAGCACCAGTGGGAGTCATCACCGACCACCTCGATCTCTGGGGGGAAGCGCTGTGGGGAACGATCGCGCTGTTCCTGGGTGGAGGTCTCATCGCGATCGTCCTCGGACTGATCGTCGGCGCGGCCAGAGTGTCCCCGGTCCCGATCGCCCGCGCGGTCGGCGGCGTCTACGTGAACTGGATCCGCAACACCCCGTTGACCCTGGTCATGTTCTTCTTCGCGTTCTGCCTGCCGATCCTTCTCGGCGAACGCGTCAATTCCCTCCTGCTCGCGGTCATCGCCCTCGGTCTCTACACGGCCACCTACGTCGCGGAGGCGCTGCGCGCCGGTATCAACACGGTGCCCGTCGGGCAGGCTGAGGCCGCCCGGGCGATCGGCCTGAACTTCGGTCAGGTCATGCGCTACGTCGTCCTGCCGCAGGCGACCCGATCCGTCGTCCCCCCGATGATGAGCGTGCTCATCGCCCTCATGAAGAACACGACGGTCGCGGCGGGCTTCTCCGTCGTCAACCTGGGCACGATCCGCGCCGCACTCAGCGAGCGCGGCGAGAGCGCCCTGGTCGTGCTGCTGTGGGTCATGGTCATCTTCGTCGTGCTGGTGCTGCTGCTCGCCTGGGTCCAGCGAGTGCTCGAGAACAAGTGGAGGATCTCGCGATGAGTTCCGTTCTTTTCGACGTCCCCGGTCCCCGCGCCATCGCGCGCAACAGACTCATCGGAGTCGCGACCGTGCTCGTGGTGCTCGCCGTGCTCGGCTGGGTCGTGTGGCGGCTCTTCGCCACCGGGCAGTTCTCGGCGGAGAAGTGGAACATCTTCTCCTACTCCGCGGTCTGGGTCCGCTTCGGCGAGGGGCTTCTCAGCACGCTCGCCGCCTTCGCCGCGGCCGGCGTCGGCTCGCTCGTCCTCGGCTTCGTCCTGGGCATCGGGCGTCTCTCCGAGCACGCCTGGGTCCGGGAACCGGTCCGGTGGATCATCGAGGTGCTGCGCGCCGTCCCCGTGCTCGTCCTCATGATGCTGCTGTACTACGGCCTCCCCGTCGTCGGCATCAAGATGTCGCCCTACTTCGCGGTCGTGATCGCGCTCATCGTCTACAACGGCTCGGTGCTCGCCGAGGTGCTGCGCGCCGGTGTCGAGTCGCTGCCGCGCGGGCAGGCCGAGGCCGGGTACGCAATCGGACTCCGCAAGAGCGGGGTCATGTGGTTCATCCTCCTGCCGCAGGCCGTGCGAGCGATGATGCCCGTGATCATCGCGCAGCTCGTCGTCGCGCTGAAGGACACGGCTCTCGGCTTCATCATCACGTACCAGGAGCTGCTGTACGTGATCAACCAGATCGGCAACCAGGCGCCCTACGGCTCTCCGCTCATCCCTGCGGCGATCGTCGGTGGCTCCATGTACGTCGCCGTCTGCCTGGTGCTCTCCTACATCGCGTTCCGTCTGCAGCGCCGTACCAAGCGTTCGCCCAAGGCGGGAGACGCAGCTCCGGACCCGCGTCAGCACGCCGGCGAGACGAACACCGAACTGATCACCCTGCAGCGCGGGACCGACAGCGGGCGAAGCACGGCCCCCGGAGCATGACGGTGGCGGGGGCGTCCGATCCCGCCACCCCGCGCCGGTAGACTCGTCTCTCGTGTCCGAGACTCCAGAAATCACCCCGGAAGCGGTCGCAGCAGCCGTCGCCGCAGCCCTGGCAGCGATCAACGCAGCGACCGACACCGCCGAGCTCAAGGCGGCCCGTGCCGCCCACGTGGCCGACGGTTCGCCCCTCGCCGTCCTGAACGCCTCGATGCGTCAGGTCGCCCCCGAGAACAAGGCCGCCTTCGGCAAGCTCGTCGGCCAGGGGCGCGGTCAGGTCACGCAGGCGCTCGCCGCCAAGGAGGCCGAGCTCGCTGCCGCCGAGGTCGCGGCGCGCCTCGAAGCCGAACGCATCGACATCACGGCGGTGCCGTCGCGCACGCGCGTCGGTGCGCGGCATCCGCTCTCCCTGCTCCAGGACCAGGTCTGCGACATCTTCGTGGGCATGGGATGGGAGATCGCGGAGGGTCCCGAACTCGAGCACGAGTGGTTCAACTTCGACGCGCTCAACTTCGACGTCGACCACCCCGCCCGGCAGGAGCAGGACACGTTCTACGTCGACCCCGCCTCGCGACACCTCGTCATGCGCACGCACACGAGTCCCGTCCAGGTGCGCTCGATGCTCGACCGCGAGGTGCCGATCTACGTGCTCTGCCCCGGGCGCGTCTACCGAACCGACGAGTTCGATGCGACGCACCTGCCGGTGTTCACCCAGTTCGAGGGTCTCGTGATCGACAAGGGCATCACGATGGCGCACCTCAAGGGCACGCTCGACCACTTCGCGAAGCAGCTGTTCGGTCCCGAGGCCAAGATGCGCTTCCGCACCAACTACTTCCCCTTCACCGAGCCCTCCGCCGAGCTCGATCTGTGGCACCCCACTTTCAAGGGCGGCGCACGGTGGATCGAGTGGGGCGGCTGCGGCATGGTCAACCCGAACGTTCTGCGTGCGGCCGGGATCGATCCCGAGGTGTACAGCGGCTTCGCGTTCGGCATGGGCATCGAGCGGGGACTCATGTTCCGCAGCGATGTGCAGGATATGCGTGACATGGCCGAGGGCGATGTCCGATTCAGCGAGCAGTACGGGATGGTGGTGTGATGCGCGTCCCGCTTTCGTGGTTGCGTGAGTATGTCGATGTGGCAGCGGATGCGTCCCCCGAGGACGTCCTTGCGGCACTGGTGACGGTCGGCTTCGAAGAGGAGGACGTGCACCGCTTCGACATCACGGGTCCCGTCGTCGTCGGACAGGTGGTCTCGCTCGAGGGCGAACCGCAGTCCAACGGCAAGACCATCAACTGGTGCCAGGTCGACGTCGGCGAGGCGAACGGCGGCGTGCGCGGCATCGTCTGCGGCGCCCACAACTTCGTCGCCGGAGACAAGGTCATCGTGACGCTCCCGGGCGCGGTGCTGCCCGGCCCGTTCCCGATCGCGGCCCGCAAGACCTACGGGCACGTGTCGGACGGCATGATCGCCTCGGCGCGGGAGCTCGGGCTCGGTGACGAGCACAACGGCATCCTCGTGCTGTCCGACCTGGGGATCGACGCCCCGGTCGGTACCGACGCGATCGCCCTCCTCGGGCTCGACGACGTCGCGGTCGAGATCAACGTCACGCCCGACCGCGGGTACGCCTTCTCCCTGCGCGGCGTGGCCCGTGAGTACTCGCACGCGACGGGAGCGGAGTTCCGCGACCCGGCCGAGCGGGACTTCGCCGAGCTGCAGCCGGGCACCGGCCATGTCGCGATCGTCGACGATCAGGCGCCCGTGCGCGGACGTGTGGGCGCGAGCGAGTTCGTGACCCGGGTCGTCCGCGGGGTCGACCCGTCCCGCCCGACACCTCCCTGGATGATCGCGCGGCTCTCGCTCGCGGGCATGCGCTCGCTCGGCGTGCTGATCGACATCACGAACTACGTCATGCTCGAACTCGGCCAGCCGCTGCACGGCTACGACCTCGACAAGCTCACGGGCGGCATCACGGTGCGCCGCGCTCGGGCGGGCGAGAAGATGACGACTCTCGACGGCCAGGAGCGCACGCTCCACGTCGAGGATCTGCTCATCACCGACGAATCCGGACCCATCGGCCTCGCCGGCGTCATGGGCGGCGGCACGACCGAGATGAGCGACACGACGACCGATGTCCTCATCGAGGCCGCGTCGTTCGATCCCACCACGATCGCGCGCACCGCACGCCGGCACAAGCTGCCCAGCGAGGCGTCCAAGCGCTTCGAGCGCGGCGTCGACCCGCTCATCCCGTTCGTGGCGGCCCGTCGTGCGGCCGACCTCATGGTCGAGCTGGCCGGCGGCACGCTCACCGACGAGGGGGGCGCGCTCTTCGCCGAGGTCTTCGTCGGCGAGATCGACCTGCCCGCAGGCTTCGTCGAGGGCCTGATCGGCGTCGACTACACCGAGACCGAGATCACCGGCGCCCTCACCACGATCGGTGCGGAGGTGACCGCTGCCGAAGACGGGTGGACCGTCATCCCTCCGACCTGGCGTCCCGATCTGACCGACAAGTGGACGCTCGCCGAAGAGGTCGCCCGTATCCACGGCCTCGACCGCATCCCCTCGGTGCTTCCCACGCCGCCGTCGGGCCGCGGACTCACCGCGCACCAGCAGGGCCGCCGCCGGGTGGCGAACGCCCTGGCGTCCGCGGGCTTCGTCGAGACCCCCGCCTTCCCGTTCACGACCGAGGCGCAGAACGACCTCCACGGATCGGCGACGGGAGAGCACCTGCCCAGCATCCGGCTGGCGAACCCGCTCGACGGCCAGGCGCCGTTCCTGCGACGCTCGCTGGTGCCGGGGTTGCTCCAGACGGCGCACCGCAACATCTCACGCGGACTCACCGACCTCGCGATCTTCGACACGGGTGCGGTGTTCCTGCCCGAAGCCGGGACGACTTACGGCACGGATGAGGTTCCGCCACTCGGGGAGCGCCCCTCGGAGGAGACCCTCGCCGAGCTGAACGCATCGATCCCGCCGCAGAACCGCTTCCTCGCCGCTCTCCTGACCGGGAACGCGACCCCGCGCCAGCCGGGACGTCCGGCCGAGGCGGCCGGGCTCTCGGATGCTCTCGACGCCGTGCGCGTGATCGCGACGGCCGCAGGCGTCGAGATCGACGTCGTGCAGAGCACGCGAGCCGCCCTCCACCCGGGACGCACGGGCGACCTGCGCGTCGCGGATCGGGTCGTCGGCTACGTCGGCGAACTCCACCCCGCTGTCACCGCGGATGCGGATCTCCCTGGGCGAGCGACCGTGCTCGAGGTCGATCTCGATCTCGTGCTCTCCCTCGCGGGCGAGCGCATCGTCGCCGCATCGCTCTCGACCTTCCCCGCCGCGACGCAGGACGTCTCGCTCGCTGTGCCGATCGAGGTTCCGGCCGCGGACGTCGAGGCAGCACTCGCCGAGGGCGCGGGTGCGCTCCTCGAATCAGTGCGCCTGGTCGACGACTACCGCGGCGAGGGCGTTCCTTCGGGTTCGAAGAGCCTGAGTTTCGCCCTGCGTTTCCGCGCCGACGATCGCACTCTCACGGCGGCCGAGGCCAGCGAAGCCAAGCTCGCGGGCGTCGCCGTCGCCGCCGAGCGCTTCGGGGCGGCTCTCCGCGACTGAGTCCCACACGATCCCCTCGCAGGCACTGGCCGTCGCGCAGCGTTCCCGCTAGCGCGACGGCCAGTGCCAGCTCGGACGCTCGAGCGGCAGCTGATCGCGCACACGGGTTCCGTAGCCGTTCGACTCGAGCTCGACGACCGACCCGCCCGCCTCGGCGAGTGCGCGGCGGAGGGGTGCCGAGTGGGTGACGACGATCACCTGCGTCTGGGACGCTGCATGAGCGAGCAATGAGCCGAGAGGATCGATGAGGCTCTCGTGCAGGCTCGACTCGGGCTCGTTGACGACGAGGAGCGGCGGCGGGTCGGCGGGCAGCAGTGCCGCGCACCACAGCAGGTACCTGAGCGTGCCGTCGGAGAGTTCGGCGGCGTCGAGCGGGCGCAGCAACCCGGGTTGCCGCAGCTGCAACCGGAACGAGCCGTCGGTGACGGAGATCTGCACGCGTGATCCCGGGAAGGCGCGGTCGACGGCCTCGTCGAGCGGAGCGCCGCGTCCGGCTTCCGTCGTCGTCGCCCACACGGCGGCGAGGTCGGAGCCGTCGTCGCTCAGCCAGCGCGTGCGCGTTCCGACCTGCGGCTGTCGCGCGGGGGCGGACGCGTCGGTGCGGAAGTGGTCGTAGAAGCGCCAGCTGGCGATCCGGGAGCGCAAGGATGCCGTCTCCCACCGCGCGGTGCCGTCGACGAGGTCGAGCAGCACGCTCTGGCCCGGTCCCATCGGCTGATCCACCGACTCCCAGCCGTCGTCGCCCCGCACCCGCACGCCGCCGCGCTGACGATCGACGAACAGCGTTCCCGGCCGCGCGAACGGGCCGCTGAACAACTGCTCGCGTTTGATCTCCGGGTCGCGCGTGAAGAGGCTGCGCGCGTCGGTCTGCGGCAGGCCCAGGTCGATGAGGTACCCGACCTCGTCGGCGGCGATGCCGAGGCGCACCGAGATCGGTCGGCTGCGCCGTGTGCCCTGGGCTCCTTCACCCTGCGGCGTCTCGGGGCCCGCCCACAGCACGCTATCGAGGCCTCCCTCCCGTGCGACGGCGGCGACCGCGCGGCCGTGGCCGGTCGCCGCGAGCAGGCGCAAGGCGCGGTAGAGGTTCGACTTGCCCGTGCCGTTCGCCCCCGTGATCACGGTGAGCGGATCGAGCGGCACGACGACGTCGACGAGCGAGCGGTAGCCGGAGACGGCGAGGGTCGTGAGCATGGCCCCATCGTGTCAGGCGCATCCGACACTCTGCTCTGAGCGGATGCGCTTCCGTCGGCGCGCCGATCCTGGTGTGCTGGTGTCATGACGAAGGCCCTGATCCTCGGCGGCACCGGATGGCTGTCGAGCCGGATCGCCCGCCGACTCCTCGACGAGGGCGCCGCCGTGACCTGCCTCGCGCGGGGGGCCCGCCCGGTGCCGCCGGGGGCGACGCTCGTGGTCGGGGACCGGACCGGCGCCGATCCGTACGCGGCGCTCGACGGCGAATGGGACCTCGTGGTCGACGTCTCGTCCTCGGCGCTCCAGGTCGCCCGGGCCGTCGACGAGCTCGGAGACCGCGCCGCCCGCTGGACTTTCGTGTCGTCCGTCTCGGTGTACGCCGACGACGAGACGGTGGGCGCCGACGAGAGCGCGCCACGGCATCCGTCCTCCCGCGCGGAGGATGCCGACTACGGTGCGCAGAAGGCGGCGGCGGAGGATGCCGTCGCCGCGCTGGGCGATCGGGCGCTGATCGTGCGACCCGGTCTGATCGTGGGCGAGGGCGACCCGAGCGACCGCTTCGGTTACTGGGCGGCGGCGTTCGCACGGGCGGGGGAGCGACCGGTGCTGGTACCGCCCCTGGCCGGCCGGACCGCGCAGATCGTCGACGTCGACGACCTCGCCGCGTACGTCGCCTCCTCGCGAGCCGTCGGCGCGGTGAACGCGGTCGGCGACAGCATCCCGCTCGCCGACATGCTCGAGATCGTGCGCGGCGCCGCCGGACACACCGGCGGCGTGCGCGAGGCGAGCGAGGAGTGGTTGCGCGCGCGCAGCGTGGAGTACTGGATGGGCGTGCGCTCGTTGCCGCTCTGGTTGCCGGTCGACATGACCGGATTCATGACCCGTCGCAACAAGAGGTTCCTCGCGACGGGGGGCGCGCTGAGCCCGCTCGACGCGACGGCCGCGCGGGTCGTGGCCGACGAGCTCCTGCGCGGTGTGGATCGTCCGCGCCGCGCCGGGCTCAGCCGCGCGGAAGAGGTGGAACTCCTCGCCGAGCTCGAGTGACGCTCGGTGACGTGACGGATTTGCGGATGCCGTCGAGGGCGCGCTATCGTCGCGACATGCCTTCGGCCGCTTCCGCTGTCTCGACGCTCGTCCCGAGCGCCGCTCCGGTGCGCCGACGCCGCGACCGCCGACGTTAGGCGACCCCGCGCTCCTGCCTGCCGATCCCGGCGGACGATGGTCGAGCACCGGTGTCGCCGCCCCGGTCCCCGACAGCCCCGACCGTTAAGGTAGAAGCATGACGTACTCCGTCGCCGTCTCCGGCGCATCCGGCTATGCGGGCGGCGAGATCCTCCGCCTCCTCGCCGCTCACCCCGACATCGAGATCCGCACCGTCACGGCGCACTCGAACGCCGGACAGCCGCTCGTCCAGCATCAGCCCCACCTGCGCTCCCTCGCGCACCTCACCCTGCAGGACACCACGCCCGAGATCCTCGCGGGTCACGACATCGTCGTGCTCGCGCTCCCGCACGGACAGTCCGGGCAGTACACGGATGCGCTGGGCGACGTTCCGCTCGTCATCGACGCCGGTGCCGATCACCGTCTGACGTCGCAGGACGCCTGGGACGCGTTCTACGGAGGCCCCTTCCACGATGCCTGGACCTACGGCGTGCCCGAGCTCCTCGTCGACGGAACGAAGCAGCGCGAGCGCCTGCGCGGTGCCACACGCATCGCTGCTCCCGGCTGCAATGCCTCCACCGTCAGCCTCAGCCTCGCCCCCGGGGTCGCCGCCGGTGTGATCGACCCGGGCGACATCGTCTCGGTGCTCGCGGTCGGCCCCTCCGGTGCGGGCAAGAGCCTGAAGACCAACCTGCTCGCCAGCGAGGTCCTCGGCACCGCGAACCCCTACGCCGTGGGCGGCACCCACCGGCACATCCCCGAGATCCGGCAGGCGCTCGCCGCAGCGGCGCCCGCGAGCACCGGCGCATCGGGCGACGGCATCCGCATCTCGTTCACCCCGGTGATCGTGCCGATGTCGCGGGGGATCCTCGCGACGTCGACCGCGCCGATCGTGCCCGGTGCGTCCGACGTCGACATCCGCGCCGCCTGGCAGAACGCCTACGGTGACGAGACCTTCGTGCAGCTGCTGCCCGAGGGCGTGTTCCCGCGCACCGCCGACGTGCTCGGTGCGAACACCGCGCTGATCGGTCTTGCGATCGACCGTGCGGCGAATCGGGTCACGGTGGTCGCCGCGGTCGACAACCTCGTCAAGGGGACCGCCGGCGCCGCCATCCAGTCCATGAACATCGCGCTCGGCCTCCCCGAGGACCGCGCGCTCTCAGTGAACGGAGTCGCCCCGTGAGCGTCACCGCCCCCGCAGGTTTCGAAGCGGCAGGCGTCGCCGCCGGCCTCAAGTCCACCGGCAAGCCCGATGTCGCCGTCGTCGTCAACCGCGGCCCGCGCAAGGTCGGCGCCGCCGTGTTCACGAGCAACCGCGCCAAGGCGAACCCGATCATCTGGTCGCAGCAGGTGATCGCCGATCGCGTCGTCGAGGCGGTCGTGCTCAACTCCGGTGGCGCGAACTGCTTCACCGGAAGCTTCGGATTCCAGACCACGCACCAGACGGCCGAGAAGGCCGCGGAGCTGCTCGACATCAGCGCGGGTGACGTGCTCGTGTGCTCGACCGGGTTGATCGGCACCGGTGACGAGGTGTTCCGCGCGAAGGTGCTCGCCGGTACCGACCAGGCCATCGCCACGCTGTCCGCCGACGGCGGCGACGCCGCGGCCCAGGCGATCATGACGACCGACACCGTCGCGAAGACGGCGGTCGTGCAGGGCGACGGATGGACGATCGGCGGCATGGCGAAGGGCGCGGGAATGCTCGCTCCCGGACTCGCCACCATGCTGGTCGTGGTGACGACGGATGCCGATCTCGAGCCGCTCGAGGCGGATGCCGCGCTCCGCGCAGCGACCGGCACCACGTTCGACCGGCTCGACTCCGACGGATGCATGTCGACCAACGACCAGGTCACCCTCCTCGCCAACGGGGCGAGCGGGGTGAAGCCCGACCTGGATGCGTTCCGCTCGGCGCTGCGCGAGCTCTGCCAGGAACTGGCGGTCAAGCTGCAGGGCGATGCGGAGGGCGCGAGCCACGACATCACGATCGAGGTGCGCGGCGCGGTGTCCGAGCAGGATGCCGTCGAGGTCGGCCGTTCGGTGGCCCGCAACAATCTCTTCAAGGCGGCGATCTTCGGCAACGACCCCAACTGGGGTCGGGTGCTCGCCGCCATCGGCACGACGTCCGCGCAGTTCGACCCCTACGACGTCGACGTCTGGATGAACGACGTGCGCGTGTGCACCGCAGGCGGTCCGGATCGTCCGCGCGAAGATGTCGACCTGACGCCTCGGGCGACGAACCTCGTCATCGACCTGCGTTCGGGCGAGGCATCCGCCACGATCCTCACGAACGACCTCACCCACGACTACGTGCACGAGAACAGCGCCTACGCCTCATGACCGACATCCAGGACACTCCCGCCGAAGAGGCGGCGCAGAAGGCGACGACGCTCATCGAGTCGCTGCCGTGGCTGAAGAAGTTCCGCGACCAGATCGTCGTGGTCAAGTACGGCGGCAACGCCATGGTGTCGGACGAACTGCAGGACGCCTTCGCGCAGGACATCGCGTATCTGCGCTACGTCGGCGTGCAGCCGGTGGTCGTGCACGGCGGCGGCCCCCAGATCTCCGACATGCTCGGACGCCTCGAGATCCCCAGCGAGTTCAAGGGCGGGTATCGCGTCACCAACACCGAGGCGATCGGCGTGGTGCGCATGGTGCTCACCGGCCAGGTGAACCCGCAGCTGGTCACCAAGATCAACTCCCACGGCCCGATCGCCACGGGGCTCAGCGGTGAGGACGCGGGCCTGTTCGGCGGTCGCCGTCGCGGGGTCATGGTCGACGGTGAAGAGGTCGATCTGGGGCGGGTCGGCGACGTCGTGCAGGTCGATCCGACGGCGGTCATCGATCATCTGGTCGCCGGGCGCATCCCCGTCGTGTCGAGCATCGCGCCCGATCTCGACCACCCGGGGCACTCCCTCAACGTCAACGCCGACGCGGCGGCGGCTGCGCTCGCGATCGCTCTCGGCGCCCGCAAACTCGTGATCCTCACCGACGTGCCGGGACTCTACGCCGACTGGCCGAACCGCGATTCGCTTGTGTCCCATCTGACGTCGACGGCCCTCATCGACATGCTGCCGAGTCTCGAGTCGGGGATGATCCCGAAGATGCGCGCCTGCCTCGACGCGGTCGAGGGCGGAGTGGACGCCGCGGCGATCATCGACGGACGCGTGCCGCACTCGGTGCTCGTCGAACTCTTCACCAGCAAAGGAATCGGAACGGAAGTGGTGGCAGGATGACCATCTGGCAGGACGACGCGCAACGCGACCTCGTACTCAACGCGGGAGCGCGCCTGGCGCTGCTGACGCGTGGCGAGGGCTCCTATCTGTGGGATTCCGAGGGCCGACGCCACCTCGACTTCCTCGCGGGGATCGCCGTGACCTCCCTGGGCCACGCGCACCCGGTGTTCGTCGAAGCGGTCTCTCGCCAGGCCGCGACGCTCGCCCACGTCTCGAACTACTTCGCGACCCCCTCGCAGCTCGCGCTCGCCGCACGCCTCAAGCGTCTGGCGGGGGCCGGGATCGACGGTCGGGTGTTCTTCTCGAACTCCGGCGCCGAGGCGAACGAGGCCGCGTTCAAGCTCGCCCGTCTGCACGGCGGTGCCGAGCGTCCGCGCATCATCGCCCTCGAGAACGGCTTCCATGGCCGCACGATGGGCTCGCTCGCGCTGACCGCGAAAGAGGCGATGCGCGCCCCGTTCGAGCCGATGCCCGGCGGCGTCGAGCACATCCCGGCGACCATCGAGGCGCTCGAAGCCGCGATGGACGATCGCGTCGCGGCGGTCATCGTCGAGCCGATCCAGGGCGAGGCCGGCGTGGTCGAGCTTCCCGAGGGCTACCTCGCCGCCGCCCGCTCGCTGACGCTCGCGCACGGAGCGCTCCTCATCGTCGACGAGATCCAGACCGGTGCCGGGCGCACCGGCGCCTGGTTCGGGTTCAGCCATGAGGGCATCACCCCGGATGCGATCACGCTCGCGAAGGGGATCGGCGGGGGCTTCCCGATCGGGGCGCTCGTGACCTACGGCGCGGCGAGCGATCTGTTCACCCCCGGCTCGCACGGCTCGACCTTCGGTGGGAATCCGCTGGCCACCGCGGTGGCGGATGCCGTGCTCGCCGAGATCGAGGACGCGGGGCTCGTCGAGAACGCCGCCCGACGCGGTGAGGAGTTGCGCGAGACGATCCTCGGATTGGAATCGCCGCTGGTCTCGGGTGTGCGCGGTCGCGGTCTGCTGATCGGCGTCGCCCTCGCCGAGCCGGTCGCGGGTGCGGTGGTCGCTGCGGCGCAGGAGCGCGGCCTCATCGTCAACGCGGCCAATCCCGACACGGTGCGCATCGCGCCCGCCCTCACGATCGGCGACGCCGAGATCTCCGAGTTCCGCGAGCTGTTCGCGGCCACGCTCTCCGACGTCTTCGCGACGCTCCCCGGAAAGGTATCCGCATGACCCGCCATCTGCTGCGCGACGATGACCTCACGCCCGCCGAACAGGCCGAGATCCTCGATCTCGCGATCGAGTTGAAGAAGGATCGGTGGGCCGACAAGAGCCTCGCCGGACCCCAGACGGTCGCGGTGATCTTCGACAAGTCGTCGACCCGCACCCGTGTCTCCTTCGCGGTCGGGATCGCCGACCTCGGCGGATCGCCCCTCATCATCTCGACCGCGAGCAGCCAGCTCGGCGGCAAGGAGACTCCCTCGGACACCGCGCGGGTTCTCGAGCGCCAGGTCGCCGCGATCGTGTGGCGCACCTACGCGCAGTCGGGACTCGAAGAGATGTCGGCGGGCACCCGAGTGCCCGTGATCAACGCGCTGTCCGACGATTTCCACCCCTGTCAGCTGCTCGCCGATCTGCTCACGATCCGTGAGCACAAGGGCGAGCTCGCGGGGCTCACGCTGACGTTCTTCGGCGATGGGCAGAGCAACATGGCGCACTCCTATGCACTCGCCGGCGTCACGGCGGGCATGCACGTGCGCATCGCCTCTCCCGCGGACTACTCGCCACGGGCGGACGTCGTGGAGGCGGCCGACCGTCGAGCGGCCGACACAGGTGGGTCCATCACGCTGTACACCGATCCGGTCGAGGCTGCGGCCGGCGCCGACGTCGTCGTCACCGACACGTGGGTGTCGATGGGCAAGGAAGAGGAGAAGATCGCGCGCATCCGTGATCTCGGCGGCTACAAGGTGACGCCCGAGACGATGACGCTCGCCGACTCGGAGGCGATCTTCATCCACTGTCTTCCCGCCGATCGCGGATATGAGGTCGACTCCGAGGTCATCGACGGCCCGAAGAGCGTGGTGTGGGACGAGGCCGAGAACCGCCTGCACGCGCAGAAGGCGCTGCTGGTGTGGCTGCTGCGTAAGAACGGCTCGGCATCGGCCCTCGCCGGAGCATCCGCATGAGCGGCGCGAAGAGCGACGGCACGAACGAGGGCGCTCTCTGGGGTGCCCGGTTCGCGACCGGTCCGTCACCCGAGCTCGTGGAGCTGAGCCGGTCGACGCATTTCGACTGGATCCTGGCCCCGTACGACATCGCGGGTTCGCATGCCCACGCCACGGCCCTCGAGGCGGCGGGCTATCTGGAGCCGGAGGAGGCGGTGCGCATGCACGCGGGCCTCGACGCGGTCGCGCGCAAGGTCGCCGACGGCACGCTGCTCCCGGCGCCGACTGATGAGGACGTCCATGGCGCGCTCGAGCAGGCGCTGATCGCCGAGCTCGGCCCGGAGCTGGGCGGACGCCTGCGCGCCGGCCGCAGTCGCAACGATCAGATCGCGACGCTCGTGCGCATGTACCTCATCGACCACGCGGCGGTGATCGCCCGTGACATCCTGCGGGTGATCGACGCGCTCGTGGCGCAGGCCGAGGCGCACCCCGAGGCGATCCTGCCGGGGCGTACGCATCTCCAGCACGCACAGCCCGTGCTGTTGGCTCATCACCTGCAGGCCCATGGCTGGCCGCTGGTTCGCGAGCTCGAGCGCTTGGTCGACTGGCGTCGACGGGCCGGCGTCTCGCCGTACGGCGGGGGAGCACTCGCGGGTTCCACGCTCGGTCTCGATCCGTCGCTCGTCGCCTCGGAGCTGGGGCTCGATCGTCCGGCCGAGAACTCACTCGACGGTACGGCCGCGCGCGACGTGGTCGCCGAGTTCGCCTTCGTGACCGCGATGATCGGTGTCGACGTCTCGCGCCTGTCGGAGGAGATCATCCTCTGGAACACGCGCGAGTTCGGCTTCGTGACCCTCGACGACGGCTACTCGACAGGGTCGAGCATCATGCCGCAGAAGAAGAACCCCGACATCGCCGAGCTCGCGCGGGGCAAGTCGGGGCGCCTCATCGGAAATCTCTCGGGGCTTCTCGCGACGCTCAAGGGACTGCCGTTGGCCTACAACCGCGATCTGCAGGAGGACAAGGAGCCGGTCTTCGACTCGGTTCGCACCCTCGAGGTCGTGCTTCCCGCTTTCGCCGGCATGATCGCCACGTTGCGTTTCGACACGGATCGGATGGCGGCTCTCGCACCGCAGGGCTTCTCGCTCGCGACGGATGTCGCGGAGTGGCTCGTGAAGCGGCGGGTGCCGTTCCGCGACGCGCACGAGATCTCGGGTGCGCTGGTGCGCGCCTGCGAGGAGCAGGGGATCGGTCTCGAGGACGCGTCCGACGCGCTGCTCGCCGGTGTCTCCTCGCATCTGACCCCGGAGGTGCGCGAGGTCCTCACGATCGAGGGCTCCGTCGCCTCGCGCACGGGGATCGGTGGAACCGCTCCGGTGCGCGTGGCCGAGCAGCGCGCCGAACTCGTCGCCCGCGCACAGGCCGCCGCGCACGCGCTCGGTATCTGAGCCGGGCTCCGGCCTCGGTGGGCCGGAGCCCGGTGCTCAGTGCAGGTCGGTGTCGGCGGGTGTCCGCGTCCATCGGGAGAACCGCACGGCGAGTCCGCTGCGCGTCGGCCCGGCGAGGAACGGCCCGGCGGATGCCGCGGCGTCGCCGTCGAACGGGGCGACCCGCACGAGTCGCCACGGGCCGTCGGCCGCGCGGGCACGCACGATCAGGGCATCCGCCCACCGGCTCACGCGCACCGTGACCTCGGTGTCGAGCCAGTCGTCGACGTACCCGACGGACCAGTCGGAGCGGATGGCGGTGACGACGGCGCCGAGGCCGAGGTGCCCGTCGGCGTACTCGAGGCCGGCTTTCATCCAGTGCTCGTCGTCGATGCGCACGAACACGCCGGCTTGATCGAACTCTCCGGTCCAGGGCGCGTCGAAGGTGACCTCCATGGCTTCGCCGACGGCGAGCGGGGCGAGGAGCGCGTGCTCGGTGTCGTGGACGAATCCGTAGGCGGTGTGCCGCCAGGCATCGCTTCCTTCGACGGCGGTGGCGATGAGCTCTTGTCTGCTCTCGGTCGAGAGGGGAGGATGGGTCCAGGTTCCGGCGCTCCACGGGACGTTCTGCACGTTCTGCGATTCAGGCATATCTCGAGAATATAGCCCATAAAGGCATAACTCAAGAATATGCGTGGTACGGTTATACACATGGTCATCGCCGTGATCGCCGACATCGTCGGCTCCCGTTCGCTGAGCGACCGCGGGGTCGCCCAGCGTCGACTCGACGACGCGATCGCTCAGGCCGAGCGCGATCGCCCGCTGGCGCTGCAGCCCCTCACCCCGACAGTGGGCGACGAGCAGCAGGCCGTCTATGGCGATCTCGAGGGGGCGATGACGTCGCTCCTGATGATCCATCTCGCGCTTCCCGACGGCATCGGGTTGCGGTTCGGGCTCGGTGTGGGTGAGGTCCGCCGCGTGGATTCCGCGCACGGAGCGCTTCCCGACGGGCCGGGATGGTGGGCTGCACGTGAGGCGATCGACCTCGCCCACGAGCGCGAACGACGAGCGGTCCCGCGCTCGCGCACGTGGATTGTCGGTGCCCCCGGTCAGAATGAGGTCATGGAGTCGACGATCGCGGTATCGAACGCCTACCTCCTCGTCCGTGACGAGCTGGTGGGAGCGATGAGCGAGCGGGAGCGACGGCTGACCTACGGTCGCGTGGTGGGCCGCTCCCAGCAAGAACTCGCCGAGATCGAGGGCGTGACCCAACCCAGCGTCTCCAAGTCGCTGCGTCGGGCCGGAGCCCAGGCGCTCATCGACGGCCTGGCGACGCTGCGCGGTGACATCGCATGATCCTCGCCGGCTTCCTCCTTCTCGCGGTCGGTGCCGTCGACCTCGTGCGGCAGTTCGCCGCGCGCCGCTGGATCGGTTATCTGGTGGTCGCGGTGCTGCTCCTCGTGCTCGGCAGCGTCGGCGATGCGCTGCTCCCGATGCTGGCTGCGCTCGTGGTCGGTGGCCTCTGGGTGTGGTGCATGCCCGACGACCATCCATCACCCGCCGGGTTCTGGCCGGCCGTGCTGCTCGGCATCGTCAGCGTCGGCGCTGTGGTCACTCTCCCCGAGCGCTCGGGCGCGGGCCTGATCGGCGAGGTGTGGCGCCTCGATTCGCCGGTCGGCGCGATCTCCTTCGATCTCGCCGTCCTGGTGGTCGGTGCGGCGGCGTTTCTTCTCGAATCCGCGAACCTCGTGGTGCGCGCGGCTCTCGACGGCGAACACACCTGGCGCCCGGTCGAGCGCCGAGAGCTCGAGCCGACCCCCGCCGATGCGGAGCGGGCCGACGGCGAGTCATCGGCATCCGCATCCGAACCGACGGCGGCGATCGATCGGCGTAGTGCATTCCAGGGCGGGCGATTGATCGGCCCCCTCGAGCGGATCCTGGTGCTCATGCTGACGCTCGCTGCGGCGTACCCGCTCCTGGCGGCGATGCTCGCGGCCAAGGGCATCGTGCGATTCCCCGAGATCTCGCGCGGACGCGAGACCGGTGCGCGGGCCGAGTACTTCCTGGTCGGCAGCCTCGTCAGCTGGGTGATCGCCCTCGGCGCGGCGTTCCTCGTCTGGTGGTCGGCGAACGGGTGAGGCATCCGGCGCTGATAGCCTGGAAAGCGTGTCTGATCCCGCTCTGACGACTGCGACGCCGGCGATCGACCCCACGTTCGAGAACGTGTGGGACGAACTCGTGTGGCGTGGCCTCGTCCACGTGTCCACCGACCAGGAGGCGCTGCGCGCCCTGCTCGCGGGAGACCCCATCACGTATTACTGCGGGTTCGATCCCACGGCACCCAGCCTGCACCTGGGCAACCTCGTGCAGCTGCTGACGCTGCGCCGCATCCAGCTCGCCGGTCACAAGCCGCTGGGGCTCGTCGGAGGGTCGACGGGGCTGATCGGCGATCCGCGGCCGACGGCCGAACGCACACTGAACACGCGTGAGACGGTGGCCGAGTGGGTCGATCGTCTGCGTGCTCAGGTCGAGCGCTACCTCAGTTTCGAGGGCGACAACGCCGCTCGGATCGTCAACAACCTCGACTGGACGGCGCCGCTCTCGGCGATCGACTTCCTGCGCGAGGTCGGTAAGCACTTCCGTGTGGGCACGATGCTCAAGAAGGACGCGGTCGCAGCCCGCCTCAACTCCGACGAGGGCATCAGCTACACCGAGTTCAGCTACCAGATCCTCCAGGGCATGGACTTCCTCGAGCTCTACCGCCAGTACGACTGCGTGCTGCAGACCGGCGGTTCCGATCAGTGGGGCAACCTCACCAGCGGCACGGATCTCATCCGGCGCTCCGAGGGGGCGTCGGCGCACGCGATCGGCACCCCGCTGATCACGAACAGCGACGGCACCAAGTTCGGCAAGAGCGAAGGCAATGCGATCTGGCTGGATGCATCGATGTGCAGCCCGTACCGCATGTACCAGTTCTGGCTGAGCACCGCGGATGCCGATGTGATCGAGCGTCTGAAGGTCTTCACCTTCCTCTCGCGCGCCGAGATCGAGGAGTACGCGGCGCTCGTCGAGTCCGAACCGTTCCGTCGCGCCGCGCAGAAGCGCCTCGCGCTCGAGGTGTGCGCGACCGTGCACGGCGTCGAGGCGACGGCGGCGGTGATCGCGGCATCTGACGCGCTGTTCGGTCAGGGTGACCTGACCGCACTCGATGCGGCCACGCTGCGGACCGCGCTCGAGGAGCTCCCGAATACGACCGTCGCGCTGGGCTCGCCAGTGGTCGAGGCACTCGTCTCGACCGGTCTGGTGTCGAGTCTCTCCGAGGCGCGGCGTGCGATCGCCCAGGGCGGCGTCTCGATCGACGGCGCGCGCGTCGAAGACGAGAACGACACGGTGCGTGGTGGTCTCCCCGGTGGGGTCTCCGTGCTCCGTCGCGGTAAGAAGACCCTGGCCGGCGTGTTCATCGCCTGACGGTTCCGTGCCGTCGCGCCTCGGCGCCGACACCGAGGAGGACGGATGCCGTTCACACCCAGCCACGCGCTGGTCGCACTTCCGTTCGTCCGGACGCCGCTCGTGCCGGCGGCGATCGCGATCGGGGCGATGACCCCCGACCTTCCGCTGTTCCTCCGCGGCGTGGGACTGAACTACGAGTTCACCCACACCGCGGGGAACGTGGTCTGGACCGCGCTCCTCGCGTTCGTGCTCTTCCTCGTGTGGCGCGTCGTGCTGCGTCCGGCCGTGCCGGAGCTCGTTCCGGCATGGGTCGCGCGGCGGCTTCCCGAGGGGTGGAATCGCTCGGCGTTCGCGGCGGCGGGGGAGGCCGTGGGAGTCGGTGGGCGTCGGGCATACCCGGTGCTGCTCGCCGCGTCGCTAATCCTCGGAGTGATCTCGCACATCCTCTGGGACCTCTTCACGCACGAAGGGCGTACCGGCGTCGAGCTGGTCCCGGCGCTCGACGAGATGTGGGGCCCGCTACCGGGTTACAAGTGGCTGCAGCACGGATCGAGCGTGATCGGGCTGGCGATCATCGGCATCTGGGCGCTGGTCTGGGTGCGGCGTCGGTCGCCTCGACCCACCCTGGATCGCCGCGTGCCGCAGGGTGTGCGCGTCGCCTGGTGGGTGTCGCTCCCCGTCGTCCTGATCGGATCGTGGATCGTGGGACTGTTGATCTGGGGTCCACTCGACGCGGAGTTCACCGCGCAGCACCTCGCCTACCGGGTGCTGCCTCCGGCCTGCGCGATCTGGGGAGCGGCCACGATCCTGCTGTGCCTCGTACTCGCGATGCGCCGCTCACGTCACCAGCGCGGCTGATCCCGTCCCCAGGGCCGCGGGGCTGCGAAGTCGAATCCCGGAATCACCGAGCCGACGGTCACGATGCTCCGCCCGCCGACGGAGAACCGCGTCGTATGGCCTGAGCCGTCGATCGTTCGCTCGGCGGCGAGGACATCGTGTCGGGGCAGCCCGAGCAGTTCGGCGGCGATCCGTCGCAGCGAGGTCGAGATGATCCAGCTTCCGCCCTCGAGCTCGCGCCGACGGAGAGCGACGCAGACGGCGGCGGCCAACAGGTATCCCGCGCTGTGGTCGAGCGCCTGAGCAGGGAGCGCGCCGGGCGCACGCCCATCCCGTGACTCGATCCAGGAGATGCCGGACTCTGCCTGCACCAGACTGTCGAATCCCGCCCGGTCCGGATGCTCGCCGCCCCAGGCGCTCAGTTGGGCGATCACCAGGTGCGGATGCCGACGCGCGAGCGCGTCCGGATCGAGCCCGAGGCGCGCGATGCTCGACGGACGGTATCCGAGCACGACGGCATCCGCGGACGACAGCAGCTCCTCCATCTGCGGGGAACGGGCATCGAGGAGAGCCGTTCGCTTCCCGTGACCGGTATCGAGGTGCTGCCACTCCGGTTCGGGCAGATGCGGAGGATCGATGCGCAGCACGTCGGCACCGAGGAGGGCGAGCGTGCGCGTGCACACCGGTCCGGCGATGACGCGTGTGAGATCGAGCACCCGGTACCCCGCGAGCGGAGCGTCGGGTGACCGGGGTCTCGACAGGTCTGCGAGCGACGGGCGGGTGCCGTCACGCGATACCTCGACGAGTGCTGTCGTGCGCAGAGCACGATCGACCGCGGGACGTTCATGCTCCACGACGACGGCGAGCCCACCCGCAGAAGCGATCTCACGGGCGGCGTCGACGGCGGTGATACGGGCGAGAGCGGCCGCCACGTCCGTGGCGTCACCGTTCGGCGCGACGCCGAGGCCGCGACGCAGGGCTGCCGCGTGATGCGGGTAGTTCCCGTGGGTGCGGAGCCAACCGTCACCAGTTGACCAGAACCCGGAGAACGGCGACCAGACCGGGGGAGAGGAGCCGTCGATCGTGAGGAAGCGATCGCTCCGATACGCCACGGCGATGCGCTCGAGGCCGATCGTCCGGAGGTCGCGTCCCGCGACGGCGCTGATCGCCGCGACGCTGGAGCGGGCGAGTTCGTCCGTCGCGAGCCGAGAGGGGAGGGGGACGGTGCCCCGCGGTTCGGGGGCATCGACGTCCACCGGGGGAGTGATCGCCAGATCCTCGAAGACGCGTCGCAGCAGTGAGGTGGGCATGCGCCGAGCGTAGCCCCGGCGCGTCGCGGGCGGGAAAACGCCTGTGACCGGGACGAAGGCGATCCGGGAGCCCCTGCGACACGCCCGAGCGGTGCGCCCCGATTTGCCAGAACCCCGGAATCCCCGTAACTTATTACTTGTTCGCCCCACAGGGAAGCGGAGAAAGCCTAGAGCTTCACCCCCCTCAAGCGGAGAACGACTCCCGATCCACTCTCACTTGAGAGAACAGGCGCTTGCGTCTAGGATGGGAAACTCACCTCTTCTACAGCTTGTCTGGCTGTGCAGCGGATCACTGATCTGCTCGACACGCCGACTTGACAAGCCGGATGAGATGGGTAAGATAGAGAAGTTGCCCTTCGGGCCTGGTTGTGATGACTGGGTCGTGGGAGCATCCGATCCTTGAG